>NZ_JBXCIW010000001.1:0-579305 GCF_056786335.1 Paenibacillus sp. Y280
AATTGGTAGAAAGAACTGGCTGTTTGCCAATACGCCTCGCGGCGCAAAAGCAAGTAGTATCATCTATAGCATGATGGAAACGGCGAAAGAAAATGGGCTGAATCCGTTCAAATATCTGATGTATTTGTTTGAGCAACTCCCGCAGCTCCCAGATCCGAAAAATCCGGAAACGCTAGACAAGCTGTTGCCTTGGTCAACATCGCTACCGCTGACTTGCCACGTGTTTAAATCTTAATCCAGCTTATCTTAGCTCTCATCTGATGACAAGGTGGGGGCTATTTGACGCTTACTCTTTTATCATATTTTTGGGGGAGAAATTATGAGCGTATTACAAAGTACACTTACTGGCTTGAAAAGTAGAATGGTCAACAATGAAATAACGGTTCAAAATTCCTCAGGTGATTCTGTTTACGTAAAGTTTTTGTTTAATCCTTCAGCCATTGAGGAGGACATTCAAAGCTTCATTGATTCTTATCATGTTATTTTACCGCCAGATTACAGGGAGTTTTTAATAATCCATAATGGAGCAACATTGTTTAGTATGTACGGTGGAGGATTTCTTCTTTTAAGCCTGACTGAAATAAAAGAAATAATGGACAGGCTAGAAGAGGCTTTACCACAAGGATGGTATCCAGTTGGTTATTTAGATGGAGAAATGCTTTTCATTAATTCTAAAGAGGCTGATGTGAATGACCGTAAGACTAATTATCTTTATTGGTCACTCAATGAAAAACAAAAATTGAATTTAAATTTTGAAATTTGGTTCTTACGGTTTATTCAAGCTTCAGGTGAACATTTTTGGGAATGGCACTATTACTCCGCTGAGAATTTTTATAGATTGTGTTTATGACTTACTCTTTATTACAGCTACACATTCTAATTTCTTACCAGTCCAGCCTATCCAACCCCTATAATTGTGGTACTATATTTCGTTCTATAACCCATTCATACTTCCTCTCCAGATGCTCTCCACAGCTCCACCAACTGACTGCCGTTAATCAAATCGATATTCAATCCCTGCGCATATACTTCCAACTTGTACGTGAAAAATGGCTGTTTAGTCCCATTCCACAGGTTTCGACAAGTCGGATAGAATAGGAATATGTTGAGGTAAAGGGAGAAGATTACGAATTGGAAAACAAAACTACACGAAGCAACAAACGTTCAAAGGGAAGCTTGGCATCATTTAAGAAAGCAACGTTATCACTTTATCTAGCAGTCGTCATCATTCTCGTAGCCATCTGCGGAATACTGTACAGCAAATATACGAATATAGTCGATACCAATCTTCAAACAGCGACTGCTGAGCAAACTGAAACCAATAATCAGTCTGGGAATAGCGATGCCCCTAGCTCTGATTCGTCAAATTACGGACAAAACGGAAATGAATCAATAGCCGATGAGCCAGTACCTGCCGGTACAGTCGACACTGAAGTAACGCAAGAGCCTAAAGAGGTTACTGAGGAGAACACGAAAATCCCAGAGCCTACAGCAACCGAAACACCGGTGAAAAACAAAGACGAAGCGGAAACAACCGTACCGAAGCAGTCGGATGAGCCGAGCCAAGGCCAGAAGGAGAGCAACAACGAGCCAAAAGATAGAAGCCAGGCCGTAAAACTGCCTACAACCTATGTGGTCCAAAAAGGCGATACCTTGAGATCGATATCAGAAAAATTTTATCAAACCAAGGACCAGTACGCGCTGCTTGCAGAGCATAACCACATTTTTTTTATTAACGATATGAAAGCTGGCGACACGCTTACGATTCCTGCGTTGACCTCAGGGACCGATTCATCAAGCGGCAAGCCTCAGAACACCAAAGACTATTCTAAGATTACACTGCCGGCAACCTATTTAATTCAAGCTGGTGATACCCTCTCCGGTATTTCCAGAATGTTTTATAAATCAGCAGAGTATGTGGATTACATTGCGAGTGAAAATAAACTGGACAAAAACGAAGGACTGAAGGCCGGCACTAACCTTGTCATCCCTTCTCTTAAAAACTACACGCCAAGCAAAAACATCGGCTCCGGGGACAACTCGACAGAATTTGAAGCTACGGAGCATACCGTGCAGAAAGGCGAGACGCTCTACAGCATCTCCAAAACCTACTACGGCACGACCAAACACGCCATGTTCATTGCGGACTACAATCATATCGTCGATATTGATCAGGTAAAAGCTGGTACCGTACTGAAAATTCCTAAGTCATAATCAATAGACTATGAGGTGGGGAATATTGCAAACGCTCAATCGATTCTCCCAGTGCATTTCGCCGCCTGAAAAACTCGGGTCAGCAGCAGTCATCGGAGATGTTTTCTTAGAATTTGACTTTGAGAAATGAAAATCGCCCATTCTCCGGTATAGCCGACGAATGGGCGATTTTTTTTTATTCGGAGCAAAATACAATATACGACGATTCATAGCAGTCCGCGAAAGACCGAAACTCATCGTTGTAGTTCGCTATAATTTGTGTCGCGCTTTGATCGCCTTGGCCCCAAGTACTATGACAGTCTTGGACCACTGTCACATGATAGCCTAATTCGCTGGCTCTTTGGCATGTTGCATCGATACACATATCGGTTTGAAGTCCCGCCATAACAACTTTACTAATTCCTTGCTTCACCAGCTCCGTATGGAGATTCGTTTCGTTGAACGAGTCTGGCGTATGCTTTTGAATAATAGTGTCACCCTTAGCAGGAGCTATCATGGGGTGTATGTTCCAGCCTGGACTATTGGTCTCCAAAGGCTCGCCTTCACCTTCATTATGTTGGACATAAATAATGGGAGTATCATATGCTCTAGCTTTTTTGATAAGTCCGCGTATGCGCTCAAGCAATCCATTACCGTCGTATACTGGGTCTGTTTCCTGAAACATGCCGTTTTGAACATCAATGATTAGCAAAGCAGTATCATTCATTATGTAGACCTCACCCCATGATTATAATAGAATCCTCTTCATTATATGCGAACACACGTTCTTTAACAACGTTTGATCAGCTTCTGGTGTTTTCATATACGATACTGTTTATCCACGCGTACACCCTCAATCTGAGCACATGTCATTCAAACTTACTGTAGACAAAAAGCATCAATCGTCTACCCATCCAATGAATCGAATAAAGTTATTTTCCAAAAAGAAGTGACCATAGTCGCTCCCAAAGACCAAGCGGTGATATTCAAGAGCATTATGAATGCTTTTGAAGGCAAGCTGTTTATCATACAAAGTAAGCTTAACGCAGCGACAACGCACAAAGAGCAAACGCAGCTGCTTCTGGACTTGATGAATGCGGGGAAAGAGTCGATCAAGCAAATAAATTCGTTAAACCTATCTGATGGAGTCAAAACGGATGCCTTTGACACCATCACAAACAAGATTGTACAAGCTGCGAGCAGTTTGCAGTTCGTCTACTAAGGTGCTGCGCCTGCTAATAGATAGATAGGTTTCCAATCTCGCCGGCTATCAAACCTAATATTTCTGTGATCTCGTTCTCAATTAGCTTATAAAAAGAAAAGGAGCAGCTGCCGCAGCAACTGCTCCTCACTCCACACTCCTCCTGCTTTTACGATTCTAAAATATGTTCGATCCGCTCGATTACATCCGCGCTCAGCACGATACCGGACGCCTTCGCGTTCTCCTCTATCTGCTCGGGGCGGCTCGCACCGACCAGTGCGCTCGACACATTCGGCTGCCGCAAAATCCAGGAAAGCGCCAATTGGCCAACCGTCAGCTCAAGCTCGGATGCCACTTTGCCCAGCTCGCGCACTTTATTAATTTTCTCCTCGGTCACATTTTTCCGCATGCCATCGAGCTTCGCGGCGCGGCTATCCGCAGGAACCTCGTTCACCGAGCTGTACTTCCCAGTCAGCAAACCTTGAGCAAGCGGCGAAAACACGACTTGTCCGATGCCGCCTCGCTCCCCGTACGGAATGACTTCCTTCTCGATATAACGGTTAAACATATTATAGATTGGTTGGTTTACTACGATGCGGTCCAATAAATAACGATCCGCGATCGCATGCGCCTCCACCATTTGGGCGGTTGTCCATTCGCTGACGCCTACATACAGCACCTTGCCTTGACGCACCAGATCATCGAGCGCCCGCAGCGTCTCTTCCATCGGCGTGCCCTTGTCATGACGGTGACAATAATACAGATCCACATAATCTGCGCCAAGCCGCTTCAGGCTGGCATGGCACTGCTCCATAATATGCTTGCGGGACAAGCCGCGGTCATTGGGACCGTCGCCCATCTGGCCGAACACCTTGGTCGCAAGCACGTAGGATTCACGCGGAAAGGCCCGAAGCGCCTCACCCATCAGCTTCTCAGCCTCGCCTCTCTCGTACACATTCGCCGTATCGTAAAAGTTAATGCCCAGCCCATAGGCTGTCTGTATCGCTTTCACCGCGTTTTCGCGTTCTACGTATCCTCCGTATGTCAACCAGCTTCCAAGACTGATCTCGCTAACCTTCAATCCGCTTTTTCCTAAATGACGAAATTGCATCTCAACTCATCTCCTTAAGAATAGTGTAATCGCAATGGAAAGTAACGCTTGCAATTCTATTCTAGAGAAGTTTGTTTGAACATGTAAGTAGTGAAAAAAAAGTCACTAAATTATATAACCTATACATACTATACATGAAGTAACTACTCTATTAGGCTATTTTTATCGTTGGCTTCGATAGACAATAAAGCATGCAGCGGCTGCTTAATAGCAACACTGCATGCTTCTCGTTACGTTTTAATATATTATCCCATATACATCGTCTTGCTCTCTATTGGATCCCTATTTTAGAATACTAGAAGAAAATGAAGCGATACAACAGCAACAGAAGCATGAAGAAAAACATTCATCCACATCTTTCGGGATACCTTTAAATCTTGAACCAACATGATGATCGACCATACAAAAATAATTAAAAAAGCGATTTGAACTAGAATACTAGGCATTTTATAGTACCTCCCAACGCTATTCTTAGTTCAATATATTATGAACATGCAGGATTTGTGCTTCTTTCTCTCTACTATTTTAGATAACTTATCATTTGGTCATCTCGTTTGTATCCCAAAAACATATATATTTAAGAAAAGCCACCTTTTGCATTCCGTCGAACTTCATTAAGGCGTCCAAACCCAGCGCACTAAAAAACGCCGAACATTTCTCCCGGCGTCTTAATCGTAATCGTATTTAATTCACGCGGATAAATCCTTATCCTCTTTCACCAGCAGCTTGTCATGCTCCCGCTTCTCGATCCAGCCGCCGACACGGATAAACAAAAAGGCCGTAATGATCGTGAATATGACAATGCCATAGAAGCCGGCTCCTATTCCGATGCCTACGCCTCCCGCGAATAATATCATCGCCGCTGAAGTCAATCCTTTTACTTCGAAGCCGGTTTTCATAATGAGCCCGGCTCCAAGAAAGCCTAGCCCGGACACAATCTGCGCAGCCAGACGCATCGGATCCATCATCGTTCTCTCATGCATATGCCCGTAGACCACAACGCTTTCAATGGAAACAATGGTAATCAGCGCTGATGCAACCGTAACGAATGTATAGGTTTTCACGCCTGCCGGTTTATTCTTATGGGTTCTGTCAAATCCGATAAGCAGCCCTAAGAATGCGCTAATAAAAATACGGAAATAAATTTCATATTCCGTGAAAAAAGAAGAAAAAAATGCAATTAGATCTGTCATAGCTTGCCTCACTTAGTTTTTTAATTATGGCATCTTGTTTCATATCAATGAACAAGAGCTTCTTTCTACGATCGTGCTGTTCACGATCCAATGATCGTCATACTCGCCGTCCAGTACGCCCAGCTTGTGCATCAGCAGCCTAAGGAATTGTACACCAAGCTCCGCAGGCTGCAAATCCATGCCCGTCAACGATGGCGTAACTTGATGCATCATCGAGAGATCTCCGCAGATTACGAACAATGAAATATCCTCCGGAACGCTATAGCCTAGATCCTTGATCGCATCATCGCGCTAAATGCGGTTCGATCATCATCTAATGAATCATATGCGGACGAAACGCAATTTGATGCTCATTTTATGCTTTTATATAAGCCTCCGTTCTTTCGATGGAGACGGTCATCTGCTGTCCTGCATTAAGAAACATGATGTCGCGACGGCCGAGACCAACTAAATAATTGCATATGTCGCGAATAATTTTGTCATTGTCGTTATTTACGGTTGAAACTTCATGAAGGTCCTCGTTTAAAATTGGGTTACTCCAGCAATCATTATTTTTCGAAGCAATTTTCAGCATATTTCGGTATCCCTCCATCCGATCTGCGGAAGCAAACCAACGTGGAATAGCGTAGGCCTAGCGGCAATTTCAGTTTCTGTTCTAATAATTCCCTAAAGCTTATCCCAGTTGCTCGAGTATAGTTGTAAGCCTCATTGCAGAATATAAACCAGTACTATAAAAAACAAATGAGGTGGGATAAGCAAATGAAGAAGTTTTTATTAATGATTGGATTTATCGGCTGTTTAATGATGTTCTCCGCAATTCCGGCTTCTGCTGAAACCATGAGTGCTAACAACAATACGCCTGGTACGGAGATGCGTCATGATGTCAACCGTGGCATTAACGATACCAATCGTGCATTAGGAACCGATTTTGACCGGATCGGACAAACCAATTATAACGGAACACCAATGAACGCAAACAACTATAGAACAAATGCTGCTACAGACGATGATGGCTTTGATTGGGGTTGGCTTGGTCTTCTAGGTTTATTGGGGCTGGCTGGCATGAGAAACCGCGCAAACGATCGTGAACGTGACCGCGCTTAAATACGGTAATTAAATTGCACCCCCTCCGCTTAATTGCAGAGGGGGTGCTAATGCATCTTAATGCGATGTATAGTTCGAAAAACCAGTTGATTGATTGTTCGTATTCATAAACGCCATTGGAGCTTGCTGGAACGAAGCATTTGCAATCTGTTTGCAAATGCTTGAAATTTGATTAAGCTGTTGGATAGCCGTTTGGTGACCTTGCAAAGCGGTTTGAATAATATGTGCGGCTTGCTGCTCGCGTTGAGCAATTTGCTCAAGCAGTACGGCATTGTTTTGCTCCTGCTTTAATAATTGCTGGTACTGAGCTGACGCCTGGTTAGTCTGCTGGATCAATTGTTGTATCATCTGTTCTGCATGCGCTAGCTGCTCGGAAATTTGATTGTTAGGTTGAAGCTGATTCATGGTATTTCCTCCTGTACGTTTATTTGGCAACTACCGTATTATGTTTAATTCTGGCGAATATTATGCGTTGCATATGCTTCATTTTCATTATTTTTTTCCGTGCACAGTCATACTTCAATAATAACCGGAAGAATCATTGGTCTTCTCTTCGTCTGAGCGTATACATACCTGCTAATGGACTCCTTCAAATTGTGCTTCAAGATGGACCACTTACCGTCATTTCCATTTTCCTGTAGATCTTTTACGGTCTTTATAACTAATTGGCTGACCTCCTTCAGCAATGCCTCGGACTCCCTTACATAAACAAAACCGCGTGAAATGATATCTGGCCCAGATAATAAGGAGCCCTCCATGCGGCTAAGGGTAATAACCACAACGAGAATGCCATCTTCTGCAAGGTGCTTGCGGTCACGCAGGACTACGTTTCCAACATCACCAATTCCCAATCCGTCAACAAGGGTGTTGCCTGCTGCAACTTTACGTGTTTGGCGAGCCGTTTGATCTTTAATATCGAGCACATCACCGATATTCATAATGAAAATATTTTCTCTCTCTACACCAACGGACTCCGCCAGAAGCCGGTGCTGGTACAGCATCCGATATTCCCCATGAATCGGAATAAAATATTTCGGCTTCATAAGGGTTAGCATAAGCTTCAGCTCTTCTTGGCTGCCGTGTCCTGAAACATGCATGCCGGTTGAAGTGCCCGATCCATGAATGACATGCGCGCCCAGCATATAGAGATGGTTCAATGTGCTTGATACGTTTCTTTCATTTCCGGGGATCGGCGAAGAGGCAAAAATAACCGTATCCCCCGCTAATATTTCGATATGCGGATAGGTTGAGCTTGCCAGCCTTGATAAAGCGGCCATAGGCTCCCCTTGGCTGCCCGTACATAACACAGCCAGCCTTTCTCTAGGCAGCTCATTCGCTTCTTTTGCTTCAATTAACATACCTTCCGGCACCCGTAAATAATCAAGCTCCAATGCAACCGATACGACGTTTACCATGCTTCGACCAAGCAATAGAAGCTTTCGATTTGTTTTTTTGGCAGCATCAACGACCTGCTGCACACGGTTCACATTGGAGGCAAAGGTAGATAAGAACACTCTGTTTTCTGCTTTCTGGAAAGCCTCTTCAATGCGTTCACCTACGACAAGCTCTGATGGCGTGAATCCAGGCCGTTCCGCATTTGTACTCTCGGATAGTAACGCCAAAACACCGCTTTCACCGATATGAGCCATTTTGTGAATATCCGGAAACTGTTGGTTGACCGGGGAAAGATCGAATTTAAAATCTCCGGTATGCACAACCTTGCCTTCGGGCGTTTCAATGACGACACCAAGACAGTCCGGTATGCTGTGATTGGTCCGAAAGAAAGACAGCTTCAGACTGCCTAGCTCGACTAAAGATTCAGAGTGGATTTCGTGCTGAACGATCCCTTTGAGCCGATTCTCCCTCAGCTTCCCTTTAATTAAACCAAGGGACAACGCTGTTCCATAAACAGGCATATTCATTTGTTTCAAAATGTACGGAATGCCGCCGATATGATCCTCATGCCCATGAGTGATCACCAAGGCTCGAACCTTGTCCTTATTCTCTAACAAATAAGAGATGTCAGGGATAATCAGATCGATACCCAATAAGCTCTCATCCGGAAATTTAGATCCGCAATCAATGACGACGATATCATCTGCATATTGTACGACATACATATTTTTCCCAATTTCGTACACGCCGCCGAGAGAGAAGATGGACAGCTTGCTCTCCGTTATTTCCTCATTTATCTCTTTCTGCTTCATAATCATTCCTCCCATCTACCGTTTGTTATTCTTTCCAACATTCAACAAGTATTATTGTAAAGACTAGTCCCATTTATTCATTTCACTGAAATCCACTAGCTCAAATCCATAGAAAAAAACCGGTCGAGACATAATCTCACCGGCTTTGTTATTTCCTTGATGACCAGGAACATGGCATGCATCATCAAAGAGCGCTATTCTTATACTCCGATGGCGAGAATCCCGTATACTTCTTGAAGCATTGGCTAAAATATTGCGGGTTGCTGTAGCCGACCTGCTCTGCGACTTCGTAGGATTTCAGACCATTTATTCGAAGCAATTCCGTTGCCGATCTCATCCTTGTTTGAAGCAGAAAGTCGCTGAACGTAATCAACTTCTCCTTCTTAAACAAAATACTGAGATAGGTAGGACTGATATGTACATATCGGGCGACCTCTTGCAGCGACAGCCCTTCCGTGGCATAGTTGCTCTCAATATACTCGATGGCCAAATGCACCATGCTTTTGGTTTGAATCTCGCGCTGACGATTCGCAATGTCCAGGAAGTTCCCCGTCAAAAGACGGATCGATTCAAAAATTTCCTGCACCGTCTGAAACCTTTCCAATACATTGTAATAGGAATAGACGCTTTCTACATTTTCTTTAAACTTCACATTTCGTATCGCTATTTCTTCCAGCTCCTTAAATAGAAGCAGGCTGATGCCAATGCCGATCAGACGGACTTGCGTAAGCGACACGAATTTCATTTCAAGCACCCTTTGCTCGATCGTGTCCAGTATCGCATATGCTTCTTTTTCCAGCCCCAGCTTTACTTTCATTACAAATTCGTTCTCTAATCCGTTTAAAATAATTTCTGTCGAGCTCGTTGGAGGAAGTCCGGTATCCCCGACGGTTAACACTCTGTTTGTTCCAATGATATGACGGAATTCAATAGCGGCCTTTGCGTCGCGATACGATAGGGAAACGTCGCCAAGATGGTTATAAATAAAGCCGATTCCAACGGTTACGGTCGTTTTCAAATATTTTTCAACGTTGACTCGAATCGTCTCCGCTATATGCAGTGTCGTCTGCTCAATCAAATCCTGCTCGCCATCCGCATTATAGATGATGACAATCTCATCATTTTCCGATTCGAAAACGACGCCCTCATAATTATTCAGCATCGTTTCCTCGGCAACGTTCAATATGCAGTATTTCAGCATTTCTTTGCCAAAGCGGTTCTGATAATCGGGGTAGCTGTAATCGTCTGCCGTTAAAATAATGACAACATACTTTGACCTCGACAGCTTGAAATGAAGAAACTCGCTGTGTGAACGAATCTCTTCCTCGGATAAGTTCTCCTTGATTAATCTCTCCAAAAACCGTTGTCTCAGGAGCGGCATGCCTTCCAAAACCTTGCGCTTCATTTCATTCTCATACGCTAGCTCCGCAAGCGCCCGCTTTGCCGTTTCCAAGAGTAGCTGCGTATCGACAGGCTTCAATAAATAATCAAAAACCTTCAATTTCAGCGCCCGATGCGCCAGCTCAAACTCATCAAAGCTCGTCAGCATAATAATTTTTATCTCCGGGAACTGCTCTTTCACAGCCTCCGTCAATTGAAAGCCATCCATAAAAGGCATTCGGATGTCTGTTAATATCAGATTTGGCCGCGTTTCTGCAATCAGGGTCAACGCTTCTTCACCATCTCTAGCCGAGCCTACCAGTGTAAACCCATTCTGTTCCCATGGTACGGTTCGCGATAACCCTTTGAGAATAATGCTGTCGTCATCTACAATGACAACCTTCATCATCAATCGTCCCCCTTCTCGTCATCCGTAAAATGGGATATTTATCGTTGCGATTATTCCGCCGCCACTCTTACATGCATATTGAAGACCATACATCGTCCCATAGTTTAGCTGCAGACGCTTATTTACGGTACGAATGCCAAACCCAATAGCAGCTCCTTGATCCTCGTCCTCCCGCAAGCTTTGGTTGATCGCCTCTACCGCTTCTGCCGGCATTCCAAGTCCGTTATCCTCTACATACAGCCGCACCTCTTGGTTCGTTAATTGTCCCCATATGCGGATCAAGCCTTGTCCGCGTTTTTGCTTCATGCCATGATAGATCGCATTTTCAACTAGAGGCTGTAAAGTCAGCTTTACGATATTGCATTGCAAAATATCCGGGTCAAGCTCGATTTCATAAATAAAATCCTCGCGATAGCGCATCTGCTGGATGTACAAATAATTTCGGATATGTTCGATCTCTTGAGAGAGGGGAATGATTTCGTTTCCTTTATTAATGCTAATTCGATAAAAGTTGGACAACGCCGTCACCATTTCTGCAGCTTCTTTGTTTTCTTCCATCTCGCAAAGCTGTTTAATCGAGAATAACGTGTTGTACAGAAAATGAGGTTTAATCTGCGAGTGCAAAACAGCCAGCTCCGCTGCTCTCTTTTTCTCCTGTTCTTCCTTCACTTCATTTAACAAATTAGCAATGCGGAGCATCATATCCTGGATTCCTCTGCTCAGAACGCCGATTTCATTGGTCGGGTTCGCCTTGTACCTCATTGACAGATTCCCATCCTCGATGCGATTTACCGTTTGGGTCAGCTTCATGAGAGGCTTCGTAATGATATGAGCTACGATATTGGAGAGAAGTATGGCAAAGACAATGACCAGAAGCATCACCGCAACGATCACAAGACCAATGGAATTCACTTTATTGAACAATTCGCCTTCCGGTACGATGGCAGCAACCTTCCATTTATTCAGGCTTAGCGTATCGTAAACGATCAGCATGTTCTCTCCGAATTTATTCGTCATATTGATTTGCCCGGAAGACTGATCCGTTGCCATCAGCACCCTCTGAAGATCCGCTTCATCCATTTCGTATCGATGCTCGACATTTTTAAATCGCATAACCCCGTCATCGCTTACGAGGCATAAATAACCATTGGTACTGATCTTTGCATTATTCAATAAATCGCTAAAAAAACGGCTTTTCAAATTCATCATGAAAATGCCCTTTGTATGCGATTTGTTTTTTCCGAACATGCGGTAAACACTGATCACCTGCGGTGCAGCTAAATTAACTTCATCATGGATATTCAGCCATTTAATGACGGAGAGGCGCTCGCTGTCTAATTTGCGACTATATTCCTCTAAGGAAACTTCAACGGTTGAGCTCATCGAGTCCTTTTTGTACATTGATGCTCGCCCTTCATTGTAATAAAACAACACGGAGTCCAGCATCGAATATCGTTCAAAATAAGTATCCAAAGCTTTATTGATAAAAATATAGTCCTCGGGCTCTAAAGCTACATTCGGATTATCGGTCCGGTTCATAATGGAAATCCATTCCGATTTATTTTCCAAGCCTATTAGCTCCGCAATAAACGCCGTTAATTTTTCGCTTAATAAGCTTTTGGTTTGAGCAATCGTATCGTTCAAATTGGTCGATGCATTCTCTTTCAGCTGTTGCGAGGCTAGATAAAAAGAGATCGTTCCTGTTGCCAGTACAAATACGATGATAATCGGGATAAACAACCAAATAATCGTTGATTTTAATGAACGAAATATCGGCACAGTACTCCCCCTACAAATAAAAACATTCAGGGGGAGCGAATGAACGCTCACCCCAAATGCGATGAATACTCTATTTTTTCATTGCCGCATCATAGTCCGCTTTCGCTTTCTCCATTGAATCAGCCCAGCCGTTAACAAAGTCTTCGACGCTCATTTTGCCGGTAAGCACCTTTTGGAAATCAGGCTCAAGCTGCTGCGTCGTAATCTTCGTGTAATCCGGCAGATGGAAAGGCAGCTTTAACGTAACCGTATTCTGATCCGCCAACACCTCTGCGCCTTGCAAAATATGCTGCGTGCTCTTTACGTAATCGCTCTCGAGTGCAACGGTGTTAGTCGGCATTTGGCCAATGCTTTCATTCCAGTACGTTTGGCTTTCGGCATTCATCAAGTAGCTTAGAAACGTCCATGCTTCCTTGGGGTGCTTGGTATTTTTGAAAATCACCAACCCGTTTGCAACCGGAACGACGACTCTTTTGCCATTTGCTGCTTTAGGCGGTATAACGCCTGCGAATTTGTCGTTGCCCAGGTTTTTAACATGGTCATTGTATGAACCGAAATTATGCTGAATCATGGCCGAAGTACCTGTATCGAACGTTGCATTCATTTCTTTGTTGCTGTTCGTAACGTCGCTTACGGGTGTATTTTTCTTATAGAGCACGACATACTTATTTAAAAATTCAGCGATTTTCGGATCTCTAACCGTCGCTTTGCCGTCAGGCGTGAAATATTCCGTTATGCCGGAATAGGCATACATCATCGAGGTAAGCTGATTAATGCTTCCCGAGCCTCCGCGAATGCTAAAGCCATAACGGTTGTTTGCGATGTCGGTTTGCTTGTCGATATTAGTGAAGAAATCATCCCAGGTTGTAGGCGCTTTCAATCCAGCGTCCTTTATCCAATCCGTCCGGTACCAAAGAATATCTAGAAACATCGTATGCGGAAGATAATAAAGCTTATTGTCTGCGGTTAACCCCCGGTCGAACTCCACCATATTTGAAGCAATTTTGTCCTTATCGCTCCAATCATTGAAGTAAGGATCAAGTTCGTGAACTGCTCCCTTCGCCACAAAATCAGATAACCAAACCATGTTGATGCCCGCTACATCAGGCGTGTCATTGGTCGCAATCGCAACGTCATACTTTTGCTTGGCGCCGCTTGCCGGGATACCCGTATATTCCACTTCGATGTTCGGGTGCTGTTTGTTAAATCGTACTATAAGCTCTTCATAAAAAGGAGTTCGATTGGGCCCAGGATTTTCGTCCCAGAAGGTAAGCTTCACTTTTTCCGACGGTTCGCTCGTTTGGGATGGCGGCTCAGAGGCTTGATTTGCCGCTGGCGTCTCCTTATTCGTCCCGTTTCCGCCATTGCTGCATCCTGATACCATTAACGCTAATGCTGTTCCTATTACCATCAACTGTGTGAGTCCCTTTTTGTACATATACACATCTCCTCTTATTCGATTCATTTATGCTAATTTCCTTTTCAGATAAGTACCAGAAAAGAATAAATTAGTAATAATCAATTAACCCTTCACAGCTCCCGCGCTCATGCCCTGTACCAAAAACTTTTGAACGTAAGCGAACAAGACTGCTGCCGGCAGCAAAGCAATAACGCTTCCAGCAGCCAATGCGCCGTATTGGATGTCGTATTCGCCCTGCATGTACCGCAGTCCGACAGGCAGCGTGAAGAGCGCTTTTTTGCTGATCAGCATGAGTGCGAACAAAAATTCATTCCATGATCCGATAAACGTATAGACCATTGTCGCCACGATACCTGGCACCAGGATAGGGAATATGACGAGGAAAACAGATTTCAACCGACTGCAGCCATCCACCATGGCCGCCTCTTCAAGCTGCTCGGGTATGTTCGTAATAAAACCGCTCATCAATATCGCGTTGAAAGGAAGCTGGAACGTGCTGTTAATGATGACTAATGCGAGCAAATTGCTTGTGAGATGCAGCGATCTAAAAATCTCAAACATCGGAATAAGGAGCATAGCCCCTGGAATGAACTGCGTGCATAACAGCAGCAGCATAAAGAGCTTTTTGCCGCGGAACCTGAATCGACTGATCGCGTACCCTACGAGAATCGAGCAAACCAGCACGATGAGTACGGTCAAGCTCGCAACGATTAAGCTGTTGACGAAATATTTGGAGAAGCCTACGTTAGTCCATGCAATCCGGAAATTCTCAAATGTCGCTGGCAGCGGCCAATATTTGATCGGAAGCTTAGTGATGTCGCTCTCCCTCTTAAACGCGGTGACAAGCGCCCAAAATAACGGGAGTAATGTGAACAACATCGCAAGCAGCATCGGTAGATACAACAGAAATGTTCTTTCCGCCAGCTTGGGAATAAATGAAGCAGCTTTCAAGGTTTGCGTGTTTCTCATGCTTACTCTTCCTTTCCGTAACCGCTTAGTTTCAAGTAGAAGATGGCAAACAGCAGCAGGATCGTAAAGCCAATTACGGTAAGTGCAGAGCCGTAACCAAATTCTTGCGCGATAATCGCTTGCTTAACGATGTACATCGGGAGTGTGGTCGTTAAATCAATCGGTCCGCCTGTCCCATTCGTCATTACAAATATGAGATCTACGTTGTTGAACTCCCAGACAGCCCGCAGCAGAGTCGTTAATATGATGGTCGTCTTCAAGAACGGGAGCGTAATATGGATGAAGGATTTCCATTTCCCCGCTCCATCTACATCTGCTGATTCATACAAATCAGTCGGGATGGTCTGCAAGCCAGCGAGCAGCGCGATGGTGAAGAAAGGGATTCCCCTCCATAATTCAGCGGTAACGATAGCTGGAAATGCGGTGTGTATTTCGGAAAGCCATGCGATCTTATGATCGATAAACCCTAATTTCAAAAACAGGTCATTGATCGGCCCTATTTGCTCATTAAATAAAATTTGCCATAAGGTGGATGTAACAACTCCTGAAATGGCCCATGGCAAAATCGCAGCCGATCTGAATACACCGCGAAATTTAAATGCTTGATTCAGCATAAGCGCAATTCCGAGTCCGCATACGAGCTGGAGAGCAACACCTATGAACACCCATTTAGCCGATACCCACAATGTGGATAGAAACAATTCGTCAGCTGTGAAGATCGTCTTGAAATTGTCGAACCCAACAAAGCCATTCTCGTATGCTTTCGCCGGATTGAACTGTTGCAAGCTGTAATAAAACACATTCCCGACCGGATAGAACAGGAAGACGATAATGAGAACAATCGCTGGGGCAATTAATAGGTAAGGCAGCCAGTGGATGCGCGGCTTCTGTTTTCTGGCGATCTTTCGGTTTACAACAGTTGAATGATTAGTATTCACTCGGTCTCCTCCACTCTAAGTCGTCTAAACGGCATCAACTGAATCCGCTTTCATGTCTTTATTGTAGAGGAAATATACAGGACGGAGAATCAAATATCTTTATCGGAATGTTTAAGATCTTTACTAGTTGCTTGCTGTAGAAAGTGCTTTTCACCTAAAAATAGCGGGACAGGAACGATTCCTGCCCCGCCATTTTGTGTTGTCAGTCTTCAATCTGCTTCGGTTCATCCCCTGTAATGATTGGCGGAGATAATTTGGCGGCTGTCGGAGCTGAAGCGATGCCAGCTGCCGGTGCGACATGGATCGTATACGTGACCTGAACAGCACCATCGGCTGCCGTTACTAGCAAATGATCGCCTGTGACAAGCTCGCCCGAAAGCTTTGCAGCATAGACAGAATCCGTGACGGAATACGTTTGTGTCGATCCGTCTGTAGAGCTTACTTGCACAAATAGCTGATCAGCGGTAGTGCCGCTCACTGCTCCAATTGTAAGCTCTGCAGGGTCGAGCGTCGTTAAATTCGGATGTCCCTCTGCTTTCAATTGAATATTCGCGTTGCTTGATAGCTTCAAAGAGGCTGCTTTCACAAACTTAATGTGGTCGATCACGATCGAGCCCGCGTTAACGGCAGCGAATCTCACCGGATAGCTGCCTGCTGCCGTGAATGTGGACGGACCTAGATCGACCGAAATAAACGAATTGGCTGTTGTATTATTTTGGTTGACCGGCAGACCCTTCATCTCCCCATTGACATAGGACTGAACAGTAGCCCTTCCCGCCGTATTGGTCTTATAACGATACGATACGTCATAGGTACCCGCCTCCGGAACGGCAATGCTGAATTCAATCCACTCTCCGACTGGAACAGCATTCGTTTGGAGATAAGCGATTCCATTGGTGGATGAGGTTGAAATCGTAATAGTAGGGATACTCTTCGTAACGGAACTTAGCTCACCTTCAACGACGATCTCTGCAGGAACAATGATGCTGTAGCTTTTCTTCGTCGTTCCATCCTGGGCGGTTACGACGAGTATGTCTCCTGTCACAACGATTCCCGAATTTTTCTCAGCGTTTAACGAATCGGTGACCGAGTACGTCTGTATCGTCCCATCCGTTGATTCTAATTGACTAATGACATCTGGCACAGTCGCTCCCATTACTGCTGTAATCGAGTTGGCAGCAAGGTCTACATTCGTTAGATTCAGGTGTCCGGCCCGTTTCAATTGAATGGACGTGTTCTGCAGATTCTGTACCCAGTTATTCGGATAAGTCTCTTTTCCAGTCACTGTTACATTGTTCAAGTCAGCGAGAGGAGTAAGCTCATTATTCCAAGTATTCTTGTAGTAAGATGAATTCGTAACGCTAATATTGCTCGCATTTAATAACTGTATGACATTAGGGTTGCCAGTCCCGCTGACCATTTTCATCTGATCAATGGTTGCATTTTTCACATCATCCAGCACGATTGCATAGCGGTCATCATTATTCTCGAATCTTGTTGTGACATTTTTAAACGTCAGTCCATCTACATGTCTTGCCCAGAAGCCGTAGGATGGTTGTTCGCCAATGTCATTTACGTTATATTTGCCTACGCCGAGCTCCGGGGGAGTTATTTCGGTATCAGCGAAGCTGTTCCCGCCCTTGACTAAAACATCCACATTTTCAAAATTTAAATTCTCGATATAGCCGACACTGCGTCCGTCAGGAAGCGTTGGTCCGCCCTCGCCAACCTTATAGCCAGCAATAATTGGTGTCGCTTTTTTCTGGTTGGTATACGGAACCCATCTCTTGGATGGATCACCGTATTGACTGCCTTGATAGACCTCTTCAATATTGACATCCTTGATGAAAATATTTTTTACACGCCCTATGTTTACATTTGTGCTTAACAGTTCATCTCTCTGTACACCATTTTCCATAAAAATCATTCGTTTTGCGTCACCGCCAATCACGCGTCCACGGTTTGAGATCGAAATAAAGAATGGCGCACGCGTCCGTCTCATTTCTGACTTATGGTGAATGGTACCCGTCTGACCGTCATTCAAATAAATATTTTCGATATGGCCGCCGTCATTGGTGGAAATCGAAAAGCCGGCTTTGTTTCCTGCGAGCACGTAAATATTATCGACATACGCATTTTTAATATCGTCTACCGTTTCACTGCCGATCTGGAATAAATTGCAGTTGGTATCTCCGATAATATTACGAACGTAAAAATCAGTAGCAGGTCTAGTGAAGCCTAGTGAGGAATCGCTTCCCAGCTTTACAATATCGTCAGAGGTGCCTTTGGCATAAATATTTTTGGCCGTAACATAACTGCTTTGCATATAGTCAAACACGTCTCTTGCTCCGCCGCCGCTGCCCTTGTCATAATAAAAGTCATGCGTATTAATATAATCTGTTCCGGTTGCCAGCATTGCAAAATGTCCGGCCCGATCCACTTTGAGCATATTGCTGATGTCCGTTTGCCTAACCTCATTACTGCCATCCGCGTTTATGCTTTTAATATAATACGGCTCATCAGTGGTAGGTGAATTCGTCTCTTCGTACCAGAGATCAAGCCCGTTATCCAAGCCGCCGAATTCAAAGTTTGTACTCAGCTTTACGGTAACCATCTTATCTGTACGATTGTTTGGAGCATTATTCATAACCCCGTCGCCGGTCACCAGATTGCCATTGCCAGTAATTCTGCCATTGCCGATAATTTTGATATTGTCTAGTCTTTCACCAAAGAACATGCTGTTTCTAAAATAATGATGGCCTACATCCTGCTTGGTCAAGTAATTTTCAGGATCATTATAAGGTCCTGTCGCCGTTGCGGATGTGCCTGAGCGATATCCCTTATCCGAGAAATACGTAGTCTCTGGAGCATCGCCGCCTTTTAATGCAGATAGGGTAGCATCCTTATGGATATAAAGGTATACATTGCTTTGAAGAAGAACGGTTCTTACATTAAATGTACCATTCTCAAACAGCAGCGTGCCTCCGCCTAAAGCGTTCAAATACAATATGGCATCATTGATCGCCTGCGTGTCGTCAGCCGTGCCATCACCTTTTGCGCCCATCAGCTTGGCACTCAGTTTACCCGAGTAAAATTTAGCGATATTAGAATCTCCTGCATGATCGCCGCCAGCAATAACAAGCTTAAAATAATACTCGGTGTCCGGGGTAAGGTTTGTCACCTCTACCTCTTCACTTCCTGCACCAACGACAGCAGCGCTTTCCGTCCATGATGCCCCTTTATTCGTTGATTGCATCAACTTGACGGAAGCGGCGTTCTTAGCAGCGCTCCAGCTGAACTTTGCCTTCGTATAGGTGTCGATGCTCTCCTTATAAGTAAGACTCTTATCCAGAACCCGATTGAAGTCGCTAATTGTACTTACAGCCTTTAACAGGACCGGACTCCATGGACTTGTCAGTACTTCCGGCTCAGAGGTCGTGTAGGAAGCCTCAAATAAATAGCCGCCTGCTTCGACGGTCACATCCTTAAACGTAATTTGAAGATCCGCTCCGTTTGCCGGTCTTAAATCAAGGCCCTTAAAGGTGATAAGCTGGCTTCCATCCTCCTTGTTATCAATCGCGACAGTACCAACCTGCTGGAATCGGTATCCCGCGCCTACTCTGCCTATCGATTGTGTCGCAAGCCCGGAAAGCTTAACTTCACCTCTGCCAATCACGTTTACCGTTGTGTTGTCCATGGTAGCGTTAATGCCCTTCGGAACCTTCAGGACAACCTCTGTTGATGGACTTCTCATTCCGGCAAAAAAATTCAACACGACATCAGCTTGCGTATTCGCCGTGATCTCGCTGTTTACTAGCTGCATTTTCCCTCTTAACGCGCCTTTGACGACATTTACGTTATAATCCTTTGAAGCTTGGTCTGCACTTACCGTTAAAATATCTCCCGGTGCTATCGAATCCGTTAATTGCTTGGCAAGCCCATTTGTATCCTTGACCGCATAGGTTTGGGGAACAGCCGTTTTTGCCGTAATTTGACTCAGCAGCTCATCCACCGTTTTGATTGTCATGGTGGTACGACCTGCACCTTCAGCCGTATCAACGGTATAAATATAGCTGTCGCCAGAAGTAACATGAATCCTATTTTCTGAAATATCGCTGATATAGTTAAAGCCAGCCTCTTTTAATTGGATATCTGTTGGAGCCGCGGGCTCATCATTCTTTGCTGGTACGACTACCGCAATGCTTCCTGTGCTTGCCTTGCTGTTATCGGATGTCCTCGTTACTTCCAATACGAGGTTCACGGTCGTTTGTACAGCTGGAGGCACAACCGTTCCATTTAGAGCAATAACGTTTGCATTGCTTGAAGTCTTGATCGCTACTGTAAATCCGGTCGGCACCGTTGGGAGCGTTAATGCTGTAGCATCCTTTGTTGGCGCCGTGATCGCGGCTATTGACGCAGCAACCTCTGCTGCTGTTTTGCTTACTGGCTGATTGCCGCCTGAAGTTCCGCCTCCAGATGGCTTAGATGCTGATACATCTGATTGCACGCCATCCGCTATCGTTACACGAGCCGGCTTCGGTTCCATCTTCACGCCATTTGCATTGATGACAGCGTTTTCAATTGTTCCATTGCCCTTTACCTCTACCAGCGCGTCCGCTACAAAGTTTGCCACGGATGCATCCGCACTCATTTGCACGGTCGAGCCTGCCGCTGATTTTTGAATGTTTGCATTTGTGACTTTTGCGCCCATTAGCTCAATTGCTGCCTTCGTGTGGACGTTTAATTGATTTACTTTTCCTCCTTTTAATTTCACGCTCGATCCGATTGCGTTCTCCAACACATCGATTTTATCGACGATGCCGTCTGTTACGGATACCGTAACGCCAGGAGCCTCTATGGATATGCTGGCAAACCTGCCTTCCAGCTTCGCGCCGGATTTCAGCTGAACATGCGGTACATTTGACTCGCCCTGTAGGACAATACGAATTTTTCCGTCCTGCTTGAGAACCATTAACTGTCCTTCCAGCGTCGAGCTGTTAATGATGATGCTGTTCTCGCCTCCGCCACGCACAATGGTCCGGCCTTTGACGATCACATTTTCGAGCGATATATTGCCGTCGCCCACACCCTGTGTTATATACAAGTTGCCTGAAATGACCATGTTTTTTATATTTACATCCTTTGTGTTAATCATGAGATTAGTTGAGATATTGCCGGTATACGTATCTGCTGTATTTTTCAACTCCCCAACCATATTGTCGATCATTTTGATAAATTCCGCTCTCGTAAGAGGAGCCTGAGGATCGAAGACATGGTTTCCGCGCCCCGATACATAGCCGCCTTCAAGCAGAGCATTAACGGCATCCTTGCTCCAGCTTGCGATACGGCTAGCATCGGTGAAGCGATCGGATGCGCTATGATCCTTCGCTTTCAAATCGAATGCCCGGGAAAGAATCAACGCTGCTTCTTGCCGACTGATCGGTGCTTCCGGTCTGAAATTCCCCTTATCATCGCCAGATACGATCCCAGCTGTTGAAGCCTTGGACACATCCTCCGCATACCAAGCGCTAGGTGCAACATCAGCATAGGCACGTTCCCCTTTATCCGTATACCCAAAAACTCGGCTCACCAGGGATACAAACTCCGATCGTGAAATAGAAGCATTGGGCTTGAATGTCTCATCCTTATATCCTTTGATGATGCCTTTTTGCGCCCAACGGTTAATCTCCTCAGAGGCCCAGTGATTGGCAACGTCAACGAACGTTGATGAAATACCATTAGACTCAGCTGCTGCTGTTGCTGCTCCTATGGATGCTGTAGTTAATAACATCGTTAGAATCTGTACTCTTGCAATCGCTTTCATTAATTTTTGAAGCATAGTACCTCCTCCTTTTCATGTATTAACTCCATTATAGAGTCATGAACATGTATAAGGAGTTTAATATCTTTATCGAATTGTTTAAAATCTTTTCGAACAGAAATAGAAGAGCCCTATCATTCGAAAGGCAAGCTCCGTCCGCGCTGCATTCGTTCCAATATTCACCTTGCAAGCTTTATTCTTGATCCTTATCGAAGCAGTCGAAGCATACTAATGTTTTGTCATCTAGTATGATTCCATCTATAAAACCATCATTGCAAAAAATTTGCTTCTTGCATTCCTTACAGCAGCCAACAAGCTCCTGCATTACGATTACCTCCCTAAGCTCTCGAGCTTGCTTTATTATTCATTCTCGACTCGGCCATAAGTACCAGAGGATACGCTGATCACTCGAAACACCATTATTAATACGACATACAACATAAGGCTGCATCCAACTGTTCTAAAAAAGGCTTCTGTAACTCTACGAAGCGCCAATACCAATTCAACCAATTGTTCATAGAATAGAGAGAGCAAGTGGCTAGCATGATCTTGCAGCCTCAAATAGTAGCAATGGAAAGGAATGCTGTGCGTATATGGGATGCCAGCTTGGACGGGTCATAATCCAGCGAAACGAAGGTACGATTATTTTTGGGAATGTCGGAACGATAAATATCAACACAACTTCAGTTTCCAACGAAGGAACGAATAGTTCATCCAGCGAACCAGCTTCCGCCAATAACGGCGCCAGTTACGGTGCCAATTACGGTGAATCGTCTCCGAATGGGGCGACCGGTATGGAATTCGGCATGGAATCAAGTATGGAACCCGAAATGGAATACCGTAAGGCATGGCCAAGACGCTTTGGAAAAAATCGATACAAGAGACGCTAGTTGTAGCAGCGGCAGCATAGGACGTGCAAAATAAAGTGCCCTATACCCACTGCCGTTCTTTATTTAATTTGTCCTGCACTAACATTGATATCCATGGAATGTCCATCTCTAGTCGTTGCATAGACCTTCCAGTCGCCAGACATTCCGCTTGCTACTAGGAATCACTGTTCCAGTTTCTTCTTCCCTATTACAAAGATTAAAGTTGCGACCGGACCGATGAACACCGAAATAAGAAACCAGCTGAGTCCGTTCCTATTTTTACTTTGTGCAAGTCCCGCATTGATTAGAGCCAACGTTCCGCATCCAACAACATATCCGTTATCCTGAATCTTTTTCAACTTCCCTACTCATATCAAAAAATTGGGATTATTATCCTATAGTAACAAAACTCGCTCCTTAAAATCTACGAATTCGTTCATTTTGTATCTTTTTCACTTCTGCCCTTTAGCGAAAATAAAAAGAGCAGACGCCGCGGCGCCTGCTCATCTTTGTTATTCTGCTATCAACTATATTGCTCTAGTACTGCACTTGCAAGGAATGCTTAGCCCGGGCAATCTCCGTCGCTTCAACCATGTTGCGCAGCGAGTCGATCGTTTCTTCGTAGCCGCGCGTTTTTAGTCCGCAGTCCGGATTGATCCAGAAGAGCTTCGGATCAAGTACGCGCAAGGCGCGTTCAATCATACTGGTCATTTCCTCTACGCGCGGAATTCGCGGACTGTGGATATCGTATACGCCTAATCCGATGCCCAGCTTGTAGGTGTTGAGCTCGAAGCTATGAATCAGCTCACCGTGACTGCGGGAAGTCTCGATCGAAATGACATCCGCATCCATAGCTTCAATCGAATCGATCATGTCATGGAACTCGCAATAACACATATGCGTGTGAATTTGCGTCGTGTCCTGAACCGTGCAAGTAGTCATGCGGAACGCTTTGACAGCCCATGCGAGGTATTCCGCTTGGTCTTCTTCCTTAAGCGGCAAGCCTTCGCGAACAGCAGGCTCATCCACTTGAATCATGCCAATGCCTGCTTGCTCAAGCGCTTCAACCTCTTGTCTAAGCGCATAAGCCAGCTGGTAAGCGATTTGTTCGCGTGTAATATCATCGCGGACGAACGACCAGTTCATTATTGTAATCGGACCTGTCAGCATTCCTTTAACCGGACGCTCGGTCTTGGTCTGAGCATATTTGGTTTCCTCGACCGTCATCGCTTCCTCGAACGCGACATCTCCAAAAATAATAGGAGGCTTCACGCAGCGAGAACCGTACGACTGCACCCAGCCGAACTGGGTGAACGCGAAGCCTGCAAGCTTCTCGCCGAAAAATTCAACCATATCCGTTCTTTCAAATTCGCCATGCACAAGAACGTCAAGCCCAATCTCTTCCTGCAGCTTAATCCAAATATCGATCTGCTCTCGGATAAAGTTAGCATACTGCTCATTGTTCCATTCACCCTTGCGCCACTGCTGACGTGCCTTGCGCACCTCTGCGGATTGCGGGAAGCTGCCAATGGTCGTTGTCGGGAAAATCGGCAGCTGCCATTTTTTCTGCTGTGCAATATGACGCTCTGCGAAAGGAAGGCTGCGTACTGGATTTTGAACGCTAATAGCTGCAACTGCCTGCTGAATGTCATTGCGATTACGCTCACCCGACTGCTTAAGCGCCTGTAGAGCCGTATCGCAGTTTTCCAGCTCAGCTGTAATTTCTGATCCGCCTGAAGAGATGGCTTTTGCAAGAAGGACAAGCTCGCCTAGCTTCTCATCAGCAAATGCAAGCGCATTTTTCAGCTCAGGCAACAGCTTCGTTTCATTTTGAACCGTAACCGGAACATGAAGCAAGCTGCATGACGATTGTACGATTAACCGATCTGCCGGAACGATTTCAGCAAGCTCCTCCAGCAAGGCCAGCTTCTCGCGAAGTGACGCCTTCCAGATGCCGCGGCCGTCAATAATGCCTGCCCCTAGTACCTTGTCCGCTGGAAAACCTAAAGCTTTAATCGAAGCGAGATTGCCGGACAATCCGTGCACGAAGTCTAGTCCCACTCCGTTAACAGGCAGCGAAACGATGTCACTATAGTTCTCTACCGATTCAAAATAAGTTTGCAGCATGATGTTCAGGCTTGGTACTGCTGCAGCAAAAGTCTCATAAATCGTCTTCAATCGCCCAAGATCAGCGTCGTTTAATTTCGTTACAACAATCGGCTCATCAATCTGTACCCATTGAACCCCTTCATTCGCAAGCTCTTGAAGGATCTGCACATAAAGCGGCAGCAAACGCGCAAGCCATGCATCCGTCTCCGAAGCGCTGTACCCTTTTGACAGCTTCAGGAACGTTAGCGGTCCTACGATAACCGGCTTACCCTCGATGCCTAGCTCTTGCTTAGCTTCACGATAAGCCTTTAAAGGTTTGTTTTCGGTAAGTGCAGGTGTCGCCCCATCCAGTTCAGGTACGATATAGTGATAGTTAGTGTTAAACCATTTCGTCATTTCGCTTGCTGTTGCTTCCTTCGTCCCACGGGCAATACCGTAATAGACAGACAACGGCACAGCGCCGCCATCATAGCTGAATCGTTTCGGAATAATGCCAAACATAGCAGCCGTATCAAGAATATGATCGTAATAGCTGAAATCATTGACCGAGATGAGGTCGATCCCCTTCTCCTGCTGCTTCTGCAAATGACTCAAACGGATTTCCTTAAGCATGCTATGAAACTCCGATTCTTCAAGCTTCCCGGACCAAAACGCTTCGAGCGCTTTCTTCCATTCACGATCTGCACCAATACGCGGATAACCCAATACGCTGCTCTTCACCATCTTGCAACACTCCCTAAACAAATTGTTACAAGAAAGATATCACGTATCCGTTGGTATAGTGTAACTGGATTAAACTATATCTAGTTATAGCCTAAGGCTATATCAGCACTTTTATTGGGCAGTCGCTTGTATAAGTGCTTCCACATATGCCGCTCCGAGCTTCGACAGCGACGTATTTTTATGGGAAATCCAGCCTACATTAATCGTTTCATCAATATCCAAAGGTACAGGGATAATTTCATTGCCATTTAGATCGGCACTTAACACCCCTGTCGAAATCGTATAGCCGTTTAACCCAATCAATAAATTGAATAGCGTAGCCCGGTCGTTTACACGGATGCTTTTCTTATGTGACATCGTACTGAGTATCTCTTCCGAAAAATAAAACGAATTGTATTCGCCCTGGTCAAACGACAAATACGGATAGTTCTGAAGCTGGTCAATGGTCACGATCGATTGATTCGCGAGCGGATTTTTAATACTGATAAAAATATGCGGCTTGGCTGTAAATAAGCTGACGAATTGCAAATTCGCTGTTTTGAGCAGCTTGTTGATGACATTGCCATTGAACTCGTTAAGATATAGAATCCCGATCTCGCTGCGCAAGCTTTTGACATCTTCTATAATTTCATAGGTTTTGGTTTCTCGCAAAGATAGCTCATATTCATCATGACCATGCTCTTGAACCAAGCTTACAAATGCATTAACCGCGAATGCATAATGCTGAGTAGAAACTGAAAAATGCTGCGGGGAGGGCTTCGCATTAAGGTACCGGCTTTCCAGCAACTCAGCCTGCTCAACTACCTGCCTGGCATAGCTTAAAAATTCAACGCCTTCCTTTGATAAGGAGATGCCTTTATTTGATCGATCAAAAATCGCAACCTGCATTTCTTCTTCCAGATCCTTAATCGCATTTGAAAGGCTTGGCTGCGAGATAAACAACCGCTTCGCCGCTTCATTAATGGAGCCCCGATTGGCGACCTCGATTACATATTTTAATTGTTGCAGCGTCAATTGAAATACTCCCTTCTAACCTTTCTCTTTCCTACATTATACAAAGTTTATTAAAGCTTGCTAATAACCCCTTTGCTCCATTTAGAACTAAAAAGGGTAAAAGAAATACCATTTTGCGGAACTTTTGAAAGTCAAGTAGACCTCATACCTATTCTATCGACATAATGGAGGATCATGGATATAATGGAATAACTCACTATTCGCCTATATTTATTAAAAATTAGGTCTAATCTACTAAAAATTATGCAGTTTAGACTCGATTTTTGATGAATGGTCTAGGGGAATTGTAATTATCACTAATTTAGTAGAGGAGAATTAACTTGTCATTGTTTAAAAAAATGAAAAAATCTGTAAGCCTCTTAGTAATACTTGCGATGTCCCTGTCGCTATCTAGTTCTGTATGGGCAGCCGAGAAAACTGCTTCGGATGATCTAAAGGGTCATTGGGCAGAAGCAAATATGCGCAAATGGGTTGAGCAAGAATGGGTACAGGGATACTCTGACGGCTCTTATCAACCTGACCGTGCAATTACCCGAGCTGAATTGATTGCACTGATTAATCGTTCGTTCAAACTTACTGAGCAGTCCAAAATTTCTTTTACCGATCTGACAAGCACGAACTGGGCTTACGCACAAGTAGCTGCTGCAGTAAATGCTGAATATGTTAAAGGTTATGAGGATGGCACGTTTCGTCCTAATAAACAGGTTACGCGCGAGGAAGCTTCTGGAATGGTTGCAAGCCTGCTCAAGCTGGAGCTTCGCGGCAATCAAGGTACAGAGCAATTTAAGGATGAGTCTAAAATTGCGGCATGGAGCAAACCTTCGGTAGCGGCTCTAGTGAATAAGAAGGTTATTAACGGCTATACAAACGGCAACTTCGGACCGAAGGATAAACTTACGAGAGCGCAAGCTGTAACATTGCTTGTAAATGCTCTTACGGTATACATGCCTGATACTAATTATGATAAAGCAGGGTTATACGGTCCTGAGAGCGGTACGAAAACGATAAAAGGAAACGTTGTGGTGTCCGCTGCCGGTGTTACCCTTCAAAATACTATTATTGAGGGTAATCTAACGATTGCGGCCAAGGTAGGAGAGGGCGATGCTTTCTTTAAGAAAGTAACCGTCAGAGGCACAACAACCATTCAAGGCGGCGGAGCGAATTCCATTCATTTCGAGGACTCTGTGTTAGTGCGAATTACTGTCGACAAGAAAGATGGATCAGTGCGCGTAGTCGTTGCTGGAGCCACTTCCGTACAACATGTTTTGGTGCAAACTCCTGTGAAATTGGAAGAGTCATTCGTAACGGATAGTGGTTTTAATCATGTCGAATTATCCAATGTGCTGCCTGCTAACTCACAAGTACAGCTTACTGGAGTATATGAAAATGTAAATGTTCTTGCTTCAAACATCAAAGTGAGCATACCGAGTGGATCCATTAATAAATTAAATGTCGATTCCGTTGGAACAAACGCGGAAGTGAATCTAGGCAAGGATGCTAAAGTCATTCAGCTCGTTCTGGATGCAGTGGCCAAGTTGATTGGACAAGGTAAAGTAGAGAGCGCGTTTGTCAATAATGGCGCGAAGGGATCCAGCTTCGAGACCAAGCCTACTCAAGTTGGTGGAGATGCTGCAGGTTCCATCACGAATCCTCCAAGCAGCGGTGGCGCGATTGGCGGCGGATCCAATGATGGTTCAAGTGGTGGTACTAATGGCGGTACTAATGGCGGTACTAATGGCGGTACTAATGGCGGTACTAATGGCGGTGGCAGCAACAATAGCTGTGAAGGAGCAAACCCGCCGATAGAATGTAAGGATGCTTCACTAATAGATTTATCTCTTAAAGGGTTCTCTCTTACACAGCTGGATAAGAACTATTATGAAAAGGAAATTGGCTTTAAGCCTGACGTTTTTTCTTACAGCGTCATTATTGATCGTAACACTCAAGCCATAACTGTACCTGTCACTGTAACAAAATCTGCTTATGAGAAAGTATCTTACTTTATAACTAGCGGTCAAAGAAACAGTTTTGAAAATAAAGAACTACCAACAGAAACGAGCACTTTCAATGTAAATATCGCTCCACTCAATGACATTGCAGTTGTGATCAGCGTAGTTAGCGGAGATAAATTACGAATAAAGGTATACACGATTAACATTCATTATCCAAGATCCATTCAAGAGGCTTCAATGATTAAACGGCAAAGTACTTATAAATCTACTCAAGGCAAAATATCACATGAATATGAATATTTATTTGACCTCGGTATGGTTGAAGGAAAAAGGCTACTCAAAACTGATTCTATTGAACTTTACAAATCAGGAGATTTAACGCCATTTAAAACCTGTGCCTCTGATCATTGCTTATTAGAAGCTAATTCTATAGCATCGTCAACTGGTTCGTTTGATGTTAAAGTAATACGTGATCAAAAACTTCTGTATAGCGGGACCTATCACTATGATTTGACTCCTGTAACGAGAATAATCGATAATTTCGGAGTTAGAGCCGTAACGCTGAACAAGCAAGAGCTCATTGATGCTTTCAAACAAGAAGAGTTATTTTTCCAAATTCCTTTTAGAAATGCTTTCAAGGTTTTTCTTGACCCGCAAAAAATCACAAAAGAACAACCTAACGCCAAGTATATTGGATACTCACAAGAATCCATATTCCTAAAGACGAGCAGCTATCCTGATGCTCCAGGAAAAGAAAACCTAAAGCTTAATACAGCTCCGCTGGAATTCACGCACCGAAATATCGGATTGACAGCTAGTGCGATCAATCTTGATGATGGTAAAGAATACTCAATTCTCGAATCTTACTACCATCAATCTACTGATCCGAAAATTGGGAAAAATGTAGAGGACGTTTTCTTCTACGTTTACTTATATGATAAAAATTATGAAGTTATCGGATATTACATTATTCCTATAACGTTTGATGAAGAGCATGTAGCGGATGGTTATACTCCGCTTCATACTTGGAACCCTTAAAGATCAATATCGAGCAGGAGGGGCATCCGCCCTTCCTCTCCCCATTTTTGAACAATGCTGTGACATACTGCTTAATACTTAGTTTATACTACGGCACCCTCCTTACACCCCCTTCTCAACCTGAACAATCACATTCCCGAACCACTGTTTGTTAATCATGACGATTAGCTTCCATTTGCCTGCATACGGCAGCGTCATCCCAGACGGCAGCACGGCATCTGCTCCATTATGTTTTCCTGGCCGAACCCTGCTCTCAAATACCGTCAATAAATCATCTGTCGACTCCCGAACCGCATAGATTTGCAAGTCTCCGGTGAGCTCCTCATTCGTCCCCCAAAAATGCCACATATACTTATTCCCTTTGCCTGCGATAAAACCTGGATCAATAAAGCCTAACTTCCCCTTAGTCCCAGTCATTGAATACGGACCAGACACAAATGAAGGGCTCAGCTCCCAGCCGCCGTCAGGAACATTCCACTCCTTATACCCATTCGATACATCGTCAATGAACATTTCAAAGCGCCATTTGCCGCCCAAAGGGATCGCCATACCTGAAACAATCCGCGTTTTAGTGACAGCATCTACTGTAGAAAATAAATCTTTACCATATTCTTGTGCATTCATTTCACTGATTGTGGTTTCTGTAAGCTCCTCTAAGGTCATTCCCGTCTCTTGATGGGTTGCGATGATTTGTAATTTGTGGCCAAGCAATTCCGAAAGTGGTTTATGAATCATGTACATCGCACCTGCCGGTTTACCTGCAATCATATCTCCGCCTGGGAACATCTCCCACTCAGCTTTAGCAATCGTTGCTGCATTCCTATTGCTCCTCCCATCAATAGAGGTTCTTTCATTAAATCCATCTGTCCAAATAAATGCCAGAGCAACAACGATCATTGCAAATATAGAAACCGACCAACCGAGCTTGAGGGAACGTTTGCTAAAACCCGCTTTCTTTCGCTTTAGCATGCTAATTTCCTTCAGCAGGCTTTCACTTTTCTCGACAGTCCATTTTTGACCTTCAAAGGGAGGCTTTATCAAAGTGTCATACCAGCCTGGTTTCGAATCTTGATCCGTTTTCATAGCTTCCCACCCTCCTCCTTCAGCATGCGCTCCATTCGAGCACGGGCTCGATGCAAGCGGGATTTGACCGTCCCTTCCGATATGGCCAGCAGCCCAGCCATGTCGGAGTACGAAAGCTGATAGTGGGCATCGAGAATCAGCACTTCCCTCTGCTTGGCAGGCAGCCTCATTACCGATTGCCAGATCTCATGCACGCCCATTTGATCCAAAACCTCCTGCTCTGCCGAACTCTGACTCTTCGAATGTGTAACGGAGCCCATTAACATAACACGCCTAATAAAGGAAGATTTGAGCCAATTGATCGACTTATTCCTCGTGATCGTAAGCAGCCAGGTTTTGGGTGAGCTTCTGCCTTCAAAGCGATGCAGCAAACGATACGCGTTTAAAAAAACATCCTGTGTGATGTCATCCGCTGCGTCCTTGCTCTTGACTAGTATGAAAGCGTAATGCCATACATCGTCCCCATAGGCTGCCATCAAATCACCTAAAATCGAATCAGCGTTATCACCCGTTATCGTGATACTTTTCAAGTACTCCAAGCCGACCACCTCATATCATTAGACAACAGCGATAACGAAATGTTCCATTTTCACACAACTAAATTTAGTTTCGTTATCTTGCGCTTACATTCAAGATGGTGCTGCGAAAATGGTCGTGCTTCTCATAGGTATCGATTATAGCTTTGCATTCTCTTTGACTTACCCGCTCCACCCCGCTCATATTGAAATATGAAGCCGGAGGCTACAACTGTTTGCATCAAGATTTGTATGGAAAAGTACGATTACATCGGGGATTAGGTACAGTCTGGGCATTATTTTTCATGATGCCAAGTAGAAATAACAAAGCAGCCAGTCATTTGTTTTAATTCAAATGCTCAGGCTGCTTTTCTTTCCGTTTCATACTGCGAATCATTATTTTCGTATCGTGGTCTACACGGTAGGACTCCGTTATTTTTTGCAGCGCTTTGTTGTAGGTGAATACATCGAGCGAATTGTTCTCCAAATAGCGCAGGGCAGGCTCGGGCAGCTTCACAAAACAAATGGATACTGCCCATGCCACCGCCATTTTGACATAGTAATCCTCACGCTCCACGCTGTCCAATAAGGATAACAAGCGACTGATATATTCCTCTTCTATGTAAAAATCAAGAAGCATCACGACACCAAATCGTATTTCATAAGGTTTATTGGACGCTAGATACGGCTGTAAAAAATCCCATACCCGCTTCCTATTCGTCTTCGTAAATTTAAGTCCGATGCAAAAGCTGTCGCATACCGACCAATTATCGATTTTAGGGACAAAATCAGCGACGTAACGTAGTATTTCTTCCACATCCGATTGCAAATAGCCGATGACCATGCCCTGCAGCATGACCTCTTCGAAGTATTCGCTCTCCGCATGCTTCAAGTAGCTCCGCCAATCACCTTTCGCCAGCTCTTTGGCGAGCTTGCGCAGCACAGGCAGCCGCACACCCAGCACGTTGTTAATAGTAGGGATAAGTGCAGAGGAAAATTGTTGATAAGCCGGTTCGGACAATGCTATTAACTGCTCCTTGATCGTTTTCTCCGTCATTTTCACCCCTTATACTCCCTTTATTCAAATGAAATTTCCCACAAGTAGATAGAAGCGACAGAACCCAGAGGCGAATAGCGGCTGCGGTATTGTTCAAACTCCTCTTTCGTAATGGAATCCAATTGATAGAGCTTCATCATACCGCGTCGAATGGCAATATCGCCCCAGCTAACAACATCAGGGCGCTCTATCGCGTTAATCAGCATCATTTCCGCCGTCCATTTGCCTATTCCATTTAAGGCTGACAGTCTCTTAATGACCTCTGCATCGGATAACGCATACAGATCATCGAGCTTCAAAGCGTCTTCCATAATCATATCGGCAATATGCTTGATGCAAACCGCTTTTTTCATCGTAATCCCGCAGCGCTGAATATCATCAGCTGACTGCTTAGCGATATGACTCGGCGTAATTTCACCAAATTGAAGCTGCATTCTTTCCCAAATCGTATGAACAGCCTTCAACGAGATGAGCTGGCCTACTATAGCATACACGAGTGCTGTGAACAGATCAGGAATGATGACACGCTCAACCTTGCCCAATCTCGTCATAGCAGCGCCAAGCGTTTCATCCACGCTTTTGAGATAATCGATTTCGGCTTGCCCGTATTCAAAAAACTTCGTTGTCACTATCATAGATTTATCACCTAGTAAGTAATATACCTCATTTTCATACAACTGTAAGATTAATTGAATATAAAAGCAAGATAACGAAGCCAATCTTCCCAACTTTGGAACGAGGGTTAAAAAGAAATGAGCAAGCTTCTATCGTAATCAGCTTCTACATGATTGGAATGCGCAACATGCCATTCATCAGCTCAGTTACGGTGACGAATTCAAAGCCTCTATTATCAAGCTCGCGCAATATGGTCTCCAACGCTTTAACGGTTTGCATGGAACCGGGGATATAATCATGCATGAGTACGATATCTCCATTGCGGGCATTGTCTAATACTTTATTGACGATCCAGTTCACGCCGGGGCTCTTCCAATCGTTCGTATCCTGATGCCAAGACCACATAATGGTCGTATAGCCAAGCGTTTTGGCAATTTGAATCGAATGCTCATTGTAATAGCCGCCTGGCGGACGGAATAATAAAGGTTTTTTTCCGGTCAACGTTTCCAAAGCCTTCTCGGTTTTAACTATTTCATCCCGAATCGTCTCGTCGCTTATGGAGCGCATGAAATAAACATGATTAAACGTATGATTAGCTACCTCATGTCCCTCTGCAATTTCACGTTTTATCGTTTCCGGGTAACGCTCCACCTTGTTGCCAAGCACAAAAAAAGTTGCTTTTGCATCGTACTTTTTGAGCAAATCAAGAATTTTATCGGTCGTATTCGGATAAGGACCATCATCGAAGGTCAAGGCGATCTTCTTGTCTTTCGTCGGAACCTCCCATACGATCTCTCCCCTTTTCTCATAAAAAAAACGATCCTTTTTCTCGGGGAAAGTGAAACCAAGCAAAAAAACAGTTACGAGCAGCAATAGTAGGCTGGGCTTGCGGTTTAACAACAGTATTCCTCCTAGCGGCAAATCGATATGTAACGCGAAAATATAATTCCGGCAGCTCGCAAAGTGAGCTGCCGTCGGACCAATTAGCGAAGCGGCGCCGTTGCCGCATTGCTTATATCTCGGATCATGATAGCCACGTCGTTACCCAACGTTTTTATAGGATGCCCATTTGTTGCATTTACGTTCATCGATTTTATTTTTTTATGGATATTTCCATCGGAGGTTACATGAATGTTGTAGGCAGGGTATTGCCCTTTTAATGCGGCGTAAACCTGTTTTTCAATGATCGCTTTTTTTCCGATGTTGTCGACATCAAGACCTACGATTGCTTCTTTATTATGCACAACGACTGTAGCCTCTTTTACTCCGCTAACCCTTTCGGCACGATCCTCCAATTGACCGGCGCCTCTTAACGGATCTATGCTGTACATCCGATTATCCATAGCATTTATTTTGCGATCGGTCGTTTTCATGCCATTAGGGACAATTCGTTCTCCCGCGCGATTCAAATCATTTTTGACTCTCATTGTATTTTCCTTTACGGTTCCGTTTTGACCGCATGCCGCTATCGAGAATCCCAATGCAAGCACCATAATGGATGTAAATATGGGTTTGAACTGTTTTTTCACTGCATGACACCTCCTGGTTGATGATTATAAGGTGTGCTATAAGCTTGCAATCATACATGGAAAAATCAATTTTTGACTGCTGCGGCATATTCTCTTTATATTTGCGCGAACAAAAAAACAATGATCCGCATGCTGCACAAGCGGTTCATTGTTTTTTATCGCTGCCTATTCATCTATTAATCCTCAACATTTCTTACATCGACCGATACATGAAGCACCTGCTCGCCAGTTCCTCTGTAAACGCCTTTAACCGGTACGATATCCTTGTAGTCGCGGCCATGCCCCAGCTTTACATATCGCTCGCCTACAGGATCGACGTTCGTCGGATCAAAGCTGCACCAGCCAAGGCCAGGTACGAACGCTTCAACCCAAGCATGCGAGGCCTGCTCGAAATCCGCGCTGCCTCCCTGCAAATCTCCAACAAAGTGATAGCCGCTCACATATCTGGCTGGTATGCCGTACCCTCTGCAGCTCGCGATCATCAAATGAGCAAAATCCTGACAAACGCCGCGTTTACTTAGAAACATATCCGAGGTTCTCGTTTTTACGTCAGTGGCTTCCGGATCATAAATAAACTCCGTGCGAATTTTGGTCGACAATGCGCTTAGCCAGTCCAGCACGCTAGCTTGGCCACTCTCATTTGAATCCGGAATTTCACTAGCAAACTGCTCTACTTCGCTCGTTATGGCTGTATATTCCGACGCCAGAAGAAACTCCGTGAAGCGATTTGCCGCATCCTCTGTCCTCAGCCAGCTCCACGCCTGCTCCGGCGGACGTCTGCTTAAGTATTGCGCACGCTCTTCGGAGGAAGGCGCCTGCTTCGTTACGACCGTCATAGAGGTGCGTATCGTAAGTCGTTTATGTGGGCCGTTCACCGAGAAGGCATGTACCCGATTGCCGAAGTAATCCTCGTAGGTGAATAATGAGGCGTTTGGTTCAATGGTTATCGCTTGCTGGTAACAGGATTGTCTCTCATTCGTGCTCGGAGTCAGACGAATTTCATTGACACTGTCCGTAACTGCCTCCGCGTACTCGTACCTCGTGACATGTGAAATACTCAGCTTCATGCGCTTGCCTCCCCCATGCGAAAAAAGGTTTTAGCAAATGCCATCCCAAGCTGCTGGCATGCATCAAGCAAATGAACAACGATCGTCCCGTTCCGATCAATGACCATATCCTCCCGCTCCAAGCATGCCAAATCCGCCTTTACTTTTCCTACTTGGCGAATGACGCGCTCATGGGCTGTCCGCAGCTGCTTATCCTGCAGCTCGATATGCCGCATATGGTCATCGAGAGTATGGAGCGCAAAATGAAGGGAGCGCGGAAAGGCGCTGTTAAGCACAACAAATTCAACGATGGACTCGACAGTGATTCCGTCAGCATAATAACGGCGGAATGCTTGATAGCCGCTGACAGAGCGCAGTACAGCCTGCAAATAGGGATAGGCGCTTGAGCTGTTCCAGCCCTCGCCGGTTGCCACATTGCCTACCGCTTTAATGATGCGCAGCGTATTTTCCGAGCGCTCCAAATACCTGCCGCATTCGATGAAATGCCATTCATTCTCCCTCGGCATGACGGATTGGCTGACGCCTTGGAACAGCGCCGTCCATTCCTTAATGCGACCGAAAAACAGATGCGGTGATTCGCGCAGCAAATCATCCGGCTGCTTCTCCCGCAGCCACAAATAGAATGCGTTTGTCACATCCCACATTTCGCTCGGCACCTTCTCGCGAAGCGTTCGCAGGTTGCCGCGAGCATGGCTGACACAGGAGACGAGCGAGTTTGAATGATCGCGATCGAGCGTCGTATAGAAGAGGACATCGCGTTCATTGTAGCTGCCATACTGCTGCTCATATGCTTCACGGCTGCCTAAGGCATCGACGATTCTTGCCCATTTCGAGCAAGGCTCGATTATCTCGCCCTGTTGCTGGCCTTCTTCGCTGCTCAATTCCTCATCAACCTGAAGATGATAGTGTACATCAATCAGCCTGGCATGATTCTCTGCGCGCTCCATGTAACGGCCAATCCAAAATAATGCCTCTGCATTCCGGTTCAGCACCCGCATTCCCTCCATTAAATTATCGATTAAGGACCCACGTATCCTTGACTCCGCCGCCCTGTGAAGAGTTGACTACCAGCGAACCCTCTGTCATTGCAACACGCGTTAAACCTCCCGGAATGACATGCGTCTCCTCTCCCATTAATGCAAAGGCTCGTAAATCAATATGACGAGGTGTCATGCCGCCATCAACCATAACCGGCGCACGCGAGAGCTTCATCGTCGTTTGAGCGATGTAGCGTCCTGGCTCGCGCTTGATTGCATCTGCAAACGCTTGAATCTCATTTGAGGTTGCGCTAGGCCCTATCAGCATGCCATAGCCGCCTGATAGCGACGTCTCCTTCACAACGAGCTGATCCAAGTGATCCAGCACATAATCGCGCTCGTCTTTGCGCGACAAGATATACGTAGGAACGTTGTGTAAAATAGGCTCTTCCCCCAAATAGTAACGGATCATGTCAGGCACATACGCATATACTGCCTTGTCGTCCGCCACGCCTGTTCCTGGCGCATTCGCAATCGCAACATTCCCAGCGCGATAAGCATTCATTAGTCCCGGCACCCCAAGGAAGGAATCCGGCTGGAATGCAAGAGGATCGAGAAAATCATCATCGATGCGCCGATAAATAACGTCGACCTGACGGAGTCCCCGCAAATCACGCAAATATATTTTATGGTCTTTGTACACAAGATCTCTGCCTTCAACGAGGTGAATGCCCATTTGCTGCGCTAAAAAAGTATGTTCGTAATAGGCGGAGTTGTAAGCGCCTGGCGTAAGCAATACGATTAAAGGATCACGCTTGCCGTTAGGAGAAAGAGCGCGGAGCGAGCTTAAGAAGCAATTTAAGCTGCGGTCAATGCTTTGTACCGAACTGGATAAATATAAATCATGGAACAGCTCGCTCATTAACGTTCTGCCCTTAAAGAGATAGGAGAAGCCGGAAGGAGATCGCAAATTATCTTCGAGCACATAATAACGGCCCTTCTCATCACGAATCAAATCAATGCCTGATGCTGTAATATATACACCGCCGGGAACATGTAGACCCGCCATTTCCGGACGAAAATAAGTATTCGAAACAATCATCCGCCGAGGTATGATGCCGTCTGCCACAATTCGTTGTCCATGATAAACATCATGGATAAAAGCGTTCAAAGCGCGAATCCGCTGCTTGACGCCGCGGTCAACGCCTTCCCATTCATGCTTCGGAATGACGCGGGGAATGTAATCGAAAGGAATTGTCCGCTCGAGCGGCTCATTTTGCGCGCCGCTATAAAGCGTAAATGTAATGCCCTCCTCCATCATTCTTTGATTAATCGCATTTTGACGGACAGCCAGCTCTGCCGGCTTCATTCTTCCAAATAAACGATGGACACTGTCATAGTGAGCGCGAACCGAAAGGTCCTTGTCGAACATTTCATCGTAAAAGGATTGAGAATCGTAAAATTGCGATTGCGACTGTTTGGCCGTCGACATGACAACCGCCTCCTCCATGATGGGCGCTGCACCAAATTGGTACTAGCTTCGTGAACATCGGAACAAATTCATTATATTTATGTCAAAAAACTTAACATTTATAACGGTATTTCCTCTTAATGTTAGGATTATCATACTAAAATCAGAATTTTGTGTCAACTTATATAACGCGAAAGCAGGAACCCTCGGGTTGAGAGAATTCCTGCTTTTTCTAGGCTGCGTTTTATTCTAGGATTGATTCAATTGCTGTAGATCTTTCGTTACCTTATCGACCATATGAACGAACGAAGCAAGCTCTTGCGAGCGGGCTGCTTGGTTACGCGCCTCGACCGATGTCGCCTCAGATTCATGGCGTACTGCGGACAGCTTCTTGTCAATCTCTTCAAGCTTCGACTGTATCCCTTCGAGCGCATTGCGTGACGAGGCGGCAAGCTTGCGCACTTCATTCGCGACTACCTCAAAGCCCCGGCCATGCTCTCCTGCTCTAGCCGCTTCGATCGCGGCATTAAGCCCGAGCAGATGAGTCTGATCGGATAATCCGCGAATTAATGTGCCCATTTCGTTAATGCCGTCAAGCTCCTCACGAAGCTCTCCTAATAATGTATGCGTCTTATCCTGAGATTGCGAGGTCGAAATTGCGGTAGCCGCAATGGATTGAGCACCCTCGTCCAATTCGAGCATAAGCGAAGCCAGCTCCTGCACCGCACTTGTAACAGTGGACAGCATCATGGAACGATTGTCCGCTAGCTGCTGAATTTTATGCTGCTCATGCTCATTGTACGCTTCCAGTACGAATTGCGAATCCAGATTAAACAATTTCGTCAGAGCATGTACAACTTCCTTCCAACTATCAGGAATAACTCGCTTAAGCACATCCATGGATATATCAAGGTAAGTCATATATGTACCCAAATACCAATCCGTCGTTAATCCAATTCGGGAGTGGACGGCGCCAATTTTTATGCGGTTTTCAATATACGATTGATCGATTACCCCTTCGGTAAGCGACATATAGTACCATCGCTGCGTTTCCTTAAGCCGCTCAATGTTGCTTACTTTTGTAATAATCGCAAGCAATTCCGGCTGGTGGCCAATACTGTCGTAAAACCGGTCTACTACTTCATCAACTATCTTCTCGAAGATAGGTTTGCATTCAGCCATAATCTTTAAATCCTGTTCCGTAATTCCTGTGTATTCAAGCTGCTTCCTGCGTTCTGCATTAACGTTAATCAATAAGTCCGACTCCTTCGGTATATAGTAGAACACTAACACCTATTATATCGGAAAACATACAAGAATCAGTATTAACATTTGAAATTCTTTTCAAACCTGGAAGCACTGCAGAGAAGCCGATAGACAGTTGTCTATCAGCTTCTCTTGATGCTCGCACCGCAATATTACCGGTTCAACAGGCTTCCGACATAACGCAGCAATTCATTTGAACAAACCGGGCAGTACCCATGCTCATCCATAAGCCGCTTGGTTACTTCGTTTATGCGCTTCAACTGATTCTCATCCGGCGTTTTCGTGGAGGTCGTAATTTTGACGATATCCTTCAAATCCGCGAACAGCTTCTTCTCTACCGCTTCGCGCAAACGTTCGTGACTTGTAAAATCGAACTTTTTCCCTTTTCGCGAATAAGACGATATGCGAATGAGTATCTCTTCGCGGAACGCTTTTTTCGCATTTTCGGAAACGCCGATTTGCTCCTCGATGGAACGCATAAGCCGCTCGTCTGGATCCATCTCTTCCCCGGTTAAAGGATCCTTGATTTTGGCCCAGTTGCAATAAGACTCAATGTTATCCAAGTAGTTTTCAAACAAGGTGCGGGCAGATTCCTCATAGGAATAAACAAATGCCTTTTGAATTTCCTTCTTCGCCAGCAGATCGTATTCCTTGCGCGCCACCGAAATGAAATTTAAGTATCGCTCGCGTTCTTCCTTCGTGATTGAAGGATGGTGGTCCAGTCCTTCTTTAAGCGCACGCAGCACGTCAAGCGCATTGATGCATTGTGTATCCTGCTTGATGAGCGCGCTGGAGATCCGGTTGATGACATAGCGAGGATCAATGCCCGTCATGCCCTCCTCCAGATACTCATTTTGCATCTCTTTCAAATCCGCTTCTTTAAAGCCTTCTACTTCCTCGCCGTCGTACATCCTCATCTTCTTCACCAAATCCATGCCTTGCTTCTTCGTTTCCTTAAGCCTTGTCAGGATAGAGAAGATAGCAGCGGCACGCAGCGCGTGAGGAGCTATATGGATATGGCGCATATCGCTTTGGGCGATAAGCTTCTTATATATCTTTTCTTCATCCGATACCCGCAAATTGTACGGAACCGGCATAACGATCATTCTGGAATGAAGCGCCTCATTTTTCTTATTGCTGATGAATGACTTATACTCAGATTCATTCGTATGCGCAATAATAAGCTCATCTGCACTAATTAAGGCAAATCGTCCTGCCTTGAAGTTCCCCTCCTGCGTCAGCGAGAGCAGATTCCATAGAAACTTCTCATCGCATTTCAGCATCTCTTGAAACTCCATCAATCCGCGATTAGCTTTGTTAAGCTCACCGTCAAACCGATATGCGCGCGGATCGGATTCGGATCCGTACTCCGTTATCGTAGAGAAATCGATGCTTCCCGTAAGGTCGGCAATATCCTGGGATTTCGGATCAGATGGACTGAATGTGCCTATGCCGACGCGGTTATCCTCGGAAATAAACACACGCTCAACGAGCACATTTTCAATGTCGGCGCTGTATTCCGTCTGAAGCCTCATTTGGCACGAAGGGCAAAGGTTGCCTTCAATTCGAACACCGAGCTCTTTCTCGATATCAGGACGAAGCTCATGGGGAATTAAGTGCAGCGGATCCTCATGCATCGGGCAGCCTTTAATCGCATAAACGGCTCCTCGCTCGGTTCTGGAGAAACGCTCAAGTCCCTTTTTGAGCATCGTAACAATAGTTGATTTTCCTCCGCTGACGGGTCCCATCAGTAACAAAATCCGTTTGCGCACCTCAAGCCTGCGAGCCGACGAATGGAAATACTCCTCAACCAGCTTTTCCACCGCACGATCCAGCCCAAAGATTTCTTGATCAAAAAACTTATACTGCTTGTTGCCGCCAACGTCTTCTACCCCATGTGATTCAATCATTTCATAAACGCGTGCATGTGCGGTCATGGCCGGGGACGGATCCTTCCCGAGCAATTCAATGTAATTCTTGAATGATCCTGTCCATGCAAGCTTCTCGCTCTCAGCCTGATACTCCGATATTCGCTTGAAAATGTCCATACCGTGCCTCCTCCCATCGCTTCCGCATTCCACTATTCGTTCTACGCCCGGGATTTGTCTCTAGACGCTCTATCGAGTGGTGCCAACTTTTATTGAGGTATTACATTTCTATGCTTATTCGGGGAGATAATTGCACACTATTTTTGTCCTTCATCCATCAAAATACGACAAGTTCGCAGAATCCTTTGCTATAATGGAGTCATATGCATCGTTTGGAACAAGCGGGGAGGAGAAACAAAACGTGGCTGTTGCACGCGAAGAAGAGCTCTACATTCCTATAAAAAAGTATTACGAGCGGCTTGGCTATATGGTAAAAAGCGAGGTGCTTCATTGCGATTTGGTCGCCATTCATCCAGACACCAAAAATACGATAATTGTCGAAATGAAAAAAACGTTCAACCTCGCCTTGCTGCTGCAAGGGGTTGAACGTCTACGTTTAAACAGTCATGTCGTGCTAGCCGTCGAACGGAACCGAAAGAAAAGCGGCGCCCATAATCAGCGCTTTGGTGATTTGACTGAGCTTTGCCGCATGCTCGGCATTGGTTTTATGACGGTTACCTTCTATAAAACAAAGCCGCCAGTCATCGAGTTTCTATGCCAGCCTGGCGATCCGCCTCAGCGCGGCGCAAGGCGCAGGAAGCAAGCGCAGCTCCTGAATGAATTCAGGGAGCGCAGCGGCGATTATAACGTCGGCGGCAGCACTGGACGCAAGCTTGTGACTGCTTACCGCGAGAAGGCGCTGCGCTGCGCCTACGCGCTTCATACCTCGGGCCCCTTAGCTCCGCGAGAGGTGGCAGCTATTACGGGCTATGGACGCAGCGGAGAGACGCTGCGCAGCAATTATTACGGCTGGTTCGACCGCATTGAGCGCGGCAAATACAGTCTGCGCCCGGAAGGCGCGGCTGCATTATCCGAATACAGCAATGTGATAGCGGAATGGACAGCCTCGCTCAGCTCCGCGCCGTAAACTCCCCAAGCGCCTCAACAAAGCGCTCAACACCTTGCATCGTGCGCGCTCCCGTATTGTACGTATAATTCAATCTGGCGGTGTTGCGCTGTGGATGGTCGGCATAGAACGAGCTGCCCGGCACGAACGCCACCCCCTTCTGAACCGCACAACGAAGGAGCGCTTCCGCGTCTAGACCGTCCGGCAGCTCAAGCCAAAGGAACATGCCGCCTTTCGGCTTTACCCACGAGACATCCTTTAGCGCTTGCCGCTTTAGAAGCTCATGCATTTCAAGCATCCGCTCGCCGTATGATTTGGAAATAAGCCTTATATGATCATCAAGCTTAATGCCTTTAAGCAGCTGACTCAAAATTTGCTGATCCATCGTGCTCGAATGAAGGTCTGCTGCTTGCTTTGCTTTAGCCACCATGCCAATTACACGGCTATCCCCGATAGCCCAACCTGTACGAAGCGCAGGCGCTACCGTTTTGGAAAATGTGCTCGTATAGAATACAGCTCCGCGCTCTACTTGCCCTTCAAGGGAAAGCAGCGTCGGAAACTGCTCGCTTTCATCGAATTTAATATCCCCATATGGGTCATCTTCGATAATCGGCATTTGATAATGTTTGCAAAGGGCGAGCAGCTTCATCCTTCTCTCCAAGCTCCAGACACGGCCTGTCGGATTGCCGAAGGTCGGAACTGCATACAGCAGCTTTGGACGATGCTCGCGAATTAAACGCTCTGCATCCTCGGGAATAATGCCATGCTCGTCGCTCTCCGCCGCTATTACCTTCAAGCCGTGCAGCGCAAACACTTGCAGGCTGGCAAGGTATGTGGGCTTCTCAACCAATATCGCATCCCCTGGCTCCGTCAGTACTCCGACTAATAAATCAATTGCTTGCTGCGAGCCCGTCGTCAAAATCATTTGTTCTGGGCTTGCGTTCATTTGCTTGGCCGCCATACGCTCGCAAAGCTGCTCACGCAGCGGCAAATACCCTTCCGTCAGTCCGTATTGCAAAGCGCTTGGCCCTGCCGCAAATACACGGTCAGCCGCTTCACGCACCGCTTGTACAGGGAATAACTCCTCCGCTGGAAGGCCTCCGGCAAACGAAATCATATCCTTGCCTTGCGTCAGCTTCAAAATATCTCGTACCGCTGACGATTTTAACTGCGACACTCTGGATGAAAATCGATAATTCATATGCTATGCTCCTCCTCGCAAGCTTAATGGCTTGCTATGCTCATACTCTCTATGTTAACAATGTGTTCACAACTTTTAAAGTTTTCTTTTTTGCTGACGTTGGTTATAATAAGGAAAGCATACTTGGAGGTGTCCCACAGATGAACTTTATTATTGTCATGACTGTGTTCGCATTGTTCATTACGGCGATGCTGACCAGCTCCTACAACGAAGACAAAACAAAGGGGCTATAAGCTGGCTTGTATCAGCTTATACCAAGCGTTTACGAACGGGCGCCAAGCTTTTTGCTGGCGCCCGTTCGTTTTGCGGTAAAGCATCACAAAAAAATGAAGCTTCCCAAAGAGCGCAGGCGCTCTATTCGGGAAGCTTCATTTCGTTAAAATAGCGGGATATAACGCCGATTAGTGTTGTATCTCTGCCATTTCCTCCATGCAAACGCCACATACGTAGCGTTCCTTGAAATCACGAACCTCAACCATAGATCCGCAAAATACACATTTAGGACGGTACCGCTCCAAAATGATATGGTCACCTTGGACAAAAATTTCAACGGGATCGCCCTCATTCATTAAATAACGTTTGCGCAATGATTTTGGAAGTACAATACGGCCGAGTTGATCCACTTTTCTAACTACACCTGCTGGTTTCATCACTTTCACCTCTTCTGTGTCTGGTTTCGCAAGCTATTTCTGAGAAACCTCTGCAGTTATAGTGTTTCGATGAACCAACAGCATTTCCTTCCTTATTTAATAATTCCTTAATATCCTGCAAATAATCTCATTTTATTAGTATATAAAAACCATATATTGATGAAAAAGACATCTATTCTACTCAAGTCCAAGGAAATGATTTTGTCTGAACGCCTCATATACAATAATTGCAACAGAATTGGACAAATTTAGTGAGCGCACCGTATTTGTCATCGGCATTTTAATGCAGGTGTCCATATTCGCATCAATCAGCTCCTGGGGCAACCCTTTCGTCTCTTTGCCGAATACGAAGAAATCGCCATCATGGTACTCGAATTGCGAATACAGCTTGCTTGCTTTCGTGCTCGCATAGAAAAAACGGCCTTGCGGATATTTCGCAAGCACCTCATCGAAGGAATCGTGGTACTCAATATGAACCGAATGCCAATAATCAAGCCCCGCCCGTTTTAAGGTTCGATCATCCGTATCAAAGCCAAGCGGTCTAACTAAATGCAAAATGGTGCCGGTAGCGGCACAAGTACGTGAAATGTTTCCCGTATTAGCCGGAATCTCCGGCTCTACCAAAACGATATGAAATGCCATGTTATCAATCTCTCCTCTCAATTTGCCAAAAATTCTCGAAATTGCACAATATTTTTACACCCACTTTACGTACCGTTAATCTCAAGCATAATTTCTACCTTCATAATAAGAAACATAATAGGCGGAACACATGAAGGAGAGCTGAACCATGCGAAAAAAGATTTTGGTCGTGGATGACGAGCCATCCATCTCGATGTTGATTGAATTTAATTTAAAGCTGGCAGGCTATGATGTACGTTGCGTAGGTGACGGTGAAGCTGTTTTCGAGATGTTAAAGCCATTTCGTCCCGACTTAATTGTACTTGACCTCATGCTGCCAAAAATGGACGGAATTCAAGTTTGCCGCGAGCTGCGCAAGCAAAGCAATGCAGTTCCAATCGTTATGCTCACCGCGCTTCAAGACGTAACAGATAAAATAGCCGGACTCGATAACGGCGCCGATGACTATATGACGAAACCATTTAGCCCGCAAGAGCTTGTATCCCGCATTCAAGCTATTTTCCGCCGTGTACAATCGCTGCCAGGCATAGCAGATGACACAGCCTTCGAGATCGGACGCTTGAACGTTCGGGTCGAGCAGCGCGAAGTATTCATCGATGGCAAGCCCGTTGAGCTAACGCCAAAGGAATTCGAGCTATTATTGTTCCTGTGCCGTCACAAAGGAAAAGTGCTCAGCCGCCAGCAGCTCCTGCACGGCGTTTGGGATTATCATTTCCTCGGCGATACGCGAATCGTCGATGTGCATATCAGCCATTTGCGCGACAAGATCGAGAAAAACGCACGCACACCTGAATACATTATGACCGTTCGCAATGTTGGCTATAAGCTGAATGGTCCACATGTCACTGAGAATTCAGTCGCGCAAGCGTAAGTAGCAGAATGCCTCAATTTCCGAATGGTTAAAACATAGCAACCGAAAAACCGCCCTGCACTTCTTTTCAGAAGGAGAGGGCGGTTTTTTTGTCCCCTAGCTATACCGTTATAAAAGACACAGCAGTTATTAACCGTTACGCTTTTGGAAATCAACCATAAATTGCTGAAGCGCCTGGCAGCTCTCCAAAGGCACGGCATTATAAGTTGAAGCTCTAAGTCCGCCAACATCACGGTGGCCCTTCAAGCCTACAAAGCCTTCCTTTTCCGACTCCTTAACGAACAGGCTCTCAAGCTCTTCGTTCTGAATACGGAAGGTAATATTCATAAGCGAACGGCTTTGCGGCTGCGCACAGCCAATGTAGAAGCCGCTGCTTTGATCGATTGTATCATAGATCAGATTCGTTTTATCACGGTTGTATTGCTCGAGCTGAGCAACGCCGCCTTTGTCTTTAATCCACTGAAGAACTAATTTCACCATGTACACCGAGAAAGACGGCGGCGTATTGTAAAGCGAGCCTGTCTTCGCATGCGTGCTGTAGCGGAACATGGATGGAATCGTTTTTGAGCCATTCTCAACAAGATCTTTACGGATGATGACAACAGTAACGCCCGATGGCCCTAGATTTTTCTGAGCGCCGGCATAAATGACGCCAAACTTGCTCACATCAATCGGTCTGCTCAAAATATCGCTGGACATATCCGCGATAAGCGGCACGTCACCTGTATCCGGGAACTCCTGGAACTGCGTTCCGCCGATCGTTTCATTCGAAGTGAGGTGAACATAAGAAGCATGGCTTGGTACCTGAATTTCCGACAATGTCGGCATGCGCATAAATTTGTCTGCTTCTGTCGACGCCGCAATGACGGTTTCACCGACAAGCTTCGCTTCCTTAAGCGCTTTGTCAGCCCATGCCCCTGTCATCACATAAGCCCCTGGCTTGCCAGGCTGCAATAGGTTAAGGGGAAGCAACGCAAATTGCGTACTAGCGCCGCCCTGCAGCAAAAGCACGTCATAATTTTCGGGAACACCGAACAATTCGCGAAGCAACGCTTGCGAGTCATTGTTCACTGCTTCATACAGCTTGCTGCGGTGAGACATTTCCATGATGGACATCCCTGCACCTTGATAATCAACAAATTGCTCCTGCGCTTGCTTCAGTACCTCGAGAGGTATTGCGGCTGGTCCTGCATTAAAATTAAATGCTCGTGTCATCTTCGGATACCCACCTCTGTTTCTTTATATATGATATGGCTATGATAGCAATTTTGAAGGTTCGCATCAAGTGCATTCCGCATATTAAAACAATAAAAAGTCGAACGTATGTCGAATTACTGACAATAAACATTCGGTTTTCGTTCACGATTTCTTAATAATACGTAAAAAAACGGGCCCTAGAAGGACCCGTTTCTTTTATTTCTTAAACCCAGGATTAGCAGTCGTAGTATAGGCTGAACTCATGCGGATGAATGCGGATTGCAACAGCTTTAGCTTCTTGACGTTTGATTGCTACGTAGTTCTCGATAAATTCTGGCGTGAATACGCCGCCTTCTGTCAAGAACTCGGAATCAGCTTCAAGAGCGTTAAGCGCTTCGTCAAGCGTTCCAGGAACGCTGCGAATTTCTTTTTTCTCTTCTTCCGGCAATTCGTAGATGTTTTTGTCGAAAGGACCGTAGCCAAGAGCTACTGGATCAAGCTTGCGCTTGATGCCGTCCAAACCAGCAAGCAGCATAGCTGCAAATGCAAGGTAAGGGTTAGCTGTGTTGTCAGGTGTACGGAATTCGATACGACAGCCTTTAGGCGTTACAGCTGCAATCGGAATACGGATCGCTGCAGAACGGTTGCCTTTGGAGAATACAAGGTTAACCGGCGCTTCGTAACCAGGCACAAGACGTTTGAACGAGTTCGTGCTTGGGTTAGTGATTGCGATCAATGCAGGCGCATGGTAGAGAACGCCTCCGATGTAGTGCATAGCCAATTCGCTAAGGTTTGCATATGCGCCTTTATCGTAGAACAAAGGAGCATCGCCGTCGAAGATAGAAGTATGAACGTGCATACCGCTTCCGTTGTCACCGAATAGCGGCTTCGGCATGAAAGTAGCCGTTTTGCCGTATTGGCGAGCTGTATTGTGAATGATATATTTGAATTTCATAAGGTTGTCAGCTGTTTTAGTAAGCGTGTCGAAACGGAAGTTAATTTCGGCTTGACCAGCTGTTGCAACTTCATGGTGATGACGTTCTACGCGAAGACCCGATTCTTGCAAAAGGCGAACCATTTCGCTGCGGATATCTTGTTGGGAGTCAACTGGAGCTACTGGAACGTAGCCGCCTTTAACTGGAATTTTGGAACCAAGGTTGCCGCCTTCTTCTTTACGGTTCGTGTTCCAGCCAGCTTCTTCGGATTCAACTACATAAGAAGAAGAATTCATTGTGCTTTCATAGCGAACTTCGTCGAAGATGAAGAATTCAGGCTCAGGCGCGAAAAATGCTGTCGTACCGATGCCTGTAGTTTGAAGATACTCTTCAGCCTTCTGAGCGATGCTGCGCGGATCGCGGTCATAGCGCTCGCCCTCAGGTGTATGGATATTACACATAATGTTTAGTGTTGGGTGATCAGTGAAAGGATCGATAAATACGGATTCTGTATCCGGGATCATAACCATATCGGAATTCTCAATACCACGGAAACCGTGAATGGAAGAACCGTCGAATGCTACCCCATTTACGAAAGTATCCGCGTCAACCTCAGCTGCTGGCAGTGTAATGTGGTGTGCATGACCTAGAAGATCCACGAAGCGGAAATCTACAAACTGAATGCTGTTTTCTTTAATATTGTCCAAAACATTTTGAACTGACATTAATAATTTCCTCCATTTCCGAACATTAGCGTAGTGTTGAACAGGTATTGTTCAATTATTGCTCCAAATCCATGTCGTTATTATAAAACTAGCCTTCAATCTCCGTCAATAGCTATGTAAGGTATTTTTTGTGGCTATGTTAGCTATACTTACAAGTTTGAACAGTTGTTCACAATTCCTCCTTAATAAACAATGAAAAAACCGCGCAGCCCTTGAATACAGTAGGCTTAACGGCTTTTCGCATATGTAAGCGTTTTATGGCCTGCAAGCATGAAAAAGGCAATGCCGTCATGGAACGGCAACGCCTTTTCGATAGCTAGATTAGATTTTCCATTCCCGGAACGCCTCTGCAGGCGCCTTAGGCGTATCGAACTGCTTGCCAACAATCGGAGCCAGCTGTTCTAGGTCCTTCAACAGATTCGCGAATTGATCCGGGAATAACGATTGTACGCCATCGCCTGTCATCGAGTTGTCTGGATCGGTATGCATTTCAACGATCAACCCGTTCGCGCCTGCCGCTACCGATGCTTTGGACATTGGCTCTACCAATTCGCGGCGGCCTGTACCGTGGCTTGGATCTGATATAACCGGCAGATGGCTGAGAGATTGCAGCACTGGAATAGCTGACAAATCAAGCGTGTTGCGCGTGTAAGTCTCGAACGTTCGGATTCCGCGCTCGCAGAGCATAACGTTTGGATTTCCGCCTGCCAAAATGTATTCAGCAGCATTCAAAAACTCGTCATAGGTTGAGCTGAACCCGCGCTTCAGCAGCACTGGCGTTTGAATTGTGCCCAGCTTGCGAAGCAAATCAAAGTTTTGCATGTTGCGCGTACCCACTTGAAGAATATCGGCGTATTCAGCGCAAACATCAACATACTCCGGCGTCATAACTTCAGTAATTGTTAGAAGACCATGCTTTTTGCCTGCATCCGCCATCATCACTAGACCTTCAACGCCTACGCCTTGGAAGCTGTAAGGCCCTGTACGCGGCTTGAAGGCGCCCCCTCTAAGTACTTGACCGCCAGCAGCCTTGACGAGGCGCGCGATCTCATCGATTTGCTCAGGCGTTTCAACCGCGCACGGTCCGCCCATAATAACGAGGTTGCTTCCGCCGATCTTTACGCCTTTAATATCAATAACCGTATCGTCCGGATGGAAGTCACGGCTTGCAAGCTTGTAGGATTTTGAAATTTTAATTACGTTCTCTACACCTTTCATTTGACGCAAATGCTCCGCTAGCGTTGGCTCGGCTTTCCCGATAATTCCGATGACCGTACGGTCCGTTCCTCTAGATACATGAGCCTGCACACCCGCTCTTTCGATATGGGCAACGATTTCTGAAATACGCTCTTCTGCAATGTTTGCATTTGTAATCACGATCATAGGGACCACTCCTCAAAGGTTTTGTAAAGCAAGCAACACAACGGTCAAAAGCATTCGCTTCGTTCTATGATGCAAAACTTAGTTCGTAAACATCTGCTTGGATTTTCATTCGCACATCAACGCTTATACGCTTTATAGCTTATACGCTTTATAGCTTTTATGCTTCGTAGCTTCTACGCTTTTAATCGCTAAAGTTAATATACAAGAGAAGGCGGCTCCCGTCAACCCATCTCTTTCGAAAAAAATGAGGAAAACGAATTTCCCATGCCTAAAATCTCACGGGAAGTTCATTTTTCCTCATCTTTTAATCTGTTATTTATTCGGATTTCTCAGCTGTTGACGTGGCGGAAGCCGTAGTTGTAGACTTGACGCGCAGGTTTGGAAGCAGCTTATTCATGTTGACCGTACGACGAATCTCCCACGTATCCGGATTGTTGTGATCATATTGCTCCAAATAGGTAATAACCTCTTTGGTCAACGGCGTAGGTGTAGAAGCGCCGGATGTAACCGCAACTCGGTCAACCCCTTTAAGCCATTCCTGCTCGATCTCAGATACGTCGGATACCCGATAAGCTTTGACACCGGCAATTTCCTCGGAAACCTGAGCAAGTCTGTTGGAGTTGTTGCTTCTCGGATCTCCAACGACGATACATAGCTGCGCTTCGCCTGCTTGCCCTGCAACTGCCTCTTGGCGCACCTGCGTAGCCAAGCAGATTTCGTTATGAACCTCTGCCGTAGGGTAGCGCTCGACAAGACGGCTAATAATATGGCGAATATCCCATTGCGACATCGTCGTTTGGTTCGTTATAATAATGCGACCTTCCGGTACTTTAAGAAAATCGATCTCCTCTTCACGCTCGATAAGGTGAACCTGCTCCGGCGCAACGCCAATCGCACCCTCCGGCTCGGGATGGCCATTCTTGCCAATATAAATAATATGATAGCCCTCAGCCGATTTCGCACGAATTAAATCATGTGTTCTCGTCACGTCCGGACATGTCGCATCAACGACGGACAGACCTTTGTCGCGAGCGCGCTGGCGAACCTCTGGAGAGACGCCATGAGCGGTGAAAATAACGGTGCCCTGCTCGATTTGATCCAAAATTTCGAGACGGTTAGCCCCATCCAGCGTAATAACGCCTTCCTGCTCGAACGCCTCGGTAACATGCGCATTATGGACGATCATGCCTAATATATATATAGGCCGCGGCAGCTCCAAATTTTTGGCCGTCTGCAAAGCCAGCACCATCGCATCGACGACGCCATAGCAATAGCCACGCGGTGATATTCTAACGATTTCCATTCCTTGCACCTGCTTTCTGACCGGATATGCGTCATAATCATAATTCCTATTTTTCATCCGTTGCTACTATTATAGACGAATGAGACGTGTCAGAAAAGGCTATAGGCAGCCAGATCGTAAACTTCGTTCCGCCGCCCTCTCTGGTCGTTACTTCTACAGAGCCTTGATGCTCGTCAATAATCCATTTTGCAATCGATAAGCCAAGCCCTGTTCCGACCGTAACACCCCTTGATTCATCCGCTCGATAGAATCGATCGAAGATGTGGGGAATTTCCTCAGGATTCATCCCTATGCCTGTATCTTGGACAATAAACCCGATTTGCTGGTCATTCCGTATCGCGCTAAGCAGAATGGTCCCCTCCGGTGTGTATTTGAACGCATTCTCGATGAAAATAAACAACAGCTGCTGCAAATAATTATGATTCGCATTAACGCGTACGCCGTTTAATGCGGACAGATCGCCCACTCTCCATTCAGCGGAACGCGGAAGCAGCTGCGCTCTCCGCACAACCTCCTCCGTAGGCGGCAGCAGAACGAGCGGCGTCTTCTCCATCGTATACCCTGCATCAGCTCTAGCTAGCGCCAGCAGATCATTAACGAGCGTGCTCATCCGTATTGCCTCAGCTGATATATCGCTCATTGCTTCCTTGGAAAGCTCCCAACGATCGGAATCAAGCGGCAGCCAGTCTCCCGTATCAGCATCACGGTTCGTCTCCTTCACCTTCGCCCACATCCGCTCGAGCAGCTCAATATTGCCGCGTATCGTCGTAAGCGGCGTTCGCAGCTCATGCGACGCATCCGATACGAATCTGCGCTGTGCCTTATATGCCTCATCAAGCTCATTATATGCCATCTCGAGGCGTGCGAGCATCACGTTCAGCGTGCTTACGAGCCTTCCGATCTCATCATTCGGGCCTAACGCTGGTATTCGGACGCTTAGATCGGAGCCGTTTTCAATTTGCTCCGTCGCTCGAATGACACGTTCTATCGGTCGCAGCGCTTGGCGAGCAATGAATAAACCTACTGTAAAGGCGATAAATACTACGACTAATGAAGAAAAGATCAGAATCGTGCGAAGACCGCCCAGAAACTTTTCCTCGTTATATGAGAATACGCCCACCTGAACCAATCCTACTATATCTTTATCCAAATAAAAGGGTCGTTGATAGGTGAGCATTGCATATCTGTTATTGTTGATTTCGACATGCGTTTTAACGAAACGCTCCTTTGGCTTCGTTTTTGCCTCAGGATAAGGAATGACAAATTCATAGGGAAAATTGTTGGATTGCTTAATTGCGCCTTCCTTATAGTTAACTAATTGGATGTACATATCTTTTTTATCTATACGAAACTGCGGACCTACAATCAAATCAAGAGTCTGGTCTAAAAAGTTAGTCGCGCCGATGATTTCAATTTTGCTGTCTTGAACTCTAATCTGCTGCTTGATTTCCGCATAGGTGTTCCAGTTTACAAAGAAATAAATGCAAATGCCGATTACGATCATCGATACCGCAAGCAAACCTGAAATCCATAGCGTCAGCCGGAGCCTGATGGACATATGCTTAACCTGCCTCTCCGCGAAGGACATAGCCGGTGCCGCGAACCGTCTGGATGAGTCGGTTTCTGCCTCCGTCCTCTACCTTCTGGCGCAGCATCGCGATGTACACCTCCAGCACATTCGATTCTCCGCTGAAGTCATAGCCCCATATTTTCTCCATAATCGCATCGCGCGTGAGCACGCGGCGCGGGTTCTGCATGAACAGCAGCAGCAAGTCGTATTCCTTGGATGTGAGCTCAATCCGGCGTCCAGAGCGTACCGCTTCCCTGGCATCCATATCCAAAATTAGATCCTCATAGAGCAGTTGATTGCTAGATTGCTCGATCTTATCGGATTTGCGGCGCAATAAAGCGCGGGCTCTGGCCAAAAGCTCCTCAAGCGCAAATGGCTTGACCAAATAGTCATCAGCGCCAAGATCAAGACCCTTCACTCGATCGATCACGTCATCCTTCGCCGTAAGCATCATAATCGGCACCGTGCTTCCGCTCTCGCGCACGCGTCGGCAAACCTCCCAGCCATCAACCTGCGGCATCATCACATCAAGAATAAGCAAATCCGGCTCCGTCTTAAGCAGCACCTTCAGCCCATCCATGCCATTAGCTGCCGTCGTAACCTCATAGCCTTCAAACGCAAGACTTCTGCGGAGCAAAGAAATAATTTTATCATCGTCATCTACAACTACAATATGCTGTCTCATCTGCTTGTTCCCCCTCTATTTGCAGCAAAAAGCACAGAGCATGCTGACTCTCTGCGCTTTTTGTTTCTGTCCATGGCTTAATCTTTATTGAGCGCCAAACGTATTTTTATCGCCAATCACAACTTGAAGATCCATTTTGCTGCCTTTGCGAACGATATTCAGCTCGATTTTGTCGCCGACTTTCTGCTTTTGGATCGCTGCAATAAGAGCCTGCGTATTCGAATAGGACTTGCCGTTAATGCCTACAATTACGTCAAACTGCTGCAGCTCTGCCAAATAAGCAGGAGAATTGTAGTATACATTGCGAACGATAGAGCCTTGGACTTTGTCCATGCCAAGCTGTTTGGCTATGTCGGCAGTTACATCCTGAAGCTCAGCTCCGATGTAAGGAACAGCCGGTTTAGGAATTTCTTTATTGTTTTTTAAATTTTCCAGCACTTCCTGAATGGTGCTTGTCGGAATCGCAAAGCCGATGCCTTGCGCTTGCGAGCTTACTGCCGTATTGATGCCCACTACCTCGCCGTTTACATTCAGAAGCGGACCGCCTGAGTTGCCGGGGTTGATGGAAGCATCCGTTTGCAGCAAATGCTTATATTTGCGCTCGCCCTGCGCATCTTGAATATCGATCGGACGCTCTTTTGCGCTCAGTACGCCTACCGTTACCGTATGGTCAAAGCCATAAGGATTACCGATCGCTACTACCCAGTCGCCAATATTGATATGGTCAGAGTTGCCTAGCGGAAGCGTTGGAAACGCTTTGCCGCCCGTAACCTTAAGCACCGCCAAGTCCAAATCATAACTGGATCCGAGCAGCTCAGCCGTGAACGGCTTATCATAGCCTTGAACGATGACCTTAATTTGATCCGATTCGCCAACCACATGCTGATTGGTCAGTATATAGCCGGTTGAATCGAAGAAAAATCCGGTTCCAATGCCTGATTGCTGCATTTGGCCGTCTTCATTTTGCTGCCCTGACTCAGGCTCTGTCGTACCTGGATAGTCATCGCCAAAAAATTGGCGGAAAAATGAATCGTCCAGCATGCTGCCGCTGTTGCTCCGTTTTGCTGGATTTACGAACGTTTCGATTTTTACGACAGCCGGGCTCGCCGTTTCAAACAATTGCGCGATGTTATCCGGTCTTGCGGCTACTGTTGCAGCGCCGCCGTTGCTGTTAGCACCAGCAGCAGCCGAGGAGCCCGAGCCGCTCGATTGAGCCGTTGATGCCAAAGCCGGCTCTTTCGTGAACCAGTTGTTAATATCCGATGTATACATTAAAGCCCCGACTAGAATAACGCCTGAAAGAAACGAGGCGAATACGGCTTTAAAGGAGGTGCGGCGCGGCTCCCGAACTTGCCAAGGTCCTTTGGAGGACTGAGGCGAAGGCGTAAAAGAACGAATTTGCGATTGCTGCGGCGCTCTTGGCGTTGATTGCTCAGGCTCCGCTAACGGCTCAAGCTGACGGTCAGTTTGCTTAGCATATGCGGATTCAGAGGCTGAACTGTCTGTATTTCCATATGGCTGATCTTGAATCAGCTTAGGCTTGTCAGCTTCGAAGCTTGAACGGGGCTCGCTGTTATCTTCCTGAGAATTTGCTTTAAACGGTCCATATGAATAGTAATAAGAGGGCTTAGCCGCTTGCTCCTGCGTCTCTCTCGAGATTTCGGGCTCAGCGTTTACCGCGCTATCGTCACTGCCTGCTGCGCCTTGCTCTCCATCGCTTTTGCGAAAAAAATCGTCAAAACCCTTTTTGTTGTTTTGATCGTCCATGTCCGTTCTCCTCCTTGAATCTTTATTCCATCATGCCCCAAAGCTTCATCGTTTGGATACATGTTCATTTGATATAGATCTATCATGCACATTCTACCTTAAAACAAACTTAAAAGGAATTTAAACAGAAATAAAAAAAACGCTCCAAAATGATTTTGGGAACGTTTTTTTTGTTGTACGTCGATTCAAATCATCAGCTTGGAAAAAGCTGCTCAACCTCATGGATCGTTTGCTTGGCACGGTCTATCCAATGCGATTCCACATCGGCATCGGGATTGGACGGCGATTGGAACTGATCAAACAGCGCACCTACTACGCGTACGGAAGCTTCAGGATCATTTCCTTCCCGGTACAGATGCTTAAGCACATAAGGAGTACCCAGCTTTATTGTCGCATCATTATCTTCTTCTACACTATCGATATTGCCGACCACTACCTCAAAAGGGATTCGAAGCCATACTTTATGGTCTTCATCAAGCGAGCGGTCAAAGGACCCGCCATCGTATTCCCAGTTGCCGCCAAGCGTGAATTGCTGCTTCTCCAGCAGATGCTTCGTCTCAATAAAATGCTGCTCCCGCGACTCTAGCACGGATGAAATGGGGATCATGAGGCTGCTCCTTTTCACTAGCTTTTTTCTATATTTGCTAGTAGGTAGTATACCCGGCCCTTAGTTCCTTTATGTGCGATTAGCCCAGCCTTTGCGATGAGCAAGAACCGCAAGCTGCGTCCGATCATCAAGCTCGCATTTCATTAGCAAGTTGCTGACATGCGTTTTTACCGTTTTTACGCTAATGTGCAGCTCTTCTGCAATCTCTTTGTTGGATTGGCCATCGGCAATAAGCAGCAGCACCTCTTTCTCCCGCTCCGTCAAGCCCTCATCGCCAGATTGAGCCGTCCGCTGCCGCAAGCCTCTCGTCAAGGCTTGGGATACATCGGCGGTCATGACCGGCATGCCCTTGAAAGCTCCGCTTATCGCATAAATAAGCTCCTCTGCCGAGACCGTCTTAAGCACATAACTTACCGCTCCTGCTTCAATCGCCCCGTAAACCTTGTCATCCTCAAGGAAGCTGGTCAGCATTACGATTTTCATTTCCGGAAATTTAGAAATAATGGCTCTTGTCGCTTCGATCCCGTCCATGCCCGGCATCATAAGATCCATTAATATAATTTGAGGCCGCTTCTCTTCCGTGCTTCCCGTCAGCAAGTCAATTGCAGCCTGTCCGTTGCTCGCTTCTGCAATAACATGAAATTTCGGCTCCAGCATCAAATACGTACGAAGGCCCGTTCTCACCATATCGTGGTCATCCACAATCATAATTTTTATAAGCTCAGATCCGCTCATGATTCCTGCTCTCCCCGCAACATTTTAGGTATCGTAACCTTTACTCTCGTACCGCCTCCGGGCTTGCTCCAAATCTCCGCTGCACCGCCAAGCTTTTGCGCCCGCTCCTGCATCGTCGATAGCCCATAGGAGCCTCTTTTCACTTCATCCGCCTTGAATCCTACCCCGTCATCCTGCAAAATCATAACAACCTGCCGTTCGTTATCCGCAAGTGTAAGCGTGCAGCCTGTTGCTCCGGCATGCTTCACAATATTAGCCATCGCTTCCTGGGCGATAAGAAACAATTGATGCTCCTTCGCCTCGGACAAATGCTCCTTCAGCCGCCATTCCAGCTCGCCCTGCAAATTATTTTGCCTGCAATAATCCGGGAACCATTTATCAAGCGCTTCATATAAGGTACGTCCCTCAAGCTCCATCGGCCGCAGCTGCGCGATAAAGTTGCGCATTTGCTTTTGAGCTGAATTAGACATATTAACAAGCTGCTCCAGCACCGAATCGGCGCGCTCCCGATCCACCTGCTGCAGCTTCGGCAGCGAAGAGGCGCACATATGAATCGCAAACAGCTGCTGGCTTACCGTATCATGCAAATCACGAGCCATCCGCTTGCGCTCTTCAAGAACCGCCGCTTCATTTGAAGCCGATTCAGTCATCACATACTCTTCTCCGCGCATTTGCAGCCATTTCATCTTCTCTTCCATTTGCTCAGCAAGCTCATTGAATTCACGGTACACTTCAATGAAGGAGTTATGTCCGCCTTCCGTTATGCGCACGCCAAAGTTGCCGTTGGAGGCTTGCTTCAACGACAAATGAAGCGTATCGATTCGTCGTCCGATGCGCTGTGCGGCCCAATAGCCGAAGGCTGCGCTCACAAGCAGGAAGACGGCCGCTGCACCAAGGCGCGCTTCCGTCTTTCCCGTTTCATCCACTAAGCCAATCCAAGTCACCGCTCCAAGCACCAGCGATACGACAGCTGCAATGACGAACATTCCGATGAGCTCCCACTTTCCGCTCCTCAAAAACCGAACCATCATAACAGGCTACCCCACCTTCGTGACGCGGACATCGCCGATAAATGTGCTGACGATCAGCTTTATTTTTTTGTCTGACTCTTTGTAGGAAGGCGATTGGATGTTGATGTTCGTAAACAAGCCGCCTTCTTTCTGACCCAAAATCTTCACGTCGCCGATAAAGGCGCTTGATACGACCTGCACGCCTACCTCATAGTCGTTCGGCACGTAAACCTTCACATCGCCTATAAAGGAAGAGATATGAATTTTCGTTTCGCCATTTGATACTTGGGCCTTCGTTAAATCAAGCACCGTATCGCCAATGAAATGCGAGATGTTAAGCGGCTTTAAATCCCAATAATCATGGCCGATGTGAATGTCGCCGATAAATCCGGAACGAGTCTGTACATTCGAGTCGCCGTGATTCCACCACTCCACATGCTCTTTATGATTTCGTTTCCACTCCTGCGCATTCCTTTTGAGCTCCGATTTATGATGATGCTTCCATTCCTTGTACTCCTTCTTGCTTGTGGAATAGCTTTCAAATGGAATGTCGCCAGAATCCGCTTGCTTCTCTTCCTGAGCATGAATATCATGCGTGTCAAGGTGCGTCTTCGTTGGATCTGGATGCAGAGGCGGCGCCGGAGGCACAGATGCTTGATCCTGATAGGGCCGATACGATTTCCAGTCATCCTCTGGCGGCTCATTTCGTTTTGACTTTGGTTTCCATATTAAATTGATGCCGACTAAAATGACTACAACTGGCCAAATATAAGGAACGATGTCGCCAATCGACCAAGAGAACCATTCCAGATTGCGTCCCAAAAATATAAATCCAATCAGCAGCACCAAAGCTCCCCACCAGCTTGATCCGGAACCATGCGCCCGGCTGGATAGCAAGCCCCTAATGCCGACTATAATGAGAATAACTGGCCAATAGGTAGAAAATAAATCACCAAAATCAAAGGTCACATGACCCGTTTGCCTGAGCAAAAACAATACGCCAATTACAATAATGACTAATCCGGTAAATAACCGGTTTGCGAAATTTCCGTTCAACAGTACCAGCTCCTTACGATTCCATCGTCGTTTGATATTTCTAGTATAACGGACAGCATCCAATAGAAAAAGGGACGGCCGATTGAAATCGCTATCCGTCTCTAGACCGAGCTTTTGTTGATTCTATCCAGTTTAAACCTGACATGCGTTATGAAACATCACGTACAGCGTTGACATTGCTCACTTCTACTAATGATAATGAAGAACGGTTAGGATGATAGAGATATCAAACATGACTATAAGGAACGGGAAATGAAGCAATTGACGTTATCGAACTGTCAAAAGGACTGGATATGATCTGGGTCGTTTTGACAGCAGCCATGATTTTGCTCATGGAGGGCGGATACGCAAAAAGAAAAGAGGAACCACATGGGTTCCTCTTTTCTTCCTCGTTATTGCATAGCAAAAAATATTACTTCTCAGCTTTTTGTTGAGCTGTGTTGTTTGCCGCTTGTTTGCCAGCAGCATTGTTTTGGTTTAACTCTTCAGCGAACTCTGCATTGTATTGATTATTTTGGGCTTTGTTGTTTTTGTTTTTAGCCATTGTAGTCACCTCCCCGTTTCATTGATAGTATGGCATTTCGGCTCCTTATTATACGGGGTTTTACGATTCCAAATACGTCTGCGGTATTGGTTTTCCGGCTTCGATCGCCAGGTTGATTTTGTTCAGCCAAGCCTGTGAAAGCTTGCCTGTTCCTCTCCGCAGCACCTCTACGTGTACCGTTCGCTTGCCCCATTGCTCGTATACCTGCTTGATCGTTTCAAAATATAAGTCGATGCGCTTTCCCTTTATGGCCGAGCCTGTATCAGCCACCACGCCATAGCCATAACCGGGAATATAGAGCAAGGTTCCGATTGGAAAAAGCCTCGTATCAGCCGCTATTGTAGACACTTGATCCCTACGCACCTTTACGCCCGAATACGTAATGCCATATTGCGGATGTCCTGGACGTTTGCCCGTTGATTCGACACCAGCTGTATAACCAGTGGCCACAACTTCGACCGTGTTCGGTTTCATCTTCTTTGATGGGCTGGCTGCAGCAGCTTGCTGTGGCGATGACGCCTCAGCCGAAGCTGAGCATCTAGCTGTATTTAAACCGATTACGATAACTGACAGAAACAGCAATAAGGTTAATCCTTTTTTCATATAAAAAAAGCTTGTTACCATCTGGGCTACTTCCTCCTCAGAAGAATAATGCCCCGATGGCACAAGCTTTATGCACCATTTATTATTGTTCTTTATTTGCGATTTGCTTTTGCAGCTGTGCAATCAGCTCTGCAACAGGCATAGAACCTAGATCACCTTCACCGCGTTTGCGCACGGAAACCGCCTCAGCTTGCATTTCATTCTCGCCAACGACGAGCATGTATGGCGCTTTTTCAAGCTGCGCCTCGCGGATCTTGTAACCAAGCTTCTCATTTCGCAGGTCGCTTTCTACACGAATGCCGCTTGCTTGCAGCTGCTCAGCCACCTTGCGCGCATAGCCCTCATAAGCAGTCGATACCGGAATGACCTTCGCTTGAACCGGCGACAGCCATAGCGGCAGGGCACCTGCAAAGTTTTCAAGCAAGAACGCAGTCATTCTCTCCATCGTGCTAATGATCCCGCGGTGAATAACGACCGGACGATGCTTTTTGCCATCCTCGCCGACATATTCAAGCTCGAAGCGCTCAGGAAGCAGGAAATCAAGCTGTGCAGTAGACAGCGTCTCTTCTTTGCCTAGCGCTGTTTTGATTTGCACGTCAAGCTTAGGACCGTAGAAAGCAGCCTCGCCTTCAGCCTCGAAGAACGGAAGCTCAAGCTCCTCAACTACCTCACGAAGCATACGCTGCGACATTTCCCACATTTCATCGTTTTGGAAATATTTCTCTGTGTCCTTAGGGTCGCGGTACGACAAACGGAAACGGTAATCCTTGATGCCAAAATCCTCATATACCTTGCGAATCAAATTAACGACGCGTGCGAATTCTTCTTTAATTTGATCTGGGCGACAGAAGATGTGAGCATCATTCAGCGTCATCGCGCGTACGCGGTGCAAACCAGTGAGCGCGCCAGACATCTCATAGCGGTGCATCGTGCCAAGCTCGGCAATCCGAACCGGAAGGTCGCGATAGCTGCGCATATCGCTCTTGAACACCATCATATGATGCGGACAGTTCATTGGGCGCAGAACAAGCTCCTCGTTGTCCATAATCATTTTCGGGAACATGTCCTCGCTATAGTGCTCCCAGTGGCCAGAGGTTTTGTAAAGCTCTACATTGGCAAGCACCGGCGTGTATACATGCTCGTAGCCCAGTCTTTCCTCAAGATCGACGATATAACGCTCCATCGTTCTGCGAAGCTTCGCGCCATTTGGAAGCCACAGCGGCAAGCCTTGGCCAACCTCACGCGAGAATGTGAACATTTTCAGCTCGCGGCCGAGCTTGCGGTGATCGCGCTTCTTCGCTTCCTCCAAGAAATGAAGATGCTCATCCAGCTGCGCTTTTTTCGGGAATGCTGTTCCGTAAATCCGCTGCAGCATTTTGTTTTTAGAATCGCCGCGCCAGTATGCGCCAGCTACGCTAAGCAGCTTAAAGGCTTTAATACGGCCTGTTGACGGAAGATGCGGTCCGCGGCATAGATCAAAAAACTCACCTTGGTCGTACATCGTAATGACGGAATCAGCAGGCAAATCACGAATAAGCTCAAGCTTCAGATTGTCATCCAGCTCAGTGAAAATTGCCAATGCATCGTCTCTGCTTACGATGCGGCGACGAATATCCAGGTTTTGCTGAACGATCTTCTCCATTTCCTTCTCGATCTTCACAAGATCCTCAGGCGTCAAGGACTGCTCCATATCGATATCGTAGTAGAAGCCGTCCTCGATCACAGGACCGATTCCAAGCTTCACATCTTTATTTCCGTATATGCGTTTGATTGCTTGTGCGAGCAAGTGAGCTGTACTGTGACGATATACCTCAAGGCCGTCCGCCGATTCAACCGTAACGATCTCAACTGCCGCATCCGCCTCGATCGGCGTGTAGACATCGACAACCTTGCCGTCGATTTTACCAGCAATCGCATTTTTTCTTAGTCCCGAGCTAATCGAGCCCGCTACTTCTTCAATAGTAGTGCCAGCAGCATATTCTCTTACCGCGCCGTCCGGCAAAGTAACTTGAATGGCCATTTCGTTCATCCTCCAGTTTGTCTGTAAGCAATCGCTTCATTTTGTTAAATTCCAAGCAAAAAAGAGCACAAAAAAAGCACGCATCCCTAAAAAAGGGACGAGTGCTTGTGTGCTCGTGGTTCCACCCTACTTCGACTGCCAGCACAACCAACGTACGGCTTGCAGTCCTCGTATCATCTGATAACGGAGATTTCCGGTACGACTTACTGCTATAGCATAGCTCCATGATGAGCAGCAATAGGTTAGGCCATACAGCTAAAAAGGGGTACATCTGCCGACATTATGGAAGGAAATTGCAGCCAAGTTTCCTCTCTCTGAGCCAAACACCGTGAGCAGATACATGTCTTTATCATTGCCGATTAGAACGTATATGACTGTCATTATAGCTTGACTTTCACGATTGGTCAAGGCTATAGCATCAATTGAAATATTTCCTACGGCTGAATGAGCTCATCAAGGCTGCTGCTGCACGATGCACATTGCACGCATACCGTGACCCGTTGTTCAAATATCGTTTCGATCGTTCGAATGACCTGCATATCAGGCTGCCTCGTATGAATCGTAATATGCTTTGGCGATACAGAAATCAACGAGCTGATAACCATATCCTCGATGTTCATTTCGGTTTCAAGCATTTCCGCTACGATCCGATCAGTTGGCGGATTCGGGTCAAGCGGTTGAAAGCTGTCGTCATAGAGAATGAAGTCATGCCCGCCCTTATGCAGCAAATGAACCATCGGCAGCTTCGTATCCTGAAGAAAAACAAAATATTTTAACAGGGATATAAACTCCTGATATTGTTTGTCGAGTACATATTCGTCTAATGCATATTCAACTACCTCAGCTAATTCCTTTCGATAGGGCTTTAACCGAAAGGTTGTAAAGCCAGCCACGTTAAGCTGCGTATTCTCCTGCAAAAATTGCTCTATCTCAGTCGTTACTTTGCCTTTGCGCCTTAACCGATCTGCATCCAGAAATTTAGTACCAAGGCTATCCCATTCTTTGCCGTGCAGAAGATCATGACAATATCGCTCAAGCGCAGCAGCATCGGCCAAATGGCTATTTCGATACTTTCTGCGAATAATAGTTGACAGCATGCTTGGCTCGAGCTCGCTTACCACAAATTCTGCAATAGCTTTCGCCGCAGCATTATAGACAACAGAGCCATGCTCCTTAAGTTGAAAATGCGGCATTCTCGCTAGGCAGCAGACATCCTGCTCAGATATCGGCAGAAATTCAACGATGGCTTGCCGCCCTTCTTTTGAGCCAATATGTAAATCGTCGAGCACTTGTTCCTTCAACAAATTCGTCAGTTTATTCATCGACTTCTGGAGGCTTGTTGGCAAAGAAATCGTAAATAGCTCCATAGGCTCACCCCTTTCCTTCCTTATCAGTATATGGTGCCGTGTTCGGGGATATACGATGAAGACATTGGAATGTAAGGGAATCAAGTCTCGATGCAGTAAGGAATAGCATACAAAAAAACGTCTGCCGAAAGCTCCTCTCTGCTGAGAAGAACGATCTGCAGACGCCTTTTATCAAACTTAATTGGAGCTAAAATTAATTTTGCATTACAAAATCAAGATCAGCTTTGTCTGTTTCATTGTACATTTTCAAAATATTATATTTGGTATCCCGCTGAGCTGGGATTTTGCCGCATTCGCGAATGAGCTGAAGAATGAGTTCAATGTTTACTTTATGTGTCGTGCCTGCTGCTGAAACGACGTTTTCTTCAATCATCGTGCTGCCGAAGTCATTGCAGCCATAAGAAAGCGAAAGTTTGCCCATCTCTGGCCCCATCGTCACCCAAGACGATTGGAAATTAGGAATGTTATCTAGCATAATGCGGCTAGCTGCAACGATGCGTAGATATTCCTCCGGCTTTGCCTTCTCCAGCTTAAGATTCGTATTATCAGGCTGGAACGGCCAAGAAATGAACGCCAAGAAGCCCGTTGAATCATATTTGTTCGCAATGCATTCATCCTGAGCGTCGCGGATGCGAAGCATGTGCAGCGCCCGCTCTTCGACCGTCTCGCCAAGTCCATACACCATCGTCGCAGTTGTGTTCATGCCATGACGGTGAGCAGACTTCATTACGTCCATCCAATCCGTCCATGAGCCCTTCATGCGGCTGATCTTGCGACGCGTACGGTCATCCAAAATTTCGGCGCCGCCGCCAGGCAAAGAATCGAGCCCCGCTTCGTGAAGCTGTCTGATGACTTCATCGAGTGAAAGACCATCCGAGACAACCTTCATCTTCTGAATTTCAGCAGGCGAGAAGGAGTGCATCGTAATGCCCGGAAATTGCTGTTTGATTTTGCGAAGCAGGTCCAAATAATACGTAAACGGCAAATCCGGATTCGTACCGCCCTGCATTAATATTTCGGTACCGCCAACGTTAATAGTCTCTTGAATTTTTCTCAAAATCGTCTCATCGGGCAGTACATAGCCTTCCTTTGAGCCTGGTGCGCGATAAAACGCACAAAAACGACAATATACATCACATACATTCGTATAGTTAACATTTCGACCCACAACAAAAGTTGTTATCGGTTCTGGATGATGCTTCAGCATGATCTGATTTGCCACATGTCCCATTTTCTCAATCTGATCTGAAGCAAGCAGCTCCATGCTTTCTTCGAGCGCAATTCGCTCGCCGCGCAATGCTTTATCCAATATATGGTCTAACGTTCCCATTCCGCAAGACCTCCTTAGTTCCGTTCTAGTAGTCAACCAATCACTTAATCCTAACATAAATCGATATGCCAAGTCACATGCCGTATGATGCCTTCACAGACTGAAATGCGGAAAAACACGGCGTGTCCGTAAGAACAACCGTGTTTTTCTTCCATTTGGTCCTATTTAGGCGCGAAGCGCCTGGTCCAAATCCTCTAATAAATCCTCGATATCCTCTAGTCCGACCGAGTAACGAACCAAGCCGTCCGTTATCCCGCGAGCATGGCGCACATCCCTTGGCATAGCCGCATGCGACATCATCGCAGGGTAGGATAGAATGCTCTCTACCGCGCCCAAGCTTACGGCTACCAAAGGAATTTGTACCTTGCTCAGCAGCGATTTGGCGCGTTCTCCACTGCCGACATCGAACGATACGACGGCACCGTAGCCAAGCGATTGCTTCTCATGTATTTCTCTGCCCGGATGATTATCTAGGCCAGGATAGTAAACAGCCGTTACTTCCTTATGTTCAGACAGCCATTCAGCAAGTCTCCGCGTGCTCCGCTCGCTATGCTCCATCCGAGCCTTCAGCGTCTTCATGCCGCGCATCAGGAGCCACGATTCCTGCGGGCTCAATACGGTACCCATGCCGTTTTGAAGCTGCTTCAAGCGTTTGCCCAGGCCTTCATCTGCCGTAACCGCAAGACCAGCCAGCACGTCGCTATGGCCGCTCAAAAACTTCGTTGCGCTGTGCAATACGATATCGACGCCCAGCTCGATTGGACGCTGATGATAAGGCGTCATAAACGTATTGTCCAGCATCGTGAGCAGGCCATGCTCTTTCGCCCAAGCAGTCGTCTCTGCTATGTTCGTAATTTTGAGCGTAGGATTCGATGGCGTCTCCATAAATACCGCTTTCGTATTAGGCTTGAGCGCAGCCTTTACCGCTTCGAAATCGGTCATATCTACGAACGTGGATTCAATGCCGAGTCGATCCAAGATCGTCGTAAGCAAGCGATACGTTCCGCCGTAAACATCCTCCGTAACGATGACATGGTCGCCTGCAGATAATAGCAGAAATGTCGTCGAGATCGCAGCCATGCCTGATGCGAATGCGAAGCCGCGTGATCCGCCTTCAAGCAAAGCGATATAATCCTCCAACGCTTGGCGTGTAGGGTTGCCGGAGCGGCTGTAATCGTAATCCGGCGGGTTGAAAATATCATGATGATGGAACGTTGATGCTTGGAAAATCGGAACGCTTGACGCTCCTGTATGCTCATCTATTTCTGCGCCGAAATGAAGCAGCTTAGTTGCAAAACGGCGATCTTGAGGCTTCACCCTGTTGTTGTCGTTGCTCATCGATTATTGAACCTCCTCGATTTCGCGTTTTGCTGCGGCCAGCGCTTGCTCCAAATCGCCGATCAAATCGTCCGCATGCTCGATGCCGACGGAGAAACGAAGAAGACGGTCGTCGACGCCGATCGCTTGACGAATTTCGAGCGGAATATCCGCGTGGGTCTGAACCGCTGGATAGGTCATTAAGGACTCAACGCCGCCAAGGCTCTCGGCAAAAGCAATAAGCTTAATATGGCGCAAAATCGGCTCTACATAACGGGCATCCTTCAAGCGGAAGGAGAATATACCGGTATTGCCTGATGATTGCTTATTCTGAATTTCATGGCCTGGATGATGCGGCAGCGCCGGATAATAAACATCTTCAACTGCCGGGTGCTCGAGCAAATAATTCGCAATCGTTGTGGCGTTGTACTGATGGCGCTCCATCCGAAGTGCCAGCGTTTTCATGCCTCTCATTAGAAGCCATGAATCCTGCGGTCCAAGCACCGCTCCGATGGAGTTGTGCAAGAATGCCATTTCATCAGAGAGCTCCTTGCCTTTCGTTACGATTAGACCAGCCAGCACGTCATTGTGGCCGCCCAAATATTTGGTCGCGCTATGAATGATAATATCAGCGCCCAGCTCGATCGGACGTTGGAAGAATGGCGTAAGAAGCGTATTATCGACGATGGTGAGCAAGCCTTTGGACTTCGCCCATGCCGCTACTCGCTCGATGTCCGTGATCATCATGAGCGGATTTGTAGGCGTTTCGATCAGAACCGCTTTCGTATTCGGCGTCCATAATATCGACATCGCATCGATATCATTCGTATCCACATACGAAGCCGTTACGCCGAATCTGGACATAATCCGCTCCAAGAGACGGTATGTGCCTCCGTACAGATCAAGCGAAACGATCAAATGATCGCCTTGGCTGAACAAGGAAAAGATTGTTTGCAGCGCTGCCATGCCGGAGCTGCAGGCAAAAGCCGCATCTCCCGCCTCCAATTGCGCAGCCGCTTCCTCTAGCACAGCTCTTGTCGGGCTTTTGGTGCGCGCATAATCAAATCCTGTGCTCTCGCCGAGCTTAGGGTGGCGGAATGCGGTCGCTTGGTATACTGGAAAGCTTACCGCTCCTGTTACAGGCTCTTTAATCGATCCGATCTGAGCCAAATGACTTTCAATTTTCATCGTATTGTAGCACTCCCTCGTCTATTGTTAAATGCCTGCACCCAAGTCAAAAGGTGTTTGCTGGTATACATAATAGTTAAGCCAATTTGAAAATAACAGATTGGCATGCGCGCGCCAAGTGGAAAGCGGCAAATTAGCCGGATTATCGCCCGGGAAATAGTTTTTAGGTACATCTATCGCAAACCCTTTGGCTTTGTCGCGGTCATATTCATACTTGAGTGATGTCGGGTCGTATTCGGAATGACCCGTAACGAAAATTTGCCTGCCGTCCTTGGATGCGACAAGATATACACCCGAATCCGGCGATTCAGATAATATATCGAGTGACTCAAGCAGCTCAATATCCTCGCGGCGAACTTCCGTATGACGCGATTGTGGCACAAAGAACATTTCATCAAAGCCGCGGAGAAGATTAACATTGCGTTTCTCTACCGTGTGCGGGTATACGCCGAAAATTTTATTATCCAAGTTGTATTTCGGAACGTTGTAATGGTGATAGAGTCCCGCCTGCGCCGCCCAACAAATATGGAAGGTTGATGTGACCCGCGAAGCGCTCCAATCCATAATTTCCTTAAGCTCTTCCCAGTAGTTGACTTCCTCAAACGGCAATTGTTCAACCGGCGCGCCCGTAATGATAAGACCGTCATAATATTCATGCGAAATCTCATCGAACGTTTTATAAAAGGATTCCAGATGCTCGGCTGACGTATTTTTGGAAGTATGGGTTCTAGGGTAGAGCAATACGACTTCGACCTGAAGCGGCGTGTTGCCGATAAGCCTTAGCAGCTGCGTTTCTGTCGTTTCCTTGGTTGGCATTAAGTTAAGAATAGCGATACGCAGCGGCCTAATATCTTGTTGAAAGGCGATGCTCTCATCCATAACGAAGATGTTCTCGTTGTTTAAAATTTCTTTTGCCGGTAAGTTGTCTGGTACTTTAATAGGCATGTTTTTCACTCCTCTTTAGGCAGTATGACCGCTTGAACAAGAAAAAGACCCTTTCTGCTGTTGAGAAAAGGTCGTATGCTCAGTAAATAAGCCATCCGCCTCTCTCATCTCTCAGAAAAAAATTCCGCAAGAATTAGCACCGTGCGTATTTAAACGCCGGTTGCCGGGCTTCATCGGGCTAGTCCCTCCGCCTGCTCTTGATAAGAAAGTAGTCTATTCAATTTTTCACGGTATCATTTCAATTTCACTTTAATGCATAATGTCAATCGCGTCAAGAAGCAGCTGGGCATATTCAAAAAATTTAGCTAGAATCTGTCGATTTAATGCTTGAATGTAAAGGTAATGCGGGAGTATACTAGACAAGAATTATTTCATTTATTCCATTAAAAAAGGGGTGCATACGGACATGGAAGGCGATAGACCAAAGCCTGAAAACGATCGAATACGTTTACTGCCGGCCAAGTCCATTTCAGCCGGCAGTTTCCTCTAAGAGAACTAAAAGGAGTGACGCCGGATGAAAATACGTCTCGTTAGCAATGGCATTTTTACGACTATTGATGATATTAATGAAACCCTTACCCCCTCGAAAGAAGGATTTTACTGGATCGATGCTGACGTGGAGGACCTTGCCATTTTGCAGCCGCTATTCAGCATGCATGATCTGGCTGTTGAGGATTGCCTCAGTGAAGAGGAGCAGCGTCCAAAGATCGAGATATACGAGAGCCATTATTTTATCGTGATCAACAGCATTCGATTCGATGATGAAGAGATTTTTCTTAGGGCGCTGAACATTTTTCTTGGCCGCCACTTTATTATAACGGTAACGAAGCAGAAAATTAACGAGCTGCGCTCTTTGAAGCCGGTGTTATGGGAACAAGAAGTTAGCAGTCCCGATTATTTCCTGTACCACCTAGTCGATATGGTTGTCGACAACTACTTCCTCGTCGGCGATCGCATCGATACACGTATCGAAGCGCTGGAAGAGGATATTCTAATGCACACCAAAAAATCGCATCTGAACGAAATCATCGGCTTGCGCGGGGAAATATTGTGGCTCAAGAAGGTGCTTGGACCGCAGCGCGACGTAATCGCTACGCTTAATAAGAAGGATCTTAAGCTTATCGACGACCAGCTGCAAAAATATTTTAGCGACATTTACGAAAATGCGTTAAAAATCGCCGAGTCCTTCGATACGTACCGCGATCTAATGGGCAACTTACGAGAAGCTTATCAGTCCAGCGTCTCGAACCGCGCCAATGAAATCATGCGCGTGTTCACCGCGATAACGACGATATTCATGCCACTTACTTTTATAACTGGCATTTATGGAATGAACTTTGATTTTATTCCTGGCCTCCATCTTCAAATGGGCTCGTATATTTTGCTTGGCATCATGCTGCTGCTTGGCATAAGCATGTTTCTCATTTTCCGCAAAAAGGAATGGCTATAAAGAAAGCCTAATTGACAAAAGTTATAAAGGCTGCAACCCGCGTTTGGCGTACTTTGCCTTTTGCGAGCGCAGCCTTTTTTTGCTGTTACTTCTTCTTTCCATTATAATAGTTGGATACGCTCTAAAGCATATATGTATCTTTGAAAGGGGGGATTGACGTGAACATCAACCAGCTTGAAACACTCCTTACGATATCCAAAACGATGAGCTTCCGAAAAGCTGGCGAGCTGCTGAATCTGACACAGCCTGCCGTATCGGCGCAAGTCAAAAGTTTGGAGGATGAGTTCAAGACGGTCCTTATCGATCGTAATCAACCAGTTACTCTAACCGATCATGGACAAGTTTTTTTGGAGCATGCGGAAAAAATCCTTGCGATTGTGGAAGAATTAAAACAGAAGCTGTCCGATTTGAATTTAACGCCTCAAGGCCATATTTTGCTCGGAACAACTTCTTCGATTGCGATTCAAATTTTACCGCGCGTAATGTCATATTTTCAAAACCAATTTCCGTTAATTAAAACAACCATACATTCCATGCCCTCCTCGCAAGTTATGACCAGCGTCGAGAATGGCTCAGTCGATATCGGAATTACATACCTGACCGAAAAAAACCCTAACGTTACTTCCTCCGTTCTTTATTACGATACGTTTGAGCTTGTCGTGTCCCCCGCGCATCCAATGAGCCGGCTTACACATACTACGGTTGACACATTAAAGGACATCCCGATTATCATGCTTGCACCCGATACGCTTGGCCGCAGATTCCTCGATCAAATTTTCCGAAAATACAACATTCAACCGAATATTGTTATGGAGGTCTCAAGCAGCGAGGAAGTTAAGCGAATGGTTGAGATTAATTTGGGCGTAGCCGTCGTATCGAAGCTTTCGATTTCCAACGAACTGCGGCTCGGAACGCTCAAGATGATTAAGGTGAACGAGCTCGAAACGAGTCATCCTGTCGGGGTCGTCTACAAATCAGGAAGGTATATTAATACGGCGCTGCATCAATTTCTTAGCGATTTAAAGGGCATGCCCGAGCATCAATTCATCAGCAGCGAATAATAGCATGCAACCACAGATGACGAGGAGAGATTACGATGAAATTCGATTTGCACACCCATCATGTCAGATGCGGACACGCTAATGGTACGATTGAAGATTATATCCTTGCAGGCATAGATGCTGGACTTCAGGTGATCGGCATCTCCGACCATTCGCCTTACTTTTATCACGCGGAGGATCAGCCCTCGCCCGGCATCGCAATGGCTAGAAGCGATTTCGCCAGCTATGTCGAGGAAGTACTGCGTTTGAAGGACAAATATGCAGGCAAAATCGAAGTGCTGCTTGGCATGGAATCGGACTTTTTCTCCGAATATGCAGACAGCTACCGGAAAGCCTACGAAGGCGTGCCTTTCGATTATCTTATCGGTTCTGTGCATCAAGTAGGCGGAGTCAGCATTTTTAATCGAAATCGTTGGAAGCACTTAAATGAGGAGCAGCATATTGCAACAAAAAGAGATTATTATGACTTGATCCAGCAATCAGCCCGCAGCGGGATGTTTGACATATTGGGACATATCGATGCTATGAAGGGGTATTATCCTGCGTTCTCCGACATTCCAGCGCATGCAGAGATCGATGATGCACTGAAGACGATTGCTGAATGCGGCGTATCCATCGAAATCAATACGTCTGGCGGCACCAAGGATGTTGGCGGCTGGTATCCGTCGGATGCGATTTTGGAACGCGCGCTTTACTTTGGCGTGAACGTAACTTTTGGATCGGATGCCCATGTGCCGAGCAGAGTCGGCGATGAATGGGAGCTTGTGCAAAAGAGGCTGAAGGAAATTGGGTTCTCGCAGTGGGTTTTTTATCGCAAGCGTCAGCAGGTTATCGTACCGTTATAAATACATCCATAGACAAAAAAAGTGGACCTGCACGCTGCAGGTCCGAAAGGATATATTAAAAAGGGGGTCTTGTTTATTATAATAGCCCATTAATGTGATGAGACGATAACAGAACTATTTCATTTGTGTAACAAATTTGAGGGGTTGAACATCGATGTGGCTTATTACAGCCATAAGCAGCGCAATCTTGTTTGGACTAGCAGGCTGGTGGATGAAAGTATCGCAAATGCGCGGAGGTTCAACGAGAGCGCTGCTGCTTGGGCTATATGCGTCGGGAACGGTCGGCTTTGGCGTACATTCGGCGGTTGAGGGTACGTTTGCTTTCCTTGCCGAGCCGAAGGTATGGATTGCAGGCATCATTATCGGTGCAGGCTCAGCATGGGGCAACGCCTTATTTATGAAAGCCTTGTTTTACGGCCCAGCAAGCTTAACCTCCCCGCTTACGAATATGAACATCATCTTGGTCATTTCTTTGGGGACATGGTGGTATAAGGAGCCGCTAAGCGCCTCAGAGGCGATCGGCATTACACTGCTTCTGCTCGCCGTACTGTTTATTGCCCACAAACGGAAGGAACCGCTCACCATAACGGAAAAAAGATGGTTCATACTCGTCGGGACGGCTATCGTGATGTTCGCGCTGCGAAACGGCGGCTTGAAGGTAACGGACGAGCTGGGACTGCCTAGTGCCCCCATCCTGTTTATCGCCTATTTCCTCTCGCTTTGCTGGTTTCTTATTCCGGCCAAAGCAGACGCTGTCCGCTCGGCTAAGCGTACCGGACTATATTACGGGATCATTGCCGGACTATTCTCATACGGCGGCCTACAGCTGTATGCGACGGCTCTTGCCACAGGTCAGGCGAATTTGGCCGCACCAATCTTTGCAACGAACAGTCTCGTCGTAGCAGCTGGCGCAATTCTAGTTTACAAAGAGAAGCTTACTATCGTGCAGTGGACGGCCTTTGCCTGTATGATTCTAGGGTTGATCATTATTCGGGTATAAGGGCATAAAAGCTTGTGTTTCCAATACCTAACTTTTGTATAGTAAATATAAAATTCTCTAAAATACACGTATTCCCACTGAAATGAACTTACTTTTAGTTTGTTCATATGCTACAATAGTATTACAAAAAGCGGGGTGATACGGTTGGATTATTCGACAATGTGCCCAAAGTATGAAGCCGCAGCCGACATTTTAGGTAAGAAATGGACGGGCAGAATTATTCGGGTATTGCTCGGAGGACCAAAAAGGTTCAAAGAGATTAAAGAACAAATTCCCGAAATGAGCGACAAAATGCTAACGGACCGGATGAAAGAGCTTGAAACAATAACCATTATTAAACGCCAAGTCTACCCTGAAATGCCCGTACGCATCGAGTACGAGCTAACCGGCAAAGGACGGGAGCTTGAACCAGTCATTGAGTCCATTCAAAAATGGGGCGAACAATGGATGTAAGACGAGAAACCGCTGAGGCGGTTTTTTTTATTTTTATGCAGTGTTTTCTTTGCTAATCCTCGTTCCGCAAGCTGGGAGCTAAGCACCGTATAAAATCGTATAAAATCCTCTCAATCCCTAATTGACAACGGAATCTCAATCCACTATCATTGATAATAATAATCAATATCACACAAAAAGAAGAACCCCCCGATATGATCGAGGGCTTCCTTCCGATATTTAAACGGCTCTACAAGCCAAGCCATTTTTTGAACAGATGCTTTGTTGTATCCTTGTTCATTGCTGCAATCGAAGTCGTGAGCGGAATGCCCTTCGGACATGCGCGTACACAGTTTTGCGAGTTGCCGCAGCCTTCGATGCCGCCATCGGTCATCAGCTCATCCAGACGCTCTTCCTTGTTCATCTCACCCGTTGGATGAGCATTAAACAGGCGAACCTGAGAAATGGCTGCAGGACCGATAAAGCTGTTCCTATCGTTAACGTTCGGGCAAGCCTCAAGGCAAACGCCGCAAGTCATGCATTTGGAAAGCTCATATGCCCATTGGCGCTTCGTTTCTGCCATGCGCGGTCCTGGACCAAGATCATAGGTTCCGTCAATCGGAATCCATGCTTTCACTTTCTTCAAGGCGCCGAACATGCGCTCGCGGTTGATGACAAGATCGCGAACAACCGGGAATGTTCTCATTGGCTCAAGGCGAACCGGCTGCTCCAGCTTATCGATCAGGGCGCTGCACGCTTGACGCGGCTTGCCGTTGATGACCATCGAGCATGCTCCGCATACTTCTTCCAAGCAGTTGGAATCCCAGCATACAGGTGCTGTGCTCGCGCCGTCGGACTTCTTCGGATTACGCTGAATTTCCATCAATCCGCTAATGACGTTCATATTAGCGCGATAAGGGATTTCGAACTCTTCCGTGTAAGGCTTTGAATCAGGAGTATCTTGACGTGTGATGATAAACTTAACCGTTTTTGTTGCTACAGTCGTTCCAGCCATCGTTATTCTCCTTTCTTCTTGTCGCTCGAGTAATCGCGTTTACGAGGTTTGATCAAGCTTACGTCGATGTCCTCGTAAGAAATTTGCGGACCTTCCTTCGTCCATTTCGCAATCGTCGATTTCATGAAATGGTCGTCGTCACGATCCGGGAAATCTGGCTTATAGTGAGCGCCGCGGCTCTCGTTGCGAAGCAATCCGCCCAGCGTCATCGCTTCAGAAAGCTCAAGCATGTTCCAAAGCTGACGAGTAAAGGCAACGCCCGCATTGTTCCATTGCGCCGTATCGTTGATGTTGATTTTCGCATAACGCTGCTTCAGCTCTTTGATCTTGTGGATCGTTTGCTCAAGCTTATCGTTAAAGCGTACAACGGTCATGTTATTCGTCATCCATTCGCCAAGCTCTTTGTGAATGACATACGCGTTCTCATTGCCGTTCATGTTAACGATGCTGTTGTACTTATCCGTTTGACGCTTGTTCTCGCGATCGAATACGGAGGAAGCAACATCTTCAGACGATTTCTTCAAGCCTTTGATATACTCGACCGCTTTTGGTCCAGCAACCATACCGCCATAAATAGCGGATAGCAAGGAGTTCGCGCCTAGACGGTTCGCACCATGGTATTGATACTCGCACTCGCCGGCTGCGAACAGACCAGGAATGTTCGTCATTTGATTGTAATCGACCCACATGCCGCCCATTGAGTAGTGAACCGCAGGGAAAATTTTCATCGGAATTTTGCGCGGGTCGTCGCCCATGAATTTCTCATAAATTTCAATGATACCGCCAAGCTTAACGTCAAGCTCCTTCGGATCTTTATGAGACAGATCAAGGTAAACCATGTTTTCTTGATTGATGCCAAGCTTCTGATCGACGCAAACGCTGAAAATTTCACGCGTCGCAATATCACGTGGCACGAGATTTCCATAAGCCGGATATTTATCCTCTAGGAAGTACCAAGGCTTGCCGTCTTTGTACGTCCAGATCCGTCCGCCTTCACCGCGTGCTGATTCAGACATCAAGCGAAGCTTGTCATCGCCCGGAATCGCCGTTGGGTGAATTTGAATGAATTCGCCATTGGCATAGTTAACGCCCTGCTGATACACTGCGCTTGCAGCCGTACCGGTGTTGATAACAGAGTTCGTTGTTTTACCGAAAATAATGCCGGGACCGCCTGATGCAAGAATAACCGCATCCGCACGAACCGTGTGCACTTCCATTGAGCGCAAGTCCTGCGCTGATACGCCGCGGCAAATGCCGTCATCATCAACGACTGCGCCAAGAAATTCCCAGTGCTCGTATTTGTTGACTAGTCCTGCTGCTTCCCACCGGCGAACTTGCTCGTCCAATGCATATAGAAGCTGTTGTCCTGTTGTAGCGCCCGCGAATGCTGTGCGGGAATGCTTTGTGCCGCCAAAGCGACGGAAGTCGAGCAAGCCCTCAGACGTACGGCTGAACATAACGCCCATCCGGTCCATAAGGTGAATAATGCCAGGTGCAGCGTCGCACATTGCTTTAACTGGCGGCTGGTTCGCTAGGAAATCTCCACCGTAAACGGTGTCGTCGAAATGCTCCCACGGAGAATCGCCTTCCCCTTTCGTATTTACAGCGCCGTTGATACCGCCCTGTGCGCATACTGAGTGGGAACGTTTGACCGGTACAAGTGAAAACAGATCAACGTGTACGCCAGCCTCTGCAGCTTTAATGGTAGCCATCAAGCCAGCCAGACCGCCGCCAACGATGATAATTTTATTTTTAGCCATAACGCTTCGCTCCTTGTCTACAAACTATCCGATATTTGTAAGTGCAATTGCAGCACTCGCAGCTTCCTTAAATTCATCGCCGCTAAACGCGATAAGCGAAAGAATAAACAACGCCGAAACGACTACAAACACGCCCATGCAAATGTAAGACGAGATGCGTTGCGCTTTCGGGCCGATCGTAATGCCCCAGCTGACCAGAAACGCCCATAGGCCATTGCTGAAGTGGAAGACAGCTGCAAGTACGCCAATTACGTAAAGTACGAAATAAGCAGGACTGCTTGCGATTTGATTCATCGTAGACCCCAGCTCTTCATGCGTGATGTTGCCGAGATAAACTTGCAGCCGAGTTTGGAATACGTGCCAGAATACGAATACAAAGGTAATTACCCCTGTAACCCGTTGTGCAGTAAACGCCCAGTTCCGACCATACTTAAAGCGTCCCGTGTTTGTGTTCGATTGGTATGCCACGTACAAGCCGTAAATACCGTGAAACAAAAGCGGGAGGTAAATACCGAAAATCTCGAGCAGCGGCAGCACTGGCAAGCTGTTAATCAAATGTACGCCTTTGTCGAAGCCCTCTGGTCCGCGTTCAAACGCCTGATAGTTGGTCAGACCATGCACGACGATAAAACCGCCGAGCGGAATGATCCCGAGAAGCGAGTGAAGCTTGCGCGAGAAATACGAGTTTCCTTCCATGTCATTCCTTCTCCTTTCAATACTGTGAGTGCTAGCATGCTTTTTGTTAAAAATATAAGAATGTATCGGCTTCACACCTATACATTGCTTATATTTCAGCGCAAACAAAAGCGCTGAGCTGCCTATAGGCAGTCTTCAGCTATTTACGCATGGCAAATCATTCTACATTGTAACCCCAGCATGTTTCTCCGTCAACAAAAGTCGACACATATTAGCCACACTTCCCATCCTACTCCTTTTAAGCTTATAATGGAATTGCTTATTTTTTATAATTTCTTATAACAAAATGACATAAGGGGTTTTTTCATGAATGAAGAGATGCATGTCTTTACCGTAATCGTCGAGCAATCCAGTATGAATAAAGCTTCCGCTTTGCTCAATCTGTCGCAGCCTGCCATCTCTCGCAAGATCGCTAAGCTTGAGCAAGAATTAGGCTCTCCCTTATTTCGACGGATCGGCAAACGGCTTGAGCTTACCCGGATCGGGCAAATGACGTACGAATATGCCTTAGAATTGCGCCAGCTTCACCGCAAATATTTGCAAACCGTCTCCGAGTTTACTTCAGCGGGACATACTACGCTGACGATTGGCGCAAGTCTGACGACACTGCAAACGACGCTTCCCGATTTAATTCAAAGGCTAACGTCAACCCACCCGGAAATCGACATTAAAGCGATTACGGGCAAGACGCATGAAATCGTGTCGCTCGTTCGCGATCAAAAAGCCGATATCGGGATCGTAGCGTCAAGCATCGAGGATTCGACATTAAGATGTATCCCTCTGTTTGAGGATCATCTGTCGCTTGTGCTTCCGCGCAATCAAGTCATTCTCGATAAAAGCCCGTTAGGCATTCAAGATTTGACCGGCATGCCGATGATCTTGTTCTCCAAAGGAACCTGGTACAGAATTCTTACCGACGAGCTCTTCGACAAATACCATCTTCAGCCGGATGTGCGCATGGAGATTGATTCTTTTGAAGCGATATTGCGTTTGCTCCATACTTGCAGAGCGGCTACGCTGCTGCCCCAATCGTACATGCGCAAACAACTGCTCGAAGACAATGAGCTTGTCATTATCCCTATTCGCGAGCTTGAGGATACGAAGCGCACCACCTCGCTTATTCATGCAGACTCAGCAGCGCTGAGCCCCTCCGTCCGACTATGGATTAACGAGCTGGCGGCGCGTTTTCCAACCAAAAAGGACAGCAGCCTCTAAAAGAGGCCACTGTCCTTCAGCATTTCCAATATTACGCTTCCGAATCCATCCCCAGCCGTTTTGCGACAAAAGCGGTGGTGCTGGCTTGGAGCAGAACCGTAATGAGAATGGTCATTAATTAATAGAAGCAATCTATTCCGCATGCTGGATGCCTGCGCTTGTGATCATTCCCGATTAAACAGCAGGAATAACCCCCGTTTCTCTTACCCACATCATAAATACGAGCTCATTTTTGTTCCATCCCGCCTTGCGGTCAGGCAAACTATAGAAGCACGGCCCGCCAGCATCCCAGCTATAACGATAAGTATGAGCAATATTAGCAAGTGATGTATGATTGGCGTCGCAGCGGTTTCCACCTGCATGTCAATTCCATTCCTAATAACAACTTAACGAATAACAGTTGCCTCAAAATCTTCGATTTGCGCGTTTGTTCCGATAACAACCATCACATCGCGCTCAGCAAGCACATCTGTTGCCGTTGGCGCAATAATGATGCCGGATGGCTTGTTGATCGCAACGATGCTGCAGCCGAACCTTGCTCGCGGGTTCAGGTCATGCAGCGACTTGCCGTTCAAGCAATGAGGTACAGCAAGCTCGGCAATCGTATATTCCTTGGAGAGCTCAATATAATCGAGCAGGTTGGGTGAAACGAGCTGATGCGCAACACGAATGCCCATGTCCCGCTCCGGATAAACGACGCGGTCGACGCCGATTTTCTCAAGCACGCGGCCATGCAATTCCGTCATTGCTTTCGCAACAACCTGCTTGACACCTAGATCCTTAAGCAAGATGGTCGTTAAAATACTCGCTTGAATGTCATCGCCAATTGCAACGACGCCGCAGTCAAAGTTGCGTACACCGAGCGAACGAAGCGTTTCTTCATCCGTACAATCGGCAGTTACGGCATAAGTGAGGACACCGCTCATTTCCTGAACGGCCTCCTCGTCCTTATCAATGCCAAGCACCTCATTGCCGAGCTCGATTAGCTCGCGGCCTAAGCTTGATCCAAATCTACCTAACCCTATTATGACAAATTGCTTTTTCTTCGTCCCCACTTGCAGCTTCCCCTATCCAATCGTAATTTTGCCTTCAGGATACCGGTACAATTCTTTTTCTGTGCGTGGCCCCAGCGCATAAGCTAGCGTCAAAGGTCCAAGCCGTCCGGCAAACATCGTTAATGCAATGACTATTTTTCCTACTGTGCTGAGCTCCGGAGTAACGCCAATCGACAACCCCACCGTACCGAACGCAGAGGTGGCTTCAAACAATAATTTAATGAACGCATGATCCTCCGTCATCGACAAGATCATCGTTACAATAATAACTAAACCTAATGAGATTAATGTAATCGTTAGCGCCTTAAAAATCCTGTCCTTGCCAAGCCGATGCCGGAACATCACAATATCCTCGCGTCCGCGAATCATCGCAATAACAGCTCCGATCAGTGTAGTAAAGGTCGTGGTCTTGATACCGCCGCCTGTCGAGCCCGGCGATGCCCCGATAAACATCAGAATGATGGTGAAAAACATAGTTGCTTGTCGCAAAGCTGTATAATCAAGCGTATTGGCTCCCGCCGTCCGCGGCGTCACCGACTGGAAGAAGGAGGATAAAATCTTACCGCCCCAGTCCAACGAGCCAAGCGTCTTCGTATTGGAAAACTCGAAAACAAAAATGACGATTGTTCCTACTGCTATTAATGTCCCCGTCATGGACAGGACAACCTTGCTGTGCAGCGACAGCCTGCGGTTTTTGCGATACTCCATCAAATCCGACATGACGACAAAGCCTAAACCGCCGGTTATGATGAGCATCATTGCCGCGATATTGACGATGGGATCAGATACGTACAGCGTTAAGCTTCTGTAGTCGCCAAAAATATCAAATCCCGCATTGTTGAATAAGGAAACGGCATGAAACGCTCCGAAAAACAACGCTTTGCCAAGCGGCATATCGAATGCAAACCTTAAGGTAAACAAGATGAATCCGACGAATTCGATCGCCAGTGAATAAACGATGACCCTCCTAATGAGCCGAACGATACCTTCCATGCTCGACTGATTCATAGCCTCTTGCAGCAAAAGACGCTCTCGAAGTGAAATCTTCTTGCGCAGTACAAGCGCAACCAGCGTTGCCATCGTCATAAAACCCAGTCCGCCTAGCTGGAATAAGCACATCAATACGACCTGGCCAGGAACGGAGAAATATGTACCCGTATCCACGACGACAAGCCCCGTAACGCATGTCGCCGAGGTCGCGGTAAACAGCGCATCGATGAAAGGCAGCCGCTCACCGCTTGCCGATGCGAATGGCATGGATAATAATACGGCACCCAGCAATATAATAAGCGCGAAGCCGCAAACCAATATGCGCGGAGGCGACCACTTGAGAACATTCCAATCCCTCTTCATCCGTTGTCCTTCTTCTGTGTATGTCTTATCATAATTACTTGTTTTTGAGCATAAAAAAAAGCACTGGAAACTCAAGTGCTCTGTGCGATGAGTCCTGTTCCAAGACGCCTACGAGGTTAGCTGACGGATTCGGGCCTGGACAGGCAGCCCTATTCGGCGGCAAGAGCCCAAGCTCCACCGCTAAAATTCACCCCATGCCGCCAAATGAGAACCGCCTATGCAAACAGCTAGTTCATCTATTTTGACAGCTTTATGGTTCCCCCGTTTTCCTAAGGAAATTCGGCTGTGCTATTCAATTTGTATGACGTTAACGATTATAATCCTAAAGCAGTCCATATATAAAGGTGATATTTTTGACAAAAGGGACGATATTAGTCCAAATACGGGCATTGGGATTAAGAAGCAAGCTTCAAGCTTGCTGGACATCGTTATTTCGCAGTTTCTTGTGTGCAAACCTTTATTTTCATTGGATAAATCAGGGATTAATGTGTTAATGTATGGACATATGCTACTCATTTTAAAGACAGTTGAGGTGAATCCATGATTGATTCTATCAAGCCTAATGAATGGAGACGTTTTCTATGGGCGGCGATTGCATGCTTTATTATTTATGCAGCCGTTGACATCGTTCCCATGTTTGCCTCCATTGCATCCGGCGAACTAAACACAAAAGTTATTGAGAAATCGACCGCTGAGAGCCGCGCCACCGCTTTCGCAGAGAAACAGACGGGTCTAAAGGTCAAATCGGCTAAAGCTGTTCATCAAACCGATAAAATAATGAACGGCTATCTTTCCAAAAATAAGCTGTCCAAAACGTATGCTGACAAATATGACCCCAGCTTCCCGACCGATACGTTTCAGGTTGATTTGAAATTTAGCGGCGGCGGCGGCTTCGTTTACTTACATATGCAAAGCGAAAAAATTGTAGCATGGAATTTGCAAATCGACGGTGAAGAACTCTCTGATGCAGATAAAACGAAGGAAGCGAAAGCTTTCCTGACGAATCAAAGCTTCAGCGGGGTTGAATTTCAAAGTAATCGAATATTGGAAAACGGTGATTGGGAGGGCATGCCTAAAGCCGACTACGCCATACAGGATGCGAAGTTAACGATTCATGTTGATGCGCGAATCGTTGATGGTCGAACCGTCATAACCAAATATAAGCCTGCATTTATCGCCCCGGATGATTACATCAATTATGTGAAGAATCAAGACAGGATTGCTGGTTTCCTTACTGGCTTCGGTTACTTCTTCATGAGCTTTGTCTTGTTCGTCTTGGCTATTATTTATGCCGTGCTATACCGAAAGTTTACCTCTTTCAAATTTGGTATTATATTGACCATCGTTTACTTTATCACCTATATCATCATGAATCTGAATGTGCTGGACGGCATTCGAGCCTCGATGGGTGAAAATGACCTAGCTGGTGCGACAACGGCCGTTACAGCAGTCGTGACTGTGCTTCTGACCATCCCAATGGCCGGAGCCATTTATATTTCATTGATCGCTGGCGATGGCCTATGGAAGGCGCAGGGCCGCGACTTATGGCCGCGCTTCGGACAGAAAGGCTACGGCGACCATGTATGGCGCAGCGTAGGCCTCGCCTATTTATTCGCGATTATCCTATTCGCGCTGCAATCCGTCATCTTTATCGCCTTAAGGCTGACAATCGGCACATGGGACACATCGGATGCCACCCAGTCTCCTTATAATATGGGCATATTATGGCTCATGCCGGTGCTTGCTTGGGCGGCTGCCATTTCAGAGGAAGCTGTCTTCCGTTTCTTCGGCATTGGATTATTCCGCAGATGGTTCAAAAACACGTTTGCCGCTGCGCTGCTTCCAACCTTCTTCTGGGCGCTTGGACATGTGATGTATCCGTTCTATCCATCCTCGACAAGATTGATCGAGCTGATGATTATTGGGCTCGTTTTCAGCTTTATTTTCGTCAGATACGGCTTGATTACATCCATGTTCACCCACGCGATCTTCAACAGCGTAGCGGTCGGCTTATCGCTGCTTACGATTGGAACGGCGCCAAATATTGTCTCGGCTATCTTCTTCTCGGTGCTGCCGGTGCTGATCGCCTTTGTGATCAAATACTTTAGCCATAAAAAAGAGAAGAAGCCGTCAGTTACGACGACTCCTCCCCTAGAGCAGCTATAATTTGCGAAGCTAATTTATCACCAATAGATAGAGGCCGAAAGTCTTCGACTGAGGCCTCTTTTATTTTTTTGATCGAGCCAAAATGTTTCAGCAGAAGCTTGCGGCGCTTCTCGCCGATTCCCGGAATCGAATCGAGCCTCGATTCAACCATAGACTTGCCGCGCTGCTCGCGGTGGAACGTAATCGCGTATCGATGCACCTCGTCTTGAATGCGCTGCAGCAAATAAAATTCTTGGCTGTCTCGCGGCAAAGGTACAATCTCGGCAGGATCTCCTGTCATGAGCTGCGCCGTTTTGTGCTTCGCATCTTTCACGAGGCCGCATACGGGAATAAACAAGCCAAGCTCATTCTCCAGCACATCAAGCGCAGCCGATATTTGCCCCTTGCCGCCATCGACTACGATCAGGTCGGGAGCGGTAAGCCCTTCCTTCAATACGCGCTTATAGCGGCGCCTGATGACCTCACGCATCGTTTCATAATCATCGGGTCCCTTTACTGTTTCCACCTTGTATTTGCGGTATTCCTTGCGATCCGGCTTGCCTTCGGTGAAGACGACCATAGCCGAGACTGGATTCGTTCCTTGAATGTTCGAGTTATCGAAAGCTTCAATCCGGCGCACTTCCTCAAGGCCAAGCCAGCCGGCCAAAGATTCGGACGCTTTGACGCTTCGCTCCTCATCACGCTCAATGAGACGGAATTTCTCGTCGAGCATCACCTTGGCGTTGTCCGTAGCCATCGTCACGACCTCGCTCTTGCGGCCGCGCTGCGGCATGAGCACTTTAACCTTCAACCAGTTATGGAGCGCCGCAATGACGTCGTCAGCATGCGTAGAAGCAGCGGCATCAGCTTCCCCATCTGCAGCTTCACCTTCGATATGCAGCTGCTCTTGCGGCAGCGGCAGCAAAATTTGCTTCGGCAGCGCTGGATTATCGCTGTAGTACTGCGTTACGAACGTTATGAAGTCATCATAAGCTTCCCCGTAATAAGGGAACGTCGTCCCATGCCGCTCGATAAGCTTGCCTTGGCGCATATACAAAATTTGCACGCACATCCAGCCCTTATCTACCGCAAAGCCGAAGATATCGCGGTCAAGCGCATCCTGCATCGTAATCTTCTGCTTCTCCATGACCGCATCGATCGCAACCAGTTGATCCCGGAACTCCTTCGCACGCTCGAATTCGAGCTTCTCCGCAGCCTCTTCCATCTTGCGCTGCAGCTCAATCTTTACGACGTCTTGGCCGCCGTTCAGAAACCGCGAAATTTCTTGGATCATCCTGTCGTACTCTGTCTGCTGCACGTCAAATTCACATGGCGCAATACATTGTCCGAGATGATAGTATAAGCACACCTTATCCGGCAGCGCATTGCACTTTCTAAGCGGATAAAGCCGATCCAGGAGCTTCTTTGTCTGCTGGGCGGCGTATGCGTTCGGATATGGGCCAAAATATTTGCCTTTGTCTTTAATGATTCGTCTAGTGACCTCAAGCTTCGGATGCTTTTCGTTCGTAATTTTGATATACGGAAACGTTTTATCATCCTTCAGCAGTACGTTATATCTTGGATGGTATTGTTTGATCAAGTTGCATTCGAGAATGAGTGCTTCCATGTTGCTCGAGGTTACAATAAATTCGAAATCGCGAATTTCCGATACCAATCGCTGAGTTTTCCCGTTGTGGCTGCCGTTAAAATAGGAACGCACCCTATTTTTGAGCACCTTCGCTTTGCCTACATAAATAATGACGCCTTCGCTGTTCTTCATAAGGTAACAGCCTGATTGATCGGGGAGCAAAGCTAGTTTGTTCCGTATCGTCTCTTTAGACTCCGCAAGCTGCTGCTCTGCCTGCTTCCGATCCGTTTGCTGATGATCCATGCTCTCGCCTCCGACTGCCTAATGATTCTGTACACATTTTAGCATAAGTATCGTCGATTTTGTTTTACAATTGTCACCGGGATTAGCTTTACAACTGTTTGGCTGTTTGAGTATACTAATATAAGTTGAATAAACCGATACTACATAAAGACGACCGCATATGGTTGTGATTGAAGCAATCGGTCTTTTTCAAGGAGGACGTCAACGATGGAAAACGTAAGAGACCCGCGCGAGCATTTTAACGAAGAGCCTCGCCATGACTTGATGGACGTCGTGTTCGGCTTTGGCGGCATGCTCGGTCTTATGACCGTCATTTTCGCTGTAGCAGTAATCGTGAAATTCATCATTTCATAACAGAAAGGAGCAGCCTGCTGCTCCTTTTTTGTTTCTTAATAATGAGATGCAAAAAACGCCGGCAAGGTAAATGCCAGCGTTCTTATCAAGCCGTCTTGACTGTTTATGACGGTCTTCTCATCAAATAAGGGTACAATAAAATGAGTCCGATTATATAAAGTATCAATGCAAACAATGCCGGAGAGAGATGCCAAAAATCAATATAACCAATAGACAAATGTACGCTTAAGCCAGCATAAAAGCCCGGTGCGCCGCCCAGCAGCAGCGTCCACCATAACCAGCGTGCTCCTTGCTGAATCCCCCATAACGCAATGATCAGGATCGCAATCGCATCACAGAGAAGCGCACCTCCAAACCCAGCTCTGTCATGCGCGATAAGCGGAATAAGCTTCGCATTCGTTTCATTTAGCTGCGTATGCGAGGTGTCCAAATAAATGAGATCCGTTTGAACGAACACCTGCGTAATCCCAACCCCCGAAATCGTTAGCCCGCCGATTGCAAGAGCAAAGCCCAGTATGACAAAGCAAAGCTGCCCCCACATAGCTCGGCGCCATATGCGGTCATTACGGACGTTGACAGTCAAACGGTAAGGCTGATCCGGATTGCTGCGCATGGCAAGCAAGAACATCGGCAATAGGATAGCGGCCGCAAGCGCATGCAGCGGGTCAAAATATCCATAGCCAAGATACAGGAAGAAGCTCGCAAACCCTACAATCCCCGAAGCCAGCAGAGCCGTTCTTGTCCAGTGGAGACTGTTTTTGAGTCCATGCCTAGCCAGTTGAAAGTATAGGATGCCGATTGAAAGCATCGTTCCTGAGAGCGTAATTCGGTCATGTGACATAAAGTGCAGCAGATTATGATTGGTATGCTTCAGCTCCTCCAAAGTCATGCCGATAAATTTCAAATCATAGGGCAGCAGCACCGTCGTTGCAGCAACGATCCATGACAGGATACCGCCGATTATCATCCCGATCCCAAGCAAGCACATCCAGCCCCAATGCTTCCAGAAGGACGGAGCCGCAGGCTTAGGCAGGCTTTGAACCTGCTCATAGATGATCGCTTCGTTGATACGTTTCGGCAGCCCAGGACCTGCATAGACAAATCCGCTATGGAGCATAATGGCGTTCGCACCAGCATTAAGCAGATCAAGCGCATCCTGCGGCTCATGTACGCCCCCACCTGCTTTGATGATCAGATTCGGAGAACATTTGCTTCGGATACTTACTATTTTGGACAAGGTCGCAGCCTTCGCCGCTTTGCCTACGCAGTATTCACCCTTTTCTGTAAAGCTTCCTTCTCCGATGATTATTCCGCTCCACCTTGTCTCATCAATGAACGCATGGAGAAAAGAAATAAGCGGGTCGTCTGGAAGGGTGAGCGGGACAAATAGAAATAATGGTTTCATCGTATGCGAATGAGTGGAAGCAAGCATTGATATTCCTCTTAAAATAGATCGGGCATCCTCCAAACTTCTTCGGGGATGAAGCACATCGATATAAAACCCAGCTGCTCCAGCTGCGCTTAACTGTTCAATCATGCTGCCAAGCTCATGAATCGCCTGCTCGGGCGAGGCCTGCGGCATTGGCGCAATGCGCGCCAGCTGCGGCAAACGATGACCCGGCTTTGCCATACGCTCTGCGAAACGTTCGACTCCTTCATTTTCATAACCATTCGGATATCGAATAGATTCTATTAAACAATCATTAATAATTGGTTCATCACAGCGAATCGGCTTGACCGTGATCGGTCCATGCTCAATAAAGCCGATTCCGAATTGTGCAAAAGCCCGCTGAGCTCTCCCATTCGGATCGACCCCGCCGGACAATCCGATGGGCGAATCCATAAAAATACCTGCTATCTCCCGCTCCAGCTGCGGCGATGGCTCCATATGGCCTAAGGTTCGAATAATAAATGAGCCGCTTGGTATTTTACTTAGCGTACCTATTGCTCGCAGCGTTAGAGCTCTGCTCAGCCTCGACGGAAGAGTGAATAATAGGGGACGAAACAAGGTCTGATACGACCAATCCGGCATAGTGACTCTCCTCATTTGTCTCTAATCGTCTTTCCTTACTTTATATTAGAGAACTATCGTTCAGCATGCAATGTATCGCTTCGTGCACGGAAGCAATCTGCCAAAATAAAATAAGGGGCTGTCCAATGAAATTTTTTACCAGCTAGTTTAGAGCACTGGAGCTCCAGTCATTCGTTCCTTAACCTTACTTTCCTCTGGCTTTTTCGCTTATTCCAGCGCTCATTGTTCTAACCTGTAAGTTTGAAATAAAAGGCTATCTCAAATTATTTCAGTTTTGTGGAATGAACAGGAAAAGCTCCATCTATTTTCCTGATAACATGCCAGTTCGTTCATTTAGCTGGAAAAACTCCCGTTAGTCGGAGCACTTTCACCGAAAAAGGGTCAAAAGCGAGATATTAACGGGAGAAAACCCGAGACTACAGAAGAACCGGGGATTCCGCCGATTCCTGCTTCATTGCTTGCCATAGGTAAGCCTGGAGGTGGGGAGACTTTCGCTTGCCCACAATCTCATGAAGTCAAGCAACCATTGACCTGAATAGAAAAATAGCGGTACAGGAATAGCCCCCTGTACCGCTATTTTTCAAGACTTCAAAGCTATTGTACGATACGAAGCGCTTCGCTGCTCGGCTGGCTGCCTTGCTGCTTTGATTGCTGCTGCGATTCGGATGGCGACTGCTGCTTCTGGGTGGAACCGTCATAACGCGTTCTTTCCGTCCGGTCGATTTGTACGATTCTTCCGTCATGCACGGTAATCGTCACATGTCCATAACTTAGGCCACTAACTTGATCTGCAATTCGCTCCAACCACTGTTGATCCACTTCTAACGGTTTTGCCATTCAAAATCCCTCCATTTAAACTGATTTACTCGGTTTTTTCTGCAGGCTTTTGCTGAGCGGACTTCCATTCCACGATGCTTTTTACGATCAAGGTAATGACAGCAAGCATAACAAGCAAGGATGCTACCGCAAACGATGCCGAGAATTGATATTCATTGTATAAAATTTCGATATGGAGCGGCAGTGTATTCGTTTCTCCGCGAATGTGGCCGGAGACGACGGACACCGCACCGAACTCGCCCATTGCTCGTGCATTGCAAAGGATGATTCCGTATAATAGTCCCCATTTGATGTTAGGCAGCGTTACCTTCCAAAAAATTTGCCAGCCCTTTGCTCCAAGGCTAGCTGCTGCCTCCTCCTCTTGAACGCCCTGCGCCTGCATAAGCGGGATTAGCTCACGGGCTACAAAAGGAACGGTCACGAATACGGTCGCCAGCACGATGCCTGGCACAGCAAATATAATTTGGATGCCCCGTTCATCAAGCCATGGTCCAAGAAAGCCCTGCGCGCCAAACAGCAGCACGTAGATTAATCCGGATATGACAGGCGATACGGCAAACGGCAAATCGATTAATGTAATTAAAATATTTTTACCGCGAAAACGGAACTTGCTGATCGCCCACGCCGCCGCAATGCCGAACACTGTATTAACGGGGACAGCAATTAAAGCAACGATCAACGTAAGCTTGAGCGCGGATAGCGCATCCGGCTCCGTTATGGAATCAAAGTATACGCCTACGCCTTTCTTGAAGGCTTCAACGAACACCGATACCAGCGGCAGCAAAACAATCAATCCGAGAAACAGCATGGCGATTCCGATTAGAAGCCATTTTACGGGGCCCGACTCTGTTATATGTCGCGGGCGCTTCGCCGCTTCTTCATTCGTGTGTACGGTAATTGCTCCAGCCATATGTGTATGCCCCCTTCTTAGTCTGACACTGTGCGGCGATTCATTCGCCACTGCAGTAAATTAATGACTAGCAGCATCAGGAAGGACACAACAAGCATAACGAGTGCAATCGCGGTAGCGCCAGCGTAATCGTACTGCTCCAGCTTCGTCATAATTAGCAGCGGGGTGATCTCGGTCTTCAGAGGCATATTGCCGGATATAAAGACGACCGAGCCATACTCGCCAATACCTCTTGCAAATGCGAGCGCGAACCCTGTTAACAGCGCCGGCAATAGCTCAGGTAAAATGACCTTCCAAAACGTTCGCAGACGATAGGCGCCAAGCATAACTGCCGCTTCCTCCGTCTCTTTCTCCATATCCTGCAGCACCGGCTGCACCGTGCGGACGACAAAAGGAAGACCAATAAATATAAGTGCGATTGTAATGCCGATCGGGGAATAGGCGACTTTAACGCCTAATGGCTCCAAGAGGGAACCGATCCAACCGTTTGGTGCGTAGATGGCCGTTAATGCAATGCCCGCAACTGCCGTTGGAAGGGCAAAGGGCAAATCAACTAAGCTATCGATCAGCTTTTTGCCTGGAAACCGATATCTTACTAGCACCCAGGCGATCAACAGTCCGAACACCGCATTGACAAGTCCCGCGAAAAAAGCGGTTAGAAAGCTGACACGATAGGAGGCGACGACACGCGCATTCGTGACCGTGCTCCAAAATTCAGGCCAGCTGAGCTCTGCCGTTTTGAAGAAAACGGCAGCCAGCGGAATCAGGACAATGATGCTGAGGTAAAACAATGTGAATCCAAGCGATAAACCAAAACCCGGCAGAACGTTACGGGGCTTGGAACCTTTCATGTGAAGTCAGCTCCAGTCTTGTTCAAATCGAGCATTATGATCCTGGCGTGTAAATTTTGTCGAAAACTCCGCCATCAGCAAAGTGTTTCGTTTGTGCTTCTTTCCAACCGCCAAAGTCTTTGTCGATTGAAAGCAGCTCAAGATCTTTGAACTGATCTTTATACTTTGCAGCTACAGCTTCGGAAATCGGACGGTAGTAGTTTTTAGCGGCAATTTCTTGCCCTTCTTCCGTGTACAGATATTTCAGGTAAGCTTCTGCTACTTCACGAGTACCGTGTTCGTCAACCACCTTGTCGACAACAGCTACCGGAGGCTCAGCCAAAATGCTCAACGAAGGATATACGATTTCGAATTTGTCTGGACCTAGTTCATTGATTGATAGGAATGCTTCATTCTCCCAAGCTAGCAGCACATCGCCGATTCCGCGTTCTACGAAAGTTGTCGTTGATCCGCGTGCGCCGGAATCCAGTACAGGAACATGCTTGAACAATTCTGCAACAAACTCTTGTGCTTTTGCTTCGTCATTGCCGTTTTGCTTCAGTGCATAACCCCATGCTGCGAGGTAGTTCCAACGAGCGCCGCCCGATGTTTTCGGGTTTGGTGTGATGACTTCAACTTTATCTTTGACAAGATCGTTCCAATCTTTAATGCCCTTTGGGTTACCTTTACGAACAAGGAATACGATTGTGGATGTATATGGAGCGCTGTTGTGCTCGAATTTAGTTTGCCAGTCTGCGTTGATCAAGCCAGGTTCTACGGCAGCTTCGATATCGTAACCAAGCGCAAGCGTTACAACATCAGCTTTAAGACCGTCGATAACGGCGCGAGCCTGCTTGCCTGAACCGCCATGAGATTGTTTAATCGTTACATCTTGGCCCGTTTCAGCCTTCCAGTGCTTCGAAAATGCTTCGTTAAAATCAACATAAAGCTCACGAGTTGGGTCATAGGATACATTTAGCAGCTCAACCGGAGGCTTAGGCTCTTCCTTTGCCGGTTCTTCCGTTGCAGCCGCGTTTGTTGCCGCAGCCTCGTTGGACGGCTTATTCGTTTCTTTGTTTGCTGCGTTGTTGCCTCCTTGACCGCAAGCGGCAAGTACCAGCACCAAGGCCAATAGGATCACAACTGAACGAACATGAGTAATTTTCTTCATCATTTCTTACACCCCTTTTTTAAATTAACAAGCTTACGGAAACACGACTAAGTCATACATATAGGACATTGGCGTTTCTCCGAGAAAAGGTTGATTACTCCGGTTCGTCCGGTCGGGAACCATTATTCCTACCTGTTTAGTTGGTTATGTGAGAATATTACCAGTGACCCCCTCATACTGTCAATACTTAATTTCAAAAAAATGATAAGTCCTATAAGAATGCTTTATAAGAGAGGTCGATGAACGAAACAAAACCTGCTCTTGTCCGATATTGCTCAAGTCAGCCATTAATCTGTATACGCTTTCAACCATCATGGGATAAAGAAGGTTTATTTTCCCAATATTGAAAACATAAAAAAAAGCTTTAGCTAGCCGTTCCCTCGTGTGAAGGCATCCGCTAACCAAAGCTCTGTTCTCCTATTTCCGTCCGCGCTTGTTTTCTCCTGTTACCATTACAACCTCGACATAGGGCCGTATGCGGTCCATAATCCGCTGCCCCTTGTGCAGCTCATCGCCGTCCTTGCTGGTGAAGCTGAAATGCCGCTCCAGCGCCTCCAGCTCATAGTTGGACGTATAAAAAGTCGGCTTCCGCTGCATCCGGTAATTCAAAATCGCACCAAGCACATGATCGCGAACCCAAGGGTTTAAATTTTCCGCACCCATATCGTCAAAGATCAGCAGATCGGTTTCCTTCATCATCTCGACCGTTTCCTTCAGCTTGCCCGGCTCATGCATCAGCGACTTTAAATCCTCAACGAAATCGGGCATATAGACGATAACGCCGGAATATCCCGCCTTCGCCAGCTCATGCAGCAGGTAGCACATGAGGAACGTCTTGCCGGTTCCGAAGCGGCCTGCCAAATACAAGCCTTCCTCCTGCAAGCCCTGCTCCTTCGTACGATCGATATAACGAAGCACCTGGCCAACTGCCTTCGCCCGCTCCATATCATTGGTCAAAATTTCATCGGATGAATATCCGCGCTGCAGCGCCTTCTCATCAATATAGAAGCTGCGGACGCGGCTGCGGATTTGATCCTCCGTTTGCCTCGCGATAAATTTTTTGCATGCCACCTTGCGATCATACAGCTGTGTAAGGCCATTAATCGTATCAGAGCTGAGCAGCGTATAGTGCCCTTCAAAATCATTCGGACATTTATCTAAACCAGGACAATTGCTGCAATTGCGATACTCAGTAACATATTGATAAACGCGGTTCAAGTTAAGCCTGATCGTCCGCTCGTCCAAATCCGGATATTTAGCCCGCAGCTTCTCAACCAGCGGCTCTGCGAGCAGCTCGGTCAGCTTTTGCTCCGCCTGATCCGTAAGGGCTTTACCTGTCGGCCATGCCTTTAGCAATTCGCCCATTGACTCCATCATCTGCTCACCCCGCTTCTATGATTTGCCGTCCAGCTTCCGCGCCAGCTTGCGCAGCTCTTCCAGCTCGTCTGCCGATACCGCCGAAGCGGACTGTCCCTCCTGCACGATAGGAATCGAAGGCTTGCGCGAAGTTCCGCGGCTGTTGCCTGTACTGCGCGCGCCGCCTTTAGAGCCGCTGTAGCCCCCTCCAGCAAAGCTGGCTGACGCTTCCTTGCGGCGCACCTTATCCTCCTCCACTTGCGCTTGCTCCCGTACATATAATACAGCCTTCTCGAACGTATCGATTTGCTTAACGAGCATATTCGACGCTACTGCATCCAAAAACGTCTTCGTTACGCGCTGGGCGTCGTTCGCCCCTATAACATAATGAATGAGTACATTTATAACCGGTCCTGCCAGCTTATAATTAAGGTCAATTCTCTCAAATACCCGCTCAATCCAATCCGGTACGGCGCCCGGGAAAAAGCGCTGCAAAAACCGCGTATGCGGTTCATTTCTCATCAGCATATTGTATTGCTGAACGTCGCAGCGGCCAAGCAGCTGGTTCGGCACCTGCAAATAATGCTGCTCCTGTACTTCGTATTCCTCCGTCAATTCGTCCGAATCCGCGGATTCCTCGCTCGCGATCACTTGCGTGCGTGACAACGTGCGCTGGCGTTCGCCCTCCCGTTTCTTGTCCTGACGGTACAGCTGATTGGCTCGCAGCTGAAGCTCATCGACCTGCAGCTCGCCGCTCTCTCCAAAGATGCCGTCCTCATCAAGCAAGCGGCATATATCTACTACCTCTAAGCTATATTTGTACGCGACATAATTAACCTGCGACAGCTGTTCCTCATCGCTCCGCAAACGTTCAACAAACCTTCGGTTAGCGGAATTGCGGGGGAATCGCAATATAATTTCCCCGTAGGGAATGCCTGCTGAAGCCTGCGAGGTTCTCGCAGCGGCTTGGCGCGACGGCGCAACCTCCGTCAGCGCTTGCTCAAGCTCATTGTCTACCGATTGCATATTGAGCTTAAACAGCTCGTAGAATGGCACCGATATATTTTCCTTCGTTAATTGTGCGCCAGCCAGCTCGTCCGGCTCGTTTGCGCCAAACGATTCGCGGAGCGAGATAACGGCATATTTGCCAATCTTGTCGCGAAGCAGCATCGTTAAATGCATATTGCGAAAGAACTCTACCGGCGATAGCGGTTGTGCAAGCTCGTATTCATAGATAACATCCGCATTATCGGGTACGCCAAGCCGCGATGTCTGCAGGAGGCCTACCGCTTCCAGCTTAGATGCCTGCTCGATCAGATGCTTGCGGCTGTGCTCGTTCATCTCCAGCCCTTGCCCAAGAAATAGCTTTCGCTGCGGTTCTATAGAAGAATATCCAGAGGTACCTTCCGCAATTCCGTGATAAAGCTGCTGGTAAAAGGCAATCGCAAACGCGCCGATCATCGGCTGATAGATGAGCGACAGCATTTTATAATCCAAGCTGCTTAACGAAAAATCGCGAAATATGTAATACCGATGATGTTCCGTGTACTGCAATATATTATTGATGCGCATAGCATCAGCTCCATCCCTTGCTTTCATTCTATCATTTTAGCATAAAAACAGCTGTTCATGACGGGTCGAAAAATAGAAAAATCCCCCGAATGAGGGATTCTTCGATTAAAACATTTTGTAGCCGCCCTTGCGCAGCGCTTGAATCGCCCATCCGCTCACATAAGCGCCTATCAGTGCTCCGATAACCGGTATGTAGTCGATAATCGTATAATGAGCAAAGTTCTCTATCGTCGCTGTAGCCGACTTGTCCCATGGCGCCCAAATGCCAAGCGGGATCAAAACGAGAATAAATAAATATATCGGAAACCACGTTGTTTTTAACAACATATTCAGAATAAATCCAATACCGAACATCATGACTAAAAACAGCACTGTCGCTATAATCAATTGAAGCATCGAAACTTCCCCCTTCAGACTCTCGTTTATTAGTTTAATTAATGGCTAGGTGGAAGTCAATTAGATGAGGCCAAATGTCACAAGACCGCCATTTGCTCAGCCTGCCCTCCTTACGATACAATGATTGCAGCATCATTATGAAGCTTGAAAGGGGCAATATTCAATGAGTGAAGCAGCACAAACATTAGAAGGCTGGTACGCGCTGCATGATTTCCGCAGCATCGATTGGACCGCATGGCGCTTAGCCGATGAAAGCGAGCGCAGCCGCGCGCTGGACGAGCTGCAATCCTTTTTGCAGCAATGGGCAGCGGTTGAGGAAAATAAGCAAGGCAGCACCGCCGTATATTCAATCATTGGCCAAAAGGCTGATTTCGTATTCATGCATTTGCGCGAGACGCTAGAGGACCTGAGCGCAATCGAGACGGCATTCAACAAAACGACGTTCGCAAGCTTCACCTACCCGGTGCATTCCTATGTAAGCGTAGTGGAGCTGAGCAACTACATGGCACAGCCGGGCTCGGATCCGATGCAAAACCCGGATATTATCGCTAGACTGAAGCCAACGCTTCCGAAAGCGAACCACATTTGCTTCTATCCGATGAACAAACGCCGCGATGGCCAAGATAATTGGTATATGCTCAGCATGGACGAGCGCAAAACACTCATGCGCAGCCACGGCATGATCGGTCGCCAGTATGCAGGCAAAGTGAAACAAATCATTACCGGCTCCGTTGGCTTCGACAACTGGGAGTGGGGCGTTACGCTGTTCGCCGACGATGCGCTTCAATTTAAAAAGCTGATTTATGAAATGCGCTTTGATGAAGTGAGCGCTCGCTACGCGGATTTCGGCGAGTTTTATGTCGGCAACCTGCTAAGCAGCGACAAATTCGCAGCCTTGCTTCAGCTATAATCAAAGACAGTCCAAGCCTCCTTGTTCAACCGGCTCGGACTGTCTTTTCTCTTTTTTCAGGTCGCCTTCTCCTAATTCAATACATTTAAACGCGCTATTATAATTATGCTCGACGATCATTTCAGCCAGCCCCCGATTAGGGAAACCCCGATCAAGCAGCTTCAATCCGCCGGAGGTACATGAGATATGGTGATACAACTTATAAAATAACATTCTGCTGCGGTCGAGATGAGCGTTATTCAAATAGGAATAGTCATCGCAAATCGAAATGCCAGAAAGCTATGCCCATACTCCAAGTCATAGTACATGCTTCCTTCAATATCGATCAAATAAGGCTCCTGCTTATCTTTCACAATGACATGGTCTGGACCCAGTTCGCCATGAATAAAGCTTGGTTTAATCTACATTTTCTCCTCATTTCCTTTACATGAGGATAACCAACCGTTTGATAGCCTTTCCAATATCAATTGGGATATCGAGCAAGGATTGTTTGCAACAAAAAGACTTCCGCCCTGTGATCAGCATACGATGCTGTTTCATTAGCGAAAGCCTTTATTATTAGTTATCTTCCTCTTCGTCCTCATCACCATTGGAGCCGAGGCGCTTTGCTTCCAAATACTCTTGCGTCGCGCGATCGCGCTCTCTGCCTTTGTCCTTCAACCGCTCAATTGCCGGCTGAATGAGCAGGTCCACTTCCTTTTGCACCGTGTAGGACAAGTCGTACCGCGTTTGTGATTCCAGGTAGGAACCGACCTCCATCAATGCGTTATAACGGTCTAGTTCATCTCTCGTCAACAAGCCGCGAACTTGAACGCTGCAGTGACGCATTATAGAAATTTCCCTTTACGCAAAACGAGCGGTATGCCGCCGATGATGAACAGGTAACGCAGATCGATCGCTTTCTTCAACCACGCTGCAATGCGGCCTTTATATTTTTTGCCGAAGGCGATGCCGATTGCTTCGCCTTTGCCAAGGGATGCTACCGTACCTTTGTTGCTGAACGTGAAGCTCTTCGGCGGCTGATTGCGAATTGATGCAACCAGGTTATGCGCGCAAACGACGCCTTGCTGCATCGCGATTTGAGCAGTCGGCGGGTAGGGACGCCCTTCCGGGTTGAACATGAGCGAGTTGTCGCCTACGATGTAGATGTTGTCATTGCCAGGAACGCGAAGGAATTCATCGACTTTTACGCGTCCGCGCATCGTTTCAAAGCCAGCCTCTTCAATGAGGCGGTTACCGCGAATACCACCGGTCCAAATGACAGTAGCCGATTTGATTTCTTCGCCTTCGCCGACAACTACGCCCTCGGGCGAGCATTCTTTTATGGCTGTGCCAATGCGGAACGTAACACCCTTCTTCGTCAATACGTCCATGCCGTATTCAACAAGCTCGGGATCGAAGCCAGGAAGCGCCGTAGGAGCCGCTTCGATATTGTAGATTTTCACAAGCCCTGGATCGACGTCAAATTGCTTGCACAGCTCAGGGATACGGTCGGATAGCTCGCCGACGAACTCGATGCCAGTGAAGCCTGCGCCGCCTACTACAAACGTCAAATAATCCGTACGGTGAGGCTCACGCTTGTAACGGGCAAATTGATATTCTATATGTTCGCGGATCAAGCGAACCGAGTTAATGCTGCGGATGTTCATGGCATGCTCGCCGAGGCCGGGAATACCGAATGTCTCAGGCTCGCCGCCGAGGCCGATGACCAAATAATCGTAAGACAGCGTGCCGTCCTCGAGAATCACTTTTTTATCCTGCGGACGAATTTGAACGACTGTCGATTTCACGAAATCGATTTTAAATTCGTCAATCAATTTGGAGATGCTTACACGGGCATTTTCCGGATTGTCCGTGCCTGCAGCCGGCATATGAAGATGTGTCGTAATATAGTGGTAGTCATGTTTATTGACTAAAGTAACGTCAGCTTCATTGTAATTTAATTCTTTTTGCAAACGAAGCGCAGTCAAAACGCCGCCGTACCCTGCGCCAAGAATAACGATTTTTGGTATGTTGCTCATCGTTTAATCCCATCCATTCCTAATTTATCTTTGTAGTTGTACATTGTGAAAAATTACACAAGCTAAACCGAAGTATGATAATTATAAGTTCAGTTTGTTCTATTTAAAGCGTTTTTATCAATGAATCTCTTGCGAGTAAGCAACAGTTTCGTTACCTTTTGCAACCAGTCCCGTGCATACATACATCAGAAATTCTACATAGTTTTAAGTAAAAGTTCAAGGGCAAAATATACGAAATTGTTTAGAACTCTATACAAATTAATCATTTCCTTCTTCATCTGTGAAAGTTTATAATAAAAATCGTATAGCTTAGCTTATAAAGTGGAGGTGGCTTCAATTGTCTAATGCCTTAACAGCCGAAAACCCCGTCGATATCATTATCATCGGTGGTGGCCCTGCTGGGTTGTTCGCAGCTTTCTATGGCGGTATGCGCCAAGCGTCAGTCAAACTTATTGAGAGCATGCCCCAGCTTGGCGGACAGCTCGCAGCGCTTTACCCTGAAAAATATATTTACGACGTTGCTGGTTTTCCGAAGGTTACTGCTCAAGAGCTGGTTGACCGTCTCAAGGAGCAGCTCGATCATTTCAAACCGGAGATTTGTCTGGAGGAGAAGGTGACGAACGTCATCAAGCACGATGAGCGCCTCTTTGAAATTATAACAGACAAAACCAAACATTTTGCTAAAGCGGTTATCATTACTGCAGGAGTTGGCGCATTTGAGCCGCGGCGCTTAGAACTGCCGGAGGCCGCTCGATTCGAGAAAAAAAACCTTCATTATTTTGTCGGCGATTTGCAGCGTTTTAAGGGGCAAAAGGTGCTTGTTAGCGGCGGAGGCGATTCAGCTGTGGATTGGTCGCTTATGCTTGAGCCTATTGCAGAGAGCGTGACGCTGATCCATCGCCGAGATAAATTCCGCGCGCATGAGCATAGCGTGGAGAACCTTATGAACTCGAGCGTAAACGTGCTTACACCAAAGGAAATTACGGCGCTTCATGGCGAAGAGTACATTAATAGGGTTACCTTAACGGATATTAAAACTGCAGAAGCTATCGAACTGGATGTTGATGCCGTCATCGTTAACTTTGGCTTCATTTCATCTCTGGGGCCGATAGCAGAATGGGGAATCGATATTCAAGGCGGCTCCATTATCGTGGATACTCGGATGGAAACGAATATTTCGGGTATTTTCGCGGCAGGCGATGTAACGACCTATCCGGGCAAGCTCAAGCTTATCGCTGTAGGCTTCGGAGAGGCTCCAACCGCCATAAACAATGCGAAGGTGTATGTAGATCCTAGCGCAAAGCTGTCGCCTGGCCATAGCAGCAATATGAAGCTTTAATTCACTCCATTTATATTCCTTTTAAAAAAAATAACATAAGGGTATCCTAATCTTGGCCCATTCAATTCATTGCACCTACTGCATACATATGCAAGGTGTGCCAAGGAGGATACCCTTATGTTTTGTCCCGTTTGCAACGGAATTCAATCTCTGCATATACGCTGCTCCTCTTGCGATGGCGCAATTGTAGATTGCGGTCGTTCATCTGATCTAACAGGTCCTTATGCTCCCTACGAGCAGATCGAAGTCGAGCCGTTGCTAAGTGATGTGCATGTACAGGATTTTTCATCCTGCAAGCATCTTCTATATTGCTCGACCTGCAAGCAAACAACCGAAGTTTCGGTTACGGAATGGTAATCATGTTGTCGGAGCAAAGGTTATGACTTGCGTTAAGCGGTAATTTTGGCGGTCTCCGGATTCATGCGCCTGCGCTTCAATTCGATAGCTAGCATTCGAATAAATTCTTGCTCTAATTCAAATTGAATAGCTGCATAATAAGTGTCTACTAACATTTCGTCAGACAGTAGCTCCATACTACACACCCTTTCTTCCATCCTTTGGTTAATTCTTAATTATAGTAGCATGGCACTATTGGAAGGACAACAGTCCTAGTTATTCACAAGATGTTGTGGATACGATGTGCATAGTGTGTGTATACCCTTCGAACAATGAGTAAAATCAGGGTGGATAATGTGGATATAGTTATCCACAGGACATTTTTACATCATCTCAATAAAAAACTTTAATCACAATCTATGAATCTATTAATGGAATATATTGACGCCAATCCCTTTTTTCATCACTAGATTGCATGCAACTGCGTAAAAAAAGCCCCAAAGGGGCTAATTGTTAAGTTATCCTTGTAGTATCACTTCGTATTGCTCTTTATCGATCCAAGAGGAAGCCGCAAAATCTCTGCCGCGCACGACAACCTTATCCTCGTAAACGTCAACATAATAGCCTTGGCTGCCCTCTTTGTAGACATCCTCATTCGTCCATAAATACGCAACTGATGCCGCATTAAATATGGTAGCGGTTTTGCCGTTTCCTGCAAAGCAAGCATGACCTGCTTCCAGCTCCCAATGCGTATGGCCGTTAAACATTATCGTTTGAGGATGTTTAGCTAGAATCGCCTTCAGCTCTTCATCTTGTATGACGCCATGCCAGCCTTGCCCTTCGAGCGAGCCGGCAACCGTATCCTTCAGCGGCTGATGCAAAAATAAAAACACAGGCTTTGCTTGGGATGCTTCCTCGCCAAGCTTTTGATCAAGCCATGAGAGCTGCTCCTCCGTCAAATAAGCAAAGTCCTTCAAGCCGCCTTGCTCGGAGCCAAGGAATATAAAATGATAGCCATGCAGCCATTTATCATAATAAGCTCCGCTCATACCCGTATACGATTCATAGAGCTTAAGCTGGCTGCTCCATTCGCCAAGAAATAGATCATGATTGCCAAGTATGAACTGTATATCCGGCAGTCCGGCCTTGCAAGCCTCCCAAATGCGAACGAATTCCTCGTACTCGGTGCGGAGTCCATGATCCGTTACGTCCCCGACATGCATAATGCCTATGCTATTTGTCGAATGGGCGGCAATATCGTTCAGCGCTTGCTCCAAATGCCTGTTATAAATATGATCCCGCTCAGGCGTGACATGGGTGTCTGTTATTACCTGAAAGCTAATGATGGGGGACTGCATCCTCTTCCTCTCCCATTCTTCCTATAATTAATGGCTTTTTACACTCATATTCAAGCCCACGACTCCAACTACGATAACAAAGATCCACAGCAGCGAAGAGAGGGGAAGTTTCTCATGAAAAATGATAAAGCTAACCATCGTAATTAGGATGATGCCAATACCTGACCAAATCGCATAGGCAACACTCACATTCATATAAGAAAGCGCGAAGTTAAGCATCGTAAAGCTGGCTCCATAAAATAAAAACATAAGTACAGACGGCCAAAATCGCGAGAAGCCCGCCGAATATTTCATCGAAACGGTTCCCGACAGTTCAAGCACGATTGCAAGCAGCAGAAATGTCCAGCCCCAACCCATTTCAGTCTTCATGAGCTTGACTCCTCAAACTTAGCTGCGTGTATGATCCAATTACTTCTTTGGCGTTTGAAAGCAGTGGATGGGTGCTGCAGTTCTCCCCTACGTCAGCGATGCCGACCGTTACAGCGGCTCCCGCCGCTAGTCCCATCCGCATATCTCCATTGGTATCGCCAATAATAGCAGCCTCAGAGCAGTCAATAGCCAGCTTCCGGCATGCAAGCTGAAGCATATCAGGGAAAGGCTTGCCCCTCTCTACCAGATCATTGCCGATCACAACATCAAAATAGGTTCGAATGCCAAGCCATTCCAAATGCTTGTTTGCAGCCTCTGTTTCATCTGCGGTGACAACACCAAGCTTAATCCCATGGTTCTTGCAGCTCTTCAGAAAATCAATGCTGCCGGGAAGCGGACGAGCTGGGCGCAAGCGCTCCAGCTCAATATCCGCGTGCTTCTTGCATTGCTGAACAATCTCCATCGCTTCGGCCCAAGACAAGCCTTCGCTGTATAACTGCCAAGCAATTACGGCGTACAAGTCCTGCATCGTCCCCATGGCAAGCGGGCCATTCCGATCATAATCGATGATCCTGTTGTCAATTCCATGCTTTGTTCCCCAAAGGGTTGGTATTCGATCTGGTTGAATGGTCATTCCTCGACGCTTTAGCTGTTGCTTCAATTCACTAAAAACAGACTCGCTCCAGCAGCCCCACATCGCGATAAAGTCGAGCAGCGTTCCATCCTTATCGAACAAGATGCCTGCCACCTTATATGCTCGATTGTTTATCATTAAGTTAGGCATATTTCATCTCTCCTATTTTAACCTGTCAAGCTCCTTCTGCGCCGTTTCCTTTGCTTCTTTGAGCGCTTTCTCGGCAGAAATATTTCCGATTTGCACTTTATCTGCCGCAATTTTGAGCGCATCATTGATTTTACCGCCTGTTGGATCCTGGAATGGCGCGGATGCATGGGCAGCCTGCATGAGCGGCACTTTAATTTGAGGATTTTTCTCGCCGAATGCTTTATATTCCGCATCCTCCAGCGCGGATGACCGAACTGCGATATAGCCTGTGCTGATGGACCATGAAGCTGTGTTTTTTGTTTCCGAGAAGAACGTCAGCCATTTGTATGCAGCAGCCTTTTGCTCTTCACTCACACCAGCCGGTATGCCTGCCATAATTGCGCTTGCTACCGGTTTCCCAGCGCCAATTCCGTCCCAGCCCGGTTGTTCCATTGCTGCCACGATATTGAAATCCAGATCGCCTTGGTCGCCGCTTGAGCCGATGTAGCCTGCAGCTTGTCCCTTCATTACATCATCGATCGTTTTGTACCAATACTCCCAGCCTTGTCCGCCGGAGTGGATCGTCATAATTTGATCTTCATGAATCCATTTGCGGAACAGCTCCCACGTCTCGATCCATTCCGGAGAGTCGATCACAACCGTTTTGCCGTCTTCGCTAAGAACAGTGCCTCCCTTACTAAATACGGCGTCCATCATATTTTCCCTGCCCCACATCGGTTCCCATCCGTAAAAGCTTGTTTTGCCGTCAGCTTTAACCGTCATCTTCGTTGCGGCAGCCGCCAAGCCTTCCCAAGTCTTGAAATCGTCTGGCGTCAATCCGCTCTTCTCAAGCGCGTCCTTACGGTAATACATGACTTGCGTCGTGCCATACATTGGAAGGAAAAATTGCTTGCCGTCCAGTTGGCCCTGCTCAAGAAACGTTTGTACAAAATCCTCTTTATTAAATGCAGCATCAGCAGCAATCAAATCGCTCATATCGGCGAATAGCCCTTTTTGAGCCCAGTTCATATTGGAGGAAAGAACGGCAGCCGGAGGCTGCTTAGCCGCAATCGCAGCCTGAAGCTTCTGCTCCGTTTCGGTGTAATCCGCTTGGGCGATCCCATTAACGATTACCTCGTTCTGCGAGCTGTTGAATAATTCGATTTTTTCTTTCATCGTATCGCCAAGCTTGCCGCCAAGCCCGTACCAGAACTCAATTGTCACAGGCTCCTTTGGAGCAGGTGCAACGGTCGCATCATCGGTTGCGTTTGCAGTTGCGTTAGCGCCGCTATTCGCATTTGAATTTGTGTTGCCCGAGTTTTGCCCGCAAGCTGCCAGTACCGCAAAGCATAATACCATCATAAGAGCCAAGCCTTGTTTCATTTTCAACATTGTCATTGATTCCTCCACTCAATTTGTGTAAAGCCAAAAGCCATTTTCTTGATTGAATTACCCTTTGTTAACGCCAACCGACATATTGAAGCTTTTCATAATCGTCTTCTGCGCAAATAGAAACAATACGAGCAGAGGTATAATCGTAAATGAGCTCGCCGCCATAATTAGCGGCCATTTCAACCCATATGCCCCTCCTTCCACGAAGAAGCTTCTTAGGCCGGCCGATACAAGCTGCAGGTTGGGATTTTTGGTAATCAGCATTGGCCAGAAATAGTTATTATAATGATCAATGAACGTAATAAGAGCGAGCACGATGAAGGAGGAACGCGTAACGGGAACAAGAATCGCCCACATAATCCGCATATGCGACGCACCATCGATTTGCCCTGCTTCTACCAGCTCATGTGATACCTGCAAAAAGGCTTGCCTGATCAAAAAAATGGAAAACACGCTGACACAATTGGATAAAATCAGTCCTGCATACGAATCCAAAAGCTGCAGCTTTGCCAAAATCATATAGCTCGGCAAGTAAACCGCTGTGTTCGGAATCATGTAGCCAAGCATGATGATGGCCGTAATGGCCTTCTTTAGTCGAAACCTCATATGCGTCAAGGCATAGGCCATCATCGCTGAATTTAAAGCTTGAAGCAGAACGATGACGGAAGCTACTACGATGCTGTTCGTTAAATAGAGCCAGAACGGAGCCTCTAGCCACGCTGCGAGAAAATTGCCCCACTGCGGAGAGCTCGGCCAAAACGTTGGCGGAAATTGCCAAATTTCATCATTTGTTTTGAGCGCGCTTGTTATCATCCAATAGAATGGAAATGCCATAACGGCACTGCACAGCAGCAGAAACAAATGCCTGATCGTTCGCCGAAAAACATGATTAGCTGACATTGCAATAATTCTCCTCTCCATGCGGCTGACAATTATGAGCTGTAATGAACCGTTTTACGGCCTATGGCAAAGGAAACGATCGAAAGCAGCATACAGGCAATCACGAGCACGACCGCCACAGAGGATGCTTCACCGATGTCAAACGACTCAAAGGCCGATTGATAATACATATAAAGAAGCGTTCTCGTCGAGCCGGCAGGTCCTCCCTGCGTAAGCACATTAATTTGATCGTAGGCTTGCAATGCCGATATGGTTTGTACAATAAATAGAAAGAAGGTAGTTGGCGATATAAGCGGTATCGTAATATGCATAAGCTTGCTCCAGCTTCCCGCACCATCCAGCTCGCCTGCCTGAAGCAGCTCGCGCGGGACATTTTGCAAGGCGACCAAATAAAACACCATCGTCCAGCCCATCAGCTTCCATACGGTAACGATCAGCACGCCTGCAAGCGCCCAGCTCGTATCCTGAAGCCAACCTACTCCATCAAAGCCGAACCAGCGCAGCACCGTATTAGCCATGCCGACTTTAGGCTCGAATATCCACGACCAGACGATAGATACGGCAACCGTTGGCGTAACCCATGGGGAGAACATGAGGGTGCGGTATACGGCGGAGCCCTTCATCGACCGGTTAAGCAGCAGCGCAAGCACGAGTCCCAGAGCCATAACCGGAAGCACGCTTCCGATACAGAAGAGCAGCGTTACGCCAAGCGATTGGTAGAAGGCCGGGTTGTCGAACAGATAAATGTAATTCTCAAAACCAACAAATGTTTTGACCGGACTCATAAAGTCCCAATCGGTAAAGCTCAAATAAAAAATAGTTCCGAGCGGGATCATCCAAAATACGATCAATGGAATCAAAGCTGGCAGCGTAAATAATAGAGCCTTCCATTCCTTAGCCATATCGCGTTTAATCATCTCCTATTTATCGTTCAATTTTTTCTTAACATTTGCTATAAATATCGTTAATATTGGATACACACCTCGACTGTTCAAAAATTATTGTACACTCAGTTTAAAACAGCTGCGTTATCTGAACGTCAACGCCTGTTAAAGATCTTGTAAAAGTTTCGTCTTTCTTTAAGGCTTTCTAATCATCCATTCATGATGCTGATGCTGTATAATGAATCATAAAATATAGTCTTGCAGGTGATGATGTGAAAAGAGCTTCAACCAGTGATCAGGACGGTTCCCCAGTGACTCAAGAGCAAATAAGAGGAAAAATAATAGATGCCATTGCCAAGACAATGGATTTATACGGGGCTAACTATTCATTCGGACAGCTTTACGGCATTATGTTTTTTGAGGATAAACCGATGACGCTCGAGGAAATGAAGCAGCAAATGAATATGAGCAAAAGCAATATGAGCTATGCGGTTCGTTCCTTAATGGATTCAAAAATGATTATGAAATTGGATGAGAAGCTCGATCGCAAAGATTTATATGTAGCGGAGACTGACTTTTTTCAAGCGTTTCAGAACTTTTTTGCTTCCAAGCTGCAGCGCGAGATCGATGTAATGCTAGAAGCTATTAACGAGGTTATCCCTTCCTTGTCTGAAATCATTTTGGATATCGAAACCGGAGAAGAGGAACGCCAGCTCTGCCTAAAGGATTTGCATAAGCTGCGGCACGGCGTCGAATATTACAGCTGGCTTCAGCAGTTTGTCGACGGGCTGAGGGACGGTCAATTTTTTCGGCAAAATGAGCCTAATTCCGATCAATAGCCAATCACAAACAAAAAGGGTGCCGCAGAAGTGTATTTGACTTCTGGGCACCCTTTTGTAGTGGCTTGTTTATTGAGGCTTCGTATTTACCTCGAATATCCAAATCCTCCCCTGCTTATCAAGACCGTAATCGAAGCCAAGCTGGGCAAAGCCCGGATATTTGGATTCGAGAACATCCGTTGATAACGCAGTGAGCTCACGCATCTTCTGCTTCTTCTCTTCAACCAGCGCGGATGACAACGATCTGCTAATGCCGTTGGCAGCCGTTACGAGCGAGCCTCCTCGGCATAAATTCGTTACGAACAGCCCTTTTCTGGCGATTCGTCCGACCATTGCGCGAATGACCCAGCCATTCTCCGTCTTCACGTATTTCACCCGATAATCGATCGGCCTGCCGTCTACCGTTGCCAAATAGATCCCTTTTTGAATGAGATAGGCACGGCCCTTGCGTTGTTTGTTAAGCGCACCTATTAACGCTGAGAAACTAGCAAATCGCTTCGTCTGCGAATAATAAGTATAGGCATAACCATCGCCGCTGCGCGTAACCTTCATTACACCATGTCCGCCTGCTCCGACCACCGGCTTCACGACCACCATTTGATACGTATCCAGCATGCTTCTAAGATTGTTTGCCGTAAATGTTCTTGTAGGCGGAATGTGCGGTGCGATGCTGGGATGGGTAAGCAATGCCGCAGTCTTGGTCCACTTGTTAGCTAGCAATCTACCATTATGTCCACCCAATGCATTCTCTCTCCTTTCCTATCGCTTCATTTATAGCATATGACAGTGTACTACCTGTCTCTTGGATGAATGGCGGAGGTTAGGAGCCTTTATTCGTGAGCTTTGCTATATTAAGAAGCTAGAATCGCAAGCTTCATCTCGATTTGTACCAATTGACTTTTCCGGCCTTACGATCATCAAAAATAAGATGATAACCGGAATTACCGTATTCACCGTTCCCAAAACGTTCCACCGCTTTAAATAGCTCTTATTCTCTTCATAACAAAAAACCGGCAAACAGCCCGTTTAGCTTGGACGCTGCTTGCCGGTATACATATTGCTACTTGTCTGATTGCTTCTCAAGCGCCGCCTTAAGCTTGTCCGCCAAGCTGTTCGACATCGACGTATTATCGCTATATTGCTCGATAAGCTTTTGATTTTGCTTCCGATTGGCTTTGCCGCCGCCCTGCTTGTCGCCGAGCATTTCGATCACATTGCAAGGTTTGCATTGTGCGTATTTGCCTGCTTTCCCGTCTTTAATTTCCATCTTCTTATGGCATTGCGGGCAGCGCTTATTGGAGAGCATAGGCTCCGCCGCACGCCGATAGCCGCATTCACGATCGGAGCAGACGAGCGACTTGCCGCGCTTTCCGTTAATTTCAAGCAGAGGCTTCTCACATTCGGGACAGCGGGAGTGCGTCAGGTTATGCGGCTTGTACTCCTTCGTCTCCGCAATAACCTCGGACACCCATTTCGCAGCCTGCTGACGAACATTTTTCATAAAGGCTGCCGGATCGCCTTTGCCCTTTGCAATACGTTCGAGCTCTTGCTCCCACTTGGCAGTCAGATCCGGGCTTCTCAGCTCGGTAACGACAAGCTCGATTAGCTGCTTGCCTTTGCCGGTTGGCATCAGCTTATTTTGCGTGCGCGTAATGGTATCTGTGCCGAGCAGCTTCTCAATAATATCGGCGCGCGTTGCAGGCGTGCCGAGGCTATGCTTCTCCATCCGTGTCAGCAGCGTCGCCTCCGTATATCTAGCAGGCGGCAGCGTGCGCAGCTCCCGCACCTTCTCTTGCTTGATCGACAGCGACTGGCCTAGCTTAAGAGGAGGAAGAAGCTGTGCGGGCTGGCGGTCGGCTTTGCTTTGTCCCGAATCACTGTCATCGTCTTCATCATCATCTTGGGTGGAAGCATAGGTGGCTGACTGATAAATTTCCTTCCAGCCCTTTTCCTTCTCGATTTTTCCCTTTGCGTAGAGGAGGTCTTTGCCTGCTGTGAGCACGACGCTTGTCTCGTCATAACGGTAAGGACCATAAAATAAAGCGATAAACCGCCGCACGATAAGATCGTACAGCTTGCGCTCATCATTGCTTAATGCCGCCAAGTTGACGAATTGCTCTGTAGGAATAATAGCATGATGATCTGTAACTTTGCTGTCATCCACAATTCTCTTTGTAACGGGAAGCTGCATTCTAATCAGCTTGCGGGCCAGCTGCGCATAAGGGCCGACAGCGATGCTCTCCAATCGCCCCTTCAAGGTGGGCACCATGTCGCTCGACAAATATCTGGAATCGGTACGCGGATAGGTGACAAGCTTATGCTGCTCATACAGCTTCTGAAGCACGTTGGACGTTTGCTTAGCCGAGAAGCCGAGCCGCTTGTTCGCATCCCGCTGCAGCTCGGTCAGATCATACGCCTGTGGATGCGGCTCCGATTTCTCAACCGTGCGAAGCTTGTCTACCTTAGCCGAGCCTTTCTGCAGCCTTGCGGCAATCGCGTCCGCCCCCGCTTTGTCCCATACTCGTCCATCATGCGAATCCTGCTCGCGCCATTGCGCGGAAAACGTGCCAAAATCAGCCGATACATTCCAGTAAGGCTGTGATTGGAACGACTGGATTTCCTGCTCCCGCTCCATCAGCATCGCCAGCGTAGGCGTTTGCACTCGGCCTGCGGCCAGCTGGGCATTATATTTTGTCGTCAGCGCTCTCGTAACATTAAGGCCAATCAGCCAATCTGCCTCCGCTCGGCAAACGGCCGACGCATACAAATTGTTGTAGTCCTTGCCGGGCTTCAGGCTGCTGAAGCCGTCTTTAATCGCCTTGTCCGTCTGCGACGAAATCCAAAGGCGCTTGAAGGGCTTGCGCCAATGGACAAGCTCCATAATCCAGCGCGCGACAAGCTCGCCTTCCCGTCCTGCATCGGTCGCGATAATAAGCTCGCTGATGTCCTGCCGCTTGCACAGCTGTGCCACCGTGCGGAATTGCTGCGACGTTTCCTTCATAACCTTCAGATTCATTTTCGGAGGCAGCAGCGGCAAGTCTTCCAAATTCCATGTCTTATATTTCGGATCGTATTCCTCCGGCTCTGCCAGTGTCACCAAATGACCCAGCGCCCAGGTTACGACATATTTAGAGCCTTCCATATACCCTTTTTGCTTCTGTCCACAGCCGAGCACGCGGGCAATTTCTTTGGCCACGCTCGGCTTTTCTGCTAATACAAGCGATTTCATTTGCGTTATTCGCTCCATTTCATTTAGATGCGCAAACTATTGTTTCTTATTAGAAAAACGCATCATTCACTATGACGAAACGATACCATAGGCTCGCTGCCTGCGCAACGCCTCAAGCTTCGGTCCCCCTTCCGTCGTTGCTTGGCCTGCTCTTGCTATTCCTCTAATTCTTGTGAATTTTGCTGCTAGAATGCGGGTGTGATATAGTAAATTCAGCTTATAAGTAAGCAGATTAAGAGCTAGGGAGCGTTGATGAATGAAGCTGCGTTTTGTTGCTATTGTTGTTGGCATCTTACTCGTATACAGCGGTATATCCTTCTATATCGGTTGGAATGGTTGGCTGTTTTTCTCTACTCTATTTAATTGGGAAAAAACGGGCTTCTACTCGCTCGTTGTCGGTTTAATCGCTTATTCGTACATAATCGGCAGGCTCGCATACCGCGCTCCGTTCAAACCCGTTGCGGAGGCTTTCAAGCTGGTCGGCTCCTACTGGTTCGCCGTTCTCGAATTCGCCGTGCTCATTTTGCCGCCTGCCAATATCATTTCCCTTCTCTTAAAAGCAGCCGGAGCCGACAAATCGGTTTATGTCGTTGGTGTAGGCAGCATCGCCTTGCTCCTGATGGTCGTTCTGATCGTTCGCGGGACATGGAATGCGTGGAGTCCGATCATCCGCACCTACCACGTTCAAGTGCCGAAGCCTGCCGGGAAGCTGAAAAAGCTGCGCATTGCGATGGCATCCGACCTTCATTTGGGAACGATTGTCGGCAATCGGCACCTGAAGCGCTTAATTTCCAAGGTGAAGCAGATCAAGCCGGATCTTATCCTGCTTCCCGGAGACATTTTGGATGATGATATCGAACCCTTTCTTCGTAAAAACATGTCAGCGGTGCTAGGCGAGCTGAACGCTCCTCTCGGCGTGTATGCAGTAACCGGCAATCATGAATACATCGGCAGGAAGGTGCCTGAATTTATAAAGGCAATGGATGCGATCGGCATTCGCGTTCTTATGGACGAGGCTGCGCTTATTGCAGACAGCTTCTACGTCATCGGCCGCAAGGATAAAGCGTCCGCAGGGTTCGGATCGGGCGGAAGGCTCCCTATTCAAGATCTAATTGCGCCGCTCGATCAATCGAGGCCGCTCATTATGCTCGATCATCAGCCGTCCGATATCGCAAAAGCGTCCGAGAACGGCATCGACATATCCGTGTCCGGCCATACCCATCGCGGCCAAATGATGCCCAACCATCTCATAACGAGAAAAATGTTCGAGCTGGATTGGGGTTATTTAAAGAAAGGCGGGCTGCATGCGATCGTCTCGTCAGGCTTCGGCACATGGGGGCCACCCGTACGGATCGGCAGCCGCTCTGAGGTTATTCATATCGAAGTAGAGTTCGGTTAATAGCAGTTAATAGCAGCATTAAAAATAGCGGCATCACATGGGAAAAACTCCTGCTAATTTGCCGCAATACGCTGATACACCCCCTTTGGTCGCTTGAGATCATTCAGCAGGTCATCAAGGAGGTTGACGTTAACAATGTGGAAAATGCGATCAGAATTGCGCGTGAATCGCTGCAATTGCTAGATCAGATCAATAGAAGCCAGTTGCGGGGCGCTCATTATTTTTACCAACTGCTGCTCTTGAACGAACAGATCCATTAATTATCGCGTACACTTACCCTTGCTCATGTACACTGATATAATCTGCTACGCTGGACTGAAGCAAGCCGATCAAGTCTTCATTCATATATTCAAATTCATCCGGTATATGGAGGCAGATGACCTTTTTACCGGCAAGGGCACTGCTAAATTTCTCCTGCAGCCTTCGCACATGCTTCTTTTCCATGGCAAAAATCAGTTCAGCCCAGCCAATATGCCCTTCCGTTACTTTAATGCGAGCATTTTCTTCTGTACCCGCCGACCTAACTGCATGCCCATCCACACCTTGAAAAATCGTCTCGGCCGTCAAGCTCCTCCACTTGTTTCTGCTGCAAATAAATAATAGCCTTATTGGAACCACTCTCCTATTATCGCTCTAATGAATGAAGTAATTTAAACTTTGTTTGGTGAAAAAAGCTGTTCCATCAAGTCTTTGCTGACCGATGTGACAGCTTTTCATTGTTGCGTTAATCGGCGCATTCAAGCAAATTTTGCAGCTCATGGTAAAGCTCCAGCTCGGATAAAATGGTCTTGCAGCGCCTAAGCATCCTTGTATCATCATATATCCGATTCTCGTGCTGCGCGTCGCGAATGAATGCCAGCTTCGTCTCCGGGCTCGCTGTTTCAAGCAGAGCTCTTATCTCCTGCTCATCGTCCCAATTGATGGACAGCGGCTGCGCTGCTGACTGATCTGTCCGACCTGTCAGCGGTACGATGCCGATCGTATCAAGCGTTTGCACACAAATAAGCTGATCCCTATCCTTGCGTAAGCTTTCGATATATCCAGCCAAATCGGGGATATTGGTCAGATTAAATATCTCCTTCAGCCTCTGCAGTGCCGGCGTCAGCTCCTCCCCGCCCGATTGCCCAGCTTTGTTAGCATCAAATGGCGCTATGCAGTTATATAAAACGCTTTTATCGGTACATAAGATACGAAGGAAGTCCTTTATGCTGCGCGCTACAACCCAAATTTCCGAACTAAAATCCATCGGCGCTACGACAGCTATATAGGCATCCTCCAGGTCTGAAACGGTACCAAAATCAGTAACGAAGCAGTAGTGAATGCCGTCTACGCCGGAACTGGCGAAAGGAATGAAGTCAGGCGGTGTGCACGGGTAACGCATATCGTACTTCTGCATAATCAGTCCGATCACCAGATCCATCGCGCTTCCAAGCTCTTCCTCCAGCTCATATAGGCGCTGGCCACTCCCTCTTCCTATAGCTCAGTTATTTTATCCCAATTATACCAAATGGATAAAATAAATTACTAGCTTTGAATACGGCTTATCGAGCAAGCAAAAAAGAGGCTGCGCAATTACTCACAGCCTCTCTTCCGCTCATCCTTGATTACTCAGTTGGTTGAACTGCACTCGGGTCCATATAGAAAATTTCCCAAAGGTGCCCGTCAAGGTCCTGGAAGCCCCATTGATACATGAAACCATGGTCAACAGCATCTTTGGAATGCGTAGCGCCGGCAGCGTGCGCTTGATTGACAAACTCAATCACTTGCTCTTTATTTTCAGCAGATATGGCTAAAATGACTTCCGATGTCGTTGATGTATCGGCAATGTCTTTTAAGATAAACGATTTGAAGTAGTCTTCAACCAGCAGCATCGCAAAAATATTTTCGCCGATTACCATACATGTTGCATTCTCATCCGTAAATTGGGCGTTAAACTCAAATCCTAGCTTCGTAAAAAACTCGACCGATTTATTCAAATCTTTAACCGGCAAATTCACAAAAATATTAGCTGACTTAAATCCCATTACCTATCACCTCTTCATTAGAATGTCATGCCTATAAACCTTTTGGTTTGTCTTTATAGCTCAATTCTAGCATGTAAATGCTGCAAGCATTTCTTCTCGATTGCTATATTTATGTAAACCTTTGGCACGGCAGAAATACGCCTTTGAAGCAACAGAATCTACTCTTATTTTTCAAAAAAAGAAGGCCGGCCGCTTTCATACATCCGCTCCAGCTTATCGATTTCGGCAGATATCTCATGCAGCCAATCCCAATCATTTGTCATGCTCGCCATTAACCCAAGGTTATATTGCTCGGCCAGCCTTTGCGCATATTTGGCATTCAGCTTCAGGCATGCATTCATTTCTGAGCATTCCTGCTCCGTCAGCTTCCGGCTCTGCTGCAGCAGCCACAGCTCTGCAAGTCGCCAGTGAATATTCATCATAGCGATCATTCCAATCGGTCTATAAGTACAATCCTTATTAGTATTGCCCTATTTATTGGAAATTAGTCTTGTTTGGAGCAGATTGCCTACCATCACCTACCTCCACCTGCCAACTATTGTTTCATCTCTCTCACATTTGTTTTATAACTTATAAACGAAGGGAGTGAGCGGCATGACGGACAAGAAAACCTATTACGTGTCCATCTCCGGCAAGCGGGTCGAGTCTGAGCCTTCCATCAATGACCAGCTAACGGTCACCGCGACGCAGAAGGAGATCGATGAGCTGCAGCTGCTGCTGGACCAAATTCAGAGGGATGACGAGAAAACACAATTTCGTGCGCCTATCCCCTATAAATCCGCTGACCATGATGAAGCGACGGACAAATTCAATAAGGACATCATCAAGGTTTATGACACCGTTTATGCGATAGGCACGAAAGAGACGAGGGACCATATTCGTCAGATGAATATTTTGCCAAAGCTGCAGGATCCTGATTATAATTATCCCGGCTATGAGCGCTGAAGCGTCAATGAAGAAGAGGCTGTCACAGAAGGCGCTATGCCTATTGCGACTGCCTCTTGTGTTGTGCTTGGTTGGATTTAACGTCGAAATAGTGATACGGCTGCACTCGTCAGCTTCTTTGTTCTGCGCCAGGTTAGATTAAGCAGCCTCCAACACATAAATTACAATTTAGTGGTAAAAGCAAAGCTACCGTTAATTGTGGTGGAGCATATCGATTACGCTTCCCTACTCCTCACAGCTGAAGATACCAGCAAATGCATATAGCTGTTAGCATTTGCTGGTTGCATTTGCTGGTTGCATTTGCTGGTTGCATTTGCTGGTTGCATTTGCTGGTTGCATTTGCTGGTTGCATTTGCAATTTGCTATTCGTTATTAACTACCTCCAGGGGAAATGCCCCTCCACTCCCCCCTGCAAGACACAAAAAAACCGCTCGCATTAAGCGACCGGCTCTCACCCAACGTTTATTCAAACAAGCTAACCGCCTTGCCTTTTACTTCCTGGAGCATTTCTTGACGGGCGGCATCATCAATTTGCGGCACGCTGCCAAAGAATAGATGACCGACCGGCTCGATGCCGCAAAATTCATAAATTCCCGTATCTGAAGTGATAGTAAGACCTTCATACATGCCGGTCTTGCTGTAAATTTCCGCAGGGGTCCCATGCGTGTTAATAATAAGACCCTTCTTGCCAGCCAGCAGCTTTCTAATATTTCCGTCCTCCCCATATGCATAGGCGAAGCCATATGAGAATACACGATCGACATAGCCTTTAATGAGAGCGGGCAAGCCCGTCCACCAAATCGGATAGATCATCGTGAACGCATCCGCCCATTTCACATGCTCTTGCTCCGTCTTAATGTCCGTTGGCGTATTGCCCTCACGCATCGCTTCAAAATCGGCGGCCTTAAGCACAGGATCAAATGCCATCGCATACAAGTCTCTGACAACAACCTCGTGGCCTTTCGCCTTCAACGATCCGATAAACGCATCAACAATCGCATTGTTGAAACTGTCCGGATTAGGATGACAATAGACGATTAAGTGCTTCATGAACAGGCTTCACCTCCGCAGATATAGAAATCTGCTTAGTGTAGCCTAATTGCCCCGTATTATGTAAGCTCGACCTGCTTCTCGCTCCATGCCCATAGTCTAGCTGCAACCTCAGCATTGTTGCCCTTGCTCGCCGTCTGCACGATCTTGCTGTCGATATAATATTGTCCGGTTTGGCCTTCAGCCTCGTCGCTTGAAGCCAAATAAATAGCAGTCTTGGCCCCTTCAAGCGGCGTACGGAAAAATGGCCTTAGCAGCTTGTGCACCGTTTTGCCGAAGCCTGTCTTCCGATCCACACCGATATTGGTTGCCACCGCTCCCGGATGGACGCTGTTAACCGTTACTCTCGTACCCGCTAGACGACTTGCCAGCTCCTTCGTAAACAAAATATTAGCCAGCTTGGACTGTGCGTAACCTTTGACAACATTGTAGCCCTTCGTAAGATTGGGATCGTCAAAATGGATCCTTCCAGCCTTATGCGCATCAGAGGATAGATTGACAATTCGTCCTTGCGGGGCAGCCTTAATAAGATCAAGAAGTTCGTTTGTCAGCAAAAAATGACCCAAATGGTTAATGCCGATTTGCGACTCAAATCCGTCCGACGTCAGCTCCCGCTTCAAGGAGGCGACGCCAGCGTTGTTAATCAGCACATCCAGCCGATTATACTTTTGCTTAAAAGCCGATGTGAAGCTGCGAATACTCGCTAGCGAGCCCAAATCACAGGTCATCAGAACCAGCTCCTTGCTGTCGCTCTGTGAACACGCCTGCTCCAGTGCATGCTCACCGCGCTCCCTGCTGCGGCAAACCATCACCACATGCGCGCCCTGCTTCGCAAGCTCTACCGTTGTCGCTAGCCCCATGCCTGAATTAGCGCCGGTAACCAGTACAACTTTACCCGACATATCTCCCATCTTAGCCACCTCCGCATTTTTGTTATTTACAGCTTATCATGTACCTGAAATGTATGCCGCACAAATTCAATAAACGATCTGACATGCGGTGATAGCTGATCCTCATTGCGGTAAGCCAGACAAATATGCCTGCTGTTTACATATTGGGGCAGGTCGCGCATAACCAGCTCGCCAGCGTCGATTTCACGGATGACGCTTCGGCGAGGCAAAATGCCGACTCCCATGTTGCATTTGAGCGCCTCTTTGATCGTCTCGATCGCGCCAAGCTCCATGACGCTTCCCCATTTCAATCCGGCACCGCGTGCCCACTCGTCGGAAAGCGTTCGTGAGGTTGAACCTATCTCATGCAATAAAAAAGTTTCTTGCCTTAGCTGCTCCACTTCTATCTGTGCTATTCCGGCTAACGGATGCTCCGGCGCCAGCAGCAGCTTCAGCTCATCGGCAATCAGCGGCTGTACGATAAGCCCTTCCTGCGGCGATTCTCCAAGCGAAACGATGCCTATATCGATCTCATAGCTGCGCAGCATCGCAAGCACGGAAGCTGCTTGCTTCACGGTCAGCATCAGGCTCACTCTCGGGTACAATCTGCGATAAGCGGCAAAATGCGGAGGCATCACGTAGGTTGCCGGCGTGTAGCTTGCACCGAGCCTAAGACGCCCTTCGCCCTGCTCGCGCCGCTCCAGCATGGCGAGTCTAGCCTCTTCCATCAGAAAAACGATACGTTTCGCATAGGGCAGCAGCTCAACCGCCGCATCGCTTGGCTGCAGGCTGCGCGAGTGCTTGCGAAACAGCTCCACGCCGAGCTCCTCCTCCAGCCTTTTGAGATGAAAGCTGATCGTCGGCTGTTTAAGCCCCAGCTTTTCCGCGGCTTCCGCGAGTGTCCGCCCGCCGCATACCTCCATAAATACATGCAGCTGCTGCACGTTCATCCCGTTCATCCTCCCACGCTTTTTGCCTATTAATATAGATTAAATCTATATTTATATCAATATCTATCGATTACATTTAATAATATCTCGACAATCTGTTAACAATCATCTGACAAACCATTGCTAAAGTTAGGAGGTAAGCAAAACAGATAGTGGAGGGAAAACGAAACGATGAAAACGAATGGGAAACGCTGGCTTGGAACCATTTTGCTGGCCGGGTTGATGACACTGACCGCTGCTTGCGGCAGCGGAAATGCAGGCAGCACGAATAACGATACAGCTGCAAATGCCGGAAATACAGAAACGACGGCGCCTACTGAGGCAGCGCAAGCGACAGAGCAAGCAGCAACGAAGGATGAAGGAACGCTTACCGTTTACTTAAATGATTTTGACAGCATTATTGCCCCAATGTTCGAGGAAGCGACTGGTTACAAGCTTGAGGTCGTTGCAGGCAACGGAGCCGAAATAATGTCACGCGTTGAAGCAGAGAAAGGCAATCCGCACTGGGATGTCATCTGGCTCGATGCTATGCCTTCCATTTATGGATTAGGTGCAAGCGGACAGCTGCTTGAAGACTGGGCTCCGGACAATCTCGCTAATTTAACCGATTTTGCCAAACCTTTTGTGCCTGAGAAAAAGTGGTTTGTACCGACTGGCGCGCATGCTGCAGGCGTTATCGTATACAACAAGGATAAAGTGAAAGCAGAGGATGCTCCACAATCATGGGAGGACTTCTCCAATGCGAAATACAAAAACTTGATCGGCATGGCTGATCCAGCGATTGCGGCTCCTGCTTATCCGTTTGTTTCTTGGTTCTTTAACGAAAAAACAATTGATGGCGGACAGAAGTTCTTTGGCTCGCTGATGAGCAACGGCCTTCGCGTCTATCCAAAAAACCCGAATGTCGTCAAAGCGCTAGCCGCTGGCGAAATCTCCATAGCTGCGCTGCAAGAAAGCAATGCATACGCCATGAAAAACGACAATGAGCCAATTGAAATCATCTGGCCTGCTGAAGGAGCGCCTGCTTCGGTCCGGGTAGCAGCGATTCAGAAAAATACGAAAAATCCGAATGCGGCAAAAGCATTTATCGAATTTTTGCTCGATCCAAAAACACAGCAAGCGCTAATTGACAAAGGCGACGAAAGTTATTTCCAGCCTTCCGTTAATGGCGTAAATGCTAAGCAAGGTCGTGCAGCCGATGCGAAGCTCGTTGCAGCCGACGCTTCATGGGCATCCGAGAATGAAGCGGCCATTAAGCAATGGTTCGCCGACCAATCCGTTAAGTAACCGATGCAAACCTTTATGAAGGATCGACTGGGGTGGTTCGTCAGCATCATCCTATTCATCCTCGTCTTATATCCCTTGGCGGCAGTCATTATTCAAGTACTGCTGCCCGGGGTTTTCTTCGGCAATTGGCAACTTGGGGATCTTGCGCTGCTGCTCGAAATATTCAAGCGTCCCCTATGGCAAAAATCACTCGAAAATTCCGTCGTGCTTGGACTAGGGACAACCGTGCTCGCTACGCTGCTTGGCGGCGTACTGGCAACGATTCGTGCAAGATGGTCATTTCCGACGGCAAAGCTGTTAGACGCATCGGTTTGGCTGCTTATTATTACGCCTTCCTTTATTTTGGCGCAGGGCTGGGTGCTGTTTGCAGCCGGCGGCGGCATTGCCGTGAGCCTGCTTGGCTGGCACTGGGTCACGAGCGCTGTTTTCCAGCCAGCCGGACTTATTTTTATTATGACATTAAGCAAATTTCCGTTCGCTTATTTAAGCGTTCATGCGGCAATGGAGTGGAAGGTTGATCAGCTGTCCCACGCTGCTCGTCTATCCGGCGCTTCGGCTTTTACCGTATGGCGGACGATCGAGGCACCTCTGCTTATGCCAGCCGTCTGGGCTGGAGCAGCACTTGTTTTTATGGACACCATCGGCGATTTTGGGCTTCCCGCATCGATTGCCGCCGTTTATCGTTTTCCAACGCTGCCCTACTCTATCTATTCAGCTATTTATACTTCGCCAATTCGGTTCGATATGGCAGGCGTCCTTTCGTTTTATCTCGTTTTGCTGATTGGCATTGCGATGTTTGTTCAATTTTACGCGATGCGCCGCTCTCGCTTTGATTTCTTATCGGCGCGTGCAGAACGCTCCGTACCGAAACCGGCAGGCAAGCTTGCCGTGCTTCTTACGACACTGAATTTGTTATTTCTTGCCGTAATCATCGGCATTCCGATAGGCGCGAACGTACTCATGTCCGTATTCAAAACCCAGTCAGGCGGCTTGAAGCTAAGCAATCTCACCTTCGAGCATTACCGCGTTTTATTTCATAGCTCAAGCACGCTGCTGAAAGGTTTGTCCCATTCCTTAATGATCGCCGGCATCGCTGCCATGCTTGGTTTAATATTCGGGCTATGCGTCGCTTATGTGCTAACCTATTCGCAGTTCAAGTTCAAACGTACGATTGAGGTATTCTCGATCGTCACGCTTGCCGTACCCGGCGTCGTGCTTGGCATTGGCTATATTTTTGTATGGAATCAAAAATGGCTCGAAGCGATCGGTCTGCTCCTTTACGGCACGCCATGGATTCTTGTGCTTGCCGCCATTGCCGGCGCCATCCCTGTCATTACAAGATTGATGGTAGGCGCAATGGCGAAGGTGCCGCACAGCTTGCTCACAGCCGCACAGCTGCAAGGCGATACGCTCGCAGGTCGGGTCCGCTTCATACTTGTACCGCTCATTCGCGGCGCGCTGCTCTCTGCCGGCCTTGCGGCATTTGGCTCCAGCGTCTTTGACCTCGCGGTCAATTCGATCCTGTTCCCGCCGAACTTCCTTACGCTGCCCGTTACGATCAACAAAGCGTTTGAGGATTTGGATTTCGGTTATGCGTCAGCAGCTACCGTACTTGGATCGGCCATCGTTATACTCATCATTTTGGCGATTGAGCTATTGCTCCGCCGCAAGGAGGCCAAAGCATGACATCGACTGCTATGAAGCAAAACCATTCTCTCTCTGACGAGATTAAGCTTGCAGTTCCGGAAGCTGCGAGGCCACTGCTAACAGCGGATAACCTGACCAAAAGCTATGGCGCTTTCCAAGCGCTCAAAGGAATTTCCTTCGACATGCGCGAAGGTGAGATCATTAGCGTGCTTGGGCCGTCTGGCTGCGGCAAATCGACGCTGCTCCAGCTTGTTGCCGGCTTGTCGAAGCCAGACAGCGGCCAGCTTACGCTGGGCGATGAGGTTATCGCCTCGTCTTCTAGCATGATGCCCCCTGAGAAACGCGGGGTTAATATGGTTTTTCAAGACTATGCGCTGTGGCCGCATATGAATGTCCTCGATAACATCGCTTATGGGCTGCGCAGAAGCAAGATGGCACGGGCGGACATCCAGCAGCGTGTCCAAGAGCTGCTGAGGATGCTCCATCTCGAAGGGCATGAGCATAGGCTGCCGCCCCAGCTCTCCGGCGGCCAGCAGCAGCGAGTCGCCATTGCGAGGGCACTGGCAACAAGGCCAAAGCTGATGCTGCTTGATGAGCCGCTCTCCAATCTCGATATGCGTCTGCGCGTAGAAATGCGTAGCGAGATGGCGTATTTATTCCGCCAGTTAGGCATGAGCGTTTTCCATGTTACGCATGACCCGGAGGAAGCCTTCGCGATGGCTGATCGGCTGCTCATTTTGCGCAATGGACAAATCGACCAGATCGGCACGCCGCAGCAATGCTTTACGCGTCCTGCCAGCCGCTGGGCAGCTTCCTTGCTAGGGGCGATCAACGGCTTGCGCGGCGAAGTCGTAAACGGGAGCAGCGGTACCGCTGTTCGAATCGGCTCGACGCTTATTCACGGCTTGCTCGCACCAGAGCAGCATAACCTGCCTGACCACTCGCAAGCGATCCTCATGTTTCGTCCCGAGGAGACCGAGGTGCTGGAGCGCCATGGCGAAGCAGATCCAGCAGCCGTTCTATCACTAGCTGTACCGCAGGAGCACGCTGAAAATACGCTTTTGCTTCATGTGCTTCACTGTACTTTCGAGGGAAACCGCTGGCGTACGGTCGCACAAACGAGCTGCGGTCAAAAGCTGTATTTGGTGCTTGCGATTCCATTGGAGGCTGGCGAATATGTAACGATTAAGCTTGCCACACGTTCTGCTTTCATTTACCCGAATGAGGAAGAAAGGTAGTCGATTCTTTTGCATAACCCAACTAGAACAAACTCGCGGCTGCTGGCTGTCGCAGATATTCACGGCTATAAAAAAGAGCTGTTGTCTTTGTTGCAAGAGGCAGACTATAACCCGCTTAAGGATCGGCTTATTCTGCTTGGCGACTATATCGATGCCGATAATCCCGCTACTTGGAGCACGCTCGATACGGTTCGCCAGCTTGTAGCCGAAGGCGCAGCAGCCTTGCTCGGAAATCAAGAGCTTCGCCTGCTCGCTTCTACAAAGTCTAGCAAAAAGCTTAGCGCAGGCACGAAGGAATGGCTGCGCAAGCTTCCTTTATATTTCATTCAAGGCCCCTACCTTTTCGTTCATGCCGGCATACGTCCAGGCGTACCGCTGCATCGGCAAAAACCGGCGGATCTTACTGAAATTCGCGACGAATTTATCTATACTTCGTTATCCGAGCAGGACGAGGCACAGCCATACACCATTATTTTTGGCCATACGCCGACCTTTAAGCTGGGCTCCCCCGGAACCCCATGGCATGGTGACCGCCGATTCGCCATCGATACTGGAGCCAAGCATGGGTACCGTTTAACGCTGCTTGATGTCAACAGCAAGTTAAGCTATTCATGCTCAACCTCGCCTGAAAGCCGCGGCAGCGATTTTAGAATCGACCCGCTCACTTCCTCCTCATAAAAAAAGCGCTGCCCGAATTTTATTTACGAGGCTTGCGCTTTTTTTCATATAGCAGATAGGCATCCGTACAATCAAAATCGAGCATGCCTGCATAGGTATAGACAGGAGCATAGTTAATTCACGCTTGGAGGAATGGTTATGTACTCGTCTTTCCATACACATAGATTTGAACCGAATCACTTTCCTAGAGACAATGAGTTGCTGGACATGAAGCAAGGCGATGTGAACGGGGACGGCATACCCGATCATGTTTATTTATTCGGACATAAACCAGATGGACCATCCGGCATATTCGCTGATCAGATTACGCTTGTCATACTGGATGGCTATTCCCAGAAGCGTACAGTCGTTCCTATGCAGAACAATGCAGGCTACAATGCCGCATTGTTTTTAGGTGATTTTGATCAGAACAAAATACCCGATATGCTAGTGAGCATCGACTCTGGGGGAAGCGGCGGATATGGCACCTTCTATATCTACTCCTTTGCTCATAACGAACTTCGCATGTTATTTGATTCAGAAAGCTATAATCAACAATACAATTTCCGTGTCCAATATGAAGACATGTACAAAGTAACCGTATCAAGCCCTCAGCTCGATGTGCTGTTTACGATTGACATAAGCGGCAAAGGCTGCTCCTATTTGTCTGCCTACTACAAGGAGGACGGAAAGCTAAAGAAGCCGCTGCAGGGCGAGGTGCTTGCTTTGGCGGCTTTAAACCCGATTGTGACTGCTGAGAACCGATCATCTTATGATTTACTCGCTCTTCAGCGCATCATCGGCACCACGAACGCAGATACGCTAGGCTACGTTGAAAATCTGCTTACATGGGACAGGAGCCAGTTTATTTCCGCAAGATTATCCGTTGCCATCCTTGGCGCCAAATTAATTTCTCATTTCTAGCCGCCTTCCACTTAAGCAAATTTTATTAATGAATAGCCCAGTCCTCGCCATTTGCTTCTGCATAATATGCTTTAGCCTACAACTTAAGGAGTGATATTGCATGGCATTTATGCCCCCTCCAGGTCCACCAGGTTCGTCTGGACCTTTTGGACCGCTAGGGCCGATAGGACCGTTTGGACCGTTTGGACCACAAGGGCCTCAGGGACCGCAAGGACCGCAAGGACCGCAAGGAGGTCCCGGTATGATGGGACCAACAGCCCCGCCCCCACAGTTCACGCCGCAGCAGCCATCTGCTTCGCTTTTTGCCGTTGACCCTGGCGCGATTTCCGGCTGTCTATTTCGCAACACTTATGTTTGGCTAAATAATGGGCAAAATTTTTGGTTTTTCCCTATCTTTGTAGGGCGTACTTCCGTTGCAGGGTTTCGCTGGTTCGGAAGATCTTGGGGCTATACAGGAATCGATTTGAGGCGAATCAGCTCGTTTACCTGCTTCTAAATAATATGGATTTATCAAAAAAAGTTGCCGTCCAAAAGTAGTATGCTTGTTGGGAAGATAGCTCGCTTTGAATTTAATGTTGGAAGAAATGAAAAAGCGGTACAGGGGCTATTCCTGTACCGCTTTTTTTCTATTCAGGTCTATGGTTGCTTGGCTTATTGAGATTGTGAGCAATCGAAAGTCTCCCCACCTTCAGGCTTGCCTATGGCAAGCTACGAAGCAGGAATCGGCGGGATCCCTGGTTCTTCTGTAGTCTCGGGTTCAATCATTCATGGGGCTGAGCCCTCTTGAGTCAGCAATTACGGGAAAAACTCCCGTTATTTCATGTGTTTCTTGGCAAAAATCGGATTTAGATGGATTTTCTCCCGTTAATATCTCGCTTTTGACCCTATTTCGGTGAAAATGCTCCGAGTAACGGGAGTTTTTCCAGCTAAATGAACGAACTAGCGTCTTATCAGGGAATTAGATGGAGAATTTCCTGTTAATTCCACAAAACTGATTTGAGATAGCCTTTTATTTCAAACTTACGGGTTAGAACAATGAGCGCTGGAATAAGCGAAAAAGCCTGCGGAAAGTAAGGTTAAGGAGCGAATGACAGGAGCTCAGGGTTCTCAGCTAACTGGTTAAAAAATTTCATAGTTAGGAACAAGTAAACGAGCAGCATTGGGAGTTCCCATTCCGTGCGAACACTTGCCCCTTCTTCAATCGTGCTACGCCGATGCGCCGCGAAGCATGCTCTTCATATAACTGCTGCATGCAACGAGGAAATACAGCGTCTGCATTAAAATATAGATGCCAATGACGACAAAAGAATAAAACCAATTGGATGACTCCATCATGTTGTCCAGCGCCTTCATGGCGAACAGCGCGTGAGAAATACCAACAACAACAGGAACGAAAAATACAAAACCTATCTGAGAGACGACGATTTTGCGTATCTCGCCCTTTGTCATGCCGATTCGAGTCAGCGCATTGAACTGTGCCTGATCCTCCTGCAGCTCGGTGAACAGCTTGAAATAAATCATGCTGCCTGACGCGATGAAGAACAGCAGACTAATGAACATTCCGATAAATAAAGTGAGTGCAACCGTTTCCTGCATTTCCTCATAATTCGAAACGCGGCTAAAGTCGATTTGTCCTTGAAGCTCCTCAGGTACGAGCTTCTTCAGCTTCTCCGCTGTTGCAACGGTGTTCTCCCAATCGCTCAGCTCATAACCGTACATCACATACAGCTTTTCTTCCGGTACGCTCGATAGCAGCTTCACAAACGAGAAATCGTCCATGACAAATGTAAAGTAGTTGCTATCCAACCAGTTCATGATCTTAGCATCTATTACCCTGCTGATCTCAAACCTTTCTTCTTTGCCATTGATGCTGCCTTTAACAACGCCTGTGCGTTGTACATCGGCACCATATGGCTGCGCAAGAGTCAGCTTGCCGCTCTCAGGATGGATGCTCGGTTGACCCGTTATATCCGCCAGCTTATTGTAGTCGGTTTCCGAAATGATCAAAGCATCCGAGTCATTTAGGTTGGGTTCATCATTATTCCAACCAATCGCATAGCGGTTAATCAGCACGCCAGCCACTTTTGCTTCACGTACGATACTCAATCCGTCCTCAGTGACGATGCGCTTTAGCTCCGCCGGGTCGATCACCTCATGCGAATTTAAGCCCACTTCACTATAGGCAAGCGAGAACGGCGAGTTCCAAAGCATGCTTTGCTTGCTGCCGATTTGCATAATATAAACGGTACCCAAGGCAGTCATAACGACGGCGCTTAAGATCGATACGGTAAATAGAATACGTGCATTATCTTTGATCTTATAGCCAAGCTGGGCGAACACAATCATATTCGTGCGTTTGTAATAAACCGAGGACCGTTTTTGAATAAAACGAAGCAGCAATATGCTAAGCTGCGTAAAGAGGAAATACGTGCCGATAACGACGGTAACCAAAATGGGCAATGCCAGCACAAGAAAAGTTTCGCTTGTCATTAATATCGCCATGCCGTAAGCAGCGCCAAGGCAAACCACGGCAACGGTCACAAGCCAAGACGAGAAGACAAGCTGTCCCTTTGGCTTCCGGGCCGCTTTCAGCAAATCTATAATTTCCGCACGACCGATTCGAAGCGCCGTCCAAACCGAGATAAGCATGAACAGAACGAAGAAGCCTCCAGCCGTCATAGCTACCGCTTTGATCGGAGCCGCGAACGGAATCGTTTCATTCAAGTTTAATAGCACCGCGAGCGCCATGAAGAACAGCTTGCTGAACAGCATGCCAAGCCCAATTCCGACAGAGATAGCTAGGACTGCAATCGCAGCATTCTCATAAATCACCAGCTTGCGCAGCTGCGCCTTCGTCATTCCAAATAAGGAGAACAATCCAAACTCCTGCTGCCTTGTCTTGAGAAAGGCTGAATTGGAATAGAGCACGAATAGGAAAGAGAAAATGACGATAATGTATTCGCAGAACACCATGCCGGTTCGAATTTTTGAGGCTGCCATAATCTGGCCGTTAGCCACTTCCGGATGGTACAGAAACGCAGCATAAATATAAAAGATCATTACGGAAAACACGCTGCTCAGAAAAAATGCGCTGTACGACCGCCAGTTGCCCCGAATGTTGCTAAGCGCGAGCGAACGGAACGTCATCGAAATTACCTCCCAGCACGCTGAGAGCGTCTAATATTTGTTGGAAAAATGCTTGTCGATTCGAGCCGCGGCGAATTTCAGAGAAAAACTTGCCGTCCTTGATAAATACGATGCGCTGGCAATAGCTCGCTGAGAACGGGTCATGCGTAACCATCAGCACGGTCGCCTTAAACCGCTCGTTCATATCCTTAAGCGAGTCCATGACGTCCTTCGCTGATTTCGAATCCAAATTTCCTGTCAGCTCATCTGCCAGCACGAGCGAAGGCTGATGAACAATGGCTCTCGCAATCGCGGCGCGCTGCTTCTGTCCGCCTGACACCTCATAAGTCCGCTTTTCCAATATCGGCTTAATTTGCAGCAGCTCAGCTAACGGATTTAGCTTCTGTTCAATTTGCTTCGGTGCCATACCCTCCAATACGAGCGGCAAAATAATATTCTCCTTAATCGACAGCGTATCGAGCAGGTTGAAATCCTGAAAGACGAAGCCGAGCTCACGGCGGCGGAATAATGCCAGCTTCTTATCGGTCAGCTTGCTTGGGTTCACGCCGTTAATTTCGATTTGACCGGAGGTCGGCCGATCAATGGTGGACAATAAATTCAGCAGCGTCGTCTTACCGCTTCCCGATGGCCCCATGACGCCAACGAATTCCCCTGCTTCCACCTTTAGTTCAATATCCTCTAATGCTTTATAGGCCACATTTCCTTTACTGCTGTATATTTTGCCAAGTCCTTGTGCTCTTAGTACACTCATTGCTTTGTTCCTCCCCGGATCTGTCTGTATTTGCGCTTCATTAGCCTTAGTATAGACGAGCGGAAGAGGTCGAACCCATCGATTTCCCTTTCAATTGCATGCACTGAACCTTACAAAGTTGTCACTTAATGCCCGTTCGCATCACTTTCGCTGTTTAAAATATGAATGCCCCGCGGCTGGAACGCTACCGTCAAGGTTGTGCTTTCCCCAAGCACCGAAGCTATGTCCATTGCATGTCCCAGCCGGTTGCATACCTGCTTCGCCAAATAAAGTCCCATGCCCGTCGACTCCCCTGCAGTGCGACCGTTCTCTCCCGTGAAGAAGGGCTCGAATACGCGAGGAAGATCATGCGGCGCGATGCCGATTCCTTCATCGGATACCGTTAGCCTGCCTCCTCCGTTGCCATAAGCTTGCAAATGAAAAATAAGCTTCTTCGCGCCCGATTTGCTTTTGCTGTATTTGATCGCATTGCTCACGAACTGGTTTAATACAAAGGTCATCCATTTCTCGTCCGTCTCTACAGTGAGCTCCCCATCTATACGCGGAAATATCGAGTGGCGGATACACAGCTTTTTGTGCGCATTGATAACAGTACGTACAAGCTCATGCAGCGCTGTCTGCTTCACGTGAAGGTCAATCTCAAACTTGTCCAGGCGCGCCGTATAGAGCATCATTTCCAGTCCGCGCGTCATCCGGTCCGTCTCCTCCTGTACGCTTAGCGCAAGCTGCTTATGCTCGGGCTGCAAAGCTTCCTGAGCCAGCAGGTCGATAACCGAAACGGGCGTCTTCATATGATGCACCCATTGGAGCACAAAATGATTATGCAGCTCCTGCTGGCGGCGATACTTGCCCAGTTCGTTCAAATAAGCGCGGCTCTGCTCCTCCAGCATTTTGGCGACGAGCTTCTGTTCCTGCGTAATGGTAGCTTGCACGATGGTTGTCGCCTGAAGCTCTTCAGACCGTTCAATGGCGTCAATCAATTGCTTGAAATAGGCACGCTGGCGCAAATAGTCGACCGCAAGCCATACCCCAAGAAAAAATAAAGCAAGAATGACAAAGTAATAAATGGTTCCCAGCGCGATAAGGCCGGGATAACGCTCCCGCTCGAGCAGCAGCATAGAGATCGACAATGAAATAATTAATAAAGCCATAAAAATAAACAGCAGACGGTCACGCAAAAATAACGCCAGCGACAGGCCTCTCATCGCGGCGTTTCCTCGCATCGTGCTAACGTCAGCTTATACCCATGTCCGCGCACCGTCTCGATCGCTTTCGGCAATCCAAGCTCTTCAAGCTTCTTGCGAAGTCTCGTTACATTAACGGTGAGCGTATTATCATCGACAAACTGCACGACATCCCACAGCGCCTCCAGCAGCTGCTCGCGGGAGGCTACTTCGCCCGGATGCTTCATTAAGCATTCAGCAAGCAGCTGCTCGTTTTTGGTCAGCTCGACACGCTGCCCTTTCCATTCAAGCTCATTCCGGTTTAAAAAAAGCCGGAGGCCGCAAGCTGTTAGTTCGCCATGCGCACCAGCGCCCGTTTCAACTGCTGCTGCCACAGCACCCGCATACTCCCCGTATGCGCGTCTTAGCACGCTTTTCACTTTCGCCATCAATAAGTCTAAATGAATAGGCTTCGTTATGTAATCATCCCCGCCGTTCTCAATGGCCATGACCTGATCCATTTCACCCGCGCGAGCCGATATGAAAATAATGGGCATGCTTGAGCGGGCGCGAATTTGCCGGCACCAGTAATAGCCGTCGAAATACGGCAAATTAATGTCCAGCAGCACCAAATGCGGCGCAAACGCCTCGAGCTCCGGCATGATTTCCCGGAACTGCGTGACGGCTGCCGCTTCAAAGCCGTACTTATCCATATTGTTTTTCAAGATGGAAGCAATCTTGTCGTCATCCTCAACAATAAAAATGCGATACATGAATTTCTCCCTTCACGATTTTGGTTTACTGAGAATAAGGACTGCCGGATCAGACCATCGCATGGTCATCACCTATCATTAGCTTTATCATTTCCTTCATCCTCCGCTGCCCCATTTGAAACATAATGCTGCCATTTCCACACTATTATAGCTTATATTTGCGGTTCGAGCAGTAGGCTCGCCAGTTCATTCGTTAGGATGGACGCTAACTCAAGCTCATTGGTTAGGTAGCTTTGGGAAGAACGTCTGCCGATCAGCTGGACGCTATGCTCTTGCTTTATATGTCAGGGAATTCCCTGAATTATGCTAAGCAATACTCCCCTCGGCCTTCTCATGGCAAACAAAAAAGAGAAGCCCTTTTACAGGCTTCTCTTATGACGGTGTTTGATCGTTCGAGTCTCTTCCATCTAACACTTCACATTATTAAGATAACTTGGGCACCGCTTATTTACTTTCCGGTTTTAACGGATCGCTTTCAGCGTGTGTGTTCAGAAGTGCTCTGCGACACAACCCCTCGCTTTCATAAAAGCTAAGTGATTAAATAAGTTCCTCCTGCAGCCCTAGCACCAAATGGTCCAACGGAACCACACCTCTCTTCACACCGTCAACACTATCTTGCACGCAATCAGCCGACCTTATACATCGTTTTTCTATACAGCTGAAACTTCTTTTTTCGTCTCATGGGCAGCGCTCTTTTGTTCCGCTTCTTTTTCGTGGATCATATAAATGGTCTCGCCTGCAAAAAAAACGATAACCAAGCCAATGACAACCATCATTTTGATCGTCGTCGCTTTATTTCTTTTCATCATCTCATTATTTTCCGACTTCAAAGTCCGGGTACACTTGTCCTTGTTAGCGGTGCTCTCCGTTTGGCCGCAAGAACAGCTTACGGGTGAGTGAAACGAATAGCCCTGCGAGGTAACGCTGTATTGATCGGCTTGAACGGTATGCTTCCTGCCGCATGATGAACAACCTACCTCGATAAATTGTCTATAATCATGAATAAATGTCATGTGCTGCCAGCCCCCAAAGATGATTGATTAATAGACTTGAAGCGAAAAAACAAACAAAAAAAACTTCCGGAATGCATATGTAATCATACGCATTTCGGAAGATGCCTATACTAGCAAGTATTAACACTCACCCGCTGCAGCCGGTTTGCCTGCATCGGCAGCTGTACGGAATGATGAACCGCAGCCGCATGTTGCGCTGGCGTTCGGATTTTCAATCGTGAAGCCGCCGCCCATCGCGGATTCTTTAAAATCGATAACGAGACCGTTCAAATATTTGATGCTGTCCTCGTCTACGACAACCTTAAGTCCATCCATATCGAGTGCTTTGTCTCCATCATGCTGCTCATCGTCAAAGCCCATTCCGTAGGAAAAGCCGCTGCAGCCGCCTTCCTTAACGCCAATTCGCAAGAAGAGCTCTGGTCCGCCTTCTTCAGCGAGCATTTCTTTTATTTTGTCAGATGCCGTGTCACTGATCGTGATCATGCTACATCCCTCCGTTTATCCGAATAATGATTCGATTGCACTCACTTCACTTACTTATTTGTAGTATACTCCAGTTTGTTCCGTTGCTCAAGAGCAGCCTGCCCAACTACTCATTTTCCAATTTATGGTCAATGAATCACTTTTGTTATTGCCCATGTTACGTATGAGGTTTATAATAGTTACAGCTTCTTTAAACGGGAAAGAAAGTTCTTTTTTTCACAATCGATTAATATTTAGGAGGCTAGACCATGAACGTCGTTATACCGACAGAGGATACACATATGCATCACATTATTGAAAAGGTGCGTCATGGGCAGCGTTTAACGCTTGAGGACGGTGTTTTCTTATATCAATCAGATGATCTGCTCACGATTGGACAGCTCGCTAATGAAGTCGCCATGCGCAAAAATGGCAAAAAGGTTTATTTTATCGAAAACATGAGTCTCTATTTTACAAACGTATGCGAGGCTCACTGCGCTTTCTGCAATTTCCGTAAGGACGAGGGCGAAGAAGGCTCCTATACACTAAGCGGCCAGCAAATGATTGAATATGTGGAGCAGCACTTTCACCCTGGCGTACGTGAATTCCATATTGTTGGCGGCCATAATGCGAATGTTCCATTCCAATACTATGTAGACTCGCTTAAAGCGTTGAAGGATCGGTTTCCAGAGGTTACACTTAAAGCTTATACAGCTGCGGAAATCGATTTTTTCTCGCGCATTAGCGGCCTGACTTACCGTGAAGTGCTTCAAGAGCTAATGAAAGCGGGCTTGCAATCGTTGACTGGCGGCGGCGCTGAAATTTTATCCGATCATTACCGCAAAAAAATGCGCGTGGACAAAGCTGATGTTACACAATATTTGCAGGTACACCGCACAGCTCACGAGCTTGGACTGCGGACGCATACGACGATGCTGTATGGATCGATCGAAACGAAGGAAGATCGGATTCGCCACTTGATGCATCTTCGCGAGCTTCAGGATGAGACAAACGGCTTTCTTGTTTTCATTCCGCTTTCGATGCAGCCGATCAACCCTAGAGCCGGCATACGCCGCCGCAACTCAGCGTTCGAGGATTTGAAGACCATTGCAATCAGCCGTCTGATGCTCGACAACTTCCAGCACATCAAAGCTTACTTTATCAACATCGGCGTTCAGCTCACGCAGGTTGCTCTAACGATGGGCGCATCGGATGCTCACGGTACGATTGTGAAGGAAAAAATCAGCCATGCTGCTGGAGCACTGACGCCTGAGGGCATTACTCGCGAGGATCTGATTTGGCTTATAAAAGGCGCAGGCCGCATTCCGGTTGAACGCGATACGTTTTACAATGAAATTAAAGTTTACGAATGAGTAATCGACAGCACGGAAGCACAAAATAGAATTATCATCAAGAGGCGTGGAGTTGGAAATCATATGAGAAAACTTATTATTTTAGGCGGAGGCTATGGCGGTCTCGCCATTGCTAATGAATTGCTCGAAAAGCAGCTGCCGATCGATGTCTCCGTCGTATTAATTGACCGGATGCCGTTTCAAGGCTTGAAGACGGAATATTACGCGCTTGCCGCTGGAACGGTTTCGGATCTGGAGCTCCGGGTCAAATTCCCGGTTGATCCAAGAATTACTTTGACATACGGGGAAGTAACAGATGTGGACATGGAATTGAAGCTTGTCCATATCGAAGGACAGGAATCGATCGAGTATGAATGGCTTGTTATCGGTCTTGGCTGCACCGATAAATATCATGGAATCGAAGGCGCTGAGCAGTTCTCAACCAGCATCCAGACCTTCTCTGCGGCTAGAAAAACCTACATGCAGCTGAATGACGTTAAGCCTTATGGTCAAGTAACAATTGTGGGCGGCGGTCTAAGCGGCGTAGAGGTTGCAGCAGAGCTCCGTGAAAGCCGTCCGGACCTTAACATCCGTATTTTGGATCGTGGTCCGAGCGTGTTGTCTGCTTTCCCAAGCAAGCTTCAATCTTTTGTTTCGGAATGGTTCGAGGAGCATCATGTTGAGATGCGCGGGCATGTCGGATTGACGCACGTCGAAGGCGGAATCCTCCATGATTGCAATTCTACAGCGCCAATCTATACGGATGTAACGGTATGGACGGCAGGCATTCAGCCTGTTCCGCTCGTTCAGCGTATGAATTTGCCGAAGGATAATCAAGGAAGGCTGATTATAAATGGATATCATCAGCTGCCAGACCATACCGATGTGTTTATCGTAGGAGACTGTGCAGCATTGCCGCTTTCACCAAGCGGTCAAGCTGCAGGCGCCCAAGGCAAGCAAATTGCCGAGGTGCTTCAAGCGATCTGGCATGACAAGACGCCGCGGCTCGGCAAGCTTAAGCTGAAGGGCGTTCTCGGTTCGCTTGGCAAGAAGAGCGGATTCGGCCTTATGGGCGGTACGCCTATTTTGGGACGCGTGCCACGCCTCGTTAAGAGCGGAGTGCTCTGGCGCTCTAAGCGCCACCTTGGTTAGGACAAGTCTTACAAATCATCCAGCAGCTTATCCAGCGCTTCTTTATCTGCTTGCTGCTGCTTGATTGCTTTCAAAATGTTGGCATGAAGCTCATCCACCGATTCGGCAGATACAATCTCGCCATCGACCAAAGCGAATGGATTCAAATAACATTCGCCGCAATTTCCTAAGCAGCCATATTCGGTTACTTCGTACTCAACATTTTGCTCAAACTCATTCATTATACGGTCAGTGCCGTGATGCATATTGCTGGCACAAAATTCGATCATTGGTTTAAACATCATGCTTCACCTAACTTTACTTAGTTACTATCCATTTTCAATTGCTTCACTTTGTACTATAATAGGGGAGAAAGGAGATGATTGCAATGAGTGAACAAGTACAAGATACGATGTACGATGAAGTTTTGGACGTACTCGATAAGCTTCGTCCGTTTTTGCAGCGCGATGGCGGCGACGTTGAACTGGTTGATGTCGAGGGCGGCATCATCAAGCTTCGTTTGATGGGCGCATGCGGAAGCTGCCCAAGCTCGACGATCACGCTTAAAGCGGGTATCGAACGTGCACTTCTCGAAGAAGTTGAAGGTGTAGTCGAAGTCGTTCAAGTATTCTAATAGATAAGAACGAACCAGGCACGCCTCATGTATGACAAATGATGAAGAGTCTTATCAGCGCTGCGGAGCATGTCTCCCTAGCTTCCTGATAAGACTCTTTTTTTGCGGTGATTTGTTTATGCTTGAACAGCTAAAACATTCCTTTGATGTTGGCAACAATGGGATCGAAGCCGCCTGTCACATCAATGACGTTGCCGGTCAAGAAATTCGAATTTTTGTCGCATAGGAAAAGCACCACTCGAGCAACGTCCTCCCCCGCACCGGGGCGCCCGATAGGCGACTCCTTATCGTATTCTTCCTCCACCTCGGCAATGGACCGTTCCTTGTTAACCCCGCGAATATCGCCTGGACCGATTAGATTGACAGTGATGCCATGAGGTGCCTCTTCTACGGCGAGCGACTTCGTGAATGATACAAGCCCCGTCTTGGCGGCGGCATACACCGCACGATGCGGCCAAGCTCTCGCTTCACCTGCATGGCCGAAGCCAAAATGGATGATCCGCCCCCATTTTCGCTCGCGCATGCCCGGTAGAAGGCGATGGTCAAGCATCATAACGCCTAACAAGTTGCCATGCAGCAGCCTGATAATCGTTTCCTCATCGTATTCGCTGAAGAGTCGGCGTTTGCGGACGAAGGGCCCTGCATTATTGACAAGAATGTCAACGCCTCCAGCCCATTTCTCCGCTGCATCAGCCAGCTTTGCTGCACCTTCTGTTGTTGCAATATCGGCTTGCACGGTAATCGCTTTTACACCTAGCTGCTCAATCTGTGCCTTTACCTGTCTTGCTTCAAGTTCGCTCTCGTAGTAATTAATAACAACATTGCAGCCTTGCTCAGCAAGCTGAAGCGCCGTTCGTTTGCCAAGCCCCTTCGCACTGCCTGTTACTAACGCGGTTTTGCTGTTGAGTCCCACGAGTGTTCCCCCTTTGGGATTAATGTTGCTTGTTTCGCATTAATCCGCATGCATATTGAAATGTCAGCAGCAGCGATTCCATCGCCAGATATAGCCCCTGCGTCAAATCAGCCGATTGCTCGGCTAAATTTTCGAGTTTGACCTCCTCGCCATACATACGGCTGCTTTGAATCAGATCATCATGCATTTCCGAGTTCATATAATGAGTTTCGGTATTTCTGCGCTTGCGCAGCCTTGTCATTGGTTCCTTGTATTTCTCCTTCACATCGTTCAGCTTCCAAGTCAGCTCTGGATGTGCCCTCTTCTCGCGCATGTTGCGCAAAACCGTGAAATAGGAGAAATGAGACTTTATCCGCTCCGTCTTCATGTCTAGAAGCTCATTTAGCAATGTGCCAAGCTTATCGAGCAAAGAAAAAACGCGAATGAAAGCGTTTTTATCAAAGTAGATATAACGATTATAAAAGATTCTCTCCTCCGCTGTCATTTGCTTAACCGAGGAGGAGGTAATTTTATGCTGAAAATGAAACGCAACATAGTGGCTCTGCTCAAGCTCATCCAAGGATGAGCGGAGACCTAACGTCCATATTTCGTACTTCCGAAGCTTATGGGGGTCTCCGCCTTCTGCCATTTTTTTGGACAAAGAGGATACGAACTGATCCATTATACGAAACGTTTCTGCAAGGGTTCCTTCCGCTTCTCTCAAGGGTTCATCAAACAGGAAACGCAGCATAATTGAACAGTCCTTTCGTCACAAAATTACGATTTTTTATCGGCGAAATTACAGCTTGTATTCACTCCACCGTTTATCTACCAGCTTCACGATATCCTCGCGCGGGAACAGCTCATCCGGATATCCCGGCTTCATTCTCGCATCGATTACGACAGGAAGCTTATAGCCAAAGTGGTGACGGGTAATATCGGAATTCGCATAAATATCGTCCGCTGGATTAAACCTTGTAAATACCGTCCATAAGAACGGCGTTTGCGCGGCCGCGATACCTGCATCATCGGCAAGGATCACGAGCGGCCATTCTGTTTCCTTCTCTGACAGGCGCTCAAGCAGACGCTGTGCCAGCTTTGGCTCCTGCTCATAGGATGCTCCAGATACGACTAAGCAACCCCGGCAATACGGCTGAGCAGCCGTTATCTCATCGATTGCTCCTTCGGTATAGGTGCTTGGGAGCTCACGTACCTTATCACCAACACCAAGCATAACCCCTTTGCTGCCGTGGTTTAGCTTGCCGCCAGTATAGTCGAGCGTATCATGCGAGGTATTATCGAAAATAAACAAATCGGTTTCCGGGCGGAAACGCTCAAGAACCGTTTCAAGCAGTACAGGAAAGTTTTCAAGCTCTACTGACTGATTCGTAACGATTAGAAATTTGGTAAGCGTTAGCTGCCCTTCTCCCAGAATGCGAAATGCAGATGTCAATGCTTCGCGTGAATAGCTTTCCCTAACGACAGCCGCCGCAAGCGCATGAAAGCCCGTTTCCGCGTATGTCCATAAATCCTTAACGCCAGGCATAGCCATCGGGAACGCGGGCGAGAGCAGCTTTTGCAAAAATTCGCCCATATAATAATCCTCTTGGCGCGGCTTGCCGACAATCGTTGCCGGATAGATAGCATCCTTGCGATGCCACATATGGCTGACATTGAATATTGGAAAATCATGCATTAATGAGTAGTAGCCGTAATGATCGCCAAACGGCCCTTCCGCTCTCTTAATATGTGGCGGCACATGGCCGCTTAACACAAATTCAGCTTCTGACGGAATGCGATGCGCGCCGTTTGGATCTTTGACAATCGACAGCTTGCCGCCCATGATGAGCGATGCAAGCAGCAGCTCAGGCAGATGCTCAGGTACTGGAGCTATCGCAGAAGCGATTAGAGCGGGTGGGCCGCCGAGAAAAACGGAAACGGGCAGCGCTTCATTCCTTTTCTCCGCTTCATGGTAATGGAAGCCTCCTCCTTTATGTATTTGCCAGTGCATGCCTGTTGTAGAGTCATCGAAAATTTGCATTCTGTACATGCCGAGATTATGCTGTTTGCGATGCTTGGGATGTTCCGTATAGACGAGCGGCAGCGTAATAAAGGGACCGCCGTCATCCTGCCAGCTTGTAATCGCAGGCAAACCTGCAAGCGGATTTTCATGTTTGCAGGCCTGTAGAATAGGAGCGCTGCTGGCAGGAACCTCTTTCATTCCCACCTTCAGCATGTCCCATATTAAGTTTTTCTCGCCCCAAATCGCCTTTGGCGTAGGCGGCAGAACGCGGTCAACCGCCCCAATAATTTGTTTCATAAGCGCTTCAGGCCTTGGTCCGAAGGCCAGATCAACCCTGCGGCTTGTCCCGAACAAATTTGTTACGATCGGGAAAGGACTCCCCTTCACGTTCGTGAACAATAATGCAGGCCCTCCCGCATCGATTACGCGCCGATGAATTTCAGCTACCTCAAGATTTGGATCTACAGGAGCATCTATAATTGCCAAATCATTTTCACGCTTTAGTACGTCCAAAAATTCTCGTAAATTTTTAAAGCTCACTAACCTCCACGCCCTTCCCTTAGCCGCCACGAACGAATTAATATATCCATTAATATGCCAAACAGACCAGTAACAATTAGATTATGCAATAAATTGGTGAACAAAAACCAATTCGAATTCGAAATCGTGTATGTCAGCAGCGCCCCGCTGAATATTTGCGTAACAACAAGACCTAACGTCCATGCAGCCGGCTTCGTTAAGCCCGCTCCGCCTATGCTTACCTTCCGAATGTGAATAAACAAGCCTGCCAAGCTGATAGCTAGCGCCATAGCAGCCACCCGGTGTATGAATACGGCTCCGGTTGCGCCGCTAATCTCCGGAACGACCTCTCCGTTGCATAACGGCCATCCCATACAGCCTCCACCTGAATCGGTATGCCGAATGAATGCGCCCAGGTAGACGACAATGTAGCAAAAAATCGCAGTAAGCAGCACGCGCGGAAATATGGAGCGCGGTACTTTGAATTCCACTGGAGGTCCGTTTTTGGCTCTAAACGTCCAGATCACCAGCAGCAATGTCGAAGCGAATGCGATTAACGATATGCCGAAGTGAATCGCCATAATAGGCGGAGATTGCGGCCACATGACCGCTGCCGCACCCATTAAAGCTTGAATAATGGTGAACAGCAATGCGCCTCCCGCATAAAACAACGGCTCGCTGTATCCTGTGCGGTTTTTTCTAAACTTCGAATACATCGAAAGACAAGTAGCGAGAACGAGCAGCCCTTCAAAGCCGGTTACAAGCCGATGCGAATATTCAATCAGGGATTCAATCGTATAAGCAGGTATAAACTTCCCATGACACAATGGCCAATCATCACCGCAGCCGCGTCCTGAATCTGTATTCGTGACTAGTGCCCCGCCGAGCAGTACAAGAAGCATTCCGATGCACGCAGCGATAGCTAACGCGCGAAAACGCCCGGTTACCATAATAAAATCACCTTATTTCGTGTTTTAATAACAGTTCAATTATAGCTATAAAAAAAGGCAAAAGCCATGTTGAAAATGTGACACTTCCGAGTAGAAACGCGATAAAAAAAGGAAAGCCCGCGCGAGAGAAATGCTTCCTCCTCAAGCGCGGACCAGCGATTACTTATGGGTCAGCGCATCGCTGACTTGTATGGCTCGATCTACAAACTCCTCGATCTCCTCGCGTGACTTGCGCAGCTTGCTTACGAAGCGCACTAGCTCCTGGCTTTTCCGGAAAGCAATAAAGCTTGGAATGCCTAAAATGTTCAGCTCGGAGCACAGGTCGGGAAGGTCATCGCGGTCAAGCTCTACGAAAGCAGCCTTTCCTTCATATTGACGCTCCAAATCAGGCATAAATGGGTCAATAAAGTGACAATCCTTGCACCAGGTCGTTTTGAATACGGCAATCGTGAGTCCTTCGCTGGCAACTGCCTCGCGAAACTGCTCATCCGTCGTTAGCTTTTTCATATGGCACCTCTAAATTAATCATATTAGAATCTTTACGGTATTGTTATTGTTCACTACATTCGCTACAGCTTAGACTTCCCGATCAATCGTAAATATTCTCATTTCGTCGCTAATAACAGTCCAGTCAATCTTTGCTTTCAGCGCAGAAGCCAAATTGCGCGCCGGAACATAGGTTACTCCGTCAATTACGGTGACTGGGAATGACCATTTTACGTTTTTGCCATTCACGACTGCAGCATCGCTGCCGTTCTTCAATAAAATCGTTGTGTTCGTCGCATCGTCAAATACTTTTAAGCTTTTTGTCTTCTTATCGTACGCAAGAGTGCCGCCAAGCTGTTCAATTGTATCGCGAAGCGGAATGATCGTTACGTGGCTGGCTGTCACAATGACCGGATTATAATACTGGTATGAGTCCCAAGTCATGTTCTGTTTATTGATATGAAACTTATTTTTAAGAAGGTCATAAACGGTTGAGTTCTCATTAAACTGCTTGAGCACTTGATAGCCCTGCGCGTTGAATAATTTGGCTACCGGTACTGCTGATTCCGATGCGACTGGCGCTTCCGCTTTAACCGCGCCGTTCACATTCCAAGACTCGCTCACGACTTTGATTGTCAAACCTTTCACCGGCAGCACGCCGTATGCCAGCTCCACGCTTGGCACATAAGACAGCTCATAGGCTTGCTTACGGATGTCAAGCTTGCTGTCGACATAGACGTCTGCTTTAATCGTTAAATCCTTGCTCAAGATTTGATCAACCATTTCCTGATCCTCTTTAACTAGCTGGTTCAGCTCTCCCTGTAGCTCAGTCAGCAGAAGCGCCATGCCATCGGATGCTTCCTTCAAAGCTTCCGCTGAATCAGGAGCATCAAGACCGCTGTCCGCTAAAGGATTAATCGTTCCGGCAGCTGCCCATACATCCGGGTTTTTTTCAAGAATTTCGAACACGCCAGCTATCATTTTATCCAAGCCCGCACGGTCAGCGACAAGCGCGTCCACATATTTTTTCACCCACGCCCAAATCTCAGGTCCATCCATATCGATATGCACATGCATCAAAGAGGTTGAGGTGCCGTAAATCGATTCCGTCACGGGCTTTACTGCGATGCGTTCCGGATTCGGCAAATTATGAATGACATAAGTGCCAACCGTATCGATCATTTGTTGACCCAGCTCCGTTAGAGCGGCTTCATCCAGCGTAGGAGCATCTGCGGCTGCGGCTTCTTCAGGAAGGCCAGTCACGTCAGACATGCCCATCAAACCTAGCAAGCCCTGGCTTGTCAGATCAAGCACGAACGGCTGCTTCGCGCCCTCCAGCTCCATTACCGCAAGCTTATCGGACATTTTCAACGAGAATTTAATAGAAGCTGCATCTCCCAAAATCAAATTGCCGTCAAAGGATACATGCGAGTTATCCTGTGCTTTTATGTTATTAAGCTGTAGTTTCAAATTGGAAACCAGCTTCATTAGCGCAAGCTGCTCTTCAGGTGCGCCTTCGTACGCTGCTTCATCCAAGAGCAGCTTGAGCTCTACCGATTGATTGCTTTCACTCGATGTTACCTTGAGAGAATTTTTTAGCACGGTATTGAAATCGAGATTAGAAACCGACTGACAGCCTGCCACAAAAACGAGCGTGAAGGCTAATAATAGCACAATCAGCTTGCTTGGTTTTGCAAAAAATTTTTTCATTCATTCGTCTCCTTTTATAACGCCAAGTATAAGTCCGCTTTATTTACAAACTCTACTTATTGTACAGGAGACACTATGTATTGTAAATGTATGGAAAGAGCTAGTTTTGTCGAATTTGTTAGGATTTTTCCTCTGAATATGGCGATTGAAGCATCTTGATCTCGACGAGCTCCTGCCGCTCATTCCAGACGATTGTCCAGTCAAAAAAACGGCAAAAATCACGTAAAGAAATCATGTTTTCTTGTGTATCTTCATTTTTGGAAAAGCCTATGTCCACAGCCTCTTGTCCGTCCATAATCATAATGGCTGCATTGCCGTCTTTCTCCGTATGACTGCCTAATCGTTTCAGCTTATCGATCAATTGTTCTTCGGTTTCACCTGCTTTCGTACCATTAATGCGGTAGCCTGTGTGATGGAATCTCGAGTTTATGCCTTCTTTTGTACTAAATTTTATCAGAATGCCTGAAGCACTCGCTAGCTCTGAGGCACCTGCGTTGTAGGCTCCATATGGAAAGGCGAGTGCGCTTTGCGTATTTCCCAGCTCACTCCGCAGCATTTCCTCGGCTTTTTGCAAATCCTCGACCACACGTTTGACGTATTCATCCTCTGTTTCGTTCCTTTGACTCACTTTGTCATAAATATGTCTCACCATGACTGGCGTTGTATCGCCAGCTTCATTCACCGCGCCATATACATGCATATTATAAGTATGACTGCGAAAGCTCATCCCTTCTTGCTGCATGGTCCTCATTTGATCCCAGGTTAGCTTGGCTGTTTGCGGCTTAGTACGGTCGCCAACCGAAGATACGATGACAAAGTTAGTAGCCGGGTAGCCGTATTTCTTCAAAACAGGAAAGGCAAACGTATAAAAGCTTTCATAGCCGTCATCAAAAGTAATCAATACCGCATTATCCGGCACTTCGCCATTCGATAGTATAAAGCTTTCATATTGTTCCAGACTAATGACTTGAAATCCGCTTTGCTTCAATAGGCTCATCTGCTTCTCAAATCGCTCGAGAGCTATAATGGAATCGTCAAGAGGGTTCGGTGCGATATCATGATACATAAGCACGGCTACCTGATCCGAATAATAGGCAGCATTGTTTTTTGGAGGCAGGTTCAGCCATTCAATTTGTTTTTGAGATATTTGCTCAAGATAGCTCTCCGGCACCATCAGTCTGCCGTCACGGATGAGCGCGGACGCTTTAGTCTCCATTTTTGTATCGTTGATTACAAATTGAAGATTTACCTTCTTTTCATTCGAGCAGCCCGTCATCAACCATCCCACCATCATAGCTGTCGCGATTACGGCTGCGATCGCAGTTTGCCTTATACGATCCATTTAACTTCTCCTCCTTGGTCTAATTAATGAGTAGTGTAGAGGACGGATCTTATCGGCCGGGCATCTTTTCGCTTACCAATTGCTTAACGAATTCTTAAACTTTGCTATGCGGCAGAGGAAACCGTGTTTCAAATATCGTTTCCTTCGCAGTGCTGCTAACCGAAATAGCTCCTCCCTGAGCCTCGATGATGCTTTTCGTAATCGCAAGACCAAGCCCGGTGCCTCCCGATTCAGCAGACCTAGCTTGGTCAACACGGTAAAAACGATCAAAAATATAGGGAACATCCTTAGCTGGAATTTGTTCGCCATAGTTAACGATTTGAACAATCGCCTCATCTCGCGTCTTCTCAATACGAATATCAATCGATTTTCCAACATGGCCGTATTGAATCGCATTGGCTATGAGATTGTCGAAGGCGCGCACGAGTAAATCGCCGTCAGCCATAATCCATAAGGCCTCTTCTGCTGTTTGGATGCGGCAGCTCATCCCCGCCTTCTCCAGACTTGGGACAAATTCCTCGGTGAGCTGCATCGTGAAACCCACGATATCCAGCTCCGCTAAAGCGAGCGGCATGCCGTTGTTCAGCTTCGTGTATTCAAACAAATCGTCAATTAATCGCTTCAAATGCTGCGATTTCTCGAAGGCAATGTTTACGAAATAACGAAGCTCCACCTCGTCCTGATAACGATCGTTCTCGATAAGCTCTAGAAACCCCAATATGGACGTAAGAGGTGTGCGGAGATCATGCGAAACGCCGGTTATCAAATCATTTTTCGTTTTCTCGGCGTTTCTTTCTTCCTGCAGCAATTGCTGGAATTGCTTGCCTAGAATGTTGATGCTGCCGGCGATCTCTCCAAGCTCATCAGCGGCTTTGACCGGAATAACATGATCAAGCTCTCCGGCTGCCATCTGCTGAAGCCCTTGGCGTATTTCTTTTAAATACAACATCATATTCCTGCTCGTCCAGAAAAAGAAGGCAAGAAACAGCAAGCAGCCAACAATCGCAATAACAGGCGCAGAGCCGATATGATTCACGATCCAAACCAAGGTTCGGTCATAGGATGTATATTGTATGAGAACATAAGCGATCAAATGCCCCGCAATGACGAAGCAAATCATAAGTCCTAAACTTTTTAGAAAAGCATACATAAACGTCCAGCGAATCGTGCGGAACAGCTTGCTGCAAACTTCGGATTTTGAGTATCCTTTTCAATTTTTTCGCGAATTTTGCGGATGTGGACCATGACCGTGTTTTTGGATTCCATAAACGGCTCGTTCCAAGCTTCCTCATAAATTTTATCCATGCTCAAAACGATGCCCCGATTGACCGCAAGCAGCTTAAGAATTGCAAATTCGCGAGGAGTGAGCTTGATCTCCTCCTGATCGACAGTAACGGTATGCGTCGCAATATTGATAATCAGATCATCGTTAATTATTTCATTGACGTTAATAACGGAATTGGCATGAAATTGCTTCGCTCTGCGTATATGCGATTTGACGCTTGCCAGCAGCACCAGCGGGCTAAAGGGTTTAGTTACATATTCGTCTGCACCGAGGCTTAAGCCGGAAATTTTATCGATATCCTGCGTTTTAGCAGAAAGCATTATGATTGGTATATGATTTTTTTCACGAATTTTCATGCAGGCCTCTAGACCATCCATAACTGGCATCATCACATCTAAAATAATAAGATCAACCTTATGATTTTTTAGCTGCTCCAGCGCTTCAAGTCCGTTAGACGCCTTCAACATCGTAAAACCATCATTATTAAAATAAATGTCCATCAAGCTTAAAATTTCTTTTTCATCGTCTACCATAAGAATCGTTTCCCTATTCATCCCTATACTCCTTTCAAATTGTTACTATTCATAAATATAGCACGATATCCATCATTTGGTTATTTTCAGAAAATTGAAAATAGACAGTTCCAGCTATCAGCAGTTGCCGCTTCTGGAACAACCCATTATTGCGTGCATATACGTGCTTACAGCCTGCTTTCGACCTAACTCACACGTCGATTTCGCTCAATAAGCACCTATAGGTTCTTACAAACATCAAACTCACGTTACTTTTACGCTGTAAGAGCATATACGTGCTTATTGCCTGCTCCCCAACCTGCCAGTAAACAGAAAAAGGACGCAGCCCGTTTGACGGGCTGCATCCTTTTCTCTTAAACAAATTTAAACCGCTTTTTTATAGAATGGTTTTAAAATAAGATTTAGTACCTTCCGCAGCGGCCCAGGGAATGACCGAACATCCTCCGGCGTAATGACCCGGAGCGCTGCCAGCAAGATGACGTAAAGTCCGCCGACTACTAGCGATGTCACTGCTCCCGCTGCCAAATAAGACAACTTGTTCGCCCATGACTCCGTCAGTGCCAGCACGCCGTATTCCGCGCCCCAGCCAGCCAAGGCTGGCACAGCAATTGCTGCCATATAGGCAAGCCATTTGCTGCCTAGCACGTTCAGCTTAACTTCCTTCTTGATCGCTCTTATATTAAGCACAGTAATGACGATAAAGCAAATGGTTGAACCAATAATAAGGCCATATACGCCAAGTAACGGCGCAAGCGCAATACTTGAAACTACTTTAAGCCCCAATCCGATAAACGTATGGTTCATAGGCAACTTAGGCTGATTTAATCCATACAAAATCGAATTTGATGTCATCATCGTAATTTGAAAAATCGCACCCGCCGTAAGCATAGCTACTGTGCCGCTGCCGCCTGGGCTCGTAAAGAGCAAGCCCGTAACGGAATAAGAAGCTACAGTCAGCAACAAAGCAACCGGTACGCCGGTAAAACAAACGATCCGCATAACAAGCGAGGATTGACGTTGCACTTCCTTCATATTGTTAAGTGAAAAAGCTGATGAAATGACTGGGATAATCGATGCCCCAAGCGCAATTGCCAAAATCGGCGGTATGCCGGCAATCCCCATCGCCCTCGTCGTATAATCCGCCAAAACTCTCGTTGCCGAAGCTTCATTATAGAAAGACTGCGTCAGCCGCATAAACAGCGTCGTATCAAAAAAGTACAAAAACTGCACTGTCATTGCCGTAACAACAGCTGGAATGGAAGTACGGAATATCTCTTTATAAATCGTACGATAAGGCAAGTTGGACCTTGGACTTTGCAGTTTATCCTGTCCCGCAGCCGAGGATTTTGCAAGCTCAACTCGATCCTGCTTCTTCAGCTTACGCCAAAACCACATCATGACCGAGAAGGCGCCAATACTTCCGAGTACGGAGCCGAAGGCAATTGCCGCTGCTCCATACTTATCGCCCCAACCCCAGCCGAGTACAATCAGCGCCAGCCCGATACCGCCGATCAGCCTTAAAATTTGCTCCATAATTTGCGAAATGCCGCCTGCGGACATAATTTGTCTGCCTTGAAAATAACCTCGCATCATCGCGATTATTGGGAACAAAAGCAGCGCAGGCGCGATAGCCTGCAAGGATAAGACGGAATCCGGAACCTTGGATATTCTTTCATAGGCAGGTGCAAAGACAAACATAGCAGTAGCAAGAAGCAGCCCAGTTACGGTTCCGAACATCAATGCCGCTTTGTAAATACGCTTAGCTTCATCGGGCCTGCCGAGTGCATAACGTGTTGAGATCATTCTGCTAATGGAGAGCGGAATTCCTCCGGTAGCGATAGTCAGAAGCAATAAATAAATCGTGTTAGCAGAATTAAAGGCCGCCTGGCCCGCAGGGCCCAGCATATAATCGAGCGGAATACGCTGGAATAGCCCAAGAAACCGCACGATCAGCGCAGCGGCAGCCAGTATTAATGTGCCTTTAATTAATGAGTCTTTTTTTAACATAATGGTCTGTCCAAGTCTCCCTATCCTTTATTGCCAATGGGCTCAAGCGGCTGGTGGTTGCCGCGAACCGGCACAGCCGTGTTCGATGGTACTGCCCATCGTACAGCATTCTGAATGACCTGCAGCACTTGCGGGTTATAGTAAGTTGGGTATGTTTCATGCCCCGGACGGAAATAAAAGATTTTGCCTTGGCCGCGACTAAATGTGCAGCCGCTGCGGAATACTTCTCCGCCCTCGAACCAGCTTACGAATACAAGCTCATCCGGCGCTGGAATGTCGAAGTGCTCGCCATACATTTCCTCATGCTCAATCGTGATGTACTCAGGCAAGCCCGCTGCAATCGGGTGAGCTGGATTAACGACCCAAATACGCTCCTTCTCGCCTGCTTCACGCCATTTTAGATCACAACCCGTACCCATCAGCTTTTTGAAAATTTTCGAGAAATGACCGGAATGCAGGACAATCAAGCCCATGCCCGCAAGTACGCGCTGCTGCACACGCTCCACAATGGCATCATCCACCTGATCATGCCCCATATGTCCCCACCAAATCAGAACATCCGTATTCGCTAGACGCTCCTCTGTAAGCCCGTGTTCAGGCTCCTCCAGCGTAGCTGTAGCAACTTCAATGTCGCCGCTTGCAACGCCTTTGGCCAAAGCTTGATGAATGCCGTCTGGATAGACGCTCTTCACTTCATCGTGAATCTTCTCATGTAAAAATTCATTCCAAACCGTTACTTTAATCATAGTCTTATCCACCTTTTCATTTCATTCCAATTAGAAAACAAGCCACAACACAAACAGCACGATCATAGCCAGCTGCAAAATAAACTTCACAACAACGCTCGTGAATAAACCGACGACCGATCCAAGTCCAACTTTTAGCGAATTTTTAAAGTTTGTTCCGATAATAACTTCTCCAATTACAGCACCAACAAAGGGACCGATAATGAGACCAAACGCAGGAATGATAAAAGGTCCAAAGATAAGGCCGATCGTACTGCCGATAACCGAGGCTCGCGAGCCGCCAAATCGTTTGACGCCCCAGGCGCTGACGGCATAATCGGCGATAAACAGCACAACAACAATGATCGTCTGAAAACTCCAAAACAAAAAGCCAAATTCACTAAACGTAAAAAACCAACCATAAACAAAAAATGCGCCATATATGGCAAGTGCTCCGGGCAGGATTGGATAAATAGCCCCGGCCATCCCTACAACAAACAGCAATATGACTAATGTCCAGCCTAAAATATCCATTCGTTCCTCATCCCTTCAAAAGGTACCGCTTGATTACCTCTGCTACGCCATGCTCGTTGTTCGTAAATGTAATAAAGTCAGCCGCTTCCTTCACAGCCTCCTGGGCATTGCCCATTGCCACGCCTAGACCTGCCTCACGAATAGCGGCAATATCATTTAAGCTGTCGCCAACAGCAATAACCTGCGACATTTCGATATTGAGCAGGCCGCATAGCTCTTGAAGCGCGCTTGCCTTTGAGATGCCAAGTGGATTAAGCTCCAAATTATGAGGCGAGGAATTCGTAATCTCAAGCGCTCCCCAGCTTTGCACTTCGGCAAGCAGCTTCTCTCTGATGCTGTCATCCTCCGTGTAGTAGCCAAACTTCAGCCAATGATGCGACGCATAATCAACGGCGGGGCTAATCCATTTTTCCTTATTAAAAATATCATCGGCCGTATATGCCCAGAACCACGGCTCGCCATGCGAAAGCGCTAGCTCATGCAGCCTCTGCACATAGACAGCGCTGAGATGCGTGCGCTTATGCAGCACATGTGGACGATGCCATATTTCACTGCCGTTTACCGTAATCATAGGCGTCTCCAGCTTCAGCTGCTCTGCATAAGGCAGCGCGCTGCGAAAGCCCCGTCCGGTTGAGAAGGTGACAATAACTCCTGCATCAAGTGCTTTTTGAATCCACTCCGCGTTTTCAACGCTAATTTCACTTTGCTCATTCAGCAGCGTCCCGTCCATGTCGAGCGCAAGCAATTTGTAATCTCCCAATATTGTGCCTCCTCGTAAAAGCCGTATCACTTATTTACCTAGCTAGTAAATTATTTTAGCACATTTGCGACAGATTCCAAATGAAAGTAGCTCCACAATTTCAAACATCATAGGAACATAACAAAAAGGAGCAGGCCCCGCATAGACGCGAAGGCTTGCTCCCTAGATCCTCAACCCGATTCCTTACTCGACAACGGTCGTATTCACTTCAGTTGAAGGCGCCTCTTCCGAAACGACCGGGTCCTCCTTGAGGAGCATCTCCTGACCTTTTACCTGCAAAATGCCAAGCGCTTCCTCAACCGTCTGCTTGTCATCCTTCACCTTCTGAAGCTCTTTCTGGGCAGCCATTCTAAACTCTCCAAAGAAGCTTTGAGGCAGCTTGTCAAAATCTCGATAACTATTGTTATTGCTTGGCTTCAAATTATAAAATGCCGCGTAATTTCGTCCTTCAGGATCTGTTATAAATTTCGTTCGAACCGGCATGCCGCCATAGTTATTGGACTTCGTTTTTACCCTAGCGTAATCCTCACTAGTCACATAGCTAAGGAATTCCCATGCCGTTTCCTTGTTCGGGGAATCCGCTTTTATTGCAAACAAATTATGAAACGACATCATACTGGATTGATCCGGATTTTGTTGTCCGACAGGAACGGTAACCAAATCCCAATTTTTAATAATTTTATCCTTAACCTTTTCATTGCTGCTTGCTTGCTTAATTTGAGAGATAAAATTGTTATCTCCAATTGCCATTGCCAAGCGCCCGGATAAGAAAGGATCCCTTAGCAAATAATCCTCATACGATTGCCCCATGTTTGATTCTTGATTATTCATGCTTTCAAAATAGAGTGCCTTCGAATCGATCGCATCTAGTGCAGTCTGGAGCGCATGCTTCCATGAATCTGTATTAATCGTCATCTGCTTTTGCGCCGCATTCACAAAATTAACGCCTTCGGAAGAAGCAAACATGCTTGCTACGTCGAATAGCTCCTCGTTATAGCCCATTTTCAAACCATAGATCCGATCCTTAGGTTCCCCATCTGTCGGAAAGCGGCGGGCAAGCTGCAGAACAGCATCCCAGCTCATTCGATCGGTTGGGAGCTCTATCTGGTATTTCTCAAACAAATCCTTGTTATAGAATAAAACCTGGCTATAAAAATTCGGAGAAATAGCGTACAGCTTGCCGCCGCCCTCTTCTCTCAAATAATCAAGCATGCCTGGGATGAGTCCTTCAGTGTCGTATTTCTCTTTCTCCATCACAGCATCAAGATCATAAAGCTTGTTATCCTGCGCCATCTTCTTGTACTGTTCTGGATTCAGCATAAGGATATCAGGCTGCTTCTCTTCAATCAGCTTGTCCAGTACAGCTTCATAGTCCTTCATATCACCTGTATACATACTTTGAGTAGATATAACTTCAATTTCAACATTTGGGTGCAAAGCGGAGAACACCATGCCGTATTCCTGGAAAAAAGCACTTTCATCGTAATACATAACTTTCAGAGTCGATGGCTGATTATTATCTGCTCCCTTACCGTCTCCTCCGAAGCTGCAGCCTGATAAAATAATAGCAATGATTACAAACGGCAAAACAAATTTAGACAATGCTTTCATTTTAGATTTCCTCTCTCCTTTATTATCTCCTAATATGTAACAAATATAGAACGTTTCTTACTGGATAAAAGTTGCAGATATTAATCATTTTTAGGAGGAAATCAATAAAAAAGGAGCAGGCTCCGCTAAATTGCAAAGGCATACTACCTGTATAACGCTCGATTTATACAAAAAAAAGCATCCCATAATCGGATGCTTTTCACTATATACCGTCCATTTATCCCTCTACGATTAGGCTAGTCTTCTCATGCGCAGCTTCTTGATAATAACGCCCTGCGAAGGCGAGAATAGAAATGCAATGACAAACAGCAGCGCTGCCGCGCATACCATGCAGCCCGCTATCGATGCGTCCAGCATGACGGCAGCCCCGTAACCGATAAACGAACTAGCTACGCCAACAGCTACGCTCAGTGCGATCATGATTCCAAGGCGATCCGTAAGCAAATAAGCAGTGGAGGCCGGTATGATCAGCAAGCCTACGACAAGAATAGCACCTACACTCTCAAAGGAGCTGACCGTTGCCATCGAGACGAGGCCCATCAGCAAATAATGAAAAACAGCTACAGGAATGCCGATTGCTGCTGCAAGCGCCGGATCGAATGCACATAGCTTGAATTGCTTGTAAAATAATGCGATTACCGTCACGATGACAAAGAGGGTTACTCCTAGCAGCCACACGGCCTTCGGCCCCATACTGATGCCGCCTAGCTCCCAAATATTCCAGTGCACATAAGCAATTTCACCGTACAAAATGGCATCCTGGTCCAAATGCACCTGACGCGCATATAAACTGACGAGTACGACCCCAATAGCGAATAAAGACGTAAATACTACTCCGATTGACGCATCCGATTGAATGCCGCTTTGCTGGAACATTTGAATGAGAAATGTGGTCAGCAACCCGCATAAGAGTGCAGCGAACATCATAAGGAGCGAATCGCGAGAGCCGCTTAGCAAAAATGCGATAACGATACCCGGCATGACAGAGTGGCTAATCGCATCGCCTATCATCGCCATTTTGCGAAGCACAAGAAATACGCCTAGAACGCCGCAGCAGCTAGCAACGAGCGCCCCCGTCAGCAAAATCCAAAAGTCGCTCATAGGGCAGCCTCCTTCTTCACGCCGCTCTCAAGATGCAGCTCGTTTTCTCTTATAAAGCGCTGCTTTACTTTTTGGCGCAGCAGCCGCTTGGCAATCAAGCCGCGCTGAGGGCCGAACAGAATCGAAAAACAGAAGAGCAGCGTAGCTGCTAGAACCGTTACGGGCCCGGTCGGCAAATTGGATACAGATGCACTAATCCATGTACCTGCTGCTCCGCTGACAGCTCCGAACAAGCCTGACAATACGACCATAAGCCCTAGTCGGTCCGTCCAATATCTCGCAGATACGGCAGGCGTGATAAGGAGCGCCGCTACGAGCACGACTCCTACCGCCTGTATGCCGGCAACGACAGCTACTACAATAAGAAACATAAGCAATTGCTCGAGAAAAGCTACCGGATAGCCGATGCCTCTGGCAAAGCCCGGATCAAAGGAAATGATTTTAAATTGTTTAAAGAGCAGGGTGCATATCGTAATAAGCGACACGCAGACAACTGTCATCGTGATAACGTCCGAGGCGATCATCGATGCCGCCTGGCCGAACAGAAACTTATCCAACCCTGCTTGATTGCCGTAATTGCCATGCTGAATTAATGTAAGAAGCACAATTCCGAGTCCAAAAAAACCTGACAGCACGATGCCCATTGCCGCATCCTGCTTAAGCTTGGAATTTCTCGTTACATACCCGATGCCGAACGTTGCGACTATGCCGGCAATACCCGCACCAATCAAAAATATACCTATCGATTTGATTCCCGTAAGCATAAAAGCGATACATATTCCGGGCAGAGCTGCATGAGCGAGCGTATCGCCCATCAAGCTTTGCTTGCGCAAATAAGAGAAGCATCCGATTACTCCGCTGCTTAGCCCAAGCATCGTGCAGCCAAGAAAGATCCACTGCATGTTCGGATCAGCCAGCATTGACCATATTTTATCCATAGCTCACTCACCCTTTCCGCCATGATAAGACGGAGGCTGAAGGCTGCGATCAAGAAAGGCGAGTCTCCCGCCGTATGTGCGCTGTAATTTTTCTTGTGTAAAGGTTTGCTCCGTCGGACCATAGGCTTGAAGCTCCACATTAAGCAGAAGAACAGAGTCGAAATAATCCTGTACGGTCGCAAGATCATGATGCACGACTATAACGGTTTTCCCCTGCAGCTTCAGCTCCTGAAGAAGGGTAATAATCGCTTTCTCCGTTGCGGCGTCAACGCCCGCGAAGGGCTCATCCATAAAATACAGCTTCGCATCCTGCGCCAGCGCGCGCGCCAGGAACACGCGCTGCTGCTGTCCGCCTGACAGCTGGCTGATTTGCCTGCCTGCATAATCCGCCATTCCGACCTTGCTCAGGCTCTCCATCGCTAACGCCTTATCCTTCGCGCCAGGACGGCGAAACCAGCCCAAATGACCATAACGGCCCATTAGCACGACATCAAGCGCATTCGTCGGGAAATCCCAATCAACCGATTCGCGCTGCGGCACATAACCGATTATTTTCCGCTGCTGCTTATAAGGCTTTCCGTAGACTAGCACTTCACCGCCGATGCTCGGAATAAGACCAAGCGCCGCCTTCATCAGCGTCGATTTTCCGGCTCCATTCGGTCCGATTACACCGACAAGCTCGCCTTCGCTTACTTCAAAGGAAACATTGCGAAGCACCGGCTTCTTCTGATACGCTACGCTTAATCCCTTGATGGCAAGCGGTGCTATCGTCGTCTTATTAGGCTGAGTCTTCACTGCTGTATAAGTTTGGCTCATCATTATCACTCGCTTTCATTGCTCATTGTTTGCTATTTCAAGGCGGCTACAATCGTATCGACGTTGTGCTTCACCATTCCGATATACGTTCCTTCCTCCGTACCCGCATCACCCATTGCGTCGGAGAAGAGCTCTCCGCCAATATTCACCTCATGGCCTAATTGACGCGCTCCTTCAATGACACTTTCAATCGATTTTTTGGGAACGCTGGATTCAATAAAGACAGCTTTGATTTTTTTCTCGACCAAGTAGTCGCGCAGCTTGCTGACATCCTTCGATCCGTATTCAGACATCGTATTCATCCCTTGCAAACCCGTGACAGTTAACCCGTATGCTTCGCCAAAATACCCAAAAGCATCGTGAGCCGTTACTAATATGCGACTCGCTTCAGGAATTAAGGCGATTTGCTCCTTCGCATAGCTATCCAGCTCTTCGAGCTGTTTGATGTAGGTCGCTGCACGCTCTTTGTAGTAATCTGCGTTGGAAGCATCCTTCTCCGCCAATGTATCGCGAATGACTTCCGCTGCAGAAATCCAAAGCTTTACATTAAACCAGATATGCGGGTCATGCATGCCTGCTCCTTGTCCCGGGGCAGCGTGCAGCTGTTCCTCCGTCAAATACTTGGATACAGCAACCGTAGGCTTGCGTTTCTCCAGCGATTCGAACATCTCAGCCATTTTGCCCTCTAAATGCAATCCGTTATAAAAGATGATGTCCGCATCATCCAGCTTCTTCACATCGCCTTGAGACGCTTTGTACAAGTGGGGATCGATTCCCGCTCCCATTAAGCCGCTTACTTCGACAAACTCGCCGCCTACCTGCTGGGCAACATCCGCAATCATTCCCGTAGTCGCTGTAATGTTTAGCTTGCCGCCGCCCTCAGATGTCGATTGCTGCTGACCGCAGGCTGATGTTGCAATTGCCGTTACCGCCAAAAATATAATGGTCATAATGAATCTGCGAAGAGCTGAATTTGCCTTGTACGTTTTACGCATAAATAAAACCTCCTGCTTCCTTGTCATTTTTTATATGCTCATTAGTTAGCCCTTATGAAATTAGTTTGCCTTCTGCCTCTTTGTTTATAATACACAAAAATGTTTCTCTAGTGCAACTTTTATTTTAAAAAATACCCGCATTTACAAATATAAAAAAACTGGAGCTTATGCTCCAGCCTGCTTAAAGCGATTCATTATTCATTCGCGCCTGTTCCGGCATTGCCGGCATTCTCTCCGTTTGCCACGTTTTCATTTGTTCCTGTACCATTAGCATTTGCATTAGCATTTGCATTGTCATTTGCCTTTTTCTTAGGCACGCCATATAAACCAATTTCCTCGTCATAGGCATCAAAAATTTTACGCGCGATTGGCGAAGCTCCATAGCCGCCGAAGCCGCCGTCCGGCACAACGACCGCAACCGCAAGCTTAGGTTTATCCGCAGGTGCAAAGGCAATAAAAACCGCATTCTCAGCCGTACGCTTAGCTACATCCTGCTCCGATGTACCTGTCTTCCGCATATAGCTGTAATCTACGCCTTCGAAGCCTTGCGAGCTAACCTTGGACATGCCTGCTTCAATCTCTTTCCAATATTTGTCGGGGTAATTTACCTCATTCAAAATTTCAGACGTATAGCCTTGAACGACATTCCCGTCTGAGTCCTTTATTTGATTAACAAATTGCGGCTTCATCCGTTTGCCGTGATTGGCAAGCATCGCTGTATATTGGGCAAGCTGCAGCGTCGTATAACGGCCTTGTTGACCGAATGAGGCAAAAATAAGCGCAGATTGAGTACTAAACCTCTTAGCAGAATCAAAATAATCGATAACGCCCTTCAATTCGTTCGGAAGGCCGCTGCCTGTAAGCACGCCAAGTCCGAACTGCTTCATGTAATCATCCCAAATCTCAACACTGCTCTTGCCGTTCACGGTGCCTCGCGAGTAAAGCTTATTGCCAACCATTGATGCCATAAATGGATTGGAAGAATGCTCAATCGCTTCCGCACCATCGATGTAGCCGTATACTTTATTTTGCGAGTTTTTAATTTTGCGCTCATAGCCCGATTTACCGAACGTGAACACCCCTGTATCATGAAACTGCTCGGTTGTCGTAAACAGCTTCTCATTCAAGCCGATAAGTACCGAAAGAGGCTTCATAGTAGAGCCAAGCGGTACGATTGAAGAAGGATGCTCTCTGCGTTCCTTCTCCGAGTACTTTCCATAAACGGTACGGATCGTCCCGTTAGACAATATGTTTGAGAAGTTATCATAATCCGCTGGACTAATGCTTCCACCCGCCCAAATATTCGGATTATAGTCCGGCATGCTCGCCATCGCCACGACTTTTCCCGTATCGACTTCCATCGCTACAGCAAATCCCGTTTGTGCATATTCGGCGCGTTCATATTTGTTCGTTGATTTCGTTATTTTTTTCAGCTGATCCATAATGGCAGTCTCTGTCTTTAATTGCACGTTTTTATTAATGGTTAAATAAATGTCGGAGCCCTTTTCAGGAGTCGTAATTTGCATAGGGCCTATAATGCGCTCAGCATTGTTGACCGGGTACGTCTTCAAGCCATTTTTCCCGCGCAGAACGTCTTGATACATAAACTCAAGGCCGTCCATGCCCACATCCTCTTCTTCTAAATACTGAAGAGTCTCATCCTCTTCCGTCGTTTTTTCCTTGTAGAAATCAAGCGTTTCCCTGACGCCTTTATATTTCTTCAGATAACCGACGAGCTGCACGGCAATCGTGTCCGTGTCATAATTCCGAACGCTTTCCTCCATGATGTCGATGCCTTTAAACGCGGTGCGGTTTTCCATGAAATAAGCGATCTCGTCATTCGTCAAGCCGGATTTTATGCGCCTTGGCGTTGAAATGTTGTTCCGTCTAAAATCAAGGTCCATTTGACGGATAATATCATCCACCGTCATTGCCTTTTCAGGATCTCCGAATTCGGAGAATACCTTTATCAATTTAGCAGCCATATCCCGCGCATTTTGTTTGGCATCCTCCAGCTTAGGCTCAGGCTGAATGCTGAAATACAAGGATTGGGTTGAGGTTGAATAAGCGATTGGATAGCCCGTAGAATCGTAAATATTGCCGCGAATCGGTGGAATCTTGTCACTCCGCGTAGCTTTGCGAAGACCCTCCGCGCTAAGCGTAGGACCCTCTACGAACTGCAAGATCGCGAGCCGAACAATTAAAACGCTGAACAATGCGAATGTTACAAAGAAAAATAAGTTCAATCGAAACGAAAAATGACGCCGATTTATAATCTCCCGCTTTTGCGGATCATCTTGCACGTTGAATCACCTCATATCCATTAAATAAAATTAACCTTTTGGCCTGGCTAAGCATCTCGAATATGAGTATCATCAAATGACGGCGGATTAAACCAGTCTCCTGCGCTTGCCCAGGTGGCATCCAGCGGAATCCAGCCTCCGTCGCCATCACCAATTTGCACTTCATTCCAAGCATGCGGACCAAAGCCGCCTCTGCCGTCAGCGCCCATACCCGTTACCACTCGCACCTCTAGACCAGCTGACCTAGCCATTACCGCATACAAACGAGCTATATCTATACATACGCCTTTGCGCGTATCAAATGTCTCGGGCGGAGTTTGTTCCTTCCAAATGCCCTGTTCCTCATAATTTCGGGCTTTGTCATAATCGTACGCAATTCTTGTGCCTAGCCACTCGTAGAGGCTGCGCGCCTTATCTTCCTTCGATTCCGCATCCTTCGTCACGTAAAGGGCGGCCTGCTCGATCTCGGCAGGAATGGCATAATCAATAATTTCATATTTTCGTTGTAAAATTTGCTGGAACTGCGCTTCTACCGCTTTGGTAAGCACGGGTCCTTGACCAGCCAGCACCTCGCCCGCAACCGGACTCAGCCATGCGGCCGCTTTATTGTAGATCTGCGATTCGGATATTTTGTCGACATACCAGCCGTTTGGAATAAGAGATACATAAACGAATAACAGAGCAACAAAAATGAATGAACGTCCTGCACCGTGCGCAGCCCCGATTATTGCGCCTGCAGCACGGCTTGCGCTTCTCTTGCCCCGCGAGCCGGCAACCTGCTCTTCTCTGTCGCTGCGCAATATAATCTCTACGCCGCGCGCAACTAATGGCTCCAGAAATGCCGCCAATGTGCGCAGCAGCAAATACCCGAGCAGAAACAAGACGCCATAGCGCAGCAGTCCAAAATCCCGCAAGCTCGTCAGCAAAGTGAACCACGCTTGTTCCAAGCCGCTAAGCTCATGCTGCGGAACCTTCACGCGTTCAATTAGCCATTTTGCGATGACGGGAGATAAAACATTTGTAAGCTGTGCTGCCAGCACCAAACAAGCGACCAAAACAACGCCTTCCCATACAAAAAAGAAAAGGCGCCTCGCGGAACCCGATGCGCCTCTCCTGAGCCCTTGTACAAGAGAGCCAAGCAGCAGCACAAGAACGATAATGGCAATAGGCTCCGGCTCTCTAAATAATTGAACCCAACTGGTCATTAGCATTACCCGTTCTGCTTCGCTTGGTCAATGAAGGCTTGTATCGCACTGCTTATATCCAGCTTGCCAAGCTCGGTCCCGCGAAATGATACGGAAACCTCAGAAGCGCCAGCCTCCCCGGAAAGCTCTACATTTTTGGTTTTTACCGTAAAGGTACCGTCAGGGTTAGTCACGAAGGTCGCATCCTTTGCCTCGCCTACCATGGCATTAACCGCTTCCTGCTTCATCGTGTCTACCGCTGTTGTGCCAATCGCCTTCAGATCATCCATGCTATAGCCGCTATACACGACAATACCTAGCACGATTGCCGCGACGATCGCCCATTTCAAAACGGTTTTTACGATTCTGACAATAATGAGCAGTACGATAAGCGCAATGACAAGCATTAGCCAATGCTCTTTGAAAAACGCTGTCCAAGTATCCAAATCATATGTCGAAAAATTCAAAAACTCCAAACCTGATCCCCTCCATTATACCTCGTACAAAATGCCATTACAAAATATTATACCCTACGAAATTTAGGGCGTAAACGCTCGCTTCCTTTTTATCCAGACATATCCTGTCCCAATTAAACGTACAAGTATATAAGAGTGTATTCGGCAAGGAGGGCAGCCCTGTGAAAACCGCTGTTTGGCTTTATTTATTTTTGTTTGTCGCCTTTTTCGATCTGCATGCGCAATACCCGATTTTAACGCCTTTTGCCATTTCTTTAGGCGCAGCGCCTTCCTTTATCGGACTTATGATGGGCATGTATTCCATTACGCATTTGCCCGGCAATCTTATCGCGGGCTTCGGCGTTGACCGTTATGGCAGCAGGTTTTTTATTGTGTTCAGCCTCATGGCTGCAGGTGTCGTGCTCCTCTTCCAGTCGCATGTGACGAACCCCTGGCAATTGCTGATCCTTCGCTCCATAAGCGGCTTTGTATTAGCCTTTCTGTCGCCAGCTTGCCTCTCGCTGCTAGCTAGAATAACGAGCGACCGAACAGAGCAAGGAAAGCTCATGGCAGGCAATGGGCTCGTTCATACGCTTGCATCCGTCGTATCGCCTGCGGCAGGTGCCTACCTCGTTGCCAAAATCGGATTTACGACCGCATTTACGATGCTTGGATGGGTGCTGATCGTGACATCCATTTGCGCTCTCTTCTTTATAAAAGATGTTCGGGCGCAAGTCGAGCCAGCGGGTAAAGCAGCGAGCCAGGCAAAAAAAGAAAAGCTGCCGCTTGAGAAAGCTACGCCTATTTCATGGCTTGTCTACTTGCTTCCCGTTGCTCTGAGCTGCGCGCAAGGCATACTCTCGTTTGAGCTTCCGCTGCTCGCCAAATCACAGGAAGCCATGATGACGACTGGACTCTTGTTCTCAGTAGTCAGCATCGGGGCTCTCGTTACGCTAAGCATGCTTTTTTTAAACCGGGTATCCGCCTATCAGCGAACCTTATGGGGCTCCCTTATTCTAGCGATAATCTATTTTGGCATCGCCTTTGATACGCCGGCCCCTCTCACTGTGATGCTCCTTTTTGTCGGGATGGCCAAAGGGGTCATTTTACCGGCACTGTCAACACTTCTAATTGAGCTTAGCGGCGGAGCCCGCTACGGGCGTACGTTTTCCGTGCTATCCATCGCATTTTCCGTTGGCGCATTTATTGGACCGATGGCTGCGGGACAAGTCCGCGACTACATTTCGCCTTATTATATTGCTTTTATTGCATTAATGATCGCTGTGGCCGTACTCCCGTTTCATATCTCGCGCACGCTTTCCTCCCGCACCCATTTTTCGTAGGCCTAGGTATATGCACAGGGCTAATCTCTCGTAGGTACATATGATGCATTATGGCAAATGACCAGTCGAAAAAAGGACATTAGCTGCATATGGTCATCGACGACGAAGATCTTACGTAAAGGAAAAGGGGGACTCCATAAATGTCTGGACATGTAAGTTCCGAAAATCGTGGTGGTGGAAACAATGGCTTATCGAATCTTGGCATCATTCTCGTATTGTTTATCTTGCTCGTAATCATTGCGTGCACCTGTATGTATTAGCATATGAGAAAAAAGCCTGCCCCCCGCGCAGGCTTTTACTATTTGGTCTTCATGCAATTAGCTATCGGTAAAATGTATAATCGGTGGTAAACTATCCGTAGGCAGAATCTCTCCACCATTATTCACTTTCCCGAGGTGACTTCGATGAGTATCGCCATAATTGTAGAAGGAAAAAATGATAAATCGCGCCTTAAGCGCGTCCTCCATCCTGATGTTCCGATTTATTGCACCTTCGGTACGCCAGGCGCTGAGCAGCTGGACAAGCTTCGCAAACAGGTTGGGTATGATCAGGCTTATATCTTTACCGACAACGATTCATCCGGCAAGCGGATTCGGTTCCTGCTGCGCGACGTTTTTCCCGATGCCGAGCATATTTACACCCGCAGAGGCTATTCCGGAGTCGAGCATACGCCTGAGGAATATTTAATCGAGCAATTAGAAAAAGCGGGCCTCGATGCGCATATTCTGTACCCTGCGCAGAGTCCCGCTTCCATTTGGAGCAAAGATGAGTTTTAAAGAATCTTGTTCAATTCCGCAACGATCTGGTCAGCCGTTAATTCCTCTTTGCTGCCATTGATCCATTTGCGTATTTGTCCTTCTTTATCAACAATGGTAATCACATTCATATGAGTAAAAGAGCCGTCTTCGTTTTTGATTACGCCTAAACCGAAGTCTTTTGCAAGCTGCATCGTTTTTGCTTCATCGCCGCGGAGGAACCGCCAGCCGTTCAAGTCTGCAAAATGACGCTCCGCAAAGTCCCGAATAACTTCAGACGTATCGCGAACCGGATCGAACGTAATCGAAATGAGCTCAGCCTTCGTGCCGAGCTTGCCTTCAGCTTCAAGCTGATCCTGTACTTGCGACAGCAGGAAGGTAGTAGGCGGACATACATCCGGGCAATTGGCAAAGTAGAAGTATACGATGCGCGCCTTGCCGTTAGTGGATGCGAGCGTTACCTCGTTGCCATCTAGATCCGACAGCTCGAAAGCCGGAGCAGCCTTCTCGATCGGAAGCGTCTCCTTCTCCGGCATGCCGTATGTTATAAATAAATAAATGCCCATGGCTGCACATAGCGCAAGAACGGCTATCTTGAAGCTATGCTTCTTCACAAAATCCACGCCCGTCACTCCTTAAAGCAATGATTATGATCCCGTCGTATTTAGAATCATAGCTAAAAATATGATCATTAAGTAATTAACTGAAATAAGAAAGTTTGTTTTTGCCCATTTTTCCGTGTCTTTGGCACCAGTTCCGCGCAGCGTATGGACGAGCCATACCGCACCTCCAAGAATGGATATTATTAAGAAATAAATGCCTACATACCCATACGTGTAAAACAAAATACCCGTTGGCAGCAGCAGCAAAATATAAGGGATCATTTGCAGCTTAGTCCGTTTGATTCCTTTCACAACAGGCAGCAAAGGAAAGCCTGCAGCACGATACTCCTCTACTCTGCGAATGGCAAGCGACCAGAAATGAGCAGGCTGCCAGAGGAACAGCAAAGCAAACAATATCCAAGCACCCGCATCAACCTCATTTGTAACCGCGCAGTATCCAATAACCGGCGGCATCGCCCCTGAGATTCCACCTACTGATGTGCTCCACGTGGACGTCCGCTTTAGCCACATCGTATAAATGACGATGTATACGAACCATCCCAGCAGCCCAAGCCAGCCCGATAGCGGGTTAACAAGTACAAACAAGATAAGCAGTCCAGCGATTCCTAAAATAATACCATAAATCAATACCGTTCCTGGCTGCATGCGACCGGTCGGCAGCGCGCGATCCTTCGTACGCTCCATCTTTAGATCGAGTTCCCGATCCCAATAATTATTTATGACGGTGGCCGACGCTATCGTCAAGGTTGAACCGACTAGCGCCCATATGAGCAATAGGATATCAATATCCCATTTAGAAGCAACCAAGAAACCACCTAGTGCAGCAAACACATTAAGTCGAAGTAGCCGCGGTTTTGTCAATGCAATTAAGTCTTTCAGCACGAAGCGAGCCTCCCGAGTTATGCGACAAGACGCGAGTAGCGTCTATCATTCATTGATGAATCGTTTTTAATCATACCGAAAAAAGAATGCAATGACAATGTTCGACGGCTATGTTCATCATTTTGCCACGTTAATTGTGACAAATCATTTAGTAACCAATTTGCCGGGTGCTCAATACTATAACTATGTAGTTTGATGCCTATGCCGATCCAGGCATCAAACCTTTCTAAAGTATGCGAAAGGAAGTGAACCATCAAGTCTATGGCAGTCATTAAAACGAACTCCGAGAATACGAAGATGCTCGCCAGGCTCATGCGCGCTGAAGCTGAAGGGGAAGGTGAGCTCGGAATGCTCATGGTTGGCAATGTCGGCGTAAACCGCGTACGTGGAAATTGCTTGGACTTTAGAAACATTCGCTCCATACCAGACATGGTATTTCAAAAGCCAGGCGGCTTCGAGGCAACGGTTAAAGGCTACTTTTACCAAAGTGCACGCGATAAAGAAATTCGATTGGCAAAGCGGGTTATCAACGGGGAGCGTCAACACCCGGCTTCCAATGCGCTTTGGTTTTTCCGTCCAGCAGGCAACTGCCCTAATACATGGTACGACCAAGGAAATAGCGGAAGATTTAAGGCGCATTGCTTCTTTGTTCCTACACAAGCAGACTGCCCTTCCGTCTATTAAATTCTATTTCTAATGTGTGAAAGCGAGGAGTTTCAACATGTCTAACGGTTACGGCAACAAAAATCAGGTAAGTCCAGCAAATGCAGCACCTATTCATGGGTATGGCTACGGAGGGTATGGCAATTATCCACAATCAATGGGCGGTCAGGCTACGACGTTCCCGGCTGCTATGCCGATGCAGCAAATGCCCATGCAACAATTGCCTATGCAGCAAATGCCTATGCAGCAAATGACGATGCAGCAAGTGCCCCCAACCTCCATCCCTAGCGGCTCATTTGTTACGCCATCAGGCGGCAACATCGTCACGCTTCCTGCAGTTGAGGAGTCTTATGTTGAGAACATTTTACGCTTAAACCGCGGCAAAATGGCTACCTTCTATATGACATACGAGAACAATCGCGAGTGGAACGCCAAGATTTTCAAAGGAATCATCGAGGCTGCCGGACGCGATCACATCATCATCAGCGATCCGACAACCGGTATGCGTTACTTACTTTTGACGCTTAATTTGGATTATGTCACTTTCGATGAGCCAATCGCTTACGAATATCCATTCCAAGGCAGCGTAGTAAGCTCTTCCACTCCGCTCGGCATGGCTACGATTGGCACTGTAAATTCCAGCCGCTAATCCGAAGCTGCCGCGCCGTTGATCGGATGTGCCGGCTTAAAGGTCCACACATGCATCTTCGCAGGTCCGCCAACAATCCACTCCGATACTCGGAACCAAGGGGAACGCTCATTGCAGCGTTCTTTTTTGATTTGTTCCGCTTGCTCCTCGTTTGATGCATTCCATACCTCCACGAAAAGGCCAGGCTGATCTGTTCCTTCATATAAATGCACCTCATGGCCTTCTTCAAGCAGCCGGCTCGTATATACAAGATACTGCTCCCGCCATTCCTCCGAAATACGGTATTCTGCAAAACAAATAAACATTGCCTTCAGTCTCCTTTTGCTTTCATTGATAAAGTTCCCCCGCTCCGTCGATACTACTCCTAATCATCTGATTGGGAGGACTCAACATGGATACAGGCACACATCTTGTTATGGGAATCGGACTCGCCGGACTCGCGGCCATCGATCCTGTAGTTGCTGCAGATCAATCGATTCAGACAGCCGTCCTGCTCGGCACGGTAATCGGTTCGCAAGCGCCGGATCTGGACGGTCTTCTTCGATTAAAAGGAAATGCCGTATATATTCGCAACCATCGCGGCATTTCACATTCCTTGCCCGCAATCGCCATATGGACGATTCTGATCACCGGCATTCTTCAATTATTTTACGGCGGCAGCCTGCCATGGCTTCATATTGGAGGTTGGGTACTTCTTGCCGTTTGCGTTCATGTTTTTACCGATTTGTTCAATACGTATGGCACGCAGGCGATGCGTCCTTTTACAGATAAATGGATCTCATGGAACATTATCCATATTTTTGATCCGATCATCTTCACAATACATGTCATTGCCATTTTACTTTGGGCTGGCGGGTTCGTAAATCCTGCATTTTTATTTCCGCTTATGTACTTATTTCTAGCCGTCTATTTTGTATGGCGAACGATCACAGCCAAGAGCACGGTACAAAAAATGAAATCGCTCGATGCCGAGCATCAGGAAGGTGATGTCTATATCGCGATTCCGACCATATCGCTCACGATATGGAACGTCGTCAAGCAAGTGAAAAATGGCAGCTTCGTCATTGGCAATCTGCGAAATGACACCTTGCTATGGCTTGACCGCGTGCAATGCTCGGAGCATCCCGCAGTCGCAAAATCCAAGAACGATCCAGCCATACGCTCCTTTTTGTATTTCACGAGCTTCGCTTGCGCAGATGTCCGTGAGCATCAATGGGGCTATGAGGTAAGATGGTGCGACGTTCGGTATCGTCACCGCAAGCAATATCCATTCGTCGGGGTATTGCTGATGAACAAAAGCTATGAAACCATCGGCTCCTATGTTGGCTGGCTAAGCGACGAACGGTTAATGAAACGATTGCGAATAGATACTTATTGACATGTACGCCTGAGAGCCCTTAGCTGCAAAAGAGGAAGCTGAAGAACTTATGTTTTCTTGAAACAAAGGAAAGGCTAGAATGAACAATACCACCCTGTACTGAAAAACCGGTACAGGGTGTCGTATTTTGAGCTTTATATACTTTGTTCTTATTTTGCGATCTTCAGAATTCGCTTAGGTTTATACTAAGTGATGAAGTCGTTTAACCAGCATCCTATCCTTATCTGTTTCGTACTATTTCAGTGCCTTCAAAGCAATAAGGAGGACTTTCTTTTTTTGGATACAATAATAAGGCGCCATCTAATTATCCCTGTGATAAAATAGAGCTTACAATAGTAAAGAAGCCCAAGGCAAGCCTGGGCTTCAATTCATCATTGTATTAGAAACGATTAACGGGAACCGCCAGAAAGCTGTTGCTCAGCAATTTGGACTAGCTTTTTCGTAATGTAACCACCAAGGGAGCCTGCATCACGAGTCGAAACATTGCCGTAGTAGCCATCTTGAGGAATTTGCACGCCCAGCTCTTGTGCTGCCTCAAGTTTCAATTGTTGTATTGCTTGGTTAGCTTGTGGAACAACAAGTTGATTGCTTCTGTTGTTTCTTCCTGCCATAATGTATTTCTCCTTTCGTCCTCTGCACTTTGATGTTTGTTGCAAGCTTGCAAGCTTATTATGTGCACCCTTGGGGAAACTATTCTAAAGTTTTAAAAATATATTGATGATTTATGATGATTTATTAAGGAGAGAAAACACCGTGTCCAAACCGCTTTCCCTGTTCTTTTCAGTGCTTGCCATCGTATTTATGAGCGCAATGGCCGTATCCATTAGCTATAATGGCTGGCTCGTATTATTATTTGGTTTATTGAGTCTCTTTACGATCGGAGCCGGCTTTATCGTGAAGGCTCGCTTGAGAAGAAAAAAACAAGGCTGACGCAGGAGCGTCAGCCTTCATTTTTAGCTGCGAGGAGAAAGGAAGCCCATAAGTTCCTTCGCATCGGCAAGCGTGCGATCTGCGATGACGGAAGCACGCTCAGCGCCCTGCTTTAAGATTTGATGAATCTCGCCTGAGCTCCGAATCTCATTGTATCTGGCTTGCAGCGGTTCAATTACTGAGACAACATGCTCTGCAAGCTCTTTTTTGAACGGCCCATAGCCTTGCCCCTCATAGCGAGCCTCGATTTCTTCAATCGTCATATTCGCGCAATTAGAGTAGATGCTGATCAGATTGCTGATCTCCGGCTTGTTAGCCGGATCATATTTGACTTCCCGACCCGAATCGGTTGTCGCTCGGCTTATTTTTTTGCGAATGACATCCGGTGGATCAAGCAAGGCTATAAAGCTGCCTGCATTAGGATTGCTTTTGCTCATTTTTTTGCTTGCATCATCCAGCGACATAACTCTTGCGCCTACTTTCGGAGCATAAAGCTCAGGAATCGTAAAATAATTTCCGAATCTTGTATTGAAACGATGCGCCAAGTCTCGCGTCAGCTCCAAATGCTGCTTCTGGTCATCTCCTACCGGCACAAGATCAGCTTTGTAAATCAAAATATCGGCTGCCATCAGTGACGGGTATAAGAACAACCCCGCTCCTACAGAATCTTTGCCTTCCGATTTATCCTTGAACTGCGTCATTCTCTCCAGCTCGCCCATATTCGTAAGCGTCGTCAGCAACCATCCAAGCTCCGCATGCGCGCGGACATGGGATTGAACGAACACATTCGCTTTATTCGGATCGATTCCTGCAGCAATAAATAATGCAGCTACCGCCTCCGTTTGCTCCCTAAGCGCTGCGGGGTCCTGAGGCACTGAGATAGCATGCAAATCCACTACCATAAAATAACATTCCTCTGTATGCTGAAGCTTAACGAAGTTTTGCATGGCACCGATATAATTTCCAAGTGTAAGCTGACCGCTTGGCTGAATGCCGGAAAGTACCTTTTTCATTCCACGTCTACCCCTTTTTCGATTTGATTATGGAATCATAGCGTTAAAAAAACGCAAAAAATCCCCCGCCGCAAGGGACGAGGGACCGTGGTGCCACCCTAATTCGCTTATAGTACGCTTTTTTTTAATAATAAGCGCATCTTTAAAACCCATAAGCCTTGTTGCTCCATAACGGGGAGCTTCCGTACAAACATCTTCGGCAGCAGCTGCCAATTTCCGTTCATAGGCTCCGGGGTCCATTCAGCATCGTCGATTGCACCGGTTCGCAGCATCCACCGGCTCTCTGCACGCAAATCAATCGAGCTTACTTATTCCCATCATTGCATTTAAGACGATTATACCTGTGTAAGATTGAATGTCAAGCGCGCAAAAAGTTGTCCGATTGAAGGTGGACGGTGCATAAGCTATGCTTGCGAGTCCCACAACTCATTTTTTTTAGAATAATAGCGTGAATTCCAATTGGCCATATTGTAGTTTGATTCGAACAAAATGCTTGCTGACCACGAATTCGCGCTTGCGCGTACGGAGAAATCATACAGAATTTCTCCATGTGTCCATTCGCTGCGATACTTGAGCGCTTCGATCGCCATTTGTTTAAAGGCTTGAACCTGCGCAGCGGTCAATCCCTTATCCACGTTTTCAAACTTTCCATTTTTGCTCTCGATTGGATGATGCCTAACTCCAAACTTCCCCACCGCGTTATTGCGAACATGAATTAAAACGGTACCTGCAGTTGCATTCGTGAGCTCACCCTCGAGCTGTCGAAACACAAACTCTACTTGACGAGCGAGCGATGTGGATTCCAGTATCATAATATTTATCCTCCTTTTGAATTAATTTGGAATGAGCTCCATATAGGACTCTTCGCAAATTATGTAGTTCATTTCTATCATTTTCAATATAGGAATCCGTTTATTTCAGAAAATTCTAATTATTCTGACTTAATTTAATTTAGTTATTCCTTTATTATACATAATAAAATCAGACTTTTGGGCTACTTCCGAAGCTTACGAGACTTTGGAGTCCGCAGCAGCTGCTTTTCAATTGAAAATATCCGAAACAGCCTATTTTTCATCCTTCCCCCTCCTTTTCAATAGGATTTTTGGACCATACAAATTATGCAATGTAAAAATAAACAAAATAAATGCCAATTACCGATTATAGTATCATTATCTAAATATTGTTACACCGAAAACGTATTTGGTATTTTCCGAAAAGCCAATTGCGTGCACTATTATTATTTATTTTTATGAATCGACAATTATAGACCAATTTCGCAACGGGTGCTATAATATGGATAATCTAATAAAAGGAGCGTTTTCATAATGATTCAATGGTACTATTCGCTTTCCGTGCGCAATAAGCTGCTGATCACTTCCTATCTAAATTTAGTAGTATTTGCCCTCATTATGCTTCTCATTTTATCAGTATCTGGCGGCTCGATTATTGCTGGCATATTCGTTACGATCATTATGGCAGTCGCTACGCTCCCGTTCGTTTCTTTTATTGAAAAATCCATTAATAATTCCTTCGACGAGATTAAAGGAACCGCATTACGCATATCCAAGGGTGACTTCACCCAAAAAATTGACACCAACTCCTCTTCCGCATTAGGTGAGCTGGGACATTCCTTTAATAGCATGATTGATAAGCTTCGCGAAATCCTTACGGAAACGTTCAACATTATCCGTCACGTATCCGATACGAGCCACAGCATATTTGACAAAAGTAATAATATCCAAATCGCCTTGCAGCAGGTGGCAGCGTCTGCCAACGAGCTTGCAACCGGCGCAAATGAAATTTCCGAGGATGTATCGGACATGAGCGAGTCCATTACCGAGATTGAAGATAAGGTTTCCGACTATGCCACTTCTACCAAAGAGATGAACACTCGCTCTGAACAGACACTTCAGCTTGTTGACAAAGGCATGAAAGCTCTTGATGTACAAGCAGATGGCATGCGCCGCAACGTTGAGGCTACGGAGAAAGTATCTGCTACAATTGAGGATCTTGCCCGCAAAGCACAAGGTATTAGCGCAATTACAACAACGATTTCAGATATAGCAGAACAAACGAATCTCTTGTCTTTGAACGCTTCGATTGAAGCCGCAAGAGCAGGCGAGCACGGCAGAGGCTTTGCTGTTGTTGCGCAGGAGGTTCGCAAGCTGGCCGAGGAATCAAGCGCCTCAACAAAAGAAGTATTTAATTTAGTGAAGAGCATTGACGAAGGCATCAAGCAAGCCATCCGAAATATGAAGACTAACGAAGAGGTCGTCAAGCTGCAAACCGAGCATATTAAGGAATCCGAAGTCGTCTTTTCTGAAATTGTTGAAAGCGTTCAATTCATTACCGATAAAATCTATGTATTCTCCCAGGAAAGCGATGCGATGCTTGAAAGCGCGCGAAAAATTTCCGGAGCGATTCAAAATATTTCCGCGATTACGCAGCAATCTGCTGCGGGAACCGAGCAAGTATCGGCTTCTATGAACGAGCAAATCGCATCCGTGCAAGCGGTCGTCGAAGAGACCGAGCGTATGCGTACGATGGCAGCCCAACTGCTCAAAACGATTAGCGTATTTAAGATGAAATAATCATATGAATGGCTTCTATAGCAAAAGACCATGATCCTCCGTATAACTGCGGTGGGATCATGGTCTTTTTTTTAAGCTTGCTGCTTTGATCGATAGGCTGCACGCTGCTTCTTGCGCTCATCTTCTTTGAGTCTAGGGCATGTAAAGCAATAATAACCGCCGTCAACAAGATAATACAAGCAGCAAGCCGCTTTCATTCTAACTTGGCTTTCTGGGTCGCCTAGCGATTCCGTCATGCGGAATTTGACGTCGAACGGATTTTTGCTTCTGCCGAAGATAGCTCCATCCAGCGATTTCACAAGCTCAAAGTTCTTAACAGCCAGCTGCTTTACTTGCTCGCTTTCTTCTCCATTCATAAGCCGATCGTAGCCATAAGCCAGAGAGGTTGGAAGCTGACTCCAGAGCATGCCTGCCTGCAATGTTCCGACCTTGGCTATCGATTCAAATACAGGGCGAACAGTCTGCTCGAAAAAAGCGATAAGCGTATTTCTCGTCCACTCCCCATCATCTGATTATCTAGACGCAGCTATTAGGTCAATGTTATGCATAAGGAAGGAGGTTGCATAATATTCATGCTCATTATAAGCAGCCTTATAAATTTGAACAGTCAAATTGCGAAGTGATAAGTCCGGTACTTTGTTCCAAGCGGAAAGCATATAAAGCAGTCCAAGCATCGGTCCTCTAAACCAGCTTGCCATATATACTTCTCCTACAGATGGGTCTGTTCCTTTTACCAATGGCGTATATAGCTCTAACAATGACTTCATTTTGTTCTCATCCAGCAAATCCGATGCAGGACAGCTGAATGCGAGGTTTTCCGGCTTGCTAGCCGTTAGATCATAGCTGCTCTCCAGCAGCGCAACCATAGCGTCATTCATCGATTTACTCGCCCTCTCTTGTCAGACCATGTACAATAATTAACTATATTATTATACAGTGAATGACAATGATTATCAATTAGGCTTAGACATCGTAACGGTCAGCTCACCAAGCTTCTCGATTTGAACCGTAACTTTGTCACCGGGTTGCAAGTAAACGCGCTCATCTCTCGGATATCCGATCACTACGCCTTCAGGAGTTCCCGTTAAAATAATGTCACCTGGAACGAGTGTCATATGCTTAGATATGTAGCTAATGATCTCTCGGCAAGAGAATATCATGTCCGCTGTATTGGAATGCTGCTTTTGTATGCCATTCACTCTGCAGAAGATGGAAAGTTGATCAGGATTCGGCACTTCGTCAGCTGTAACAAGGTATGGCCCAATCGGCGCAAACCCATCACAGCTTTTGCCAAGCATCCACTGAGAGGTGCGGCGCTGCAAATTGCGAGCCGACAAGTCATTAGCACAGCTATAGCCAAAAACATAGTCAAGCGCATCAGCTTCATCGATGTTTTTGGCTGTTTTTCCAATAATGATCGCAAGCTCGGCTTCATAATCCACCTCGTCGCTGGTGTTCGGCAGCTCTACAAAGTCGCCGTGAGCGCTTAGCGCATTAGCAAACTTGTTGAACAAGATCGGCGAGGTTGGAATTTCTGCTTTTGTTTCCTCAGCATGCTTGCGGTAATTCAGACCTACGCATATGATTTTTTGCGGATTCGTAACGACTGGTGCATATGATAGCTTGTCTTCCTCAAGCAAGCAGGAACGTTTTGATTCATCTAATACAGACTTGATCACAGCTGTAAGCTGAGCAGCTGTCTCATCGCCGCCTGCCATAGCTTCATCAATCGTTTGCGGAGCAGCTATTCCAAAAGCTTGTGATGCAGACGCTACATCGATAATCCCTTCCTCAACCTTAACGCCAAGCCTCAATTGATTTGAATGCTTATAGTGCAGCAGCTTCATTTAAGCGCTCTCCTTTGTTTGGCAAATAGAATCTGTATTTATCTTAAGCTTCCGCTTTTTTAATGTAAAGCGCATGGAAGGCAAACACATGGGAATAATAGCGGCACGTCTCATTTAATTTTGACTGCGAGGACTGATAAAGCGTGTGGAATGTTGTATGCAAAATGGGGATAACTACAGTTGGCGCTGCTTTAATAGGTTTCTTGCTTCTGAATATGACAGCAGGCTCCTCTATCGCATCTGCCAACGGAAAGCAGATAATAGCGGCACATCATCCATCCAAACAAGGTAAGAAGCGACGAGCAGCGGACATGTCATGGGTCAAGCTGAACAAGCAGTTTCCGAGCGCCTTTCTCACCAACGGACCGCGCCATGCGAAGCGAGTTGCATTAACGTTCGATGACGCTCCTGATCCTAGATACACGCCAGCAATATTAGATGTATTAGCCCGTTATGATGTTTGCGCCACCTTTTTTGTTGTTGGAAATCGCGCCTCCAAAAACCCTTCGATTGTAAAACGAATACATCATGAAGGTCATATTATTGGTAATCACTCATACAACCATGCCGTACTGTCGACCCTTACCTTAAACAATTACCAAAAACAAATTTGGAGCACTGATGCAATTATCAAAAGCATTGTTGGCTATTCCCCTCACTTCATCCGTCCGCCCTATGGCGAATTGCTGCCGCAGCAGGTGAGATGGAGCAAACAAGCAGGGTTTACCATTGTGAATTGGGATGTGGATTCGATCGATTGGAGAAACAACCCAAGCAGCGCGGCGATTATGCAAAATATAAAAAAAACGCTTCAACCAGGATCAATCGTGCTTCAGCATGCCGGCGGCGGGTCAGGCCAAAATTTATCAGGTACGATTAACGCTTTGCCTAAGCTTATTCAACTTCTCCAAAGCAAGGGCTATGAGCTCGTGACGCTGCCTGAGCTTATTGGACAAGCTGCAGCCCGCTAAATCAACAAAAAAAAGAAATCCGCTGATTGAAGCGGATTCCTTCTAGTCGAATTATTCTAAAACAAACACTTTAACGTTTTGGATGCCAAACGACCTCGCTTGGCTCGTAACGCCTGGAACAAATATATCGATACGGTTGCCTTTAATAGATCCTCCGATATCGGTTGCAGTCGCAGCCATACCGCCTTGCGGCAAGCCGTTGTAATCATATCCGGTAACATAAAGTTTTGTTCCCAGCGGTATCATCTTAGGATCAACAGCGACTGTCCCTACCTTAAGCTTATCGCCAAAATAGTCGACTGCGCCCCATTTCCCATTCTCCGATGCTGCTGCAGTGTAAGCAGTAGCTTGTACGATTAAAGCTTTGGAGTAATCGTATTCTTTGCCATTCATGGCTTTGATTGTCTTCGTGGAACCAGCGGCGGATGCTGCCAGCGTTTCCTGTTTCTTGGCTGCTGATGCTTCTGTAGTTATAGTTGTAGTTGGAATGTTTAATTTTATGCCTTTATATAAATTAAGCGGATCGACTTTTGGGTTCGCTTCCATTAATGTATCCAATGGAACGCTATATTGCTTGGATAGCTTCCAGAATGTATCATTGTCAGTCGTAGTATGTGTTTTTGAAGCTGCATCAACCGTTCCAGCCGCCATCATGACGGATAATCCAATTACTGCTGCTGCCATTGTTCGTTTTTTAAACATCGGGCAAATCCTCCTGTGCACTTCCGACGTTTCACAACCTCGGCAGCGTTATTGTAAAAGAATAGTTAAGGGCGACAAGCGCCCTTAACCTTAACCATTTCATTCATTAGTTGATTAATATTAACCAGTAAATTCTTGTACCCATTCGCCGTTCACATAACCAACGCCGATTTTAGTGAAATTAGCGCTAAGAATGTTCGCGCGATGACCGGCACTGTTCATCCATGCTGTCATAACCTCTTGCGGTGATCTTTGACCGGAAGCAATATTCTCACCAGCGTAGGAATAAGTTACTCCGAAAGAACGCATCATATCAAAAGGCGATCCGTAAGTCGGCGATGTGTGGCTGAAATAGTTGTTTACATCCATGTCTCTTGCTTTCTCAGCAGCTACTTTCGTAAGCAAAGCATCGCTTTTCAAAGCCGATAATCCAGCCTTCGCGCGTTCTTGGTTTACTAAGTCAACGACTTGAGTTGTGAATGTGCTTGCCGTAGTACCACTTCCCGTATTGCCGCCAGTCGTTGTTCCTGGTTTAGTTGTCGTGCCTGTTCCTGTGCTAGGCTTCGTTACTGTGCCTGTTCCTGTGCTTGGTTTAGTTACTGTACCAGTGCCTGTACCAGGGGTCGGCTTAGTCGTTCCAGCATTTCCATTAGATCCGCCTTGCGTTGGCATTTGAATCGTACCGCCGTTCAGAAGCTTGCTAATATCTATACCATATTTATCTGCGATCTGTTTAAGCATATCTTGGTTAATCGTGCCTACAGGGCAGTTCTGAAAAGTGGAGTAAGTTTTCACAGCCGGTGCTGCACCTGCGGTTGGAGCCGTAAAGCCTACGCCTGCGCCAATTACTGTTGCTGCTAGTATGCCTGCGACACCTACACGTATTGGTTGCATCTTCATGAATAATTCCTCCTATAATAAGATAGTTTTTTTTAACTAAACGTCTGTGGGCTGAAGCTTTATTCAGCGGCACGTTCGTTTTGTTTGCGTGTTGTTCTTCCTGACGCCACCTATCTTACCATGGGGTTTTTGCTGTTTCATGACACAAAAACTGGGAAATGTCTAAAAACAGCTTGCAAAACAGCACCATTACAGCTTTATGAGAATATGCTCATTACTGTTATTAGCTGTTTTTTGCTCTTTTTATAGCTGTCCGCTAGCTTTTCGCAGCTCATTTGCCAGCCGATGGATTTCATCACGCTCCGTCTTCGAGCTGGCTTTGAACCATGCGGGAGACAGCCAAGTAGAGATGATTTTGTTAGCATCCTCTGGACTCATTTCAACATCCCTCCAATCACGAACGAGCTCTAGGAAGGAGACTTTATTAACCGAGCTGCCTGGGCATGTTTTGCCTGGATTCAATTCACGGTGAAACTTAACCTGAGCTTCAGAAAGCTTCCACATCGTCATAATACTGCTTGTTAGCTTCACAGACGTTGCCAGCTGCACACCCTCAAGCTTCTCGGCGCCAACATCAAAATTTCCGATCATTTCGAACATAAAGGGATGAGTGCGATCGTTATCCGAGTCATTATAGCCGACCGCAGATGCTGGCGCTGTCAGCAATGATCGGCCTTCCCATATATAGCCATCCGGGTCGATAGTCGCATGCTGCGCAATGTCGCCCCAGTTTTGCGTAATCGTATGAAATCGCCACATCGCTTGAATGATCTTCATTTTGTTTGTCGCTTTGCGATAATCCGCAATCGTCGGCTTCCATGTTCCATGCACATGAACCTGCGAGAACTTTACCTTTGACACGAATGGCTTCAAATAATCCATATACTCCGCATACGTGAACCTGCGGAAGTTTTTGCGTTCTACGGTCATCATGCATCGCTCCCTTTGAGAAAATCATTGCAACATCATATGCATCCTGCAACAAGCCCGAAACGGCAGACAAGCAAAAAAAGCAAGCCGCGGGGAATATACCCGTAGCTTGCTTCCTATTATTGCGGATAGGCGCTGACAGCCTCGTTACCTGCTGCCGAGCTTCACGTTGCCAACCTCAGACCTAATGTCAATTTGAATATCGCCGCTTCCAATTTTGCCGTCTACATTCCGTTTGGAATCATTGTTATCGGTTAAGCCAGCCCATTCCACCTTACTGTTTCCAACATCTTTCTGTATACGAATCGCTGCTGATTCTGGTTGTTTATCTACATTAATGGTTACATTGCCCGTATCGGATTGCAAAGCAATATCATTGCGAAGCTCTTCATTTTCTATGCGAATGTTGCCGGTGTCTGTTTCGCCTTTGATGCTGCCTACTCCGTCCGTAAAGGTAACGTTGCCGGTATCTGTCTCAAACACGATGTCATTAAAGCTATAATTCGATACTTTCAGATTGCCGGTATCCAACTTCACGTTGAATTGGTCTGCTTTCAGCTGATCGATAGAAATATTGCCGGTATCCGTTTTGATATCGACGGTATCCCACAGTTTCTCAGGCAGCTCGACCGTCAGCTTTAGATTAATAATTGAAATGCCAAAGGTGAAATTGTTTTTTGTGTTACCCTCAATATAGAGGGTATCGCCCTTTGAATCAGCCGTAAACACAATTTTGTCATTATATTTTTTGCTGGCGCTGCCTTCCAGCCGCAATTGAATATCATCTGACGTTCCACGAACAAACGTGACATTAAACGTATCGGTTTCTGCATGAATAGATTTAATCGCTGACGCATCAACGGTCTTTTCCTGCAAATAGGGGTCGCCTTTAAATTTCATCAAATCATTTTTATTAAAAACAAAAAATGCGCAAAGTACTCCAACGCCAAGCATGATTAAAGCAAGAGCTGCCAGCTTCTTCATTTGTTATTCCCCTTTACAATTCTTGTGTTGAACTTCAAATATTTCAAAGTCATTTTATAGAAGGATGCTGTTAATGCCTTTAAGCCGATGATGAGCAAAATCGTAAGCGAGCTTGTAATCAAGCCCAGCGTCAAAGCCTGAGGAAGCGTAAACGTTCCGTTCCACATACTCTCTATGACGATTCCTACGCCAGCAATCCCAAGCGAAGCAGCTGTCGCCCATAATGCGAGGAGTACGGCAGCCAAGGCCAAGTATGGACCTAATATGAAAATAATATTGAATAGTCCAAGGCTAACCGTTGCGAACACAGCACGTGACAGCTTGCCGAAGCTGTTGTTCGTCTCAGCCTGGCCTACCCGGTAGCCAAGCAGCAGCTCATTGGCAATCATTCTCGGATCTCCCAGCTCGCGTGCTGCATCCTCTTCGCTCTGGCCGTTTTCAACCGCTTGTTGAAAATGAATGTAATAATCGTATAACCATTCCTTGCGCTGTGCCTCCGGTATTTTAAATAGCAAACTCTCTAGCTCCAACATATATCGATCTCTTGTCGTCATGGCTTTAATCCTTCCTCTACGATTTCGTTAACTGCACTTGTGAAATTTTCCCATTCTGCGATTAAACTTCGCATATGGCTCCACCCTTCTGGTGTTAAATGATAGTACTTTCTCGGGGGACCTTCATTTGATTCCTTCAAATAGGTCGAGAAGTATCCATCCTGTGTCAATCTGCTCAATAGCGGATAGACGCTGCCTACTGCTACTTCGAATTTTTCGGAAATTTTGACTGCAAGCTCATAGCCGTAACGATCACCTCTAGTTGCCAGCACTAGCACGCAAATTTCAAGCACGCCCTTTTTAAATTGGATGTTCATTTCTTGTCCTCCATTTGTGAAATCGAGCTTATCAGCCTCGTCTGCTCCGTTATAAAACATAACTCAGTATTCACTATTATAGTATAGCGTTGCGCAAATATTTGCTGTTTTGTATAATTTACCACATGCTATTCTACAATGCAAGATAGTGTGCAAAAAATAATACCTCCAGGCTTCCGGCTCACGCCAGTTCCTCGGAGGTATTGAATAGCATTAGTTCACGCTAATGAACTTGCCTGTCGCTTGCGATTCGAATGCGCACAAAATAACTTTGAGCGAAGCACGGCCGTCTTCACCGCTTACTGCAGGCGTTGTATTCGTAAGAATGCTTTCCAGGAAAGCATCAACCACGCCGCTAGTCTCCTGCTTGTCATTCGTCGAGATAGCGCCAACCTTATGCTTCTCAACTGTACCGTTGCGCAGTTCAACGATCACTTGATCGTCTGGATGCGTACCGATTTTCATTACGCCGTTCTCGCACCATAGAATCGTGCTGTTGTCCTCGCCTTTGTAGTAAGTCCAGCTCGCTACCAGCGTTCCGATAGCGCCGCTCTTCATGCGAAGCAAGCAGGATGAGTTATCGTCTACTTCGGTGCCTTTTTTGTCAAGCGTACCTACAAAACCAGCTACCTCCGAAACCTCATCGTCAAGCATCCAGCGGATAAGATCGGATTTGTGAACGCCAAGGTCGCCCATTGCGCCCATAATCGCTTCCGGCTTGCGGAAGAACCAGCTGTTTGCGCCATCAATGCTCCAGCCGTCTGGACCAGGGTGACCGAAGGATGTGCGGAATGTCAGTACTTTGCCAAGAATGCCTGATTTCAATACTTGCTTAGCTTTAACATGCGGCGGCATAAAGCGTTGGTTGTGGCCAACCATTAGATGAACGCCGTTTTTCTTAGCAGCCTCGATCATCGCTTCTGCTTCCTCGTCTGTTACGGCCATTGGCTTCTCAACAAGCACGTGGGCGCCAGCGTCAGCTGCAGCAATGGACATAGGCGCGTGCAAGGCATTTGGCGTACATACGCTTACCGCATCCGGCTTGATCTCTGCCAGCATCGTTTCGAAATCTGCAAAGGCTTTGCCTCCGTGCAGATTTGCATAAAGCTCAGCGCGCTCAATAATTGGATCTACGAAAGCAACAAGCTCAACATTCTCATGAGCCGCATATTCCGGGATGTGACGATATTTAGAAATCGAACCGCAACCGATAACTGCTACACGAACTTTTGACATAATGATTTTTCCCCTGTCTATTCTAAATTAGTTTATTTGCTTAAAAAATTCGTTTTCATCCATTCCATGCTTTCCGAAACAGCTTCAAGCGGCGGGTTTGCGCATGTGTCCTGCTCAACGATAAGCCATTCAACGGATGCTTTAGAAGCAGCTTCAATGATTGGCAATAACGGCAAATCGCCGCGGCCAAGCTCAACGGTATCGATTTGCTGGCCTTTCTCGCCGCCGCGGAAATCCTTCAAGTGGAGTAGCGGCAAACGGCCTGCGTATTTTGCAATATATGCAATCGGATCTACACCGGAATACTGCACCCAGCCGATATCCATTTCAACCTGCAAGTATTGCGGGTCGATACGCTCATACATGGCGTCAAAAACGATTTGACCATCAATTTCCACTTCAAATTCGAAATCATGATTATGGTATGCGAATGTAATGCCCGCTTCACGGAAACGCTTTCCATACTCTTCAAATTTTACGAGATGGCCGCGAAATGCTTCCGTATCGCGAGCGTCAGCTGGAAGCCAAGGACAAATCGCATATTTTGCACCGATCGTTTGAAGATAAGCGATTTCTTCTTCAAGGTTTCCTTCAAGCAAATGCAAGCCGATGTGGCTTCCGATTGCTTTCAGGTTCAGCTCTTGCAGCAGGTCGCGCATCGCTTCCGCCTTGATATCTCCGTAGCCGGCAAATTCTACGCCTTCATAGCCCATTGCGGCAACCTTGCGAAGCGTGCCTTCAAAATCCTGCGCTATAGCGTCGCGTAATGTGTACAACTGCAAGCCAATATTCATTCTTGTCATGTGAGCTGCACTCCCTTATATTTTTTATTTTGATGTATTTGATTTTGCTTTATGCCTTCATTATATCGACAGTTTCATGTGAAAAACAGTTGTTTTATTAGTCTTTTCTTATGCGATTTTGGTCAATGCCTATTTTAATGGCTAAAAAAAGAGAAGCAGCTCAGAGTTAACCAACAAAGGGCTGTGACTGAGCTGCTCTTGTTCATTAGATGTTAATCGTAAATGCCAATGACTTGGAACCCGAAGACAGCTTAGCACTATTGCCGCTTATTTCGGCTTCCGTGCCTTCTACGGATACGATATCTCCAAGACCTTTCAGTGCAATCGTGAAAGGTTTGCCGCTGCCGTCTACTTTGATCGAAATCGCGCTGCCTTGACGGCTTGCCGTTACCGTAAGCTCAGTTGCGCCTTTTACATCGCGAACCATCGTTGCAGCCGTCTTGCCGTCCTCGAGATTATGAAGCTCTAGCAACACGCCGTCGGCATAATCATAATCCGGACGGACATCATTTGCTCCAAGCGCAATAATCGAGTTCGGACGAACAAATAACGGTAAGCTGAAGAAATCATATTTCTCTTTGCGCCATGATCCGCCCTCTACGATTTCACCGGAGAGCAGATGCGTCCATTTGCCCGCTGGCAAATAATAAGTGACATGGCCTTGCTCATTAAAGATTGGAGCTACAAGCAAAGAATCACCCAGCATATATTGGCGATCAAGAATTTCACTTGTTGGATCTTCAGGGAATTCAAGCACCATCGCGCGCATCGAAGGCAAGCCAAGCTCGGTAGCTTGAACAGCTGTATTAAACAAGTAAGGCATAATGCGGCATTTCAGCTTCGTGAAGAAGCGCGTTACATCTACCGCTTCGGTATCATATGCCCAAGGCACTCGGTACGATTTGCTTCCATGCAGGCGGCTGTGGCTCGACAGCAAGCCAAAGGCTAGCCAACGCTTGAATACATGATCAGGCGCCGTATTTTCAAATCCGCCAATGTCGTGGCTCCAGAATCCAAAACCAGAGATTCCGAGCGATAAGCCGCCGCGAAGACTTTCTGCCATCGACTCGTAATCGGCATAGCAGTCGCCGCCCCAGTGAACAGGGAATTTTTGGCCGCCGGCAGTAGCGGAACGGGCGAACAAGGCCGCTTCGTTTTTGCCAAGCTTCTCTTCCAGCACTTCAAATACAACTTTATTATAAAGCTGCGTGTAATAGTTATGCATTTTCATTGGATCTGAGCCATCTGAATACACAACATCCGTAGGGATACGCTCGCCAAAATCGGTTTTGAAGCTGTCTACGCCCATGTCTACTAGCTCGCGCAAATAGCTCGCATACCACTCGCAAGCAGCCGGGTTCGTGAAATCAACTAGCGCCATGCCTGGCTGCCACAAATCCCATTGCCATACGTCTCCGTTTGGTTTTTTCACTAAATAGCCGTTTTGCTTGCCTTCCTCGAACAAGCGCGAGCGCTGCGCGATGTAAGGATTGATCCATACGCAAATTTTGAGCCCTTTTGCTTTCAAGCGTGCAAGCATGCCGACTGGGTCTGGGAAAACACGCTCGTCCCATTTGAAATCCGTCCAGTGGAATTCGCGCATCCAGAAGCAGTCGAAGTGGAATACATGCAGCGGCAAGTCGCGCTCTACCATGCCGTCAACGAATGAATTAACCGTCGCTTCGTCATAATTAGTTGTAAAAGATGTCGTCAGCCATAGACCAAACGTCCATGCCGGCGGCAGCGACGGCTTGCCTGTCAAATCGGTATATTTGTTAAGGACATCCTTCATGCTAGGACCGTCGATAATGAAATATTCGAGTGATTCGCCTGTAACGCTGAACTGTACTTTTTTCACTTTCTCCGAAGCGATCTCAAACGATACGAGCTCGGGATGATTGACGAATACGCCGTAGCCCTTGTTCGTGATGTAGAAAGGTACGTTTTTGTAGGCTTGCTCGGAGCTTGTGCCTCCGTCTTTGTTCCAAAGATCGACGACTTGACCGTTTCTTACGAACGGCGTAAAGCGCTCGCCTAGGCCATAAACCCATTCGCCAACACCAACATCCAGTTCCTCGCGCATGAACGTATTGCCATTGTTCTCTTTAATGTAAGCCATCGATTTTTGCGTGCTGCCCGTAATGCGCTCGCCGCCGCGGTAGAAATCGACTGCCCATACCGGGCCTTTACGTATATGAACGCTTAGATTGCCGCTTGTAAGAACGGCCTCGTTTTCGTTTTCTTCAATAACAACATGATCGCCGGTTTGCGAGGATAGCTCGAATACCGGACCGCGTTCCACGAGGCCTGCGTTATGCACGAGCTTAACACCGATGATGCCTGGCAGCGGAGAATGAAAGTGAACCGTCAACAGCATCGTATCCAGCATATTTGAACGCGTTACGATGGGCTGCGGAGATGCATAAGCCGTCAGCTTGCCTTCATTTTGCTCAAAATCATGTACCTGTACCGCTCCTAATACTTTGTATTCATCACGAATGAGCCAGTTGCCGTCTGTAAATTTCATGGACTGAACCAACCTTCCTGTTTTGTTTATTTGCTTTCCTGCATAATTGCATTATACTGATAGTTAATCGAACTAATCTAACAAAATCATGCTCATCTATAGCACTATTCTGACGAAATGCCTCTCTGGGAGCCATTCATCATGAATCAAACATAGGAGGCACTTGCAAAATGGATCAAACAATACGTCATGCTTTAAAGGAAGACCGTCTTCATGGCGACAACATGTTCCCGCTTGCAGCCTATTGGATTGAACATCATGAAGCCGGTGTCCCCGTTCTCGATTGCCACTGGCATGCTGAAGCTGAATTTTTTTATGTGCTTGAGGGTGAAGTACTCTTTCAGGTAGATACCGATTATTTCCCTGTCCGGGCAGGCGAGGCCGTCTATATTGATGGAGGAGATATTCACGCTGGACATGCTCTTGGCGATAAAGCATGTTCGTTTTGCGCAATCGTATTCGATACGCATTTGCTTGCAAGTGCAAGCTACGATGCTGTGCAAGAACGCTATATTTCACCGCTTCAGGACAAGAAACGAACGTTCCCGAGACATATTCAGCCAAAGTCGGATTGGGAACGCGCGCTGCTTCATCATTTGCAAAGCATCATGAGCGTTTACGAAAGCCAGCCGCCCGGTCTTGAGACCGCGGTGAAGGGTCGCTTCTATTTGATGCTTCACGAAATCGCAGCTGTAGGTGCCTGCTGCAATCGCAGCGAGACGAGCACGGCAGACACAACTAAGATCGACAGACTGAAGAAAGCCATCGTGTATATGCAGCAAAACTTTCACAGACCCATCCGAATCGCAGAAATCGCCGATCAGATTCCGATGAGCGAGGGACAATTTTGCCGTTTCTTCAAGACGATGACCAGACAGACGCCAATCGAATATTTGAATGCTTATCGGATAAGGCAAGCGACCGAGCTGCTGCTCAGGCCCGAGCTCAAAATATCGGCGGTAGCACTTGATGTCGGATTCGATCACATTAGTTACTTCGTTAAAGTATTTCGCAAATTGATGAAATGTACACCTTCGCAGTTCCGCAAAAAACAGCTCGAAGCGCCGGAACGACGAATATGATGAGCAAATAAGCCGCATTTAGATGACTTTTTAACAAAAGTTACAGCTTTGTAACCAAATACTCACCGAATTTTAAGAATTATTTAATAATTGTCAGTTACACTTATAAAAAAAAATCCTTCGCGGGATGGAGGTCCATACTATGAAAACAATGCTGATATTCCAAAATAAATCGATACCTGTCTATTTAACCGATACGAATAAGCAAGCGATTGAGAAGCTGACCGCAGTGCTTAACCGCAAGCTGACTACAGGCAAAAACGCTTTAAAAACATGTATTAAATCTTTGATCAGCGTAGAAATTGTAGGCAGCGAGGCAACGCTTCATTCTTATTTTGAGCGCGACACGCTAACTATTTCTCTTTACTAAAACGGTCTTCGACTAAAACTAGCGATATGACTTTCGTCTGCTTAAGGCATTATGAATAATTCGCGGTGAAAAGCTTTCTAAATAGGGTGCCCCGTAGGATCTTCTCAGATCTTACGGAGCACCCTATTCGTTATTTCGTTAATAGTAAACTTTAAAGTTGTGTACTTAACTTGCAGATTATATAATAGTGGCAAAACGAACGGAATGAGGAGCTTTCCATGAATATCGAGGTTACGAGCCATAATATCAAATTTCTTGAATGCTTTTCATCGGATACAAGAATCAAAATCATTGAGCTGTTGAATATCAAGCCCATGAACATTAAGGATTTGGCAGAAGCGCTCGGCATCTCGTCGGCTATTGTAACCAAGCATATTCAGAAGCTCGAGGAGGCTTTAATTGTTACGACCGAGAGCGTCCCAAGCACGAGAGGCCGCCAAAAAATTTGCCACTTGACGCTCGATTCCGCAACGCTGCAATTCCGCGTGAAGGAGAAAAAGGATCAAAACCGTTATGCCGTATCGATTCCGATTGGCCAATACTCCTCTTACGAGGTAAAGCCGACCTGTGGACTGTCGTCCGACACCAAAATTATCGGAATGGTTGACGACCCGCGCTACTTCTCTGATCCCGAGCGTATGAAAGCATGCCATCTCTGGTTCGGCAGCGGCTATATTGAATACCGTATCCCCAATTATTTGGTCGGCAAACAAGTCGTCAGAAGCATTTCAATCTCGCTTGAGATTTGCTCAGAAGCACCGCATTACAATGAAAATTGGCCATCTGACCTTTCTTTTTATTTGAATGATGTATGCTTAGGTGTATGGACTTGTCCAGGCGACTTTGGAGCGGTAAAGGGCGTATACACCCCGGCTTGGTGGGAGCTCGGAACGCAGCATGGCTTGCTTAAGCAGATCACTATCGACTCTGAGGGCTCCTACATCGACGGCATTCGGATGTCTGACCGGACCGTAATGGATCTTGCGGTTGAATACGGTGAAGATATCAGATTCCGCATAAGCGCACCGGAAACGGCTACCCATAGCGGAGGATTAAGCATGTTCGGCAAGCAATTCGGCAATTATGATCAGGATATACAGGTTTATATCGCTTATTAATGTTTAAGGCTTGATAAAACAGTATAAACCTTATGGCGGTTCGTCTCATTTATAACAATAAAGGAGCTGTCCCAAAAGTGTTCGCACGGAATGGGAACATCCCAATTCTGCTCGTTTACTTGTTCCTAACTATGAATTTTTTTACCAGTTAGCTAAGAGCCCTGAGCTCCTTAAAGTTACTTTTTACAGGCTTTTTCGCTTATTCCAGCGCTCATTTTTCTAATCCGTAAGTTTGAAATAAAAGGCTATCTCAAATCATTTACGTTTTTGTGGAGTTAACAGGAAAAGTTCCATCTATTTTCCTAATAAGACGTTCAGTTCGTTCCTTTAGCTGGAAAAACTCCCGTTAATCTGAGCACTTTCACCGAAATAGGGTCAAAAGCGAAATATTAACGGGAGAAAATCCATCTAAACCTGATTTTTACAAAAAAAACTTGAAATAACGGGAGTTTTTCCCGTTAATGCTGCCTAAAGAGGGCTCAGCCCCTTTTGGGACAACCCCTTCTTTTATACCGTTATACCGCCGTTGTCGCCTGCTCCTGCTCTTGGTGCGGCGGTCTGCCGCCACCGCGGCCGCCGGTACGAATCGTAATCGACTCGGCCACCTGCGAATCATCCTTAAGCATAATGGACAAATATCATCCGCCTTCAGATCCGCAACCCGCGGCTTCCATCTCCACCATTTGCTCGTTCTCGAAGGGGACGGAAACCTTTTTGTCGTATCCGTCACTTGAATGTCTACCGTCTCGTCTGTGAACATGGCACCCCTATCACGTCCGCGCCTTCTGGAGCCGTTCCATCTCCAGCGGGAGCTTGCGGGCGTTCACCATCGGCTGGTTGTTCGCCCCCTACTGGCGGCTGCTGTCCTAATCACCAGAAGGCATTTCGCCCGTGCCGTCTCCTTGCGGAGGTCCGCCTTGTCCCATCGCTGACGTGTAGAGCGTTATCGTCTGCCCGTCAATCGAAGTTAAAGAATGCTAGCTAAGCGAGCGCCGCTTCCAGTTGCCCGATAGAAATAGAATCGTGCCGAACCAACCGCAAATAGAAGCTATTATTAATAAAACCGACAAGGATACGCTAGTTGAGAGCGACGCACTGAGGATAGGCCCAAGTGTACCGCGAACACCGAACAGCATCAAATGAATCCCGAACACCATCGCCTCCCGGCCCGGCGCTAACCGGAACACAAATGCCAATATGCCGATATCCCAAATCGCTTCCCCGATTCCTTGAATCGCATTTCCTGTAATGACTGCAGCGTAGCTGCCCCATAATCCGTAGAGCATCGGCACGACTGCATACGCAGCAATACCGCAAAGCAGCGTATAATTAATATCGATCCGATCGATCATCCAGCCCGCAATCCAAAAGGTAAGCAGCAGCGCTGTAAAATAAGCGACCCGAGCATAACCAATTTGCACGTTGGTCAGCTCTAGCACATCGACCTGAATAATTTGATAGAGAGGATTTGCTAGCATATTGCCAAAGCCTGAAAACGTAGTAGCCGCTAAAAAAACAGCAAGCGTTCGATTTTCTTTAATAAGCTTCCATTGCTCATGCAGTGGAAAACCGCCCTTTTTCAGAACAGCTGGCTTTGCTTCCGCCTTTTTGTCTGGCAGCTTTATCGTATTAAATAAACCTATTGACAGCAAGCCTGTAATAGAAGCCGCTATAAGCGGACCCGAAGGGCCAAACGCATCCGACCAGCTTCCGACAATGTAAGCGAGCGGAATCATGATGATCCCCATCGCTACACGCACGTAGCCCATCAATCTGCCCCGCAAGTCGGAAGGATACATTCGCGATACTAGCGCGGCATACGCAGGAGCCTGAATGCCCATCAACAATTGAAATAGAAGCGCCGCGATCACATATACGGATGGATAAGCAAAAAAAGCAGGCAGCAGCAGAAGCAGCCTTCCGATCGCATTCGGTATAATGACGAAAGGACGTGGATTATTCGCTTTCTCGATCCAATTCGCCCAATAGGGTGAAAACAATAGACCAACTGCTGGTGCAGCCGATAACAAGCCCACTTGAAAATTAGTTGCGCCCTGCTGAATCGCAAATGCAATGTAGAATTGATTCAGTACGACATTAAATAAGCTGAATAAACAGGATGCGCCTAGATCGATGCGGGCGTTTCGCCATACATTAACGCTCATTGGCATTCCGAATTTTAAAATGCGCGAGCTTGCTTTAGCCTCGGGTTTCATGTGGGCAGCTACCTTCTTCTTTTTTGTTTGTGAAAACGCTTTAGAGGACCCTTTGCACCGCAAAGGATCCTCACTTGCACTTCATTTGATTGGATATTACTACACTCCTCTCCAATTGTACAGCATTAGTTGGAAGGAGATTTTGCTTCTTTCGCCTAGCGTTCCTGCTTACGGTTCTTCCTAATACTCCGGTAGTATGATAGACTTTTTCTCAAACGGTTAAAGCCATTTTTCATATTAATTGGAGGGTACTACGTGAGTATAGCACTAGGAATTGATATTGGCGGCACAAAAATAGCATTTGGATTTGTAGACGAGCAGGGCTCGGTTATTGCCAAAGGCTCGCTCAAAACCGACCTTTCAGTCGGGCCGGACGAGATGCTTGCGAGAGTCGCCGACGCGGTCAAGCAGCTAGCCGAGCAAAACGGGCTGTCGATTGAGACAGTAAAAGGTGTTGGCGTAGGTGCTCCTGGCCCGCTCAATACGCAAAAAGGCGAGCTTACCTGCCCGCCGAACTTAAAGAGCTGGTGGGGCTTCCCCGTCGTAGAAGCGCTTAAAGCACATTTGCCTCTTCCTATCAAAATGGAGAACGACGCAACTGCAGCTGCGCTTGCTGAGAAATGGATCGGGGCTGCGCAGGATTCGGATCATTTCATCTTCATTACGATAAGCACAGGAATTGGCGCCGGCATCTTCATGCACGGCAAGCTGCTAACCGGTTCAACAGGCAATGCGGGCGACGCGGGCTTCATGCTCGTGGATCAAGCGGGCACGCCATGGGAAGTGGTAGCTTCAGGAACAGCCGTTGCCCGTCAAGCGACGGAGATGCTCGGCCGTGACGTTTCTTCCAAAGAAGCCTTTGAGCTGGCGGCGCAAGGCGATCCGCAAATGTCCGAGCTTGTGAACCGCGTGTTTACTTCAATCGGCATGGGCTGCGTATCGCTCATCAATATACTCGATCCGAACAAAATCGTCATCGGCGGCGGCGTTTCGCAGGTCGGCGAACCGCTTTTTGCAGCGGTACGGGATTATGTATCCAAAAATGCGCTTAACCCTTCCGGCAGACAAGCTGCCATCGTTCCAGCACTGCTGCAGCAGGATGCAGGATTAATCGGCGCAGCCGCGCTGATTCAGCAAACGTACTAGTAAAAACAGGGCAGTTCTTCAAGGTTGCTATACCTTAAAGGACTGCCCCTTCTTATAGCTTGTTGCGATCATTAACAGCTGCTGACTTTTGCGCGCCGCCCCAGCGGGAAATTGATCTACAATGTAGATCTATTTTCACCAAACTAGCCCCATCCGCTGAAATCAGTCTAGAAAATAGACTTATTCCCGCGCGACTGCCCGCGATCAGCTGCAATTGCGCTGTGTTGTCGAGTGGATCTTCCTCACTTTTAATGCACTTTTAATACTAGCTCTGACGAAGACCGTTCAAATAAGTTTGGATTGTTGTTTTCAAGCTTTCATCAATGGCATAAGGCATTCCAAAGCCGCCCTTCTGCTCAATAGAAGCAAAGCCGTGCATAAAGCTTCGCAATCCCCGCACGATGTGTATGGACTGATCGCGATCAAGCTTATAATAGCTTAGCGTCTGCACTAATAGGTCAACCAGATGCTGTCCGGCAGCAGCATATTCAGCCTCATCGGCATCCGGCGAGCGCAAAGTCAGATCATATAGGCCCGGGTGCTTCCTTGCAAAAGCGATATATGCCGCAGCTATCGCATGTACGGCCTCATCGCCGATTTTATCATTTAGCGCTTCACTAATAGCAGCAGTCAGTTTCTTCAAGCCGTATACGGCAAGCTGAATACGTAATCCATTCAAGCCGCTCACGTGGTTGTATAATGAAGGAGAACGAACGCCAAGCTTCTGAGCAAGCGATGCAAGCGTCACTTCTTCTATGCCATGCTCATCCGCAATTGCCGCTGCCTCTTCCACGATGGTGACCAAATCCAGCCCTCTTCTAGGTGACAAGGCGAATCCCCCCTTTTCTATTTTGCCAAAGACCGTTCCGCCGCTTGAATCGCTTTCTCAATCAGACGCTGCGGCTGCAGCACCATGTTGCCATGTCCGGCCGCGAGCAGCGAAGGCTTCAAATCTCTTAATCGACGCGCTGTTACTAGACTTGTTCGTTTATCCCAAGTCGCCATTGCGGGAAAAGGAAACAGAAGCTTCAGCTGTCCGGATACCGCCACGCCAGCGCGTGTTTGGAAGGCATCGCCAACGATCAAAATGTCGTTTCTCGTATCCAGAAATGCCATTGAGCCCGGCGTATGCCCTGGCGCAGCAACCGCGAGCAAGGAGCCAACACGATCACCGTCCTGCAGCAGAACATCCGGCTTCGTGCGAACCTTCTTCGGTACGCCGCCGCGAATCGGAGTGCTCGGCTCGCCCGGCTCAAGCGAACGATCTCCCTCTAGCAGCTTCGCATCCCTTTTGGATATGAACACCTGGGCTGCTGGAAGCCGCTCCTTTAATCCATCGAGGGCGCCGATATGGTCATCATGAGCATGCGTCAGCACAATTCGATTAATGGGCTTACCTAGCTGATCAGCTGCTTGAAGAATAACTTTGATGTTGTTAGGCAGCGCTGCATCCACAAGCGTTAAGCCATCCTCTTCCTCAACCAAGTAGCAATTAACCGGAAACACATTTGGCAAATATGTCAGCTGTACCACCGTTTTCTCACGAGTCATTCTCATCCTAATCGGCCCCCTCAAATTAAAAAACTAATACCGTTAGTTTTATAATAAACTAATGTCATTAGTTTTTGCAAGCCCAAATTCAATTATTTGTTTTCGTTTAGGAGAAAAGCTTCAATTTCCGCCTTGTCAGGAATAGATGATTGAGCGCCGGCCTTCGTAACCGCGAGTGCTGCCGCAGCAGCGGCAAACGTTAAAGCTTGCTCAACAGGCAAGCCATCTGCGCTTGCTGCCGTATAGGCGCCAAAGAATGTATCGCCTGCTGCTGTCGTATCAACCGGCTTTACTCGGAAGGCTGGAATCGCCGCTGATTCACCCTGTTCATTTTGATAAAAGCAGCCCTTCTCGCCAAGTGTAATTATGACACTGTTTGTCCCCTTATCCAGAACCCACACCGCAGCCTCCTTGGCAGAGGAAATATCGCTTACCGCCAAGCCAGAGATGACTGCTGCCTCTGTTTCATTAATAATAAGGGTATGTATAAGAGGGAATACATGCTCTGGAATAGGCCTTGCGGGAGCAGGGTTATAAAATACTTTGACGCCGCTGCTGCTTGCGCTGCCCATCATGGATAAATTCGTCTCCCATGGGATCTCATTTTGAAGCAGCACCGCATACACATCTGTCCAATTCCCCGCGCCTGCTGCCGCATCATCCGCCGTAAGCTGTCCGTTCGACCCCTCTGACAAAATAATATGGTTCTCGCCTTCTTCGTTTACCGTAATAATGGCGAAACCTGAAGTGCCTTTTTTCCGTAATACTTGATCTGTGGCAATTCCATTATTTTGCAAGGCATTAATTAGCGTCTCTGCAAAAGGATCCTCGCCTACGGCGCCGACCATAGCGCATTTGCCGCCAGCCCGAGCTGCCGCAACCGCTTGATTGGCACCCTTGCCGCCTGGAAAAAAAGAAGTGGCTGTACTAGGTATCGTTTCTCCCGGCAACGGGAAGTTTCTCACATTGCTGACGATATCCATATTGATGCTTCCAACGACAAGCAATTTTTTCATCAATCATTCAATCCCTTCCATGTTCGTGTTATCCCATTCGTAATGTTTCAAGCATGAAACTATTTTAACAGAAGGAGAAGATATTGACATGATTACCGCTTTTATCATTGGCTGTGAAATTGGTTTTTGGGTATTTGTGCTTGCCGGACTATTATTCCGCTATATTTTCAAATTAAAGCTGCTAGGAACCTTATTCCTATTAGCTACTCCTCTTATCGATCTGGCGCTCGTTATCGCAACCGTCTATGATCTGCGCGGCGGTGCTGAAGCTACGTTCGCCCACAGTCTGGCAGCTGTCTATATAGGCGTTTCCATCGCCTTTGGGCATCGGATGATCAAATGGGCCGATGAGCGATTCGCTCATCGCTTCGCTGGCGGTCCCGCCCCTGCTGGGAAGCCGAAATTCGGCGCAGAGCATGCCCGATATGAACGGAATGGATGGCTGCATCAACTGCTTGCATGGGCAATCGGTTCCATCATTTTGTACGGCATGATTAGGATGGTCGGAGATGCAGCGCGAACGGAAGCTTTATTTCATATGCTTCGTCTCTGGTCACTCGTGCTCGGCATTGATTTTCTTATTAGCTTCAGCTTTACGATATGGCCGCGCAAGAATAAGGGGCTGTCTCAAAAGGACTAAACTCGCTAGGGAACTAGCTCGCTTTGAACAAAAGTGAAAAGATGGCGGTGCAGGGGTCATTCCTGTACGGCCATCTTTTATTCTCAAATGAAGACCATCTATGCAGCATCAACAAATTTTTCGATCGTAGAGGAACTTAGGTTGCAATTACAGTCACAATTAAATGAATTGCTCGGCCCATAACAGCATTTAAAATAAAGACGTCAACCAAAGCATTCTTTCTCTTATTGTCTTCAATGGGCTTAGCTTTCTTGTAAAAGCTAAAGCCCTTCAAGAGTGCTATTCAACGTTCAAGAGTGCTATTCAACGTTCAAGTCCCATTGCGCAGCGAAGGACTGCCTCTCGGCAGTCCTTCCGTTATTGAACTAACGTTATCCGCTGTCGTAAATTTCAGCACGGTGCCTCGTTGATTAGTTCAACCCGCTCGTCTTGTCTTCATGTCTGCCTGTTAAGCCGACCGCCTGCCCTCTACCCGGCTCCGGCACTCGCGTGAGAATGACTATGCCTGCGATGAACAGGATGACGAGACTGAACACGCCCATGCTCGTGTTGCCGGTGAGCTGCGCGGTTACGCCGACGAGAAGGGGGCCTAGAACCGAAGCGAACTTGTCGAAAATATTATAAAACCCGAAAAATCGATTGGCGTTCTCCTTAGGCACCATCCGTGCGAAGTAAGACCGGCTCAGCGCCTGGATGCCGCCTTGCGAAGTGGCGACCAGCATCGCAAGCACCCAGAAATCGAACGCCGATTTCATGAAATACGCGTAGATACATACGATGATATAGACGCAGATGCCGACGTACAGCATGATTTTTCCCGAGAACCGATCTGCCAGACGCCCGTACAACATCGCGAACGGAGCAGCTACGACTTGCGTGACAAACAATATGATGAGCAGGTCGGTCGATTCGATGCCCAGATCGGTCCCATAGGCTGTGGACATCGTAATGATTGTCCCTACGCCGTCGATGTAAAAGAAATAAGCGAGCAAGAATAAGAAAATCGCACGATGCTGCTTGATTTGCTTTAATGTCTCGTAGAGACGCTTGAAGCTGTTAGCAACGATGCGAGGCTCGCGGTTCAAGTAATGCTTCTGTCGTACGTTGCGGAGCATGGGCAGGGTGAAGACGCCCCACCAGAGGGCCGTAATGAAGAACGCGATTTGGCTCGCCGCCGTGACGGAGATCGGCAGAACCTCTTGCTTAGCAAGAAGAATGATCGCGATGCTTATGATAAAAGGAATCGTGCTCCCTATATATCCAATCGCAAATCCGCGGGCAGACACTTTGTTCATTCGTTCGTCGTTAGTGACGTCCACGAGGAAGGCATCGTAGAACACATTGGAGCCCGCCGAACCGATCGCGATGAACATATAACAGAGGAGCAGCAGCTCCCAACTGTCGTTCGGAATAAACGTGAGCAGCGCAGTGGCGACGATGCCGAGCAAGCTGAAGCCTGCGAAAAACGTTTTTTTGAACCCTTGGTAATCCGCAATCGTGCCCAAGATCGGGCCTAACAGGGCAAGGATAAACGTTGAAATCGCAATCGTATATCCCAGGTAAGCCGTAGAATTTGTGGCGCTAATGCCAGCGTCCTCTGCCGCCGCTTTGTAGAAGAGCGGAAAGATGGCAGTCGAAATGATGATGGAGTAGGCGGAATGGCCCCAGTCGTACCACATCCAGCTTTTTTCTTCCTTCGAAAATGACCTCATAAACTTGGCCTCCTGAATGAACCGAATGCTCTTATTGTATAGGAAATGGGGACTTCCGGGAGCAAAGAACAAAAAATTTACAATACACCGGGTTCGCCAAGCGCAAAGTATCTACTGTTAAAAATATCGGTAAAACTATTTTGATGTAATTTTCGAATAATAACGATTAAATTTGACTGAATAAATTAATACATAGATAACGATTAGTGCAGCAAACAAATTTAGAAAAATCAACGAGAAGTTCAAATTGAAAAATTGAGTTAGCACTCCGACTCCAACAGGAGGAACAATGAATCCGGAGTAAGCGCATATATAAAATGCCGAAATGACTCGCGGACGTTCTTCCGGCTTCGGCAACTGGCTGGCAAACCTTAAAGAAACTTGAAAAGTCCATCCGGCGCCAATTGCTTGAATAATTATACCAGCCCAGAGCAAAAATAAACTCGCTGTCTGACCAGAAAAAACGATGACCCACGATCCAGTGGCAAGGAAGAGGATTCCAATACGCATCCGAGTAACGGGATTACGCGGCCAAGGGAAGAACTGCATCAAAGCTCCCCCGCCTAGAAGGACCAGAATTAACAACCCGGAAATAGAAAGATTGTCGGTGTGAATAACGTTCTTGGCAAATGAAGGAATTAGAGAAAATACAATTCCGCCTAACGTAAAAACAGTAAAGATTGGAAGTCCGATAAATGACCAAAAATGGGTACGAATATGGTCTGGAACACCTAGCGAAATTTTAGTTTTATCTGTTGGCTTCTGCGCTTGGGAATCTTCATTCTTCGGTAACATTTCCAGAACGACCAAGGAACTGACTAACATGACAAGCAGAAACCAATATGGCAGCCGAAGCGGCATAAAATGAACATATTGCACAATTAAGCCTGAAATAGCTGGGCCCAGGCCAAAACCGATGTTTACTATTACTCCTGATAACTTAATTGCCATACCCACTTTATTTTGAGAGGTTTGTTTTAATAAAAAAGCGCTAGCAGTACCTGTAAAAGCTCCATATGCAATGCCTTCCAAAATCCTTGCAGCATAGAGCATCCAAACGTTAATACTCATTAAAAAGATCAATGTCGAAGCAATAGAAATCCAAATACTGATGCGAAGCACTCTTTTCAATCCCCAGGCGTTCCCTCTGGCCCCAACGACAAGCAAGGTCGGCAGCAGGATAGCGGCATAAACGGCAAACAAGATCGTGATTTCCAGACTGCTCAGCCGATAATGCTCCCCATATAAAGGGAATAATGAGGAAATAAACGTAGCTCCGCAGGACATCATAAGAACAACCCAAAGCATTCTTTTCATAAAATCTCCTCTTTCTAATTTGAGATTACCTCCTAGTAGGTAATCTCAAAGTTCAAATGTTTATCTTGTAATTAGATGAAACTGGAAGAAATACAAACTTCAATATACTTACTTACTAGTTGGTAAGTTTTCTTCAAAAAAATTTAACTTCTAATTAACCTATCTATTTGGTCAGTAATTTTAGATAATATGTCCTTTTCTAACACGCGTTTGTACTGCAGGCTACCTTTAATGCATGACAAGACGGCATAGGCTAAAGATTCAACGTCAACGGAACTTTTAACTACCCCTTCTTTTTGCGCTTCTGTTAGGAGTTCCATCCAAATCGTCAATTCAAACCGGCTTAGTTCTTGGACTTTTACTTGAACGACTTCCGGAAGGGATTCAAAGTCCGTTTGAAGCGAAGATATTGGACAAATGCCTTTATTCCCTAGCTTTAATTGTTTAGTCATTAATCTTTTTATTTTCTCTTCGACGGATATTGAAGCGTTATTCACGGACAACATTAATGTATGCAAAGTCTGATGGATCCTATCCGTTAAAGCAACCGCTAAATCCTCCTTCTTTTCGAAATGGTAATGAATGCTTGCCTTTGTCACACCTAATTGCTTAGATATATGGTCATAACTAATTGCAACATAACCTTTTTCGCGGATCAGATCCAGCGACAGGTCAAGAATTTGTGTTTTTCTATTTTCCATAAACAAATACTAACTTACTAGTTGATAAGTTGTCAAGAAGAGCAGTTCGTTCAGGTGGACAATATTCTCAGTCAGGAAGAGGTCGCGGAGCTCACAGAGGCGATGGAAGAGTGATGGTCAGCACCGGCTCATATTACAAGGTGCTTAATCAAAAGGTCAACGTCTGGCGTGACCATGGCATCATAGCTAAATATTCGCTGCATGCCAGAATCGCCCAAGCGGCAAGTGAAAAGGAGCAGCCAATCGGCTGCTCCTTTTACATACGCACAAAATGAGATGTTATGCACATCGTTTTGCATGTTCGTCACGTAATCATTAACACCTTACATAATTGCGTTTGAAACCAAGTTGCCCTTTATCTACCGCCTTCTGAATAGTTTCGGAAGCGTGTAGAAACTTGCTTTTTGTCTTGTCCCGTTTGACTTCTACTTGACCAACTGCTTTTGCGGTCTCGACAGCCTTATCATGGAGAGGCGAATAGGATACCCCCACGGTGTAAAGAAAACTATTCATTGCATATTTTGTTCGTTCGGGAGAATCGTGAATCGTATTTTGCACGATTTCAAGCATATTGGCAAGTTTGCTTTCGGAAAATTCGCCGTCCGGTCGACTACCCAAAAGCCAGCAGTAACAACTCCAGCCTGCTGACATTCTCAGTTCTTCGCCGCTTGCGATCCATTTATCGGAAACTTCTTGTGCAATATCTGTTTCTGCCAAGGTTACAGCCACTACATAGTCGGATAGCATATAAAAATAAGCCGAATCTATCCAACGGTTAAAATCATCATCGGTCATTGCTTTTGGGTCTGCAATTATACCGGCAAAGTACATGGCATCGTAATTTCCGCTTGCGTAAAGCTGCTCCGCCAAAGGTTGGTTTTTTTTAATTTTCTTGGCGATTGGTTTCATTGCGCCTGTAGCCACACCAAAAAGCGGTTCGTGCGCGCCATTGGATACGTATATTTTCTTGGTACGTTCTTTGCCGAGAGCTTCAAGCTCATGCATAACCATCTCGGAATTCATTGTTTAACACTTCCTTATTCATGAAGGATTTCACCAATTTTATCATAAACACATACTGGACAGCCATAGTGTACTGCATTTGTCTCCTTGTCATACGGTTTAATCCGTATAAAACAGCTATTTTACTAGTGTCAGACTCTGACTTATGGCCGTGACTCTAGTTTTTGACGACGCATGGAGAATGCAGGCAATTTTACATATATAAGACTGCATGAATCTAGTAATTGCTGGTATAATAGTAGACCTACATAGCCTAAGAATACTAAAGGAGACTTGTATGAAAAAAAATGTATACGTGATCATTTTGATCTGTGGGTTGATTAGTATTTCCGGTTATATACCAAACCAAGCGGCAGCAAGTGGTAATTATACAGCCAGGGTATACACCGACTCATTGAATGTCCGCAGTGAGCCTTCACTTGAATCGTCGATCGTAGGTGCTTTGAAGAATCGCGAGTTGGTCACCGTTTCGAGTGAAGAACACGGCTGGCTGCGCATCAAGTCGGACCGGGTCTCCGGCTGGACGGCAGGTCATTATTTGAAGAAGGTCGATGGCAGTGTCGTAACGGCATCGGCGACAGATCAAGATGGCATTGTGCAAAAGAGTTCTGAAACCACCCGGGCGACTGTGCTCGCGGATTCGCTGCGGATCAGGGCTGGCGCCGGATTGAACTATAAGGTTCTAGGAGGCCTAACAAAGGGTGAGGCTGTTACGATAATGGACAACCAGGAAGGATGGGTTCGGATCCAGACTCCGGATGGGCAAATCGGCTGGGTATCCGATCGTTATATCGTGAAAGGCGCAAAACAAACGGCGGCGGTTTCTTCGGGAAAATCGAATGGACTTAAGGGGAAGGTAATCGTCATTGACCCCGGTCACGGCGGAGATGATCCTGGAATGATCGGTACGAAATATGAAACGATAGAGAAAGAGCTTAATTTGAGCACCTCCTCCTACCTCGAGGATGAGCTTCGCAGCCGCGGAGCTCGCGTCGTCATGACAAGAACGAAGGATGAGGAGAGGCCCAAGCTTTCCGACAGGGTGAAAATAAGCGAATCCGCCGGGGCAGATGCTTTCGTCAGCATCCATTATAATTCTTCGGAGAAAAAAACTTCCGGCATACTTACCTTCTATTATTCGGAAACGAAAGATCAACCATTGGCCCGCGCGATAGAAAACAGACTTTCAGATGGCATCGGCTTGAAGAGCAACGGGATTTCTTTTGGCAATCTTCACGTTTTGAGGGAAAATGATAGGGTATCTACACTCGTAGAGCTCGGTTTCTTGTCCAACGCAAAGGATGAATCCATTGTCCGCGTCTCCGACTACCAGAAGAAAGCAGCCAAAGCAATTGCAAAAGGGCTGGAGGATTACTTCAGCAGGTAACTGCAAATTTGATCGGACAAGAGCAGACCGCCCGCTTTGGGCGGTCTGTTTTTTCTTGTAGGGGTCTCGCCATCAAAACGATCAATAGATTAAGTTTCTTATACGCCGGTGAAAAGAAGGCTGATATCCTCGTTGCCGTTCTTCGTCTTCCATCCGTTGTAGCCTGCCGCATCGGTAATGCCCGGTTTGAACGTGAGTACATACACCTGGCCCGGCTTCATGTCCTTGGACAGCTTCAGCGTTACCTCGGTAACGACCGCACCCGTGTTGTTTAATTCGTCGCGAGAGATAGCGACGGCGTCCCCTCCCTGTTCCTTCATTACGAAGAACGGCTCGTTGACGTTTTTCACTGGTTCGCTGAATACGACCTTAATCGTCGTCCGGCTCAAGACGATAACCTGGTTCGCATACGGAGCCTCGTTGGCGACAATGGTTCCCGCGAACGCGGATTCGTTCGCGCCGTCCTGCGAGATGAGTGACGACACGCCATTTACCCTCGCCGTGTACACGTGGCCAGGATGGAACAAGCCCGGATTCGGATCAGTTCCCGTGCGGAATTGGACAGCAATGACCCTATTCGTTCCCGGCTTGCGGACAGCGTATTTGCTCCAGCCGGACATCGAAACGTTGGCGCCGTTGTCCTTAAGAATCGTTACAGCTAAGGAACCGACATCCGCGTCCTTGATATCTCTGTCGAACGTGATCTCGATGGTGTTCTCGTTAACCGCGGCTATGCTCTGAAGCTTAACCGGAAGGATCGGATTGAAGATGCCTCCGAATAGAAGGCCCGATTTCGAATCCATCACGTTGCCAGCCAGGTCGGGAATGCCCGACACGGTAAGGTTGTACACGGTCTTGTCTTGTTGGGCGGAAGTCCGCAGCGTGACGGTGCGTCCCTCGTTGTCCAGGCTCGCTGATATGATCGTCAAGCCGCCAATGGTGTACCGTCCAGTCTGTACGGCAATATCCCGATTTACCTTCTCGCTGAATTTGACAGTCAATGACGCATCCGTATTCACCTTAAATTCCGAATCGATGATCGTCGGCTTTACCGCGTCGTCGTTGCCGATGATGGACAAATCCGATCGCGTGTCCATCACGTTGCCGGAGAGATCTTTGACGTTCTTGACAGTCAGCCAGTACCTGGTGTTATCCGACTGATTCGACGTGGAGAACGTGACCTGTCTCTTATCCGAAGAGAGTTGCAGATTCGTTAGCTTCAGATTGCCGGAAAACGAGTAGTTCGCGGGACTCGTAGCCGTCTTGTTTTCAACCGGCTCAGAGAATGTCAGGATATATGCGCGAGCCGTTACCCGGTCGAATCCGGTTATCGCAGGCTTCACCAAGTCCGATCTCGTCGAAGAGAAATCCCAAGCTTTTCCATCGATGGTTAAGTAATGCTTGCGGTTCTCGAGCTGGTTGCTCGTCGTGAGCAATATTGACATCCCGTCTCCGCCGACCGTCGCGAGAATGATCGGCACGACGTTGTCAAGATCGTCACGCAGAGAGAATCGTCCGATATCCGCCGAGTCGGTCTTCGCCTTCAGGTTCACTCGCACCGTCTGGACGTTCAGTCCTTCGATCGACTTCACGTCCAGCACACTATCCCAGCCCGTATAGACCGCGTAGACAGCTTCTACGAGCACGCCTCGCGTGGCGTGGACCGTGTAGTCGTTCCGAGGGGTGATCCAGCCTTTGCTAAGAGCGGTTCCGACCGCAACCTTCGCCCAGGCCGATACTTTGCCAACGAAGCCGACGTTCGGGCTGGCAGGGACGTTGTTGACCTTCACCAGCACGGTGGCCAATTCTTCGACCTTCACCGGGGTTTTCGGCTCGAATCGGTTACCCCCTTTACCGATCATGATGCCCGCGCTTCGCACCGCTTGGACAGCCGCGAACGACCAGCGCGTCTTCAGCACGTCCACGAAGCCGGGCGTGGAATTGGAACGAGGCAATTCGAGCAGCTTGTAGAGCACGGTAGCGAATTGTTCGCGGGACATTGATTCGTTCAGGCGGGACGAGCCGTCCTCGAAACCGGTCATAATTCCTTGCCGCTTCAGCACTTGGAACTTCTCCTCCGTTGTGAGCGTCGCCGCTCCCGCTGCAGGGACGGCCAATCCAAGGAGCAACGATAACGCGAGCAATGCCAATGCGATTTTCCTCATCTTTGCAGTCCTCCTATAGAATTTCTGCTGGAACCGCGGAAAAAGAAAAGACCGTAAGCGGATGCGGACCAGCGAATATACCCTCTTTAACGACGCCACGGAGGAAAATGTTTCTGTCGAAGGCTGTCTCATCCAAAACTAGTCACGATTCGAGCAAACTTCCGTAAATCCGCCGCGAGCTTATATCAACAAAATAAATACAGCCGAAGTCTTTAATGGGATGGAATGATTCGAATATCCTTATCCAAATTGGCAAGCATCATGTAATTGCGGTTGAAAGTAAAGATGCGTTTTACCTGATAATAGGACATGGACACAGCAGTTAATGCTTCGCTGAGCGAGAAACGGAGCTCGGGCCTGTCCATAAGCAGTCTGCGCGATTCCCTCTCAAATTCGGGGCCGCTGGAGATGATCTCCAGCTTCCCTTTGCTCACTGCCTTATCAATTGCATTCAGAAAATATTCCGCCTGCTGATAGCTGTATTCATTGCGAAGCCATACGTGAAGATCAAATATAATGGAGTTGGTAGTCACATAATTACGTTCAAGATCATGCAAATCCAAAAACAGGGAACGGGCTTTCAAATAGCGGGGGTCTTCAGGGTTCATTAAGGCGGCTAAAGCCGTTTCATCCAGAAAAATAGTTTCCTGTATGTTCAAGTAGTTATCCATATGTAAGCACTCCTTAATCCTCTAGTTTGCAAATACCATCCAAATACAGAAGTGGGTTATCTTCCTTTTGATCCACTGAGATTGGGGTTGATTCGTATGGGGCGCTTGCCAGGTATTGGACAATGATTCCATTGACGATTTCTTGCACGGTCGTATGCTGCATATCGGCGATTGCTTTCAGCTCATCATAATATTGCGGATTGAGTTCTATAGTACCTTCTTCTTCTTGTACTTCACTTCTTGAGGAAATGAATTCGGAAGCGGTAGACTTCGCTTTTTCGATAAAGCGTTTGTAATTATTCACCATCGTGATTCACTCCTTATGCATAGCTTTTATATTAATTCGTCTAATTTTGTCGATTTAAGGGGGTAGTGTCGGGTGGAAAGTTAGCTTCTGGCTTCTAGCAAGGTGATGAGCGTCTTGGGTAAATTGGAAACATTTTTGGAGTTGGAAGAGTCTAATAGAGAAAGTAAGGGGATGGCTCACATTGAATAAATATTTATATGCAGTACTGATTTGTATCAGCATAGTGATATCTGGTTGCAGTCATAGCAAAGGAGAGGAATTTACACTTTCGGGGAAAATCACATCAATTGATGAAAAGAAGGGTTATGTTTACATCAATGACGTCACAGAAATCGAGTATAAAGACTACAAAAAATTACAGGTTGGTCAATCTGTAAAATTCACTTTATACAGTTTATCTAATGATGATATCTGGGATCCCAAGCTAATAAAAGTAAAGTCTGTTGAAGTCCTGAAGACTCCTTAAACGTCAATAGAAAAATCTGGAGTTCTCCCGTTTGCGTAACCTAGGAAGGGCCACAGGTGAGCTACTTTAATACTTTAATTTTAAATCTGTAAGCAACATAAGCTATTGTAAAAACAATCATACTACCAACTGTGTTAATAGCAAGATAAGGTTTAACGTAGCCGGAACAGTAAAAGGGTAGCTCTTCGCACAATAATTCAAAGCCCGCGGACGGAAACTCGTGTCCATACCATGGGAAACCTTTAGCCATCAAATTTGCCAGCAAAGTAACGCCTAGTTTATCCACTGCTTGCGTTACTAAAAGAGTATGTATTAACAAAAAATATGTCTTTTTGAAAACTGCTTCTGTCGGTTTAGTTCAGCTAAAGTAATAACCAATGAACCTAGATAAGGAATGATTGTAAACATGATTCCATAATAAAGCCAAGAGATTGACCTGCTTTGATCTGCGGGAGCATTAAATAGCGCCGAGTAACTGAATCCAGCAAGCATGTAGGTTAAAAAGTAAAGCATCGTATACGTCGCCGCTATAATAAAAGTTCGTTTTATAAAAGTTCCTACACACGTCGAGAGTCTATTCATTAAAGAAATACGCATACTATATTCTCCTTATACAGAAACCATCTATTATGATAATATGTCCAATTACTAGACGCTTGTATTCCCCCTTTTGTTTCTAAAAAAGAAAAAGACTTCCGAAAAGCTCGAATAACGAGTTTTTTCGGAAGTCATTATTATTATACTTGCGGAATATGGCGCCAGCCGCCGTATGCGGTAATATCCTCTGCATTCGCAGCAGCGTATGCTTCACAGACGAAACCGGATACCTCTGTACCATCATCCAGCTCAACCTTGCCAATGCCTAGCGGCGCCGGAATTAAGGAAGTGAACGTTCCGAAGGCTGCCGGAGACATTTCCCAAAGCTCGAGCTCAATGGATGCGCCGCCCTGCAATTGCTTGATCATGCCTGGCTTCGCTGGCGTCGTTGGCAGCTTCACCAGCTTATAGCGAGGTGCCGATCTCGCCTCGCGCATGAAGCGCGCATTGAGGCCATTCATTTGCTTCTCAAGCGGATAGCCTCGCATATGCAAGCCGCAAACCGCAACTACGATCATCTCTTCAACAGGATCGGATGCAGCCCCTGTTTCATTTACCGCTGTCAGCTCGGTCAAAGTCAACGTATCATCAGCGACTGCCTGCGAATTTTCATTTCCGGCAGCATTTCCCGATTCAGCAGTTCCCTCACCTTCGCTCACGAACGAACGCGCAGCTTCGTTAATAAGATGCTCATTCTCCGCAAGCGCGAACAGCGTAATGCCAAATGGCAGCCGCTCATCCGCAATTCCTGCCGGTACAGCTACTGCACATAAATCGAGTAGGTTGCAGTGGTTTGTGTAGCGTCCCATGTCGCTATTCGTGCGGATCGGGTCCTGCCTCACTTGCTCGCGCGTCCATGTTCCGCCGCAGGTCGGCATGACGAGCACCGCATCCTGCAGCAGCTTTCGCGCTTCAAGCTTATAAGCCTGCAGCTTGTGCATCGCGCTGAATACCGAAGTCGCATCATGCTTTGCCGCAGCACCCGAGCGCAATACTTGTTCCGTCACCGGAAAGGCAACATTCGGATTCGTTTCAATAAAATCTCTTAAATCCGCCCAGCGCTCCGCAACCCATGGACCATCGTACAAAATAGCAGCCGCATCCGAAAATAACTCGTAATCCACATACGCAATCGGAATGTTTAATTTCTCTATGCGCTTCACCGCAGCTTGCCAAGCTTCCTCATATTTCTCTGCGAACGGTCCATAGAAATCTACCGGCTGCTTCGGCAAACAGAAATTGGCTGGCAGTTTTGCTTCTTGCCTCGGCACATACCGCGACCAAGGGTCATTCTCGTCAACGCCTCTAGCGATGCTATCCACGACAAGAGCATCCTCCAGGCTATGCGCAAATACGGTAACGCAGTCAAGGCTGGCGCAAGCAGGCACAACGCCCTTCACCGGCCATGAGCCGAGACTTGGCTTATAGCCGACAAGCTCATTAAGCGCAGCCGGCACCCTTCCGGAGCCAGCCGTATCTGTCCCGAGCGAAAATACGGCTTGGCCGCGGGCAACAGCAACGGCCGAGCCGGAGCTCGAACCGCCGCTGATCAGCTCCGGACGAAGCGAATTATGGGCTTCGCCATAAGGGCTTCGAGTGCCGACAAGCCCAGTCGCGAACTGGTCTAGGTTCGTTTTGCCAATCGGAATCGCTCCTGCCGCGACAAGCCGCTCCACGACAGACGCATGCTCCTGCGGCGTATAAGCGAATGTCTCGCAGCCAGCCGTCGTCGGAACGCCGGCTACATCGATATTGTCCTTGATCGCAAACGGGATACCCCAAAGCGGAGCATTAGCTGGGTCAAGCAGAGCCAGCCTTTCCAAATAAGGCTTAAGCGAAGCCATAGACGGAGGCGTAATCCATATATTCATGCCCGCATCTGATATTGATCGCTGCACGATTTCCGCTATAACATCCTCTGGCGTCAATAACCCGCTCGCATAGCTTTTTTCCAGCCATTCAATCGATAGCTTCTGTGGAATGGTCACTTTTGTCATACGACCGCCTCCGTTTCCTCATGCTGCAAGATCCCAACGATCAACTGGCCCGTATGCACCTGATCGCCCGGCTCTACATGCACGGAGCAGACTTCGCCGTCGCATGAGGCTTGCTGCGAAAATTCCATTTTCATGCTTTCTACGATGAGCAAGGTGTCCCCTTTCTTCACCTGCTCGCCAATGCCTACAAGCACCTTCCACACACTGCCCGGCATCGTGCAGCGAATAGCAGCCGCGCCCTCCTGCAGCTCTTCCTCCTGCTCGGCCCGCGCCGGCTCGTGCTCCGCCACATACTCGGCAAGACCAAGCTCCTTCCAGCTCTCGCGCTCCGCTTGGAACGAGGCTTGCTGCTTCTCCTTGAACGCCGCGGCGCTCTCTTCAATAGAGCCTAGAAATTTCAAATATTCGCCTAGATCAAACGTCGTTTCGGTAATGTCCGCTTCATATCTGCCGCGCAGGAAATCCTCGCGAAGCCTCAGCAGCTCATCGGCCTCCACCGGATAAAATTGAATTTGGTCAAAAAACCGCAGCAGCCATGGCTTGCCTGGCCTGAAGCTCTCTGTGCTGCGCAGGCGGTTCCACATTTGAATCGTTCGGCCAACGAATTGGTAGCCGCCCGGACCCTCCATGCCGTATACGCACATGTAGGCGCCGCCGATACCGACGGCATTTTCCGGCGTCCATGTTCTTGCCGGATTATATTTCGTCGTAACAAGGCGGTGACGCGGATCAACCGGCGTCGCAACCGGAGCGCCTAAATATACGTCGCCTAAGCCAAGCACAAGATAGTTAGCTTCGTATACGATTTTTTGCACGTCTTCGATGCTGTCCAGCCCGTTAATCCGTCTGATGAATTCAATATTGCTCGGGCACCAAGGGGCATCCGGGCGAACGGTTTGCTGATAGCGGTCAATCGCCAGCTGCGTTGCCGGATCATCCCATGAGAGCGGCAAGCGAACGATACGCGAGGGTACTTGAATCGTCTCCAAAGGCGGCAGCGAGCTGTCCAGCTCCAAAATAAGCTTGCACGCCTCGTTAACTGTAATTTTGGAACGGTCAATGTGTACCTGCAAGGAGCGAATGCCCGGCGTCAAATCCAGTACCGGAATTTGTCCGGACTGCTCGATCGCCTGCATAAGCGCATGCGCTTGGAAGCGCAGCAGCAGATCCAGCTCCAGATCGCCGTATTCCACAAGCAAATTCTCATCGCCGCTGCAGCGGATTTTGATCGGGAATCTGCGGCCTTCTACTTCATTAACGAGCAGCGGGTAATCCGGCGTCAAAGCCGATGCCGTATCCGAAAGCTCAGCAGAAGGCAAACCATTGCGTGCCGAGCCTCCGATCGCCTCCAAGTTGCGCTCTTGCACATCGCGAAGCTCATCCGCTTCTTCAAGCGTCAACAACCGGAAGCGCACTTTATCGCCGGCATGCAGCTGGCCAATTTTCCAAAACTGCGCCGAAGCTGTCGTCACCGGACATACAAAGCCGCCAAGGCTAGGTCCATCCGGGCCCAGCAGGATTGGCATGTCGCCAGTCAAATCAAGCGTACCGATCGCATACGCGTTATCGTGAATATTCGATGGGTGAAGTCCTGCTTCTCCGCCATCCTCCCGCGTCCATAGCGGTGCAGGCCCAATCAATCGAACCCCGGTGCGCGAGCTGTTAAAATGAACCTCATAAGCCGTCTCGGAAAGCTGCTTCAAATATTCAGGCTTCAAAAACTCCCCCGTACAATGCGGTCCGGGAATGACGCCAATCGTCCATTCACGCGACATCTGCGGACGTTCACTCGGAGCAAGCTCCACCAACAACTCAGGCTCAGCCGCTTTGTTTACGCCAACCACGTCGCCTGCACGAAGCGCGCGTCCGCCATGCCCGCCAAACCCGCCAAGCGTGAACGTCGCCGCGCTTCCAAGAACACGCGGCATATCGAAGCCGCCTGCAACGAGCAAATACGTGCGCAAGCCCATTTGCGCTTCCCCAAAGCTAAGCAACTGGCCGCGATCCGCAAAAGTTGGCTTGTACAGCTCAACCTTCACGCCGTCCAGTTCCGCTGCCATATCCGCGCCGGTAATACAGAACCATACGCCGCTGCGGAATTTATAAGCGCCGCCGCGCAGCGTTAGTTCAAGACCAGCGGCCTGATCATCGTTGCCGAGCAGTTTATTGCCGATTCGGAAGGAGTAAGGGTCCATCGGCCCGCATGGCGGAACGCCGACATCCCAGTGACCGACACGTCCCGGCCAATCCTGAACGGTCGTTTGCACGCCTCCGTCTACAACCTCGATCGCATGCTCGGCAGGCTCAAAGCCATTTAACAGCTGCGTATAGACATGACCGTCTACAACCTCTTGATCGCCAAGCAGAGCCTGCAAATATTGCAGGTTTGTCGTAATGCCGTACATCCTTGTCTCGCCAAGCGCCTGAATCAGCTTCTTGATCGCTTCCTCGCGATTTGCGCCGTGAACGATAATTTTCGCAAGCATCGGATCATAAAGCGTCGTCACCGTAAGGCCGTCTCTTACCCATGACTCATTGCGGGCGTTTTCCGAAAATACAGCTTGATCAAGCTGGCCCGCGCTCGGACGGAAGTTCTGCAAGCAATCCTCCGCGTAAATGCGCGCTTGAATGCTGTGGCCGACAGGCGCTTTCACAAGCGACTGCAAATCCGTAAGCTCATTAGCCGCTTCCCGGACCATCCATTCCACTAAATCAACGCCCAACACCTCTTCCGTAACGCCATGCTCCACTTGAAGCCTCGTGTTCACCTCAAGAAAATAAAATTCGCATGTTTCCGGATCATACAAATATTCGACCGTTCCAGCGCTTCGGTAACCCGCTTCTGCCGCAAGGCGCTTCGAGGATTCGAACATCGCATTCCGAACCTCTTCCGTCAGATTTGGAGCAGGGCTTTCTTCAATGACCTTCTGGTTGCGGCGCTGGATCGAGCAATCCCGCTCGCCCAAAGTGACAACCTCGCCAAAGCCATTGCCGAATATTTGCACCTCGACGTGGCGCGCTCTCGCAATATATTTCTCCAAAAACAATCCGCCGTTTTTGAAGTTTGTTTCCGCCAAATGCTTCACGCCGTCATAGGCCGAGCGCAGCGCTTCCTCATCCGCGCATACCCGCATTCCGATGCCGCCTCCGCCCGCGGTGCTTTTCAAAATAACCGGATAACCGATTTGGGCAGCCTGTACGAGCGCTTCCTGCAGCTCCGTAATCAATGCCGTACCCGGCAATAGCGGGACGCCTGCCCGCTCGGCAAGCTCCCGCGCCGAATGCTTGAGGCCAAACATCTCCATTTGCTCAGGAGTCGGCCCAATAAATACGATGCCGTGCTCGCGGCAAGCGCGTGCAAAGTCAGCATTTTCGCTGAGGAAGCCATAGCCCGGATGAATCGCCTGCGCGCCTGTCTCAAGCGCTGTTTGCAAAATTAGGTCTGTATTCAAATAGCTCTCTTTAGCCGGTCCTTCCCCAATAAGTATTGCTTCATCTGCATGATCGACATGCAGACTGTCTTGGTCGGCGCTGGTGTATACGGCGACAGATGCGATGCCAAGCTTGCGCAAGGTTCGCTCTATGCGAACGGCGATCGCGCCGCGGTTTGCAATCAATACTTTCGTGAACATCGTAACCTCTCCTCGCCAAGTGATTCTTCTGTAGATCTACCAAGTATAAAAGACTCTATTGCTCCCAAATGAGCACCCGAACCGGAGTTGGATTATAAGCATTGCACGGGTTGTTAAGCTGCGGACAATTGCTGAGCAGCACCGTTGTGCGGCAAAGCGATTCCAGCTCCACATAAGCGCCGGGCGAGGATACGCCATCCGCGAACTGAAGGCCGCCGTCAGCCGTAACCGGCACATTCATGAAGAAGTTTATGTTCGGAGCCAAATCCCGTTTCGTATAGTTTTCATTCCGCTTCGCCAGCTGCAGCATAAACGTATCGCGGCAGTTATGCATGTGCAGCTTGTCATGCGAGTATCGAACCGTGTTGCTTTGTGCCGAGCATGAGCCGCCGACCGTATCATGGCGACCGCATGTATCTGCAACGATCTTCAGCATTTCCTTGCCGGACTCTGACAGCAGCACCGTACCTGTCGTCAAATAGATATTGCCTTGACCAACGATCGTCGCAACCGCACTGTAATGATCCTCCGGTTGATCCGCATCGTAAAACAAGGTGTCGGCCGCTTGATTTCCGTCCAAATCGACGATTCTTAGCACTTGCCCCGGCTCCAAATCATACATCCAGCCATCGCCGGCGGCTATCACTTCATCGTATATGGCATCCTCTGCCTTACGCGGGCTTTCCACTCGATTAAAAACAGACATATGTCATTCCTCCTGATCTATGATGGGTATTGCTAAGCTTATAGACCTTGCAGCAAGTAATATTCTTGCGTATTTTCATAGGCGCGCCGGTTCTCCGGACGGTAGTTCAAGCAATAATCATCATCCGTTACAGCCTCAGCTTCAAGCACCTCGATTTGAACGGGCACCGACGGGTATTCACCGCTTGGATCAAGCGGGTTTGGCGTGTTCGACAGCACCAGCAGGACATCCATATCAGTTCTCAGCGTTACGGTCGCACCAGCCTCGCAATGCTCCGAGCTGAAATGCATAACGCCCTGCTCATCGCAGAACACCTTGGAGAACAGATTCACGACGGGAACCAGATCCCTTACTCCGAGTCCGTTTCTTACCAGCTCCACCGCAAAATTTTCTTGTCCGCTATGCAGCCATTCATTACGCAGCTCCTGGTAAGTGGTCTTGCCGTATTTGGCATCCGTCGCCGCGCGGCTCGTGTAGCCGCATATCGCATCATGCCAGCCAAGCTCGTCGTCCACGATGCTGGCAAGCGACCTGCCGTTATCGCTCATGAGTATATTTCCTTTAGTTAGATGTGAGGTATGCTGCGCTTTTAACGTGTCCGGCATGTTATAGCGTTCCGTCAAATCCTTTGCATTGTATAAAAGCAAGGATATATTCGCTCCCGCCTCGAGCGCGGTGAACCGTAGCAATCTCCCTCGACTAATCGTTCCTGACCATTTGCCGCCCGGTCGAATGGTTGTGCTCCAAATGCTGCTCATCCTTGTTTCCCCCTCAAAAAATGTTGGTCTTAAAAATTAAAGAAAGCCCGCGAGAGTAATCTCCCAGGCTTTTATCCTTCCGTGTACTATAGCGGGCTCCGTTATCCAATAACTGCCCTGCTATATGCCGTCTCTCGGACCAGACCTGCTACATGCCGACGATTCAGTTCAACTATTGCAAATCGTCAGCCGTCTTCAGCGGAACCCTAGACAGCTCTTCGTCCTCAATGGCAATCACGAGAACCTATATGTTATTGTGATGTTTCCTAACGTTTAATCGAAGTATAATCGGGTTCAACTAATATTGTCAATATTGATGTTAGGTATTATCACACTAACCTTAAACCCAAGGGAACAGGCGACGATTTAGAAAAGCAAACACCCGATCGCTTACAAGACCGAGCAAGCCGATGACGATAATGCCGACAAAGATTTCATCGGTATTTAGAAACCGCTGCGCCTTCATAATCTGATAGCCTAGTCCGCTGCTTACAGCTACGAGCTCCGCTACAACAAGATAAGTCCAAGCCCAGCCTAGAATGAGACGAAGCGTATTCATCAGTTGAGGCTGGATAGCCGGTATGATAACGGTCTCGATTGCCTTCCATCTCGATGCTCCCAGCGTAAACGAAGCATGCAGCAGGTCATGCGATACGCGTCTAGTAATATCCGAGACCATCAGCACCAGCTGGAAGAAGCAGCCGATAAAAATTAACAGCACCTTAGCCCATTCTCCGATGCCGGCCCATACCATAATGAGCGGAATGAAGGCAACCGCCGGCATATAACGGATAAATTCCATTGGCGGCTCTACGAATGCTTCGCCGTACTTAAACGTGCCGGCAAACACTCCGATTGGAATGGCAATCACGCAGGCAAGCAAGAATCCAGCTGTAACCCTGAATACGCTAATTCCGATATGCCCCCAATACTCCGGGCTGCCGAGATTCAATATGAGCTGAACGAGCACGGCATGCGGCTTCGGCAGGAAGATCGGACTAACCGTCTCGGTATAGCTGAGCAGCGACCAAATGCCAATCAGCAATACGAAGGAGATCCCCGCCGTTACGGCAAACGGCTTTGGGCCGATGTCTTTGAATATTTGAAATGTATACGGTTTACGTCGTAGTGGCGTCCCCATCGCTTATCACTTCCCTGCTTTATGATTTACAAACTGCGGATCCAGCAGCTCATCAACGCTATCGAGCTTGTCGACCATCTCAAGCTTAAAGAGAAAATCCGCTGTTTTCAGACCTGTGTAGCTAAGCGATGTATAATCGTCGCCCTTCTCAAACGCCTTGACGTTATCCTCTACTCCGAATAGCTTGATGCTGTCTAAGCCAAGCTTGAAATCTTCCGGTGTCGTTTCCGCCTTCTCAGCGAGCAGTTTAATCGCTTCTTCCTTGTTATCCTCATACCAAGCCAGTGCATCGAACCAGGCATCGACGATTTTTTGCACATCTTCCGGGCGATTCTTCACAACCGAATCACGGAACACAAGCAAGTCAGGAATGAGTCCCGGCGTATCCTTGGACGAATAAAGCACCTTGCCTTTGCCTTCCTTCACAGCAGTCGTTTGGAATGGCTCCCAAAGCACCGAAGCATCCGTGTTACCCGAAATAAAGGCAGGCCCCGCATCATTCACCGTCATGTTCACATATTTAATGTCCTTCTCGTCCATTCCGTTTTCGGCAAGCGCAGTAAGCAAAAGGAAGTGATCAACCGTACCAAGCTCCGTCGCAACTGTTTTGCCTTTTAAGTCTTTGATGGAATTTATGTCAGGTTTACTTACAATCGCATCTCCGCCAAAGGAGTTATCATTTACAAGGACAGCCTTTAGACCGATCCCCTTAGAAAGAGGAGCGAGTGAATCGCTTAACGTCTGGCTGTTCGCATCAACCTTGCCAGCTACGATCGCTTGAAGCGAGTCGCTGTATACCGGGAAAAACTCCAGCTTCACGTCAACATCGTGCTTCTCGAAAAAACCCTTCTCCTCTACCAAATACCACATATACCAACCCGGCCAAGGACTAAGCGCAATCGTAATCGGATTGTCCGTTGCCCCTCCCGACGTTTCCTTTGTTTTTCCGGAACAAGCAGCCATAAACACCATCGATACGATAAGCATAAGAACCAATGTTGCCTTCAATGATTTTTTCATTACGCCCCACTCCTGTCATCTTTTTACTAGCGCCTGCCTAAAAAGTCCTATAAAAAAACAAAAACCAGGGAGAATGATCTCCCAGGCTTTTATCCTTCCGTGTTATATAGATGATCGGCCGCTTCCCCGCTTCATCTATACGCCGTCTCTTGGACCAGTCTTAACCACTTGCCGAACGCATTCTTGCTGCGCCGAGTCGTCGTTAACGGAACCCTAGACTGCTAGCTGCTCTCATCAATAATGGTAAAGAGCCGATATTCATTTGTTATAAAACCTTACGTTTAACCGAATTATAGTGTGGATCGTACGGATATGTCAATAACTATGTTAGGTTTTATTACATAAAGTTTAAAAGATACGAAAAAAGGGGCTGCCCCAAAAGTGCTCGCACGGAATAGAAACACCCAAATTCTGCTCGTTTACTTGTTCCTAACTACGAAGTTTTTTAACCAGTTAGTTGAGAGCCCTAAAGCCCTAAAGCTCCTGTCTTACTCTCCTAACCTTACTTTCCACAAGCTTTTTCGCTTATTCCATCGCTCATTGTTCTAACCCGTATGTTTGAAATAAAATGCTACCTCAAATCATTTCAGTTTTGTGGAATGAACAGGAAAAACTCCATCTATTTTCCTGATAAGTCGCCAGTTTGTTCATTTAGCTGGAAAAACTCCCGTTAGTCAGAGCACTTTCACCGAAATAGGGTCAAAAGCGAGATATTAACGGGAGAAAATCCATCTAAACCTGATTTTTGCCAAAAAACACTTGAAATAACGGGAGTTTTTCCCGTTAATGCTCACTCAAGAGGGCTCAGCCCCAAGAATGATTGTACCCGAGACTACAGAAGAACCAGGGATTCCGCCGATTCCAGCTTCGTGGCTTGCCACAGGTAAGCCTGGAGGCGGGGAGACTTTCGCTTGCCCACAATCTCATGAAGCCAAGCAACCATAGACCTAAATAGAAAAATAGCGGTACAGGAATATGTCCCTGTACCGCTATTTTTTCACTTCCAACATTCCATTCAAAGCGAGCTATCTTCCCAGCGAGCATACTACTTTTGGGAGAGCCCCTCTGATTGGCTAACGCTTGTTTTCGCCGGAATGGTTATGCATACTGACGTTCCCATTCCTCTTTTGCTGACAATCCTGACACCATACTCGGCGCCAAAATGAAGCCTAATTCGCCCATCAACATTGCGAATGCCATAACCAACGTTCAAGCTCTCAACAGGATCGGACAGCTGGCGCAGCATTTCGGGGTGAATGCCGACACCGTCATCAATGACTTGAAAGGTGATCAGCTCTCCCTCCAGCTTTCCAACGATCCGAATATTGATCCGCTCGCCATACCAAGCATGCTCCAGCGCATTTTCAATAAATGGCTGCAAAATAAGCTTCACGGTTGTGAACTTGAATACATCAGGATCAACATCAAAAAACACCTGCATGCCGTCAGCAAATTTTGTCTTCTGTATGTTAATATAAGCGCTGACCTGCTCCAGCTCATTTCTAATCGGGATGACCATTCTTCCTTCATTAAGCGACAGACGATAAAATTTCGCCAGATCGAGCACCATCCGCTGCAGCTTATCCACTTCGCCAAACTTAGCCAAGCGGCTGATCGAAGACAGTGTATTGTACAAGAAATGAGGATTAATTTGCGCTTGCAGCGATTCCAGCTCTGCTTCCTTTTTCTTTATGTTCGTCATATATACTTCTTGAATTAATTCATCGATGTTCTGACCCATTTCATTTAGGGCAACGGATATGCGCGTAAATTCATCCTTCCCCTTGAAATTAATGCTTTTCTGGAAGTTCCCTTCTTGGAACGAATCCAGCACGCGAACGATCTTGGATACTTTACGCGAGTAGAAACGGGATATAAACAAGCCTGCGAAAGAAAACACGATATAACAAGCCAAACAAATAAATATCGTCCACACTCTAACCTCGTTCGTCGCCTTCTCCATTATATCTTTTGGTACTAGCGCTATGAGCTTCCAATTCAGCTGCGGTATCGAATTATCAATAACCCAATAATTAGCAATGTCCTCTTCATTCAGCGTCTCGCCCAGCTTAACGTCTGTATCGCCTGAGGAGAACATAATTTTGCTATTTTCATCAATCGCGAAGATTTTTGTACCCTTGCCGATTTTCTCAGAATCAACGCTTCCCAGCAAATCTGCAAGCCGAAGGCTGATTCGAATAAAGCCAATTTCCTCCAGCTTGGTTGGCTTATTCGTATCCACAAGACGTCTCAACAGTGATATATGTCCAAAAACCGAATCGCCCTCTATCTGCTTCCATTGCATGGTCACCCCATATTTTTCCTTCGGGTAATCCAAGTACCATGGCTTATCCTTGATCCTTGAAATGTGATACAAATCGTAAAGAGGCCCCTCAGAATTAAGCGGATCCGTTTTTTTATAGTCATGATAAATTTCGGGCAGCGTGTCATTATGCAAATAGACCTCAAGCCTCATTTTATTGTTTGCAGCCTCGATTGTCGTTAATATTCTTGGAATAAGCTGCTTCGTCGTAGCCTCATAGCTAACCCAGCCCTCTCCAAAGCGGCGTAAATAGGAAGCTAAATTGCTATCGAAATAAAGCATGCCCGAAATGCGCGACATATCCTCAAGCTTGTAATTGATATTATCCTTCATCTGCTCAAGCGTCCCGTGATTGATTTCGCGCGTTCGCTCTTGTATGGAGTTCGTAAAGATCAAATTGGCTGTGTATCCGACGAGAAGCACTGGAATAATGATAAACAAGCTATACGTAAGCATCAGCTTGATGCCAAACGGAATGTAGCGGTGCTCCTTCTTCTGAGTCGTCATGTTCGTCTGTACTCCAGTGGCGTCATGCCGTATGTTTCTTTAAATTGTCTGCTGAAATAAGGCAAATGGCGATAGCCAACACGGTCGGCTATTTCATAAATTTTCATATTGGTCGTTTTAAGAAGCTCGCAGGATTTCTCCATTCGCAGCTGAATGAAATATTCGCTGAAGTTTTTCCCTGTTTCCTCTTTGAAAATCAATCCGAGATAGTTTGGCGATAATGAGAATTGCTCAGCCAAATCCCTCAGTGTAATGTTATCATGCGTCCGCTCTTTCATAAAATCGATCATTTGCTTAATGAGCTTCCAATTTTTCTTTTGCTTATTCATCTGAAGCGTCTCGGAAATTTCATAAACGCGGCGTCTAAGCCACACATGAATGTCGTGGATCGTTTCGAATTGCATAATAATATCATAATTATTCAGCTCCATACCGAGCAGCTGAAACACATTTTCATTCGTTCTTTGCAAATAATTATCGAGCTTCATGAGAATATAGAGGGCATAGTTCCGCATCGTGAATTTGGATTTTAAATTTTTGGCAACCTGAAACAGATCGTCCAGCTCATCATGAATGCTTACAAGCTCATAGCCTGACATCGCTACGAACAACGCTTCAAGCTTAGCGTCGAGATGCTTCAAATCCTCCTTCTCAGCCGGTCTAACCTCGCCGTGACCGATTACCTTTCCTTTGCCGTAGAACATTTTCATATCGAGCGCTTCCACAGCCTGACGATGCGAGAGGGATAATTCGGATATGGAGCCGAACTGTTCTCCTACTCCTGCCGTTATGGTGAACGTATTTTGTGCATTTACAAGATTAACTATTTTCACTGGCAAAAACTCGCTGTCTGAATGCTCGATAAGAAGCGCGACCCGTGCTTTGCTTATTTTACATATTTGCCGGATACCGAGCTCCTTACAGATCGATACAACCTGCTTCATCTCGTCTGGTGCGTTCCGGCTCTCATCATGCTGTTTCCAAGACATATCATCAATTTCGATCACAACAGCATAACCAGGCCAATTGAACTGATTCATTTCATACTCTTTATTCAGTACCTCTATCGTCTTCTCATTGCTCGTACCTTCCAGAAGCTGCAATAAATATTCGTTTTTGACGATCGGCACCATTTGCCAATAGGCATCCTGTCGTACTCGCTCTTTGTCCAAATCGTCACGAACTTTAAGCAAGGAATCAATCAGCTCCTGATCATCCATCGGCTTCAGCACGTAATTGACCGCATTTAGTGACAATGCCTGCTTCACATAGCTGAAATCCTGATATCCGCTGACAAATATAATTTTAATATCTTTCGACATTTCCAGTGCGCGTCTCGCCAGTTCCAGCCCTGTCATATTCGGCATGCGGACGTCGGTTACAAGAATGTCTACCTTCTCAGAATCGAGCACCTTACAAGCATCGAAGCCGTTCATCACACCAGCCACGACCTCCATGCCTAATTCCTTCCATGGGATAAACGTGCGCATCCCTTCCAAGTCCAGCCTTTCATCGTCAGCAAGCAATACTTTATACATGATGTCCTCAGCTCCAATAAACACAATAAGTATATCTTACAAATAAATGACCCCATTTAAACGAAAAAACTCGGGTATACTAAGAATCTTAGTATACCCGGCGTTTTTTGAAAAGCTATAAGTTATTGCGCTTTAATTTTTGCTAGATTTGCTTGCCATTTTTCTGTTTTGAAAGCAAGCAGCTTATCGTAACCCGCTGCTTGAGCATCTTTTTCCGCTTGATCAAAGATCGCTAGCACTTCTTCATCGCTCTTAGCGAACAATGCTTTCGCACTTACTTCAAGGTATAGATCCTCGATACGTTGACGGATAATGCCTTCTTCCGAATCCGGTTGCGGATCAATGTTAATGAACTCAGTAATATTGGATTGCGTTTTCCAAGTGATCTCGCGTTGGAAGCGAGTCGCCCAGTTTTGTTGTTCTACCGGCAATTTCTCTTCAAACTTCGCTTTAGTCGTATCTAGGAATACCGTGTTGCCAACCCAGTTCAGATCTGTTGTTTCTGCTTGAAGCTTAGCCATCTCGCCTGCTTCAGTCGTATATTTTTCTGTGAATTTCGGCGTGAATCCATCTGCTTCTACACCGTCCCAATAAAGTCCAGGGGGTCCCCACATCAATACGCTTTGTCCTTCAGGACCAGTCAGCCAGTCGTAGAAAGCGAATAGTGCTTCTGGGTTTTTAGCTTTTTTCGTAATAACAGTTACGTTCCAGCCTAGCATACCGTAGCTGCCAGGGAAAATTTTGTTTTTATCAAGACCTTCTTTGTGAATCGGCCAGATCATGAAGTAACCTGCTTCAGGATCGTTCTTCACAAGCTCAGCATGTGCTTGCATCGCAAGCTCAGTTGGGCTAGCCCCTGCATATACCGCTACGCGGCCTGTCATTACTTTTTCTGTAATTTGATCTTTCGTTTGCGTCATTGCATCCTGTGTAATCAATTTTTCACGGAATAGCTTAGAAGCATATTGGAAGCCCTCGCGGTATTCCGGATCAAGGAAGATTGAAGTCAGCTTATCACCGTTAGGCACTGCACGCATGCCTGGGAAGTTCTGGTCGTTTTCTTTGAAAGCTGTGTACAAGACATCAATACCTTGTCCGTCTTTCGCCAAATCCGGCTCGTAAGGAACGACGTTCGGATATTTCTCTTTTACAAGCTTCAAGTAGTTGTAAAGATCATCGGTTGTTTCCAGCTTTGGAGCTCCAAGCTCATTGTAGATCTTTTTGTTTACAACATAGCCGGCATTACCGTTTGGTTGGCTCGTATACCAGTTCGGGAACTGGTAAAGCTTGCCGTCTTCGGAACGAAGCATGTTAATGCCTTCCTCGCCCAGCCATTTTTTCAAGTTCGGGTATTTATCTAGGTAATCATCAAATGGTACGAGCAGGTCTGCTTTGCGCAATTGCTCCACATCGACGCGCTCCAGCCAGATTGCATCAGGAAGATCGCCTGTAGCGATCATCGTGTTCAGCTTCTGAGGAGCTGCACCACCGGAATGAATCGGTTTTACGTTTACTTTCTTATTATCTCTAATCCATGAGCTTGTAATTTCTCCGCCCCATGTTGGCATCGTGTACCAGTCATAGTGACCATATAGCGTAAAATCCAACTGCTCCTTGCCAAGCTCATATACAGCTTCCGTTTTGTTGCCGTTATTCGTTTCCGCCGCGTTGCTAGGCGTTGCACCATTGCCAGAATTGCCATCTTTTCCGCTGCAGCTTGCCAATAATGAAACAGCCATAAAAGCAGAAACCATTGGAATGAGCAATTTTCTTTTTGTAATCATCTGTTTAAAATCCCCTTTCAAACTTTTTTTATATGTTCAAAGCTTTCGCTTTAAACTACTTTTCATACGCTTGCTGCTACTCTTTCAACGATCCAACCAGAACGCCTTTTACGAAGTATTTTTGCACGAACGGGTACACCATAATGATTGGGATGGTAGCTACCATCATCGTCGCCATAGACAACGACTTGCTGGTAACCGATTTCATTTTCGCCATATGACCTTGTGCTGCTGAATCTAGGGAAGCCATTTGATCCGAAACGATGTTCGAATTCAATATTTGCTTAAGCATCGTTTGTATAGGAATCAGCTTCTCATTGGTAATGAAAATACTTGGACCGAACCAATCATTCCAATGGTAAACGGCGGTAAATAGCGATAGCGTTGCAATAACCGGTCCAGAGAGCGGAACAACAATTCGGAAAAAGATGCCCCAGTTGCCGCTTCCATCGATTTTCGCCGATTCCTCAAGACCAGCAGGCAAGCCTTGGAAAAAGGTTCTGAATATGATCATGTTCCATACGCTGACCAGCGTCGGGATGATGAAAACCCAGAACGTATTCATCAGTTGCAGCTCACGGATCAATAGAAAGTAAGGGATAAGTCCGCCGCTGAAATACATCGTAATAATGCATAGGATCATGTAAAACTTCCGGCCAATCAGCTCTTTCTTAGAGAGGCCATATGCGAAAACAGCTGTAAAGAGAATCGATGTAATCGTACCTACAACCGTCCGTAAGATAGAAATCAGGAAAGCACCGATCATTCTTTCATCTTTCAAAACAATGCCGTAATTCTCAAGTGTCCAGACACGTGGCCAAAAGGTTACGCCACCCAGCGCCGTGTCTATGCCTTTGTTAAAGGAAATGACCAGCGCGTTCCAGAAAGGATAGAAGGTCATAAAAGCTAATAGTGTTAATAAAATGTAGAAGGTTACCGTCATCACGCGGTCTCCAAAGCTGAGCCTGATCACTGAATCATCCGCCTTTCCGGGCTAATTATAGTCTACCACAAGCTGCTGCCGGCTCTGCGTGCCATATAGTTCGCCATCGTCAGAAGTCCAACGCTGATAATAGCTTTGAATAGGCCTACCGCAGTTGCGTACGAGTACCTTGAGCTTTGAATACCGACTCGGTAAACGTACGTATCGATAACATCGGAGACGTCTCGGAGCACCGGGTTGACGGCAAGCAGGAGAATGTCCTCAAAGCCTGCATTCAACAGGTTCCCAATCGCCAGAATCATAAAGATAAGGACAACCGGCATGATGGAAGGCAAGGTGATCAAAAAGATTTGTTTGAATTTGCTCGCTCCGTCCATTGATGCTGCCTCGTACATGCTTGGGTCGATGCCGGCGATAGCCGCTAAGTATACGATGGAGCCAAATCCGATTTCCTTCCAAACGCCGGTCGAAACGAGAATCGACCAGAATAACTCTGGAAGCGATAAGAAATTTATCGGCTCTTTTATAAAATTCATTTCCTGAAGCAAAATATTAACGCTGCCATTATCCGTCGAGAGCATCGACATGATCAATCCCGCAACGATTACCCATGATAAAAAGTGAGGCAGATAGCTTACCGTTTGCACGATACGCTTAAACATCATGTTCTTCACTTCGTTAAGCATTAACGCTAATGCAATAGGTGCCGGAAATCCTATAAAGAACTTCAATAAGCTGATGATGATCGTATTTCGCATGACTTCAAAAAACTCCGGAGAGTTGAAAAACATGTCGAAATGCTTCAAACCGACCCATTCGCTTGCAAAAAAACCTTTGAAGATGCTGTAATCTTGGAAAGCCATCAATACGCCATACATTGGAATGTAGCTAAACACTATAGTGAGTAACAATGCAGGCAACACCATCATCTGGATGTCGATTTGCTTCAAGAATCGGATGAAAACGTTTTTAGTTTTTGGTTTAATTACTAGTTCGTCTTTAACTGAAAGCTGCGCCACTACTCAATCCCCCTTGCTCTTGTTGTTCTCCTTGTATTTTATCGTGATACCAAAAACACTAATAGCTATCTGAACAACTAAAAATGATACTTTTCAATCATAGAAGTAAGCGCAATCAATTAATCTGTTACAAAAAAGAGCAGCTGATCAAGGCAATAGCCATGACCTGCTGCTCTTCTTTCTTCTTAAGCATCGCGTCTGCCGTAGCTGACCGCTAAACGTTTCATTTTGCGATAAGCAGCTGGGTCGAGCTGCTTAAGCGGATAAAATTGCGGATGATTAGAGTTCACCTCCAGCACCCATAGATGCTGCAGCTTATCGAAAGCAAAATCGACGCCTAGCTCATGCATGCCAGATCGTTTCTTGCTCAAGGTTTGCGCGATTTGCAGGGCAACATGGTTAAGCTTCGTTACGCGGCTTTCAATTTCCCCTGCTGACAGGCCTTGTTTTTTCCCCAGCTTTTTCATCGATAAAATAGTGCCGCCTTGATAATAGTTCGTTACGATTTTATTGCGTGCTCCGACTTTTACAATTAATCCCGTGCAAACCCAAGTGCCTCCTGGCTTCCGCTGCACCATCGCCCGAATATCGTATGGACAATCGTTTACGAGATCCAATGATATCCCTTTTTGAATAATCAGCCTAGCCGATCCCTGCTTTTTCATTCGATCATAGACTTCAGAAATTGACTTGTAGTGACTGCGTACTTGTTTCTTTTTCACAATTTCATACAGCTCATACCCCGAATCGTTCCGTTTGACCTTAAAGATGCCGATCCCATGAGAGCCTATGTTGGGCTTAACATAAGCCATACCATAGCGGTTAATCATCATCTCCAGATGCTCAAGGCTAAACGAAACGGTTTGCGGCACGTAACTTTCCAGCTTTGGATTTGCCGATAAGTATTCACATACTCGCAGTTTTCCTTGTATATTACGGCTGGCATAATTTTTTTTGTACACTAGTGTTCACCTCCATTTACTATATGTGAGGAAGATCTATAGCAATTGTACGAATGCTTATAGATAGAAAATATAGTAAATCGAAGGAATGAACACTTCAGCTGGAACATTTTACATCTTTTATTCGTTATAATGTAGTTAATATATTCGTTATAATGGTTTTAATACAATTGAAAGGTGTGTAGTAATTGTTTAATTTAAGTCAAGTATCAAAGCCTATCCGAACTAGTCTTCTCGTAACTATTCTGCTCGTATTCGCAATCAGCACAGCATCCGTTCTTATTTATGGTGATCATTTTTTGCTCGGCACCTATGAAAAATTAAATAATGATGACGTGAAGTACGTAGACAGCGCCAAAATTTTGTTGAATAAGCATACGCTTGCTTATAATAGCGGCGAGTCGCCGTCCTCCTTCATTATGCCTGGGATGCCCTTTGTTTTGTCTGGTTTAATGTTGATTTTCGGACAAGGTGAAGCAGCTGTGATCGCATTTCGAATTTTGCAGGCAGCGCTGCAGGCTTTCTCTGTTTATCTTATTTTTGTCATTGCGAATCAGCTGTTTAACAGCAGAGCCGCTCTTATTGCCAGTATCGCAACCGCGCTATATTTGCCAGATTATTTCTCTTCTGGTGTTATTTTGTCCGAGACGATATTCCGAACGATATTTATGCTGTTAATCTGCTTCAGCCTGCTTGCTTTAAAGAGCAATAAAACGAAGCATTACATCATCGTCGCGGTTCTCGTCATATTAGGCTGTTACTTTAAACCGCATACCGGACTTTTTCCAGTCGTATTATTTCTATTATGGCTGTTCAATAAAGTTTCCTGGAAGACGATCGTTAAGCATACGATTGTCATATCCATAACGATGGTGCTGCTGCTCTGTCCTTGGTGGATACGCAACTACATTACGTTTGATGAGTTTATTCCGTTCACCAAGTCAGCTGGAAATCCTATGCTTTTAGGAGCTTTAATTAATAATGCAGCTCCCGCGCAGCCGTTCTTCGACGCTCACCCGGAATATCCAGGACGCGATAGGGCCAGCTTGTTTCTAGGCTCTGATGATGCTTTGGCAGAAACAGCGAAAAAAATTATGCGCTACGGCTTTACGAACCAGCCAATGGATTATTTGAAATGGTATACGACCGATAAAATAAAAGGGCTGTATCTCGGACCTTACTATTGGAGAACGGTGTTCGACATCCCAATTGCGTACGTCTATCCAATGCATACGCTTATGACGCTAATCGGTACCGCAGGCTTGGTGCTCATGCTAGTCAATGCCATTAGGAAGCGCAATATACCCTATTTGCTTTTGCTGCTGACGCTGGCTTATTTCACCGTTATTTATATACCTTTCGTCGCCTTCTCCCGATACGGATATCCGAATCTGTTTTTAATCTTCATAGCAGGGGCGTATTTTATCGATCGGATGATTAGTATTCGGGTTAATAAGCGCTTGGCTGCAAGGCCTGATGCATTGAACCATTAAAGAATTACTGCCAGACCTTCAAGGGCGTTTACTGCCAAACCTTCAAAGGCGTTCCGTACCCTCCCAAACCCTACCAGCCAAGGGAGGGCCCCGAGGCGCTGCGCCCTCTGGACACCCGCACGGAGTAAAGTTGATGAATAATGCGCTTTCGTCCGGAGGTGCTTGCTGATAGCGCTTCTGTTGATCGTACTATCGACACTGATGAGCTGGAACTAGCTTAATTCAGCGATTACTCCTTTACCAAGCCCATAATCAAGCCTTTCACAAAAAACGTTTGGAGAAACGGGTAGACGATTAGGATCGGGAGTGCGCCGATGAAGATTTGGGCTGATTCTACTGTTCTTTGCGAGATGAATGGCAGCTCTTATGCCGTAACCCATGAGCAATTGGCAGTCATACTGGATCGACTCGGATTATTGAATAAATAAAAGCTTTTGACCTTAATTGGTCGAGGGCTTTTTAAACAGCGATTATTTTGACTTCATCATTATTGTTGCACAAAGTATCCTTCTTGACTTGTCTCCATCGTTCAGTGTTGCACAATTCATAATTTGGGCATTTCCTATATTCGACAAGCGCATCATCTAGGGCTTGGCTTGCAGTAAGAACAGATGCATCTATGAAAGAGTGGACATTATCATAAGCTTCAGTCATTTCTTTTCTTAATTTTTCAATGTTTTCTCTACATGTGCATGTCATTTTACTTCTACCCTTCCAAACACACTATTTGGTAGAAGTAGTTTACATCATGTGTGTCAATATTACAATAAGTGGAATAGAAATTAGGATCACCTGACTATCTCGTTGATACCGAGTTAATTATTCGCAAATCATGCGGCAGCCTGTAAGCATACCAAAAAACGTGTTCTATTCAACTAACGAATAGAACACGTTTTTTTTATTGGCCTAACAATATTTTCGCATAAGGCGAATCAATCGGAATCATGATGACCGGTTCATTTTGCAAAGTGGTCGAGTAGCTTTCCAGCGTCCGGTAGAAATTGTAGAACTGCGGATCACTGCCATAGGCTTTGTTATAAATAACGGCTGCTTCACGTTCGCCTTCAGCGACGATTTTTTTGGCATCGGCTTGAGCCTGTGCAAGCAGCTCCGTCGCGGTGCGATCCGCCTTGGAAGTAATTTTGCGCGACTCCTCGTCTCCCTCTGACAAATAGCGGGCCGCAATCGATTGGCGATCCGAAATCATCCGGTTGTATACGCTTTGCTTATTTTCCTCCGGTAAATCAGTGCGCTTGATGCGGACATCAATAACTTCGATTCCGTAATTATCCCTTGTCAAAGCGGAAACAACATCCTTCGTAATCTCGTCATTGATGTTGCCGCGCGCTGTATTTTCGCTGATGATATTATCGTAATTAACCTCCGACAGCTTGCGTCGAACGGAGTTGTATACCGCCTCATCAATCCGCTGAATACCGCCGCTTACCGACTGCACCGTTCTTAGGAACTGCGATGCGTTGGTGATGCGCCATACCGTGTAGTTATCTACTACGATCGGCTTCTGATCCTTCGTCAAAATCGTAGTCGGGCTGCTCTCATAAGTCATTTGGTACTTAGGCAGCGTCGATACGTTCTCAATGAACGGAATCTTGAACTTAAGGCCTGGCTCAGGCACAGCTCTCATCGCTTCTCCGAACCGAAGCACAACCTTGTATTCGCCTTCCTTCACGATATACATCGAGCCTGAGCCCAAAATAACGACCACAAGCACGATAATTAGCGTTAACCATTGGTTTCGTTTCATTGTGCGCCACCTCCTTGCGGAGCTTCTGTGGCTGGCGGAGTTGTTGCAGGCGGAGTCGCCGTGCTGCCTGATCCGCTGCGCAGCAGCTCATTTAGCGGCAAGTAATTTACCGTATCGCTGTTGGAATTCGTAATAAATATTTTGGCATTCGGCAAAATTTTCTCTAGCGTCTCCAGCACGAGCCTGCTTTGGGTAACATTCGGATTTTTTTTGTACTCTCCGAATATCGCATTAAACTTGGCAACGTCACCCTCCGCGTTCAAGATCCGCGATTTCTTCTGGCCTTCCGCATTCTCAAGCAGCGCCTGCGCCTCTCCGCGCGCCTTCGGTATGCGGTCATTCTCATACTTCGCGGCATTATTGATTTTCGTATTTTTCTCCTCGCGCGCGTTCGTCACTTCGCGGAAGGCTTCGGCTACCTGACCGCTAGGCGGCTCAATATCCTGGAACTTGATATCAATGATCTGAATGCCAGTCTTGTACTTGGCCTGCAGCTCGATCAGCTTCACCCTTACCTTGTCCTGGATGACCGTCTTACCGTCCGTGATCGCATAATCAAGCTTCTCCGAGCCAATGACGGAGCGGATTGAAGAGCTTGCCGCATTGCGTAAAAACTGCTCAGCGTCCGAGATGTTATATAAATAATCGTGAATATTGCTTATCTTCCACTGCACAACCGCGTCTGCCGATACGATATTTTCATCACCCGTAATCATCATCGCTTCCTCATCGACGGGAATCGCCTCGCTGCCTTCCTGACGATAGCCGATATGAATCCGCTGTGTCAGCTCTGCCGGAACGGTAATAACCTGCTGAATCGGATAAGGCCATTTGAAGTGCAGTCCTGCCGAGGTTTCCCCCGAATATTTGCCAAACGTTAGAATGGCTGCCCTTTCTTGCTCTTGCACCGTATAGAAGGATGACGTTCCTATAAGGATGACAACTACTGCCGCAACGATCCCTATGATGATTTTCTTCACCGTGGCCGGTCTTAATTCCGGCGGCTTGCGACCGCTCATACCAAGATTCTGTTCTTGATTTTGATTCTGATCCGTAAAGCTCAATGACATCTCTCCCCTTTCAAGCGACTGTTATATTTTTCAAAGTAATGGCTTAGGGGATAATACGAGAAAGTCAGGCAAAGGTCACGGATATTTGGCAAATTTTCTTATTTTACTTTAATAACAACCTATTCCCTTCGATTATCTGCGAATTAAGCCGTCTTTATCGCGATTATGCTTGTTTGTAAAGCAGAAGCTTAAACTCAGCCGGCGCCAGCTCAATACGATGCTCAGCATCCTCAGGCATTAAGCGCCATTCCTGACCACTCCATAAATCCAAGCAACTATCCCCTTAGAGGAATCTATGCCCATTCTTGAAAATGATGCGAGCTTGACGCTCTCGTCACTTGGATGCCTTTGCCATGACCGTCTTTTACCCCGCGTATTCCAATCCGCTGTTTTCGGAAGGTCGCAGCGGTCGCTAGCCCCGTCGTTCACACGAACAGTAAACGATCTCGGATCTCCAGAAATATAATGTAGTTTAAAGCTGATTAAATGGTAGAACTAGCCAAGAATGTTACGATTCGTACTCCAAACCAACTGACTTTCACTTCTCGGCGCCAATCGTCCCGGGCACCTTGGAACGAAATAAAAATGCCCCAAAAGCAGCCGAAGCCGCTCATGGGACATTTTATATAGAAATCCGTACTAGCTCTAGCTGCCGCTATTTGCTTGCTTTCAGCATTTCTCCAATAGCTCCTATACTGCCAAGCGTATCGACTGCCCTAGTTGGAATGAACACTTTATTTGCCGCACCCTGGGCTATATCGGTAAGCGCCTCAAGCGAGCGGTACGTCAGCACGTTCTCGTCGAGGCCGGCGGAGCGGATGAGCTCGATCCGGTTTTTCTCCGCCTCGGCTATCGCTTGGATTGCCTTCGCCTCCCCTAGCGCCTCAAGCTCCTGGGCGTGTCGCTGCCCTTCCGCTTGACGAATACGCGCTTCCTTATCGCCCTCCGCCTTTAATATTTTGCTTTGCTTATCGCCCTCGGCGCGCAAAATCATATCCTGCTTCGCCGCTTCCGCATCGAGCACCATCGCACGCTTGCTTCGCTCCGCTTTCATTTGCTTATCCATCGCATCCTGAATATCAACCGGAGGCTGAATGTCGATCACTTCGACCCGCTCGATGCGTACGCCCCACTTCTCAGTCGCTTCATCAAGCGCGATCCGAATATCCGACGATATTTTCTCGCGTCCGGACAGCGTCTCGTCCAGCTCCATTTTGCCGATAATTTGCCGCATCGTGGCCGTACTAATATTGCGCACGCCGTATACGTAATCGGATATGCCATAGGTTGCCTGCTCCGGACCGGTCACCTGATAAAAAATGATCGTATCGATTTTCACCTGAACGTTATCCTTCGTAATGACCGTCTGCGGCGGCACGTTCGCTTGCTGAATCCGCAAATCATGGTACGTCCGAACATGATCGATAATCGGAATAAGTATATTGACGCCAGGCGTCAGCAGCCTGTTGAACTTCCCGAGACGCTCAACAACGCCTATCCGTTGCTGCGGTACGATTTTGATTGATAAAGCGACGAATACGACGACGATTGCAAGCAAAATGATCGCTACGATTAGACCCATTAATCATTAGCCTCCCCATTTCTCAACTTGGAGCACTGCGCTTCCGCGACTGACGACTTTAACAGACTCTCCTTTTAACAACGGCTCGTTGGACACCGCGCTCCACGTTTCATTTCCTACTTTGACGATGCCGGGCGCTTCTCCCGTTACCTCCTCAAGCACGATTCCTTGCTTGCCAACAAGCTCGTCCACGGCATCCTTAAAGCCCCGCGAGGAATGAAAGCGCTTAGTAATCGGTCCCGTAAAGATCGTCAATATGAGTGCAGCGATGCAGAGAGCTACCAGTTCAAGCACAAGAGACCCTGGCCAAAACCAATCAATAACAGCAGCAACAAAGGCGCCGATGCCGAGCCACAGCAAATAAAACGTAAGCGTTAGCATCTCCACGACTACCAATATGCCAGCGAGAATGAGCCAGATCGCCCACAATTCCATCCTGTGTCACCTCCTCCTTATCATTAATGTATTCGTTTATGTCTAACCTATGATAAGAAAACACTTGCCAAACCATTGCTGAACTATGTAGAATCGACAAAGGTCAAAAATAGACAACCTATCCTTGAAGGAGCTTATTCTCATGAAAAACGCAATTGGGGTTCACGAAAGGCCTCCTGGTCTGCAAAGCTTTCTGCTGAGCTTGCAGCATCTATTTGCTATGTTTGGCTCCACCGTGCTCGTACCGAATATACTCGGCGTTGATCCGGCAATCTGTTTGCTCATGAACGGGATCGGAACGCTGCTGTATCTCTGGATTTGCAACAACAAAATTCCAGCTTATCTCGGCTCAAGCTTTGCTTTTCTCGCGCCAGCAGGCGCCGTTATCGGTGATCACGCATCTGGCGGCAGCTATGAGGCTGCTCTTGGCGGATTTATTATATCGGGCGTCATCTTTACGGTCGTCGCACTTATCATTCAAGCAGCCGGTACCGGCTGGATCAATGTTGTATTTCCACCTGCAGCAATGGGTGCAATCGTCGCGATTATCGGTTTAGAGCTTATCCCGGTCGCGGCACGGATGGCTGGCTGGATTAGACCTGCAGATGTTTCATCTACTGCAGTATGGTCGCCAGATCCAAAAATTGTAGCCCTCTCGACCATCACCCTTGCTGTAACGGTGCTCGGCTCGGTGCTGTTCCGTGGCTTCATGCGGATTATCCCGATTCTGATCGGTATCGTAACCGGTTATGTACTTGCCTATTTCATGGGCTTTGCCGATTTCAGCAACGTGGCAGAGAGCGGTGTTGTTCAGCTTCCGCATTTCACCACCCCCGTCTTTCAGTGGTCGGCGATCATCGCTATTGGGCCTGCGGCGCTTGTCGTCATCGCTGAGCATATCGGGCACTTGGTCGTCACCGGCAACATCGTAGACAAAGACCTATCGAAGGATCCAGGCCTTCACCGGTCCATGCTGGGCAACGGGATTTCTACCATCCTATCCGGATTTGTAGGCTCCACGCCTAACACGACCTATGGAGAAAATATCGGAGTGCTTGCGATCACGAAGGTCTACTCGACTTTTGTTATTGGAGGCGCGGCGGTTATTGCGATCGTGCTTTCATTTTCCGGGAAATTTTCGGCGCTCATTTCCGCTATTCCAGGACCGGTTATGGGCGGCGTTTCCTTGCTGCTGTTCGGCGTAATCGCGGCTTCCGGCCTTCGGATGCTCGTTGAATCCAAGGTGGATTACAGCAAGCCTACCAATCTGTTCTTAACGACAGTCGTGCTTGTTATTGGCCTTAGCGGCGTGAATCTTACAATCGGCGATTTCTCCCTTTCGGGGATGGCGCTCGCTACCGTAGTTGCGATTGTGCTTAGCCTGCTATTCAAAGTGTTTGACGTGCTAAAGCTATCCAACGACCATGAAGCTTCGGGTCATTAAATAGAGTAGAGGCTGTCTCATATGCGGCTAACTAGCTTGGAATATGCCCCATTTATAGATATGCACTCATTCGGTCTAAACAACCGAATAGTATTGCTACTTATAGCCTTTAGTTGTTTCAGGTACGGCCCATTCGTTGCTGTAATGCGCATATGTGCTCCTATGCATTTTTTCCGTACCACATAAGCAGAATCTATAACGCTGTCACAACAATCAACCTGCCCAAAAAAGCCTCCAAGCCCACTTGTATAGTGGATTTGGAGGCTTTTTTGCACTTTATCCGGAACTCTCTCATTTAATGCAGCACAGGGAATGGTATGATCTCATTTTACATCTTTAGACGCCGCTCGCAATCCATTCGGCGAGCAGTCTCGTCCCATAGCCAGTTGCGCCGACAACTATATGACCCTTGCTGTCGGACGATTCCTTCAACGCGTTCATATCGATGTGCGCCCACTTATACGAAGAGCTTGTGAACTTGCGCAGAAACAGAGCAGACGTAATAGCTCCGGCTTCGCCTACGCGGCTGATATTGCAAATGTCGGCGTAATCGCTTCTCAAATAAGCTTCATACTCATCGACGAGAGGGAGCTGCCATAATTTTTCCCCAACACTCTCGCCTATGGCCCGAATCGATTGCACGAGCATGTCGTCTCCCCATATTCCAGCCAATAGCGAGCCGAGCGCACCTCCGCATGAATACGTCAACGTTGCCATATCGACGACCCGCTGAGCGCCGATTTGACCCGCGTACACAAGAGCGTCCGCCAGCACCAGCCGACCTTCCGAATCGGTATTGCCAACCTGCACCGTCGTACCATTCGCATACCTTAGCACCTCCCCTGGCAGCAAAGCATTGGCGTCAGGGACGTTCTCCGCTGCAGCGACCAATACAGCGATATTCGCCGGGATGCCGCGACCAGAGACAATGCTCAAGGCACCAATTACAGCAGCGGCACCCGCCATGTCCATGCGCATATCGCTAATATCATTGTCGCGCTTCAGGCTGATGCCGCCTGTGTCGAACGTAATGCCTTTGCCGATTAGAACGGTGAGAGGCATAGCAGGGTCGGTGCAATACCTTAAGTCCATGAATACGGACGGATTTACGCTCCCGCGGCCGACTGCCGGCAGACCCGCCATACCAAGACGCTCCAGCTCTTCTCCCGTCTTAATAGCAATACTTACCGCTTCGCCCTCAAAATGCTCCTGAACACGTTCGGCAAACTTTAGTGGAGTAAGCGCATTCGAAGGCTCGTTAGTCAGATCGCGGGCCAGCATCGTGCCTTGCGCCCGAATTTCACCGAGGCGAACTGCTTCCGCCAGACTCTCTTTACCCTCCGCCTCGAAAAGGATGGATGTAACGCTGCGATGCGTTTTTTTCGTACGGTAACGATCGAAAGCATATGTCCCAAGCAGCCAGCCTTCTACCCATGCTGATATGAATGTTGCTTCTTCGACATCATTGCCCGCCCGAACGCCCAGCCCCTCAAAGGAAATAACCGCCGACTGCAGCCCTTCCCGCTCCGCCGCTCGACCAGCAGCTCCTGCAGCTTCCGTTAAATGAAAAGCTGTAGCGTGACCGCCATCGCCCATACCGACGAACAAATAATGCGGCTGCTCTCCGCGTCCGTAGAACCATGTAAATTGTCCACGCTCGCCCATCCGCTGCCGCGGTTCATGCTTTTCAAGAAACGAATTCAGCAGCACGCCGCTTTGCGAATTCTCAAAGCTGTCTTTATAGATAGGAAAAATAATGGCCTGACCCGCTCCGCCTATTCGCAGTTTAAAGGTTGGCATCGTATTCATATTAATTCCCTCCTTATTCTTTCAAAGATCCGATCATAACGCCTTTTGCAAAAAACTTCTGGATAAAGGGATAGACCATTATAATAGGCGTCACCACGATGACGATTGTCGCCATTTTGAGCGAATTTCCGGTTACATGCATTCTATCGAGCATCTCAAGGTTCGCGCCGCTTGCCATGTTATTAAGCAGCCGCCGCAGCGATTCCTGACGGGTCAGCATTTCCTGGAGCAGCGTAGACAGTGGTCTCAAATCTCCATTCCGAACAAAAAATGCGCCCGTAAACCAATCATTCCAATGGCCTACAGCATTAAACAAGCTAATTACGGCGATCACCGGACGGCTAAGAGGCAATATAATACGCCAAAAAATCGAAAAATCATTGTAACCGTCGATACGAGCGGCTTCTTCGAGACTTCCGCTGATCTGTTGGAAAAATGTCCGCATGATGAGAATATTCCACACGCTGTACAGCGACGGAATAATATAAACCCAGATGGAGTTCGTCAAATGTAGATCTTTTAATAAAATATAATAAGGAATCAAGCCGCCATTGAACAGCATTGTGAAAAAAATCGCCATCGTGAACAGCTGGACTCCAGGCATTGTCCTGCTCTTCAAGGCATAAGCTGCCATCGCGGTTAGGATAACGCTGGATACCGTGCCTATTACGGTGCGGAATAAAGAAATGAAGAAAGCCTGCAACACATTACCGGAAGAGAACAGCTCTTCAAAGTTCTCAAGCGACCATGCGCGCGGCCAGAAGTAAATGCCGCCGCTCTCCGCGTCCTTGCCCTCGTTGAAAGCTAATGCGATTACATTCAGAAAAGGAAGAATGATGGATAAACATAACAGAATGAGAAGCAAGGCATTGATGATTCGGAAAGCCTTTTCCCCAGGAGATAATTTATACGCTTCGTTCAACGCTGTTCATCCTCTCTAGCCGCATCAAGGAAGGAGAGGCGCCCTCATCCATCTCAGGATGAAGACGCCTGTTTCAAGCCCTATTGCATGATGAGCTTTGTTTTTATATCTTTGTCCTTTTGTTCAAGAAGCTCCAAATATTCGTCCAATCCAGCGGATTTTAGCTGCTCAGAAGCTGAATCAACTATCTTCTTTGCTTCATCAAGAGATTTTGTGTAATAAGCCCTTATCATGCTGTCCTTGTAATTGTCCAGAGCCGCCTTGAGCTGCTCACCCTTCGGATAATCGGATAGAAATGACAATGGCCTGTATCCATCTTCAAGGCGAGCGTTGCTGCGCTTCTCATCCCAATTCCAATATTCCGCGATTTTCTCCGGTCCGGCATTCAGATCCGGATTAACGGCATCGCCGTAGAACATTTCACCGAAATCACCCAAAGGTTCCTTGTCAGTCGCGCCAAGCGCCTCGCCCCATGTGTTGCCCGCGACTGCAAAGCCTAGCTTTAACGCTGAGTCCGGATCATTCTTTTTGAGATCGAGCACTTCTTGCTTCACAATCGGATTGCCATTCTCATCAAGCGTATAATCTCTTCGTTCGAGTCCGTATTGCCACAATAGCTTTCCTTCGCGGCTTGCGAGAAAATCTGCGAATTTAACAACTTCCTCTGGACGCTCCGTTGTTGCCGGAATCGACCATGCGCCATAGGCTGTCTTGTAAGGCACTGACATTTGGTAAGGGGCATCCGCTCTATTCAGAGGCCCAATCGGCAAATAATGCCCGTCATTGTTAAAATCAATGTAGTTGTGCATGCCGATAATCGCGAATGAGCCATTCAAAGCGCCCTCTGTTGCCCGTGTCTCTTCCATTGTGAAAAACTCAGGGTCCATCAGTTTTTCATCCAAAAGCTTCTGCATGAATGCAACCCGCTTCATTGGAAATTCCGTTTGGCTCTCATGTACGATTTTGCCTTCCGCATTGCGCTTGATGAGCTGATCGCTTTCGCCCCATACTAGATCAGAATATAGCAAGCTATCTTCTCTGCCACCGTAGTAGTCAGGTCCAATTGGGTAAATATCCTTGCCGTTATTATCCTTAAAGCCGCCAGCCTTGATTTTCTTCGCCAGCTCGTATAACTGCTCCGCAGTATGGATTTCTCTTGGATCGATTTTCAGCGCGTCTGCGATATCCTTGCGAATATATGGACCAGAAACATATTTACGGGAATTGTAGCCTGGTTGGCGCCAAATATTCATATGGGCCAGGTAGGACGAGCCGTTGAATTCAGGCCGGAACATCGACCCGAATTGCGTGTCCTTCGGAAGGTAGCCTTCCTCCAAATATTTGCTGTATACTTTCGTCCCTTTAAACAGAGGGGTCAAATCTGCAAACATGCCTTCGCTAGCTGCTTTAAGAATAACCGCCATCTCTGGACGTCCGCTGTTATCCAAATAATAAGCGATGAAATCGGGCAAATCCCCAGATGCGATGCCGGCTGCGAGCAATTCGGTCGAATCGCCGCCTTGTACCGCCTCCATCTCAAGCGTAATTCCTGTCTTTTCCTTGAGCTTGGCAGCAATTTCAGGGTTCATTTCTGTGTTGATGTCGCTGTCCATAAAAACAAGTCCTTTAATCGTACGATCGGCAATCCAAGTAACCGGCTTTGCTGCTGCCGAATTGTCCTGCGAGTTCTCCGTGTTTGGTTTCTCATTGCCCGCATTTCCCGTACAGCCTGCCAGCAGCAAACCAGCGACAATCGGTGTAATGAGCAGCATGCTCCATCTTTTCATGTAGAATCCCTCTCCCATTCCTCATCAGCTTGATAGATTTATGAAAAACGTCTTAAACGCTCTTCCAATGGAATACTTGCTTACCATAGCGCATTGTCCGAAAGCTTTCGGCTTGCCCGATTAGCGAGGACAACAAGCACAAGTCCGATTAAACCTTGCATGAGACCAACAGCCGTCGCGTAGCCAAATTGCGCGCTCTGAATGCCGACGCGAATGATATAGGTGTCCAGGACGTCAGCTAAATGCATATTGCCCGGGGTTCTCATCAAATAAAGCTGATCAAAGCCCGCCGTCATAATGCCGCCAAGCGAAAGAATAAATACGATTACGATTGTCGGCATAATAGATGGCAGCGCAACATAGCGAATTTCTTGCCATTTGCTCGCTCCGTCTATTTTTGCTGCTTCGAATAGATTGGGATTAATACCGGTTATTGCAGCATAGTAGATAATCGAACCCCAGCCAGCCGTCTGCCAGATGTAGCTCCAGAACATCATCGGGTAAAAATACTTCGCATCCATTGCAAAAAAAGTACTGCCGTCTCCGCCGAACCATTTGATCACTTCATTAACGATTCCGATCTCCGGTGCAAAAATCCGCTGCATCAAGCCAACGATAATGACCCAGGATAGAAAATGCGGTAAATACATGATGCTCTGCGTGAATCCCCTAAACCATTTGTTTCTTACTTCGTTGAACATCAACGCCAATATTATCGGAAACGGCATTCCAAGAAAGAGCTTCATGCAGCTGATGATGAGTGTATTTCGAATAAGCTGCCCGCTTTGATAATCCTCGAAAAACCTTTTGAAATATTCAAGACCGACCCAAGGACTGTTCAGAATGGTCATGTTGAACTTGTACTCCTTAAACGCGAGAAGCAATCCTGCCATTGGAATGTAGCTAAATATAGCAAAAAACACGAGACAAGGAATGAGCATGATGTATAAATAACGATGTGCAACGACTCTTCTCAACCATTTGACAGTCGGGTTTGTAACCATGAGGGAGCAATCACCTCTTTTCCAAATTTCTGCTGATCACTTTTCCTGCTTCATTTAATGTCCGCTCGAACCAGTCCCAGCCAGCTCCAACTTCATCAGGCTTATGAGAATCCGAGCCGTAAACGAGCGGAATTCCTCGCTGCAGACATTCTTGCATGAACCATTCCGGTACATAAGCTCTTCCGCACGTCGGCTTCCTGAAGCCTGCCGTGTTCACGTCCACACCCGCTCCGGCCGCTTCCAGCTTTGGCAAAATGCCGTTCAATCGACGCTTAACGAGGGTCTCGTCCAGCTCCGGCAGCGCCAGATGAAATTTTTCAATCAAATTGATATGCCCGATTCTTTTGCGGCACGGAAGATCCGAAGACCATTCGATAGCCGCTTCGACATGGTTGTAATACTCATCAGCAACCTTATCCATCGATCCGTAATATTCGATCAGCTTGTCCTTGAACGTCTCAGGCGTGTAGTCAATACACTGGTTGCCGCCGATTCCGGGAAGATAATGAACCGAAAATACAACATCCTCTAACCGCTCACCGTATTTGTCGACCAACCGCAAGGCAAAGTCGGGATCCTCAGGCAAGTAATCAAGTTCGAGCCCAATCGTCGTTTCGATCTGATCAATGTAGCGTTCCTTTGCTCTTCTTGCTTGTTCAAAATAAAGCGGCAGCTCTTCTTCTTTCATCGCCAGCTGCGCCATCAGAGGAAGATCGTCGATGTAGCCTGCTGGCAGCGGGGGATGCTCACTGAACGTGTACCGCTGAAATCCAAGCCGGACTGCTTGCTCCAAATAAAGCTCCATGCTTGCGCTGCTGCCGTGACGGCAAAAATTAGTGTGTGTATGTCCATCCCATTTCAATTGCATGCTTCTGCTCCTTTTTTCGTTGTCTGCCCTTCTGCTGGCCATGCCACGGGAGACAATCACATCGTATTATGTTACTTGTCATTTGACAATATGTTTGATCAAACATTAACACAATCAATACAAACATTCTATCTTTTGTTATCTAGAGATTAAATATTGCTGATTTATCAACGTTTTATCAACGTTTCATCAAAGTTTCATGAATGTTTCATGCATGTATTTCCATGCCCGATAATGTGTGATTATATAGTATTTATGTTTGATCCCACAAAAAAAGAACTGTACACGCATTATAAAATGCATAGTACAGCCCTATATTTTAATCGGCTCGCTCTAGTTGGATGACTATTCCGCTAACGGAGCTTCGATCCACTCGACCTCATTAGCCGCAAGATGCTCCGCCCAGCCCTCTGGGCATGGACTGTCGGATATGACCGAGTCCACTTCCTCGAACGATAGCATATGCGTAAACGCAATGACACTAAGCTTCGAATGGTCTGCCAAAACATAAACCTGCTCAGCCGTCTGTGCGAAAATGCGCGACATCGAAGCCTCGTCCGGATCATAATCGCTGATGCCTCCGGATATCGAGATGCCGCCTACTGACAAGAAGGCTTTGCTGACGCGGAATTGCTGCATCGTCCTCTCGCAGATGGAACCGCTGATCGATTGCTGTTCCGGATTAAGCTCCCCGCCAAGCAAAATAATCTTTCCGCTAAATCTTCCTTGGTTGACGCCGTCCATCAATCCTGTTGCCACGGAAACACTGTTAGTCAGTACCGTCAGCCGCCTGCGGCCCGTAATCGCCTTGACCAGCTCGAGCGCCGTCGTACCGACGTCAATCGCGATTGTATCTCCGTCTTCAATTAACTCAGCCGCGCGGCGTCCGATAGCTTCTTTTTCTTTGACATACTTCAATTGCCTCTGCGTAAATGGCGCCTCGGAGGTTTGGAACAATGGCTTCGTCGCTCCTCCGTATACGCGGCGCAGCAGCCCGTCCTTCTCCAGAACGTCCAAATCTCTTCGAATCGTTTCTGGCGATACGTCAAAGTGCTCCGCGAGCGGAATGACTCGGACCTTCCCTTCCGAATTCAGTAGCTTTATAATCATTTGTTTGCGTTCTTCTGCTAAAACCGACACTGCTACGCACCTCATTTATCGATTGTTAGTTATATATGTTGTGGATTAATGTGGATTTACTTTTTTAATTTTATCGTACTTGCAGACACGTTGTAAACTAATAAAAGCATTATTTACAATTGATGCGCCTTGTTTAAACATCAAGAAAACAGTATAAGCGTATGATCGCATTTAGTGGTTTTATGTTTGATTTTGTTGTGTTTGGCGGAATTCGACGAAGCCGCCGGCCGGATTTATTTTCGCACCTATTCACCTTGGGTCGACCGGTTGGCGGAACGTCCTTTATGCTGCCCGGACTATAAGTTTCTGACCGGTGAATACGACCAGTTCGAGGTGCCATGGCATTTTCAAAGCAGATTCAAGTTTCGTTAAACGGCTGTTGATCAGCTCACTCCGCTTCGCGTCGCTCCACCCTTGATTCGGAAGGCGTTATCCCGTAGACCCGGCGGAACAATCGCGTACAATAGACCGGCTCCATCCCGATATAGGAGGCAGCCTGCCTAATCGTCATATTCGGCTGCTCGGCGAGCAGAAGCGCGGCTGTTCTAAGCCGCAATCGCTGCAAATATTGCAATGGCGTCATTTGCAGCGCATTTCTAAACAGCCGAGTGAGCTGTTTCTGTGAGTATCCGACATGGTCGGGATTCAACAAAGAGATGACTCAAGGCTTGTGCATTACGAAAGTGCGGCTCCCCATTATGGAGGCCATGAGAATATAGAATCATCGACGGACTCGTTTATCCGGATCGCAGGCCGCATACCGGGCTGCTTGAGCTGAAGCAGGTTATGGCACCGATTCATATCGAAGCGGTTGACTTGTCAGGCGGCAAGCTAAAGATCACCAATTTGCATGATTTTATCGATCTGTCCCATCTCGGCCTGCACTGGAAGGTTGAGAAGGATGGCACAACCATCGAACAAGGCCAAATCTGGCAGCTCGATGCCTCTGCGCATGAGCATCAGCTCGTAACGCTGCCTTATGCTTGGCCCAAATCGCAGGATAGCTGTTATACACTTACTTTGTCCTGCTGGATGAACCAGCAAACAGCATGGGCGGAGATGGGCTATGAGGTAGCGTTCACGCAGTTCACACTGTTTGAAGCTGAGCCATCCGCAGAGCCGGCTAGCCCACCCTATCCTTCATCATTATCCCTGCAGGTCGCTGAGAATGATTGATCGCTGACGATAGATGGGTTCGAATTCCGCTACGCCTTTAATCTGGACCAAGGGACGTTCGAGAAAATAACCCGGAGCGGCATTGAGATGCTGAAGCAGCCGATGACCTTCAACATCTGGCGGGCTCCAATCGACAATGATATGCATATCCGCAAGCAATGGGAGGAGCTAGGATACGACCGAGCAGTTATGAAGGTTTACAGCTGCGAATGGTCACTTTTAAGCCAATCTACGCTAGAATGTTCGAGCCTTACATCATGCCGCAGGAGAATGGCTCGCGTTACGGCACCAATTGGGCGGTCATATCGAGCGAGCAAGGGATGGGCTTGAAATTCGCCTCGCCTGAGCCGTTCTCGTTCAACGCGTCGCACTATACGCCGCTTGACCTTACGGTCGCTGCTCATAATCATGAATTAAAGAGGCGGATGGAAACCATCGTTCATCTTGATTACAAAATGAGCGGCGTCGGATCAAATTCCTGCGGACCAGCGCTGCTGGATCAATACCGTCTGAACGAGAAGCAATTCCGCTTCGAGCTTCATATAAAGCCAGTGTTCAGCGAAGACTAACAGTAAGAAAAAGGACGGAGCAGCGTGATCTAGCTGCTTCGTCCTATTTTAACTCAGCTGATGCTCTCTCGAACAAACGTTGAACATGCTCTAAATAGGCAACTAATGCACATGTGCGACACGAATGCATTAGGTCTATTTTCTAGACTTATTTCTATGATTGAGGCCGGTTTGCTAAAAATAGATCTAGTTTCTAGATTTATCCACATTAGGAGCGTCCGATGTTCTACAATCGGCTATGCATCATCCTGAGACTTCCAAAGCCTCAGCCATACAAATTAAACTTGAAACTGAACCATCCGGTGGCTATGAACATCAACCGAGATGCACGTATAACCTTCCTCGTCTTGCACGAATGGAACATCTACCATTTCCGGCAGCAGCCGCACACCCGTTACAGCCTTGTCCAGCTTGACCCGAACGGAGATGTTGCTTAAAGCCGGCACATCCTCGATAACCTGCGTGTCGCCGCGTAGAATAGGCACCGCGTACAGCAAATGCAGCACATAATCCGATTCGCCCGCAAGCTTCGTCAAGTTCACTTTTCCAGCGGAAGGCAAGAATGTTGTCAGGATCGGCTCCGGCAGCAATTGCTTGATGATGTTCAGAAGCAAATCTTTGTACAGCTGCATGCCATGATTCCGATATAGACGGAACAAAGGCTGAGCGATATAGACGATATTTTCATGCTGAATGACTGCCGGATAGCCCGCTTCTTCCGCTGCTGGAGCATGCAGATGGGAGCAGAAATGTCCGTAGGTCCGATTAAAGTAAGGTCTGTAAGAGCTCGCCAGCACCTCAGCCCCGCCTACCTCAACCCGGTAACCGGACTCATAGTTAATAAACGGCGAGGATACAAACCGATCCCCAAGCTGCTTCGACACTAAAGTATAATCGAGCTCCCACTCGGACTTCCCTTGGAACTCCGCCCCAACGGCAAGCGCGAATTCATCATGATCTGCCTTAAGACCGCTCTGCGCGCTTAGAATGATTTTTCCTCCGCCTGCGGTATAACGCTCCAGCTTTTGCTGCAACGCATCGTTCAACCTGATCTGATCTGGCAAAATCAAGATGCGGTAAGATGAGAAATCAGCTAGATCGTCGATCATATCGAATAAGTAATGGCCTTCCTCCAGCATCATATAAGCGCCCATATCGCTCGTTCTGCTGTCCTCGGCTCCATTGAGCGCGTTAGCTGAAAGAATGGCGATTTCAGCGATGCTCTCCGTATCGCGGCACCATTCCTCCTTCGCTTCAACATCCGCAAACGCTTCCCCAATAATCCGGTACGTTTCTTCGTCCATGCGGCCGCTCGGGTGAAGCTGATCGCCGACGCAGATTCGGGCTCCGAATGAAATCATCTGCTGGCATTCATATCGCAGCGCAGCCGGGCTTTTGAAGCCTCCGAACTCTCCCCACGACTTGTGGAACTTCCCGGTCATGCCGAGATACTGAAAGTCCTGCTTGCGAATATACCGAACCATGCTTGTAAAATAATCGTACCCCCACCCGCCGGTAGGCAGCGATTCGATATCATAATGCGAATAATATTCATGATATTGCTTGTCGCCCATTCTCTCTGTCGTGCAGTTATGATAAAGACGTGTCTCCGGGTTGATCGACCAAATCAATTCCGATGTCGCCTTCAAATAGTTCAAATAAGTCTGCTTGGCGAGCTGCATGCGGTGCTCTGGATTGTTCTCATCAAGCCCCTGCTCCTTCAGGCTGCTGCGGCAGCTTGCGCATAAGCAAGGATATTCGCCTACGATATCGTAGAAAATACCGACAGGCTGGAAGCGCTCCATTACCTCGCGAGTGTAGTCCAGTATATATTGAAGGTAAGGAGAATTCAGACAAAGCATATGCCAGCCATCCCAGCCGGTAAGAAGACTTGTCTCCTCTGTCGCTTTCGGAGGGCCGTAAGGGTCGCCATCCTCCTTCACCACTACCCATTCAGGATGCTCTCTGGCAGCAAGCTCATTAAATCCGACCGTTATATAGATCGGCGCCTCAATGTCGTTCTGCTTGCATGCTTCGAGCATTCTTGGCAGCAAATTTGTTTCCAAATGCGGATGCGGCTTGCCGACCGCCGTGTCATAATAGCTCCAGCCATGATGGCACATCGCAAAAACATTTATCGTATCAAGCTTCGCCTGCTTCAAGCTGGCAACGAACTGCTCCTCGTCAAAGTCTCTGCCTACGCCCGTAATATGCTCTGATGTATGAAAATCAAGATGAACCTGTCTAAATCCGATCGGATTAAATCTTTTTTTCATAAAATACACCTCTTATCCCTCATGGTTGCTCTTATCCACTTGATCAGCTTGAACGATCCATGTATCGAATGCCCGTTTTCCTTCCTCAAGTCGAATGACTCTGGCGCCCTTCGGCAGCTTTCCATAGCAATTGTATCCAGTTGCCCGTCCATAACAAAGCCTTATTCCGTGCAAAGTGCCGCAATAATCGTTGTCATGATCATGGCCGACGAAAGTGCCAATCACATCGCCTGAATGTACCATCGCCCCGAGCAAGCCTGTGTTTACCTTTGGACACTCCACATTTTCCTCGCGGGTGCCCGTCACTTGCTCTCCGTTCCACGCCGCATCGTATTCAGGTATCGGAATATGGAAAAAGGCCAACGATGGAAGCGGACCGCCGTTTTGAGCGGTAAGCTGCTTGGATTGCTCTGTATACCATCTGATTTGATCCGGGTGAATCCAAGCATAGCCGCCAATCGGTTCCGGCGCATTGATGCCGGAGTCGAAGAAATAAAGCGCTGCCTTATCCTCGGCTCCACTCGCGTTCATCACTTTTAACATAAAATTGCCTATCCCATTGATGTCCTCTGGTCCGGCTTCAGTAAGGCAATTGACATCCTCTTGCTGTATAGCAAGAAGCTCCTCTCTGGTTACCCCTGCCTCAGCATCATGATTGCCGAACACGGCTGCCCAAGGAACTCCGGATTCAACTACGGGAGCAATAGCTCTGCGAAAGGATGCCTTTGGATCGGCAACGCCGTCGCTCCATATCATATCGCCCGTTAACACGACGAGATCAGGCTTCTGCGCCGCAATGATGCTGCGAACTAAAGCAGTCGTTCGCTCATCATCCTCGCGCTCTTCCTCTTTGCCGTCTCCGAGATGCATATCCGTAAACTGTAAAATATTAAAAGTGCCGTCTTGACGAAATTTTAAACTTGCAGCCATACGCATTCCCTCCAATGAACTTGAGCGGTCTGCCTAAAAGATGCTATGCACTGCTAGGCAAGCTTCTCCGATTATATTAAGCTGAGATTCCGCATGCTGTCATCTTAAGGTTTCGTCATCATCCATTCGTGATCCTTGTCGTTATGAAACTTCCAAATGCGAGTCGGACCAGCCATGACATTCAAATAATAACAATCATAGCCCGGAGGCGCGGATACCGGATGGTAGCCGCGCGGAACCATGACAGCTTGACCATTCTTCACAACGAGCGTCTCGTCAAGGGAGCGGTCGTCGGTATAGACGCGCTGCATAGCAAACCCCTGCTCCGGCTGTACCCGGAAATAATAGGTTTCTTCGAGCAGCGACTCCGCAGGAAGATTATCTTGATCGTGCTTGTGCGGCGGGTAGCTTGACCAATGGCCGTTCGGCGTAAATACCTCCACAACGAGCAGACTGTCCGCAGGCTCCGATTCTGGCAAAATATTATGAATACGCCGCTCGATGTTTCCATAGCCGCGCGTTTCGGTTCCAACCTGAGCAGGCGCAATCAGCCTTGCTTTGTGGTTTCCGTAACCTGGTGCGGAGCATACGGCCACTTCAAGCTCGGTGAGCGCATGAATATGATAGCTGTCGCCGCTAGGAACGTATACGGAATAAGGAGGGATTTGCTCGAAAACATTCATCCGCTCGCCAATTTCACGCCATTCCTGCTCAGCGGTTATGACATCTGCTTTTCCGCTGAGCAGTACGAGACACACTTCCTTATCCGCCGTTTCTCTGTGTAAGTCCTGCCCTTTCGAGAGACGAATCATTTCAAAGCCGACATATTGCCAACCGGCCGATTCCGGTGTAATTCGCATGAGGCTTCCTTCACGATCCGGTTCAGCCGATGGAGCTACAATTAGTTTGGACATCGTGTCTTTCCTCCTTTACACTTTGCCGGAGCTTCCGAGCAGCTGCGTTTTCTGTACTCATCAGGCAAGCCGCTTCCGCCCCAAAACACAAGCGCAGCGGCTGCATGCCTTCCAATTTGATCCTTACCAACGCGTCGTTATCATTTTTTTGCGCGTATAGAACTCAACGCCGTCAGTGCCGTTGGCATGAAGGTCGCCGTAGAACGACTTTTTCCAGCCGGAGAATGGGAAGAATGCCATCGGAGCAGGAACGCCTAGGTTAACGCCAAGCATGCCGGCTTCAATCGTCTCGCGGAATTGACGCACATAGCCGCCGCTCTTCGTAAACAGGCATGCGCCATTTGCAAAATCCGACGCGTTAGCTAGCTCGATCGCTTCCTCAAGCGTTTCTACTCGCACAATAGAGAGCACGGGAGCAAAAATCTCGTCCTCCCAAATTTTCATTCCGGCTTTAACATTATCAAAAATCGTCGGACCGACGAAGTAGCCTTTGCCCTCGCATGCCGCATCTTTGCGTCCGTCCCGCAGAAGAATCGCGCCTTCGTTCTCGCCGATTTCGATGTACTTAAGGGTACGCTCCTTATGAGGGCCCCGAATGACCGGGCCGAGGAAAATGCCATCTTCCGCACCGTTGCCGATCGTGATGCGGTCTGCCGCTTCCATCAGTTTGCTGACGAGCGTATCGCCCACTTCGCCGACAGCTACTACGACGGAGCACGCCATGCAGCGTTCGCCCGCGGAGCCGAAAGCGGCGTTAATAATTTCTTTGACCGTTACATCCATGTCAGCATCCGGCATGACGATGGAATGGTTTTTGGCGCCAGCAAGCGCTTGAACGCGTTTGCCATGCGCCGTTCCGGTTTTGTAGACATACTCTGCTACCGGCTGCGAGCCGACGAAGGAAATCGCAATGACATCTTTATGCTCAAGCATGCCGTTAACGACATCATGCGCGCCATGTACGATATTGAATACGCCGTCCGGCAGGCCGGCTTCCTTAAACAGCTCTGCAAGTCGATTGGCGAGCAGAGGCGTGCGCTCCGATGGCTTTAAGATGAAGGTGTTGCCGCAAGCGATAGCAAGCGGGAACATCCAGCAAGGCACCATCATCGGGAAGTTGAACGGTGTAATGCCTCCGACAACTCCAATCGGATACCGGTACATCGCGGACTCCAAATTTGAAGCGATATCCGGAAGCTGCTTGCCCATCATAAGCGTAGGCGCTCCGGCTGCGAATTCGACGCATTCAATGCCGCGCTGCACTTCGCCGTAAGCCTCGTTGTAGCTTTTTCCGTTCTCGAGCGTAACAAGCCGCGCAAGTTCTGCCCAATTGTCGACCAGAAGCTGCTGGTATTTAAAAAGAATGCGGGCACGGCGCGGAACCGGCGTACGGCTCCATGTTTTGAACGCTTCCTTAGCCGTTTGAACGGCCAGATCTACGTCCTCGCGCGTAGAAAGCGGAACAAGCCCAAGCACCTCTTCCGTTGCGGGATTGTATACTTCCTCGGCTTTAGTAGATGTGGATGGAACCCATTCTCCGCCTATCCAGTTATTCAATACTTGCGTCATTATCGTTTGCCCCTTTCGAATCTGTCGATATCTATGAGATCGTTATTTTGCCATTGTTGCAATCTTCAATATATTGCTGAACCTCAGCGAGAGTCGGCATCGCATCGGAGCAGCTATGGCTCGAAATGACGATGCAGGCTGATGCGCTTCCGAATTCCATGCTTTTTGAAAGCGTCCAGCCTTCCATAATGCCATATAGAAAACCAGCCGCATAGGAGTCTCCCGCTCCGAAGGTTTTGACGACCTTCGCCGGGAAGCTCTTCGCGCGATGCGTCGTTCCATCTGCGGTGTAGGCGATGGAGCCTTCCTTGCCGTGCTTGATGATGACGATTTTAGCCGAGTAGTCGAACCATTTGGATGCAGTAAAATGATCGCTGTGATCCGGATTTTGCTCGAACGCCTCCATCATATCGAACTCTTCGCGCGTGCCCAGAATGATGTCGCACTTCTCTGCGGCAAGATTGTAGTAGACAGCCGTTTCTTCTTTGGATGTCCATGTATAAGGCCGGTAATCGAGGTCAAACGCGATGACGGTCTGATGCTTTTTGGCATAGTGCAGCGCTTGGAAGACCGCTTCCCGTGAAGGGCTCTTGGCGAGTGCCGTCCCGGAAATCAGAAGCATTTTCGAATCGGCGATCAATTGCTCGCTTACCTCACCTGCTTCAAGCTTAAGATCGGCGACGTTGTCTCGATACATAAGGATGCTGCAATCGGTTGGGCTCTTTATTTCCGTAAAAGCAAGACCTGTCACCGCTCCGGTGGTGTCGGTCAAGACGTTTGATGTGTCGATGCCGCCCCGGTTCAAATAATCGTTGATGAAGCGTCCCATTTGATCGTTCGCAATTTTGCCGATAAACGCGGTTTTTCGGCCGAGGCGGGACATTCCAATCGCGATGTTGGCGGGGGAGCCGCCGACATACTTGGTGAACGTCATTGTCTCCTCCATCGGACGGTTAATTTCGTTCGCATTCAAATCGATGCAGAGCCTGCCGATAGCGGTAAAGTCAAACTTTTTATTTTGAGAAAAAGATAAATAAGTCATTGTGTGCTCCCTGCTTTCTTTGGACTTTAGACAATCCTTGATCAGGCTTTAGCGGAGGGTGACGGTTTGGATTATGGCATTCATCTCTCTGCCCGCTTGAGCAACTTTATCGCTGACGGATACCTCCGGCACGCCCACGTTCCACCAAGACTCATATCCACCCGTATTCGTGCCCGGCACGACAGGAATTTCGATCAAAGTCGTCACCGTTTCCTGCTTTGCGAGCTCCAGCGCTTCCTTTAATTGCTCCGCATTATCGGCTTTATAAGCCTTCGCTCCCAAGCTGCGGGCATGGGCTGCAAAATCAATCGGCATATAAGTGCCGGACAGTCTGCCCGTCTCCTGCGAGCGATAGCGGAACTCGTTGCCGAATCCGTCGCTGCCATGTCCTCGCTGCAAATTGTGTATGCATTGGAAACCGTGATTGTCGAATAGCAAAATCGTTATTTTACGGCCCTCTTGCAGGCTCGTCACCATTTCGGAGTGAAGCATCAAGTAGCTGCCATCCCCAACGATCGCATAAACCTCACGCGCAGGCTCTGCGAGTGCTGCCCCAAAAGCGCCTGCTATTTCATATCCCATACAGGAGAAGCCATATTCCATATGATAGGTTTTGGGCTCGACAGGCCTCCACAGCCGGTGGAGATCGCCTGGAAGACTGCCCGCCGCGCATACGACGACAGAGGATGGATCAATCGTCTCCTGAATAATGCCAAGCGCCCTAGTTTGTGCAAATCCCGCTTCATGCTCAGCCGCGTAAAGCCGATCAACCTCATTGTCCCATTCCTGCTTCAATGCTTGGATGACTGACGGAGTATGCTCGCTGCGGTAATGGATTTGTTCCAGAGCCTCATGCAGCGCCTTCAGCCCTTCTTTAGCATCTGCGATAACAGCTGCGCCGTTCAGCTTGGCGGAATCAAAGCCGCTTACGTTCAGATTGACGAATTGCACATCCGGATTGCCGAATGCCGATTTGGACGATGTCGTGAAATCGGAATAACGGGTGCCGACACCGATAATCAGATCCGCTTCCCTTGCCAGCTTATTGGCTGCCAGCGTCCCTGTAACGCCTATCGCTCCAACGTTTAATGGGTGGTTCCACGGCAATGTGCTCTTGCCGGCCTGCGTTTCCGATACGGGAATGCCGAAAGCTTCAGCGAATGCGCCAAGCTCCTTCATCGCTTCAGCGTACAGCACTCCGCCGCCAGCGATAATCAGCGGCTTCTTTTTATTTTTGATAAGCTGGGCAGCACGCAGAACAGCTTCAGCGGAGGCAGGTCTCCGATCGATGTAATGAACCTTGCGCTCGAAAAATGTTGACGGGTAATCGTACGCTTCCGCCTGAACATCCTGCGGCAGGGCGAGCGTAACCGCTCCTGTCTCTGCAGGATCAATAAGTATACGTATCGCGTTCGAAGCTGCCGTCATAAGCTGCTCCGGACGAACGATCCGATCCCAGTACTTGCTTACCGCTTTAAACGGCTCGTTAGCAGAAATCGTATAGTCGCTGGCCACCTCAAGCTGCTGCAGCACCGGGTCGGGCTGTCTGCTTGCAAAGTTGTCGCCCGGCAGCAGAAGAACGGGAATGCGGTTCACCGTTGCGGTAGCCGCAGCGGTTATCATATTGAGGGCACCAGGCCCGATAGAAGAGGTGCAGGCAAAAATCTGCTTGCGATTGCTTTGCTTCGCGAACGCAGCAGCGGCATGAACCATACCCTGCTCGTTTTTCCCTTGCACATAAACCAAATCGCCGGCGCTTCTCTCTAAGGCTTCACCGATTCCAGTCACGTTTCCATGACCGAAAATCCCCATAACGCCCTTCATGAACTTCGTCTCTACTCCGTCAATCGATACGTACTGATTATCGAGAAATCGCAGCAGCGCTTGCGCCATCGTTAGCCGAATCGTAGTCATACGTTTCAAGGCCTCCCTTTATTTCGAAATGAGCCAACCTTATAAGAAGAAAAATGGAGCGAGTTGTAAAGAAGCTCACTCCACCCATTCTATTTGCTACTCTACTTGTTCCATTTGCCTGTCATTTCTTTCAGGTAGTTAAAGCTCGTTTCCAAGCTGTCGAACGGACTGCCTGGGCAGTAATCCTGCTCAACGCAATACCATTCTACTCCATTGTTCTCGCCCCACTTCAGAATCGGCTCAAAATCAATGACGCCGTTACCGATTTCGGTAAACGTTCTGCTTTCATCTGCGGACATATCCTTCAAATGCAAAATCGGTATTTTGTTCGGGAATTTGGACATGTATGCAAGCGGATCCCGGTTTGCAAAGCTTACCCAATAAGTATCAATTTCCGGATAAATAAAGCGGTCGCCCTCAGGCTCAAGCACGAAGTCCAGTGCCGGCTTCCCATCGACATCGAGCTCGAACTCGAATTCGTGATGGTGATAGCCAACGCGGAAGCCCTGCGGCTTTACTTTGTCCGATATTTCAAGCAGCTGGCGCTTCGCAAGGCGGTAACCAGCCTCGTTTTGCAATTCGTCCTCCAAATAATGATTAAAGAAGTCCGTCGTTCCGAAGAGCCGCGCTTCTTCAAGCACGACATCAAGCTCCTGCGTCATCCGGTCGAGGCCAACATGCATGCCTGCTACGGATAAGCCCGTCTCCTTCAGAACAGCCGCGATTTCGACAGCAGGGTAGCCGTGCAAGCCGTCGATCTGTACGGCTTTCCAGCCCATCTTGCTGAGTGTGCGAAGCGTCTCATAAAAGTCCTTCTTAAGCTCGTCTCTAAGTGTATATAGTTGGGCTGCAAATTTATGCTGCATGATTGTTGCTCCTCTCAAATTAAATGCGGTCTGTAACCAAATCCAGCCATTGAATCTCGTTTTCTGTAAGCGGCATGCTCATGCCTTGTATGGATGATTGCAATTCCGGCAGTCTCTCAGGACCAATGAGCGCTGCAGTCGGATAAGTCTGGTGCAGCACGTAAGCCAGCGCGATTTGAATAGCTGATGCGCCCTTGCTCTCAGCAAGCTCAGTCGCGCGGCGGTAGCGCTCCCAGTTGTCCGCTGTATAATAAACGTCTACCATTTCTTCGTCTTCCAAATTATCAGGCGAGTAACGTCCCGAGAAAAATCCGCCTGCCTGCGAGGACCAGGACAGAAGCGGCAAATTGTTATTCTGATGCCATTCGATCATTTCGCGCCCAGCGGATATGCTTCCCGGCCAACGGGGGATGCGGCATTTTGCCAAGCTGAGGTTCGGGCTGCTGAACGTAAAGCCGATTAGCCCATGCGCTTTGGCATAGTCGTTAGCTTCTTGAATTCTTTCGTGGCTCCAGTTGGATGCTCCGATGGCATGAATGCGTCCAGCTTCTACATGCGCGTTCAATGCCTCCATGATCGGTCCAACCTCGACGGAAGGATCGTCGCGGTGCAGCGCATAAAGATCAATGTAGGAGGTGCGAAGACGGTCCAGACTCTCCAAGACATCCTTGTTGATCGCTCTTGCATTCACGCGATTGCCAGGCTCGCCGTCGTCCGGATGCGCCCCCTTTGTCATAATGTTTACCTCAGCCCGTTTGCCTGTCTCATCAATCCATCTGCCTATTTTTTGTTCGCAATCATCATACTGGTGCGCAGTATCGAACGTGTTGCCGCCTGCCGCGAGATATGCGCCAAACATTTCATGGATGTAGTCCATATCATCCGCGCGCAAAAAGTTAGTGGAGCCCATAATGAGCTGCGAGCAGGATTTAAAGATCGGCTGCCCGTTTTGAGCAGCTTGTATTTGAATTGTTTTCATCTTATCCCTTCCATTCTTCAGAGGATTGTTCGGCTATCATGCTGACGTATTCTGCAAATAAGCTATTCGCCCATGCAAACCATGGCCTTGTATACGTTGATGGATCATCTTTATGGAACCCTTCATGCATAAACCCGGTTCCTGCATGAGTGGATGACAGCATGGCCAAAATATCTCGCTTTTCCTGCTCGTCGCTTGAGGTTAATCCCTGCATGCTGAGTGCAATATGCCAAATATACGATTCCGGCGTATGCGGGCTTCCAATCCCTCTAGCTGCTGTGCCTTCGAAGTAATAAGGATTGTCTTGGCTAAGAATAAACCGCCTTGTGTTCTGGTAGACAGCATCGTCCTTCGCCTTGTAACCAAGATAAGGAATCGAGAGCAAGCTTGGCACATTGGCGTCGTCCATCAGATTGTAGTTGCCGAATCCATCTGTCTCATAGGCATACATCTTGCCATACTTTGGATGATGAACCACTCCGTATGTTTCGATTCCGTATTCGATTTCTTCCCTAAGAGCAGATGCTTTGCCCATCCATTCGCGGTCCTTGTAAATCGAATCCGCAATTTCCTCTACCTGCTTGAGAACGACTGCTGCAAACATGTTGGAGGGGATCAAATAGCCGTGCGTGCAAGCGTCATCGCTTGGACGGAAGCCCGACCAGGTCATACCGGTATAATTAACCGGCATGCCCGTTCCGTTATTTCTAAGCGTATCGGTGGGCGGGCAATTATGCCGAATAAATTGATAAGGCGATTGCTCGGTATGCCTTTGCTCCAACCGCCATAGATCGATAATTTGATGAACGGCTGCTCGGAAGGAGTCATCGAACAAGCTCGTTATCCCCGTCTCTTTCCAATATAAGTAGCTGAGCCAGATCGGATAGCACAAGGAGTCGATCTCATATTTCCGCTCCCATACCCACGGATTTAATTCCGTCTCATCAATATCGATACGGTGATCGTTGTCCTCAACGTTAAACGCGTTTGCGTAAGGGTCGATTCCGATATATTTCAGCTGCCTGCGAATTAAGCCTTCAATTACTTGCTGCAGCGTCTCATCCTCTCTCGCTAGCGGGAGATAATGCTTGACCTGTGCAGAAGAGTCGCGCAGCCACATAGCCGGAATATCGCCTGTTATGACAAAGGTTGTTCCATCATCTAAACGCTCAACAGTCGTTTCGAACGTACTGGCAAAGCAAGGCCCGAACATCGGGGCGAGCGCCTTGAGCTCGGGATGCAGCTCCAGCTTGCTAATGATTTGTTCGACATATTCGCTCATTTGTTCAGTCAGCTTCATCTTAGAAATCGTTCCTTTCTTTAAAGACGACAGCAAATGTCTTAATTTCATAAGGAGTAAACTCCGTTACAATCGAAGAGCCTGGATGGGTCTCACCCAAAGGTTTTTCCATCAGATTGCATTCCTGCCAAGAGACGATGCCCAAATCACTTCCGATTGTCACTTCTTTGCGGCTTCCTGAATAATCATGCAGCCTAATGATAACCTTATCGCCATCTTCCGCTTTTTTGACCGCATCGATCATCACGCCGTCAGCCGACAATGTGAACAATGATTTTTGCAAGCCTGGTGCTGTTCCCGGATGGCTGGTCAGCGGATTATTCAAGTTCCATGCTTCAACAGCCGTACCGCCTTCGTACCAATCGCCTTTATGAGGCAATAATGAATAAGTGAATTGGTGCAAGCCGATATCCTGTTCCGGATCAGGGAAATTAGCCGATTTAATAAGCGACAGGCTGAGGACATTGTCCTTGATGTCGTAGCCGTATTTGCAATCATTAAGCAAGCTTACGCCGAATCCCCGCTCGGAGAGATCCGCCCATTGATGTCCAACGACCTCGAATCTTGCAAAATCCCAGCTTGTATTCCAGTGCGTCGGACGTTTGACATTCCCGTATTGAATGTCGTAGGTTGCTTCGGTCGAACGAACGTCGACTTCGAAGGCTGCTTTCAGCAGCTGGCTTTGTTCCTGCCAGTCTACGTTGGTCACAAAATCGATTCTCCGATTGCTGCTGTATACCTTCATATCTTGAACGAGAGAGGAACGGTTATAAGTCCAGCGGAAACGAACGACAGCGTACAATGGTCCAGATTCCAGCAGCACAGCTGATTCCAGCTCGGTTACTTCACGCATCTTTTCCTTATAAAAAATATCGATATCCCAAGCATCAAATGCGAGCGGCTTGTCTTCAAATACACGAAGCACATTGCCTCGGCCGTCCTTCTTCAGTACATTTCGGCGAAGCTCCTTATCCCAAATGTCTGTTAGCTGGCCTTGTTCGTTCCATGTCATCCTATAAAATGGCGTTTCAATTCCGGTCTTAGTAAATGTAAAGCTTGCTGCCTGGGATGCTTCTGAGGACCTCGGAACGAACCGGATAGGCGTATAGCCCATAGATGGCACCTTCACCAAAACCGCCCAGCCCTCCTGACCCCTATGAGCAGGAAGCTCCTTGCCTTCATGATCGATCCAGACGCCGCTTCCTTCAACTGGATTTGCAATTTCTAGCAAATCCTCCCGCTCCCAAGCCGAGCTGTTCAGAACGGTATATGCACCGGGGCTTGCCTCCGTCAATTGGTTCAGTGCTTCCGAGCGAACATCCGAAACCAACATTTGCGCTTCGCTGTATTCCGCCGCAGCGTCTTCATACACCTCCTGGATAGAAGATCCAGGAATAATATCATGGAATTGGTTGCGCAGGATGATCCTCCAGCCGTCATTGATTTGCTGCTGACGGTATTTCATCCAATTCCCTTCAAGGAGGCTTGCGAATGCGCTTATCCATTCACCCTCGCGATAGCCAAGCTCAAGCTTGCGATTCATCCGTTTAACCTTCGCTTGGCTCGTATATGTCCCGCGGTGATATTCAAGGTACAGCTCGCCGTCCCAGGTATGAACGTATTGCTCTGTGTTGTCAATCGTCTCTTGCAGCCGCTCGAAATAATCGCCTGCCGTTCCGGTCTTCACATGCGGGAGACCCGGCATGTCATCCAGCCTGCGGCGCATCTCCAGCATCTCGCGATTCACGCCTCCTCCTCCGTCGCCATATCCGTATGACAGAAGAAGCTCTTCATTTAATTCTTTATCCCTGTAATTGTCCCAAATATGATAGGCCTCATAAGCCGTTAATCTGCCGTTGTAAGTGTACATCCAAGAATCTTTGCTATGTCCCGGCTCCGGAGTCGTAATGAAATGCGCCATGATCTCCGACCCGTCCATCCCACGCCACGTAAACGTATCATGCGGAATGCGATTGAATTGATTCCAGCTGATCTTAGTCGTCATGAATCGGTCGATTCCCGATTTCTTCAAAATTTGCGGAAGCGCCCAGCTGTAGCCAAATACGTCTGGGAGCCATAAGTACGTGCAAGCCTTGCCAAACTCATCCTGCAGGAAACGCGTCCCGAACAATACTTGCCGAACGAGCGACTCCCCTGAAGGAATATTGCAATCGGCCTCAAGCCACATGCCGCCGGCCGCTTCCCATCTGCCCTCTGCCACTCTCTCGCGAATACGTTCATAAATTTCAGGATAATCCGCTTTGATGTACTCGTATAACTGTGGTTGCGTTTGCAGAAACACGTAATCCGGATACTGCTCCATCAACCGCAATACGGTCGAGAAGGATCGAGCAATCTTCTCGCGAGTATGCTTTAGACGCCATAACCAAGCTACATCGATATGAGTGTGACCAACGCAAGTAACCGTAATGCGCGAATGCTTCTCGATCCGAGCAAGCTCTTCCTTCAAGATAGCGAGGGCTGCAGCGATTGATCTGTAAAAATCATCGCTTTCTTTGTTTTGCCAATTAATTTCACGCAAGGAACGATCGATGGCTTTCAGAAGCTGATGTCTTTCGGGCTGCACGGCTGGCAGTACAAGAACGGTTTCCAATGCCGCTTTAACCGTAAAGTAATAGTCATCTGCGTTTTCATCAAGCCAGCTTATTTCCGCCATCTTAAGACGGTGAACCTGAACGGTTTTAGGGCCCCCGCCCTCCAAACCAGACCATAAACGGAACGTTAATCGAAGCTTATTCCCAGCTTCCTGAACAGGTAAAAATACTTCCTTATGGTTGGCATCTACGCCTTGGTAAGGAAGTCCGTGAAGAAATAGGAGCGATTCGAACCCTGAGTTGGTTCCTTCATCGGTTTTGCCAAAGTCGAATCTGCCAACTATTTTTTTACCGCTCCATTGTTTAGGTATATCAACCTCACAGGAAAGCCAAGCATACAGATCTCTGCCTTCCCAACGGGAACCTGTCTCGATAGTCGTCCACGCTTCATCCTCTTTAGGAGGAAATGCGCCGATTTCACCCTTCTCATCTTGCAAGAAGCGGAACGCTGGTATTTTTACCCCTTCACGATAACGCAAGGGCTCCATTTCATCTAATCTTGCCTTAATCTTGTCTTCCAATAAGAACATGCTTAAGCCCCCTGACACCATGATAATATATACCCAATTATATATCTAATGCATGTTGATGTAAATAAAATAATATTACTAATTAATAAAAAATAGTTGAATTTGGTATGTAAATGACGAAAGATGTTATATCCACATTCAGAAGAGAACATAAAAAGCCCCTGGGGATCCAGGAGCTTCATTTTACAATTTTAAACAAAATAACGATTATTCTTCTTCAGCCATCTCTTTAACGCTATCCCTTTCCACCAAATTAACAGGGATGAGATGCTGCCGATAATCCATATTTTTCTTTTCAATGATGTCCACGATAATGGTGGCAGCCTGTTGCCCGATTTCATAGTAATTTTGGGCTACCGTCGTTAATGGAACCTGTGCGTATCCAACGTTCTCCTCATTATCGAATCCAACGATCGACATTTGTTCCGGTACCGAAATGCCGGCATGATGACATGCCTTGAGCAAGTCGATCGCCAGATCATCATGTTCAGCTTGAATAGCTGTAATATTTTGATCGGCCAGCTCTTCAACCAATGCCGTCAATTTAGCGATACGATCCTCATCTGCGATCCCCTTATAAACCTCAGATACGATAAAATCGCTCTGAATAGTCAACCGGTGATCCTTATGAGCCGAGCAATAACCGATAAACCGCTCTCTAATCGTGCTCCGAAGATCTACCTCGATAGCCGTAACGAATGCGATGCGGGTATGCCCTTTGCGTATTAAATGGTCAGCTGCCAAATATCCGCCGGTTTTATTGTCAGACACGACATTACTAATTTCAACGCCCTCATAGTGCTGGTCAATCAGCACGATCGGGAAGTCGTTCATGAAGAGCGTGTTTACCGTTGCAATATTATGAGAAGTACTCGAAGGGTAGAGAATGATGCCGCTATGCCCGCTATTGTACATTTTGAGCAGCAGCTCTTTTTCTTTCTCTACGTTCCAGTTCGAGATATGAATACTCACGAAATAACCTCTCGGATCCAAGTAATCATTGGCCCCTTGAATATAATCAAGACGGCCTGTCGAGGACCAGGGAAGGATCATCGAAATGATCGGAGTTCGGAAGGAAGAAGAAGCCTTCTCCATTCCTATCGTATCATCATGGCTTTGGACATAGCTTCCGCTACCTCGTTTCCTGTAAACAAGACCTTGCTTCTCAAGCTCGATTAGCGCCCGCTTGGACGTAATTCGGCTAACGCCATACTGGTTTGCAAGATCTATTTCCGTCGGCAACTTATCATTATCTCTGTACACTCCGTCTTTGATTTGCTGCTGCAAATCTTCCATAATCCGAAGATATAAGGGCTTGCTACCTTGCATCAGCACTCCGCCACCCTGTTCATTGTAATCTGAATGTTATGTCCATTTTACCAGAGGCTGTAAGACTTGCATACCAATATATTAGCTTTTAACCGCCCCGTCAGAGAGACCGGCAATAAATTGACGGCTGACGATAAGGAAAAAAACAATTAACGGCAGCGTTGCTAGCAGCGTTCCAGTCATAAGCATTGCATAGTTCGCTGTATGTGTTGTTTTCATCGATGCGAGCGCAACCATTAGCGTGAATTTCGAAGAATCGGTCAAAACGACCAGCGGCCACAAGTAATCTTCCCATGTCGCCATGAACGAAGTGATGCCAAGGAAAGCAAGCGCCGGCCTTAGAACCGGAAGCGCAACGCTGAAATAAAGCCTGAAATTGTTGCATCCGTCTATCCGTCCAGCCTCAAGCAGCTCGTCATGAATCGCATCTTGAGCGAATTGACGAATCCAGAAAATGCCGAAGGCGCCTGCTAGTCCAGGTATGATCAGCGCTTTGTAATCCCCTAGCCAGCCCAGCTCCTTCATAATCATGAATTGCGGAACAAGCGAGAGCTGTCCTGGAATCATCATGGTCGCAAGCAGCACGACAAACAATATTTTACTGCCGGGAAACTTGAATTTCGCGAATGCGAAGCCAGCAAGTGATTCCAAAAACAATCGCAAGACAGTTGTAACCACTGCGACAAAAACGGTATTCATGAACGCCCGGCCGAAATCGATGGTATCAAGTACGCTGCGAATATTCACCCATAGCTGATCGCCGACAACGAGCTTCGGCGGAAAGGCGAACACGGCGCTAGTTGTGTTCGTTGACATTACGAACAACCAATAAAACGGGAAAATGGATATAACAACTCCGATCATCAAGACCAGATGAATCATCAATTTTTTGATTATTTCTTTTTGCATATTCCTGCACCTCACGAAAGGTTAGTCGTATCTATCACCCTGGTTAACGATCATCGGCAGGCTTAAATAGTTTCCAGTTCAGGAATGAGATGACCATTATGATGGCGAACATTACCCAAGAAACTGCTGCTGCATAGCCATAATTGTTATACTTGAATGCTTCCCGGAACAAGTAGAGCACTATCGTTTCTGAGCCTGGATAAGGCGATGTAAGCGTTGATAGCACTTGAGGCTCCGTGAAGATTTGCAAGCCGCCGATCGTCGACATCATGACTGTGAACAGGATGATAGGCCGAAGCATCGGAATCGTAATTTTACTAAAGGTATCATACATTGTAGCTCCGTCAATTTTAGCAGCCTCATAAAGATCATTTGGAATTTTTTGAAGTCCTGCCAAATAAATAATCATATTGTACCCAAGGAATCGCCAATAAATCATAGTAGCAATAATGAATTGCACACTTATTTTGTGATTCAGCCAAGCAATTTCATTTAGACCGATTTTCTGCAACACGTAATTTGCAAAGCCGTAATGATTTCCGAAAAAGGATTGAAAAATGATAACGACAGCAACCATTGCGGTTACATTCGGAAGATAAAAGGCAATTCGGTAAAAATCTTTGAATCGAACGATGCTCAAATTGATTAAAAAGGCGAATACGAGCGCGCTGCACAATAATGGAATATTAGCCATCGCCCACATGGTGAACGTGTTTTTCACCGCTTCATAAAACTTAGGATCTTTAAACAAGAACTCGAACTGCGACAATCCGACATATTCCAAATCCCCGATTCCGTCCCATTTGTTAACAGCAAGATAGGCTGAGAACAAGATCGGGAACAGACCAAACACCAAAAACAAAAGATAAAACGGAGAAATAAACAAATAAAGCGTCTTGTTTTTCATAGCCTCTTTCCACGTTTGCCTTACATTAGTACCCACATTGCCAACCTCCTAACTTCTTGATGCATGGGTGAAAGAAGGACGAGGCCAATTAGCCATCGCCCTTCTAAGTTTAAGCTTAGCGACTCAATTCTCTCTTCACATTTTCAAGCGCTTCATTCCATGCAGCTTCTGGATCTTTCTTACTTGTATCAACCAAGCTTAATTGCTCAAGGATAGCATCTTCTACTTTGCCGTCTTTTGGATCGGAGTAAGAGATCACGACATCTTTTGCCGCTTCTCCAAACACTGCGCCAACAGACTGCCCGCCGAAGAACTCATCCGGCTGTTTCATATCTTCATCCTCATAGATGCCAGGAGTTGAAGGATAGTTGCCGAATTCCGCGAATCCTTTTTTCAGGTTTTCTGCATTTGTCAGGAACTTAATAAGCTCAGCTGCTTCCTCTGGGTGTTTCGTTGTCTTCAATGCGCCGAAGAAGGATCCACCTTGGTTGCCGACTCCGCCCGCCGGATAAGCAATACGCCATTTGCCTTTCGTTTCTGGAGCTGCGGAAATAATGTCGCCCTTCATCCATGATGGACCGATAAGGGATGCCATCGTTCCATTGTTAAGGGCCGCGTTGCTCTCCGAGCTCGACGACATGCCGAAGGTTGCGCCGGATTGGTATGCTTTAACGGCAGTATCCCAAGCTTGCTTCACATGTCCTTCTTCACCAATGAACTTGCCTGTTTCATCAAAGTAGCGTTGCGGCATTTGACCGATTACGTTGCGGTAGATGTCCACGATCGTAGCCATGCCGCCTTTTGTTTTTTCATGAACGGTCTTGGATACCGCGATGAAATCATCCCAAGTCTTCACTTTTTCTTTGATTTCTTCCGGCGTTGAAGGTACGCCTGCTTGCTTGAATAGATCCTCGCGGTAGAACATTACAGTCGGAGCGACATCGATCGGCATAGCGATTTGAACCTTGCCCTCATCTGCCGAAGCTACATTCCATTTCCACTCTAGATACTGATCCTTCAAATCAGCCGCACCATAGTCATTCAAATTTACGAATTTGTCGCTGTACTGGATCAATTCCGTAATCCAGCTGTCCATTGCCGTTACATCCGGGCCGCCAGCGCCGCCAGCGAGAGATGTTTTCAGCTTTGTCATGTATTCACCGCCAGGAGGCAGCTTCTGTGCATTCAGCTCAATATTCGGAAACTTCGTCTTTGCTTCTTCAACCGTTGAATCCGAAATAGCGCCATTCCAGTACCACAACGTCAATTTCACTTTTTCGCCTGCTGATGAGGAGCCGCCGTTATTCGGACTGTTTTCTCCTTTATCGCCGTTATTACCCTTATTACCATTCCCGCCGCTGCAAGCCGATAGTAGAATAGCAGTAATCAGCGTAAGCACAAATAAATAAGACATTTTTTTGTTCATTTTAGATTCCCCCTGTATGAAATATTCAAAGCACTGCATGATGAAGCGAAATCAATGTAATATAGCGCTGTCATAAATCTAGCTTGTGCAGCCCCCCTCGACCGTAATGGAAATCACCCTTGTGACAACCATTTAAAAAAACGCTTACAAATGATATCTAAAATAAAGCACACCACATTTGGTATAACATATTATATAACCACTCATTTGCGGTGTAATAAGATGATATATCATCATAGCTTGAAAATCAAGCGGTATTTACCAAAAATATATTTAATTTATATATCTTATTTTCGTGGTACCGCTTCCTATTCGTATATTTATATACCTAATAGTATATTTGTTATACAATTACCTATATCTTTATAGTAAACGCTCCAGCAATAATGTCTATCGGTAATATCTGTAGGTAAAATTACTCCTCCAGCGGCGTCCTTGTCTTCACATCTCGAACGATACGCCCAAACAGCTCATCCGGAGACACTACCTTCACATGCGCATCCAGATGGTCGATTACGTTCCTCACGTCGCTCATCGTACGACTCCATGGATGCACGTTAATAATCGTATAGCCATCTTCCTTTGTCGGATCTGTCGTATAGCCGTTAATGCGCTCTGCCATCTTCACTGGATCGGCATCCCACAGCGTCTCTCTAACGCTTGCGAACGGCTTATCCTTCACCCACCAGACCTTGCCTTCTCCTCCTACATATTTTTCGCCATAAGCGAGAATACCGCCTTTTAAAGAGGGGATCGAAGCGAATTGCTCGATAGATGCTTTCTCAGGACTATTCCAGTCGAGAAGCACCGCAAGCTGCATATCTGTTTTTTTCATATAAGCATCAAGCCGTTTGACGTTCTCCTTGAGATCCTCCTCCGGATACTCGCTGGGAAAGAAATACCCCGTACCTGATACCGCGACGACAAAATGATCCTTCTTTGCTTGCTCGTAAATCGTCGATAGAGCATCAGGAGCCAAGTCGGCGAGGGTTGGAGCCATCTGCCAGCCCATCGGGAATTGTCCGCGCTCGCTGCTTCCGTAATATTTATCATTATTAACAAAATCATTCAGCAGCCATTGCACATTGTCCCCGTCACTCATAACAAACGACACATAATGCGCTTTCGGATCTGCCTCTCCTGCTTTGACATGATAAGGCTGCTTGAAGGCCTTATCAGGCTTAACAGCAGATAATGCAGTCAAATTCATCGCCCAATCCGATGGAATCGCCGCAACGCCTTGCAGGCTGGCCGGAGCGATATGCTCAGATTCGCTGCCTTTCCCCCAGCCGAGACGAATCGCATCCGAGTTCAACGATTTGTAGATTTCAGGCAGCTCTTCATCGCTTGCGCTATCGTAGATGTACATTGCTTTCAGCGCCACGCCATAATCACGCAGCTCCCCTCTTTCGGGATGCAGCTGCACGAGGATATCCTTATTGAATTGGTCGCCATACTGCTTGAAGAGCCACATGTCATCCTTATCGCTAACATCCTCCAATTGCTTGAAGCCGATTGACTCCATTTTAGAGGACAACGACTTCTCGGCAGCAACAGCTTGCTTAAGCCCTGCCAGCGAGGTAGCCACGTTTACCGATGGCGAATTTTTCTCGTAGACGTAAAATCCTTGAATACGATCCTTAAACTTCTCCAGCAGTGTCCAAGCGTCTTTTACTTCCTCAGTCTTCACGCCATGCTTCGCACTCAGCTCTTCCAGCCACTCATCGTAAGCATTGTCTGTAATATAAATTTCCGGTTTGTCTTGAGCCAAGACCCCTTGCAGCGTTCCCACCAGGACAAGCTCCTCCGGGCTTAAGGACGATTTTTGAATGACGTATAAATGCTCAGGTGCTTCTATTTTGGGAAAATAACTAAAGGTCTTTGCATTCGCACCGCTGCAGCCGGCCAAAATAAGCAAAAACATCGCTAACCCCAGCCATTTAGCAAATTTCATCATTTTCTCACTCTCCCAGGTCGCCATGCCATAAAGCCAGAGCCCCTTGCTTAGAAGGGGGCCTGGCCTTGGCTTAGCATAGTTTGATCATTACTCTACAGTAATTTTCACATTGTCCAAATGAATATACTCGCCGTCTCCTTGTCCGCTGTCGGACTGCTCCAGAAGAATCGTTACGGCCTTGCCGGCAAATGCGCTCAAGTCAACGGTTTTAGCCGTCCACTCCCCTGATTTGATCGTCTCCCACGGGGCCAAGGTCGTAATCGAGTTATCCTCCTGAATGATCTCAATTTGGAAATCTCCGTCGTGCTCGGCGCTTTTCGACTTGATGTCGAAGCTCATCGTGACCTTGCCGCTTGGCAATAAGAGCTTCTTGTAGAAATAACCATTCGGCTTCAAATCCATTTTGCCCAGGTCTGACCCGTCCATCTGCAAAAATCCGTTGCCGTCTTGCTCGAACCAGCCAGCCTTGTCGTATTCTTTGCCGGCATCGACTGCTGCCCAGCCTTCCGAATCTTTGTCGAAGGTGTATATAAACTTCGTATCTGCTGTCATATTTGCGACCTCGTCCAAATCAATGATTCCCTCGTCAAGCTTTTTCTTCACCCCGGAATAATCAAAGGAGGTCACATCGTTCAGCTCGCTCACATTTTCCTGCTTTACATTTTTCTTAATCAGCTCCATGAACTCGTCAGGCGTTACGACAACGACGTCTGGGCCGAGATTAGCCGCGATGTCCAAAACGTCCTGATAGTTGTGAGACCAAGGATGCACATTAACCATGGTGTAGCCTTCAATTACGCTAGCATCCTTTTTGTAGCTGTTCAATCGAACGGCCATCTCTTGCGGCTCCGTCTCCCACAGCGTTTCCCGCGCAGCTACAAACGGCTTTCCGTTTGACCAAGAGATCGCGCCTTTTCCATCTCCATATTTGTAGCCCATGAAGTAGAATCCGCCTTCGATTTGGTCCTGAGCGGCATATTGATCAATCACATCTTGCGAGATTTCATTATCGAGAATCGACACATATTTCAAATCAGCTCTCTTCATGAAATCGTTTGTATCCTTCACAAATTTTTTCAATGTTTCTTCCGGATAGAGCGACGGATTGATGTAGCCAATGCCTGACACAGCAGCAACAAAATGATCATTCTCCGTTGCCTTCTCATAGCTGTATTTCATTATGTTTGGGGCAAGATCCGCTAAACTAGGTGCAATAGACCAGCCAAATGGAACCTTTCCCTTGTCCTTATGGCCTTGCATCTTGGAGGCGAGCGGCGCACCGTTCGCATACCATTGCACGTTGTCCCCATCGCTCATAATGAAAGTGACGTAGTGGACCTTGTCGCCGTCTCGCGCGTTTTTCTTCGACGGTTTCTGTTTCATTTGATCGCGCGGAAGCGCCGAGAATACCGAGAGATTATGCGCATGGTCCGAAGCGATCGTCATTTTGCCCAGACGAGATGCTGTATCAACGCCGGAGAGCTCATCCGAATGCCACCCCATAATGGCGCTGTTCGGATTCGTCCAATTGAACGCTTCTTTCATATCCGCGAGGCTGGCATCGTACATGAAGAAACCTTTTACCGCAGCACCGTAATCCCTCAGTGAATCCAAGCTGTACTCCTGTTTGAATATAAAATCTTTATTTAGCTTGTCCCCATATTCGGTTAAAGCCCACATTTCGTCCTTGTCGCTCACATCAAGCTTCTTGACCAGTCCATGCTGGACGGCCTTATTCGCTAGAGACTCTTCCACTGCCGCATACTTCAACGCACCGCTGACAGTGGTGGCTGCATTAACAGTCGAAGTGTTGCTTCGTTTGAACTGGACGAATCCATTTTCAGCCAGCTTGCCTTTGAATTTGTCAACGAGATCCCAGACAGACGGAACATACTCGTAGGTAATGCCATAGTTTGCTTTCATATCTTCCAGCCAAACGGTATAAGCGTTGCCGTTGTCGATATAAATCTCCACTTGATCCTGCGCCACGATTCCTTGCAGCGTTTCAGCCAGCACCCACTCTTCTTCTTTAAGATCATCGCCTTTAATGACATAAAGATGCTTGGCTATATTTAATTTAGGAAATATGGATTCCGATTCCGACGCCGTCTTCTGACATCCCGACAAAATGATGATGGCAGCCAGCAGCATAACTATTATGCTCGATGCTCTCTTCCATGTTTTGGTCACAGCAAACTCTCCTTCATGCAGCTGCTGAGCGAGAATGGCAGCTGTTCCTCCGCATACTCCTTAATTACAGGGCGGTCCGTCATCACGAAGCGGATCGTGCCGCCGCCCATAAGCGTCTCATGTGGAATCGACAAACCGTCCTGTAGCTCGTCGTTAACGTATATGGCATGAACGTAAACATTTTCCGCGCTGTTATTTTCCGATTCTATTGTAAGCTGCACACTATTCTCCAAAGTTAGCACCGCTTTTTTGAATAACGGACTTCCCCATACATATTCCGGCGTTCCCGGAGATAACGGATAGATGCCGAGCGCTCCAAAAATGTACCAAGCGCTCATGCTACCGTTGTCTTCATCGCCAGGCAGGCCGTCTGGATGCGAGCTGAACAATTCCTCCATCGTTTTTCTCACCCAATACTGCGTTTCCGCCGGATAGCCGATGGCTGTAAATAGGTAAGGAATGTGAAAGCTTGGTTGGTTGCTGATGGCGAATTGTCCAAAATCAACAGCGGCCATCTCCGACATTTCGTGGATCTCAAAGGAGTACGAACCTATGCGGAAGTGCGGCGGCGTCGCAAACAGCTCAAGCAGCCGGTTATACATCTTCTCTCTCCCGCCCATAAGCATAGCGAGTCCCAGCAAATCATGCTGCACCGCCCAGCTCGTTTGCCAAGGGCCGCCTTCGCAGTAATCGCCGCCCCAAGCATATGGATCGAACTCGTCTTCCCTGCTCCCGTCTGCCTTTAGCCCGCGCATAAAGCCGGTTTGCGGATCGTAAAGCCGAGCATAATTTTTAGACCTTTCGAGCATTTTCCGGCTTTCCTCGTGTTTTCCTAATCCGTCAGCAAGCTGAGCGATACAGAAATCGCCATAATAATAATCGAGTGCGTTGCTCACGCTTTCGTGGTATTTATCGCTTGGCATAAATCCATATTTCACATAATCGGCCAAACCTTTGCGCCCAATGCCTTCTTTCCCGGAATCTACGGTTGCATGCTTCTTCAAGCCTTCATAAGCAGCCTCTATGTCGAAGCCGCGAACGCCTTTGACATAAGCGTCTGCAAACACCGCATCAATCAACGTGCCAGGCATTAAGCTTCTTTCCCCCGGCGACACCCACTTCGGCATCCAGCCGCCTTCCTTATACACATTCACCCAAGCCTGCAGCATTTCGCCTACGAGCGTTGGCGAGAGAATCGAAAGCAGCGGATACTCCGTTCGAAACGTATCCCAGAAGCCATTGTCTGAATACATCGGGCCTGATTCTACATTGCCGCTAAACGCGCTATAGTGGACTTGATTGCCCATATTGTCATACTCATACCAAACTCTCGGGAACAACGAGGTGCGATACAGGCTCGTATAGAACGTTTTTAATTTTTCATCATCCTCGTCCTCGACTTGGATTTTGCCGAGGGTGGTCTCCCACTGTTCGGCTGCATCCAGTCTAACCTCATCAAAGCCGCGTTCGCCGATCTCATTTTTCATATTTAGGAGAGCTTGCTCGACACTAATAAAGGAGGTCGCGACCTTAACCTGCACATAGCCTGTTACAGGAACTTTCAGACCGACATAAGCGCCGACACGGTTTCCGCTCGCTTCCCTTGATTCGCTTGAAGCAAATTCCTTATCGAACGTTCCGCTTTGCCCTTCATTAATGTCGCAATCGAATGAAATAGCAAAATACTCAGCAAAATTTTCCGGAACGAGATTTTCGCTGTTCGCTCTCGTGAAGCCTGTCACAAGGCGGGCTGCCGAGTCGATCTGAATGGCAGACTCGCCTTCAAATGGCGATACGAGAAACCGAGCGCCGTCCCGCTCCTCGAAGCGGATTCGAATGACGGCGCAGCGTACGGTTGGTGCAAGCTCCAGCGTCGCTCTATAGCGAAGCAGCCGAACGCGGTAATAGTCAGGTCCGATAATTGTTTCCTCAGGCCTGAAAGAAGACGCCCAATCAAATGGTGACAAATATAACGGACCTGATTGAGGCATTAGCAGCAAATGTCCATAATCAGCCATCCACGGGCTTGGTTGATGAGTTAGACGGATGCCTTGCAGGCTCCGGTGGGAAGGATGGAAAAACCATCTTTCTCCCGCTTCATCCGTTTGCGGACTCCATGCTGCCATCCCGAACGGACGTGTAATGAGAGGCAGCGTATTGCCATTCGAGAATTTCATGACAGATGCGGTACCTTGCAGTGGATTAACAAAATCCAAAAGTTTCATATGATCTAGTCTCCCTTATTCGTATTAGCGTGTCAGCTTCTCCGCTTTTTCTTGCGCTTCGTTCAACAGCTTCTCGATCGGCTCTTCCGTCATGAACGTCTTAGCCATCGCTTCTTGAAAGGCTTGCCATACTTTCGAGCTGGCTTTGTCAAAGGTCGGCAGTCCTTGCACGTTTTCCTTCAACCCCTGATAAACCTGGAAGAGCTCTGGATGCTCCGTCCGATAACCGTCGCTTTCTCCGATATCCTTGCGTATAACGGGACGAATGTTGAACGTCTTGACGATTTCCTGCGATGCCGGGCTGATTGCCGCTTGAATATACTTGAATGCATTTTCTTTGTTTTTCGAATAGGTCGGAACCGAAAGGAAGGCTGCTCCTATCGTCAAATTCCCTACTTTGCCGCCCTCAGGAATCGGCAGCGGCGCAATCCCGCAATCCATCTCCAGATCCTTGCAAATTTGAGCCCGCCAAGGTCCGTCAACCGCGAAAGCCAACTGGCCTTTTTGGAATCCATCCCAGAACGGAGCTTCCGCATTCGATACCAACGCGCCTTTGTTGTTGTATTTGCCCAGCTCGCGGATGAGCTCGAATGCCGCTGTATTGCTCGGCTGGTTGAAAGCCGCATTATTCGCTTCGTCGACGAATCCGCCGCCGCTTACCATTAACAAGGAGCCGAACCGCAGCACGCCGCCGAAATTCGGACCTGCGTAGACGCCTCCCGCAAAAAACTTCCCTTTGCCCGCTTCGGCAATTTTTTTGGACATCTGGGTCCACTCGGTCCAAGTAACCGGAGGCTTCTCCGGGTCGAGACCGGCCTGCCGGAATAGTTCCTTGTTCCAATACAAATTGCTGACACCCGGCTGCACGGCAACGCCGTATATTTTGCCGTCAACCTCCATCGGCTTCCATGCGCCATCGACGATGTTTTCGCGAATTTCTTGTTCAAGCCATTCCGGGAAAGGCTCGAATACCCCTTGAGCCGCGAACCCCGGCGACTGCGTCTCGCCGATCATAATATCCGGTCCTTGATCGGAGAGGATAGCTGTAGATTGCTTCTGGATCAAAGGCTCCGCCCAGCCCCAATCCTCATATTTGAGAGCGATGCCTTGCTTCTTCATCTCTTCATTAATTAATGAGGTCCATTCATATTGAAATTTACCGTCATTTCCATACTCTGTAGTCAACATATCTTTCTTTCTGCGTTCTACAACCTCATCTCCGCTGCCTGTTCCCAGATTAATGGCTCCATCGGCTAGTACGACAAGCGGATTATTGCCAGCCTCAGAAGCTCCATTGGTCTCGGCCGACTCCTTGCCGCTGCCCTTAGAAGACGAGCATGCAGCCGTTCCGAGAACAGCGATAATAACGAGCAAGATAAGCATTATTTTTGTTCTGCGTATTTTTATCAAGTTAGTCAACCCCCGTCGTAAGTCTATCAAAAATCAGTTATCAGCCCTTCAGCCCACTGTTCGCTAGTCCTTCCACCATGTACCGTTGAAAGAAAAAGAATAAGAGCAGGGCAGGCAGCGTGACGCCAAGGCCCAGCGTAATGATGAGCGGATAATCAGGAATGCTCATCGGGTTCGAGGCGATGGAGCTGAGCCTCGTAATCGCAGCTGGCAGTGTCTGGAGACTGTCGCTGCTCGTGAAGAAGAATGGCGTCGACCAGTCATTCCATGTCCCAATCGCCGTTGTAATCGCGATAAATGCCAAGATCGGCTTTTGCAGCGGCAGAACTAGACCAAAGATGATTCGGATCAAGCTAGCACCGTCCACTCTAGCCGCCTCCTCCAGCTCATACGGCAGCTTCTCGAGCGATTGCTTCATTAGAAAGGTTCCCATAATGTTGATGGCTGGACCGCCGATTACGTATACCCAGAACGAATCCAAAATACCTTGTCCGCCGAAAAATACATCGTTCCCTCCTGCATACGGCCATCTTGCGTATTGAATAAACGTAGGAATCAAGCCCACGACGCCGGGAATCATTTGCGATGCCAGCAATGCAAGGAAAAGAGTCTCTCGTCCTGCAAATTTCAATCTTGCAAATACATATCCAGCAAGCAATGAGGTCAGACATGCCCAAACAACGCTATAGCCGGTTCGAAGGAGCGAGTTGACGAAATAGGTTTGTACATTGCTGTCTGCCGAGCCGAACACAAGCGTCGCATAATTTTTAAACGTCATTTCCTGCGGGAAAGGGAACAGACCGATTACGGTCGATGCATATTCCTCCTTCGTCATAAAGCCGACCAGTACGATAAACAGAATCGGATACAGAAGAACCAAACCGCCAAGCAGCAAGGAAGCATGCCCTAGCAGATAAAGCGGCTTGCGCCGTTTTGCCGACATCATATGACTCATACTCGTTTCCTCCCCTTGCGGCTCGTTCTCTCGTTCTCGGTCATCATTCGGAAATAAATGACCGTGAACAGGAAGACAACCCCAGCGAGCACGACGGATGAAGCTCCGGCCATCCCTAAGTTAAAGTCCCAGAAAGCGTCCCTAAGAATCCGGAAAACAAGCACCTCCGTCGTGCCGAAAGGCCCGCCGCCTGTAATGAACATGACTTGCTCATAAATTTGAACGGCTCCGATAAAGCCGGTTATCATCACATACGTCGTAATCGGCTTCAAGCCCGGCATCGTCACATGTAGAAATCGCTTCCAAGCATTTGCGCCGTCCATCTGCGCCGCTTCATATAGCTGCCTGTCGATCGACTGCAGCCCGGCCAGCCATAATAGCGCCGTGCCTCCGATGCCTTTCCACACCGTATACACAATAATCCAGAACACACCCCAAAATGTGGAGTAGCCCCACAAAATCGGCTGAAGCCCCAGACTGATCAACACATTATTGATAACTCCATTGTTCGGATCAAGAAAAATGTTGAACACCTGAGTGGTAGCCACCGTGGAAGTTACGACAGGTACATACCAAATGGTCCGATAAATACCTCTGCCCTTTAGAGGCAGGTTCATCAGCAATGCAGCTCCAAATCCGAACAAGATAGTTAAGCCCGTTCCCAGTAAGCCCATCCATACGGCCCGGAATAGAGATTCATAGTAGAGTGGATCAGAGAAAAACTGAACATAATTTCCGAGTCCGATGAACTCAGGCTTAGCCGTAAGCCCAACCCAGTCGAAGAAGCCGAGCAAGAAGCCAAACAGGGTCGGAACGCCGCCAATGACAATCCACCATAGAACCAGCGGTCCCAAAATAAGCAGTGCGGCGATCGGATCTCTCTTGCGTCTATGAAATTGGCGCAGCTTCGTTTTAAAACTGACTTTTTGAGTCGGAGCGAATAATTGCGGCTTCGAGGATGAAATCAATTTAAGTTGCCTCCGTTCTTTAGTAGTTCTATGTTTATTATATTTAATATTGCAAATATGTCAATATAGCTTTATATCATAATAGCACATAAAAAAAACTGCAGCCGCGCGGCTGCAGTTTCCGTTATTCCAAGCATTATTTTATTTGTTTGTCCATGTTAAAATCCTTATTTCACACTTACAAAAATCGGGTTGGAGTAGAACCACAGATCTTTGTAGTTTCTTTTGTTGATTTCGATAAACCGAGCTTCGTTATCTTCGATATCCGTCTTCTCATCCATCAACGGCTCTCCGTTTAGCGTCTCCCCTGGCACGTTAACACCCAAATTAGTGCCTCTAAGCCGGAAATACTGATTTTTATCGGAAGCTTTTACTTTAAAGGCAATGACATTGTAGCCGTCTTTCGTCGTTTTCCACTCCTTGCTTGTAAAGCGCTTAAGCACCTTGGTTGAATCGTTGGTTTCCTTGTTGTACGCATCTGTTCCCGGCTTCGCTTTTCCTGTCACATCACCCGAGATGAGATCCACATGATCGACTTTAACGGCATCGCCATTGTTATTTTTTTTCGGGCTTTTAAATTTAATAGTCACAGTCAGCTGTTCGTTCTTTTTCACTTTCAGCTCCCCGCCCATCTCAGTCTTGTTGTTGCCCTTCGCTATGTTGAAATCAAGGGCATTGATCAAATCGCCGAATACGGAGAACGTTTTCCCCGAACGCATGCCGTTCAACACAGCAAGTGAATCGCTGCCATTCACCCAAGTATAGTTTTTCGAATATTCGCCCGGACGGTATCCGCTTGAATACAGACGATTGTCGCTAATGAAGAAATGTGAATCTGAATTGGCAAAATTCCAGAACCGGCGTCCTTCTCCCAGAAGCGCATCCCAAGCGCCGCCCTTTTGAGCCAGCATGTAATCTGCACCGCCGTAAGTCCGGTTCTTCGGAGTTGCTAAATTGAGGCCGCCGCGATCGGGCTCCATTTGATTGCCCACCATGCCTTCAAAGCCGAAAGCAACAGTCGGTGCGATATTGTTGAAATCGCGGAAATCCGCTATCGTATATACCGTTTTTCTCGATGGGTGATTGAATAGTGCAAAGCTGGTCTTCTTATAATTGGTTTCCAGCCAATTCAATGCGGTACGCGCATCCTCGCGCGTAGAGAAAGCCCTGCTGTCCTTTGACGACCATTCGGCTACATCAGCCGGATCAAAATACTTTTCTTCACGGTTCGTGAACAAATACTCGAACTGATTAGCCGCTTTCAAGCTCTGCTCGGAGCCTGGCTTGTCCGTAATAATACCAATCCCAACATGCTCATAGGTCGGCATATCCCACTCAAAGCCTGAGAATATGATTTTCCCAGCATATTTGCCTGCCTCTTGCAGCTGCTTGATCTTTGGTACCTGATACTCCAGCATCCCTTGAGAGAACGGGATGGATCCATTCGGCAGCGGTTGTCCGTTGTCATCTCTCGATTCCATTCGCAGATGATCCGCAAACCCCATCCAATCGAGGCCGTAATTCTCAAACCCTTGATCCAGCAAGGAGGTCAATGAATGCTGCGCGTCATCGGATTGATAGGTATGCACATGATATTCACCCGTTAACCATTTGCCGCTTTTAACAGCTTCTTTCTGGTCCGAAGAAGCAGAAGCGCCTTGTGCTGCGATTGTTGCAGCAAGCGTCAGCCCAAGCAAAACAGACATACGTTTCTTTGACATAATGAACCCCTCCAGCAAATATTAAGATTTAGTAAATGCTTTCAGTATAATTCGGTTTTTGGTTTTTTACAATGATATATTTAATATAGACAATATTAATGTTTCTCATAAAAACCGCCGCAACACAAAAAAACCTAACCAAGCTCGGTCAGGTTCAATATGCTTTGCCAATATTCCATTTTGAAATATTACAATGATAATGATTCGTTAATTGCTGCGGTTGTTTGCTTGATAACCAGCTTTGGCTCTAGTACCGTCCTTATATTTTGCGTCGAAAGCTGCTTGCCCTTCAAAATATGCAAAATCAGCTCTCCCGCCTTCAAACCCATATCGCTTTCCGATTGGTCGATATGGGTAAACAGGCTAAGATCCTCCATCATCGGGCTGGGATTATCGAACGTGACGATAGATAACTCTTCAGGCACCTTTATGCCGGCTCGTTTGGCGATCGACCAAATTTTGAAGCCCAGGTTTCCATTCAAGGCAATAAATGCAGTAGCTACACGGTTCTTGATATAACGGAACAATGGATGCTCCGGGTCCAGCATGTCCATTTCGGAGTCAAAATCCGTAAGGAGCATGGCCGGATTGATCATCGCCCCACGCGCTCTTAAAGCGTTCATGTAGCCGTTGATCCGATCATCAACAGACACAGTAGGCACCGGCGAATCCGAACAGATTGCGATTTCACGATGACCTAGGCTCCATAGATGATCTACAGCTAGTTTGGCCGCCAGCATACTGTCTGAGTATACGGCGTTCGTTTCTACACCGGGAAGATAGCGATCAATAAGTACAAATGGATATTCGGACATTTTCAGCGCAATGATTTCCTCGTTATAGATTTCTGCATCAACCGGGAAGATGATCAAGCCTTCCACCTTGTTTTTCAAATCGCGGATAATTTCTTTCTCTCGTTCCTTTGAGTTAAAGCTAAACATCATCACCAGTGAATATTCGCTATCCTCCAGAGCATCCGTAATGCCCCGAATAAGACGAATCGCGAAATAATCATCCACAAAAGGAAAAATGAGACCGATCTTAGATCGTCCCAAGTTATTCGAGCTCTCCAGGGCAGGCGCAGAAACTGATTTCTCCGGCATTATTTCCTGCTCTGGCACCCCTTTGACGAAGGTTCCGCGGCCGGGAATACGATAAATCCAACCTTCCCTCGCAAGCTCGTTAAGCGCATTCGCCACCGTAATCCGGCTGACTTTGAATTGCTCAATCATTTCTTTTTCCGTCGGAATTTTGTCATCTTCCTTCAGCTGCCTCGTACTGATGAGTTCTTTAAAATAGTTCTGAATTTGTATGTAAAGAGGTTCTCTTTCTGAGCTCATCTTTTCAAGCCTCCAAGGCTAAATTTAAAGTTAATTATAATTATTATATATAAATATAGCATAGCATCAAATAATGTGCGAAGTAACTCCAAATATTAACTCTTGAAGCAAACCTCCACTGCTCTACATAACCTATGAGAAAAGGAGTGGAGCCCCATGCCCGATTATCGCATTATCGTTGATCTTTCCGATCGCCAGCTGCATCTGCTCGATAACAACATCGTTACAAGGTCCTTTCCTGTTGGCATCGGCAGGATGGTCACGCAGACGCCTATCGGCGAATATACGATTATAAACAAGCAAGCTAATCCAGGCGGTCCGTTCGGCGCCTTCTGGATGGGATTATCAAAGCCCCATTATGGCATTCATGGCACAAATGATCCTTCATCTATCGGCCATCTCGTCTCGCTTGGCTGTATCCGCATGTATAACGACGACGTCCTTGCCCTATCCAAACTCGTCCCCATCAACACGCGCGTAACGATCAGGCCATAGCCAAGCCGCGTTACTATAAGCATACAATGGGGCGCCTCTCTCAATAGCCGTGAGCATATTATCGATTTGACCGGCATGCCCCTCGCAGGCCACCTCTGGCAATGCCTCATAGCAGCGATGAAGCTCCGCCTCCCAAACCGCGCGTTCGTCTCTAGAAAGCCATTAGCCAGCGCCGTAGACGCCTTAACCTGCCATGGAGCGGAGACACGAGCCTTCGTTCCTTGGAAAATAAGCTGCTGCTCCTGCCCATGCTTTGCGGTTTTCCTCGCAGTAAATATAAAAAAAGCCCTTGCTTTCGCAAGGACTTCGAATGTATTTGTTATGATGCGGTAGACAGGATTTGAACCTGCACGTCCATGGGACACTACCCCCTCAAGATAGCGTGTCTGCCGTTCCACCACTACCGCACATTTTAAGTTTGAATGTCGTTTCCTTCGCTCTCATTCGCCTTCAGCTTGCTAAGTGAATGGTGAGCCATGAAGGACTCGAACCTTCGACACCCTGATTAAAAGTCAGGTGCTCTACCAACTGAGCTAATGGCTCTCAATGTGACTGTGCAGAGGCTCCAGGAGCTGATACACTTTGAGGAAGAATGGTGACCCGTAGGGGACTCGAACCCCTGTTACCTCCGTGAAAGGGAGGTGTCTTAACCACTTGACCAACGGGCCGTTTTGATGCCAGAAATCAATCGCTGTCTGAGACAACAAAAATGATTATATCAGCTAATTAGCAGGAGTACAAGCATTTTTTGAAGAATTTTCAGAGCAGCGCACTGCTTACATTATTCAATGGTTTCCGCTTTAAATACGTTGTCCAACTTGTCTTCAGGCGTAAGTCTCTTCTTCAAAGGAACCTTAACATCTCTTCCTAATTCCTTAAAGAACGTGTCAACATCGCATTCGATTTTGTCTACATAAACCGAAAGCGTGCCTTTTTCGATAATCGCTTCATTGCCTTCCGCAGGTACAGTCACTTCAATGGAATACTTTTTCATTAAGGTGTTGCTGTAACGCCCAAAAATCTCGAGCAATTCCTCGTTATTAAATTTCCCAATCGCCGCTTGTCCTTTGTTCGTAAAGTTTAAGTTTATTTTCATGTTTACAGCTCCTCATCTCTAATGATGCATCTGTTTGGACGGTTCGAGTAACTTATAACGAAAAAACCACTCTCTAGTCAGATTTTTATGATCTGAATATAAAGTGGCATCATCTATCAGAAAAGTGCTTTATGACACCTTCTAAGTTCACCTATATACATCGGCAAAGAGTAAGTTATGGTGCGGTAGACAGGATTTGAACCTGCACGTCCATGGGACACTACCCCCTCAAGATAGCGTGTCTGCCGTTCCACCACTACCGCACATTTATAAGTCGATCATCCTTCACTCACATTTCCTTATCAATGCTAGAAAATGGTGAGCCATGAAGGACTCGAACCTTCGACACCCTGATTAAAAGTCAGGTGCTCTACCAACTGAGCTAATGGCTCTCGCTGTGATTGAATCGAGCTCCTTAGAGCTGGTACACTTTGAGGATAAATGGTGACCCGTAGGGGACTCGAACCCCTGTTACCTCCGTGAAAGGGAGGTGTCTTAACCACTTGACCAACGGGCCTTATGTGTCACATCAATAAGCTTCTCACAAAGTCGCAACCTCAAGCGGCAAATAAAAAAGACCGGATGAACGGTCTTCCCGTTACAAGCACTTGTGAAAAAAATGTGGCGGAGAGAGAGGGATTCGAACCCTCGCACCACTTACGCAGTCTAACCCCTTAGCAGAGGGTCCCCTTGAGCCACTTGGGTATCTCTCCAAATCTGGCTCCCCGAACAGGACTCGAACCTGTGACAACTCGATTAACAGTCGAGTGCTCTACCAACTGAGCTATCAGGGAAAAGTAAAAGTGACAAGTAATAATATATCATGTTGCATTTTGATTGTCAATCCATATTAGCTTTAATTTTCCGCGGCATTTTCCGCAGGCATATTTGGCTGGATCAATCTTCCGCTTTCGCAAATATTCCATCCCGCATTTGCTGCAAATGAGCTTGTACCGAAACGGCTGCTGCTTGCGCTCTGCGCGCTCCGGAAGGGTCTGGCAATAGCGTGAGCCGCCAACATGGGCAAGCAAATTTTTGAAATCAGCATCCTGGTGCCGGTATCCCCGCTTCATTATATGTAAATGATAATGACATAGCTCATGCTTAATAATTTTCTCCGTTTCCTCATGCCCAAACGAGGAAAGCTGATGCGGACTGATCTCTATGTTGTGCGAACGCGTAAAATAACGTCCTCCCGTTGCCTTTAGACGGCTGTTGAATGTTGCTTGATGTAGAAACGGACGGCCAAAAAACGCAGTTGATATTTGCTCAACCCATTGCTGCAATGCTTCATTGTTCATTGATTAATCTCCCCCAACTACTTGAATTTTAAAGCCGCGATACGCTACACTGTCAAGTAGGAATTATAGAATTTGCAGAAAAATCTGCAGCATGATGCACCGGCAACATACCGAGGGGAGATCTAGAACTATTATGGCTACAATGCGCTACGTCCTACTGAAACAAAACGACAGCATCTTATTCATCGAAATGCCTGATTCACACGCTTATCAGCTAAGCGCGCTCAATCTGCGGCTTCATAAAGAAATCGATAAATTAACTGCCGAGCATGTACCAAGCTTGCCTTACGCTGTCGCGGAATGCAACGATGTCGAGCTTCATGATTCATCAATCGCTATCGTATCAGGGCTGGATTACATCAACAGCCTGGAGAAGGATTTTGCAAGCGTGCAAGAAAAATCATATCCACTTATCTCGCTGCTTACGGAAATCCGAGCGCTACAGGCTCAGCTTGAGCAGTGGTATGAGGAGTACGAAGAAGAACAGAGCATTTAGGCAGCATTTACGTTGGACCTGCACGGACACTCGCCCTCCCCCATATTGTAGTATTACAACAAGTTAGGCACGGGAGGAGGACGATGTATAATGCCACAGTGGCTGTGCAATCAACTGATGCGCGCTTTTCAGAAGAAAGACCGCAGGCAGATTAAGCTGCTTAATGACTGCTGGTATTTCTACCGCAACAAACAAAGTCCGAAGGAACAAGGCAACGGCACCGAATTTCAATAATGCATGCTATTCGCATCACATAACCGCATGAGACAAATTCCTTTACCCGTAATTAGCTCATTTCGCGGAGTAATATAAGCAGGTTATCATTGCCTAGCAATCAACTACTTATATTTGAACAAAAAAAACCGGCCTCATCAAGTGAGAGGCCGGTTTTTGCATGCTACTTGCAATCAGCTATTATAGTCCGTTATAAAAAGTAATATCATCAATTGACAAACGAGTTGTTGGATGAGCTTCAACAGCCGCTTTGCCTATTGGCAGCACTAGAGTAGGTACGTAACGATCCGAAATATTAAAGAACTCTTTCAATTGATCTTTGTTATACCCGCCCATTGGTACCGTATCATAGCCTTTAGCACGCGCTGTCAGCATAATTTGCATAGCCACAAGGCCTGTGTCGAAGACAACGATATCCTTCAAGCGCTCAGCCGGCAAGGATGAGTACATTTTGACCGAGTTGTCGATGAAATTTCTCGCCACTTCCTCCGTCATAAAACCAGCTGCTACAGTCGCATTATAGATCTTGTCGGACAAGGAGTACATTTCTAGATCGCCGAGTACAATAACAATCGCCGATGCTTCTACAACTTGCTGTTGATTGAATGCGATTGGAAGAAGCTTTTGCTTCAGTTCTGGATCAGTGACGACAAGAAAACGCCAAGGCTGCATGTTTGAGGAAGAAGGAGCTTTTGTAGCAATTTCCAAAATCTCACGAATTTCCTCTTCCGAAATAACGACGCTGCTGTCATATTTACGAACGGAACGACGGCTATTCAATACATCGAAAAAAGCAGCTTCAGAGCTTTCATTGGTTTGAACTTGTACTTGCGAATCAATTTGAGTGGATGACATTTGGTTCCCTCCAAAGGAATATTTTTTATCTGTGTAGAATGGTCCACAGTTATTTTCAAATACATACTGTGTAATTATCCGCACAGTTTACTTCCGGTTAACTGTACAATTTATATACACAGTATAGTTCGTGCCGTTATGTTTGTCAATTAACTAACTTTATTAAATTTACTTTTTTACGAAGATTGTGATAATGTTCTTTCTGCGAGCTGAGCGATCGTGCAGTTCTTCAGCGTTTCGATCGTCTTCTGCTCGATTTCTTGCGCAATATCGGTAAACGCCGACTTCATCCTCAGATCTGTATCATGAATGCCGATCGTCTCAAGCATTCCACTGCAGAAAGGCTCTCCGACCTTGAGCGCGGTATATACCTCTGCAAGCGAGATGGTCTCAGGCGGGCGCTTCAATCTATAGCCGCCGTCGCGGCCTTCCCTTGTTTCGATAAGCTGTGAAGCCGCCAGCTTTGCAAGCACTCTGCGCAGCTGAGTCGCCTCCGACTTCAAGCAGTCCGCGATTGCAGCGCTCGGGCAAATTTCCGACTTTTGCGATAAAACAACGAGCGCCTGAAGCGAAAGTCCGAACCATTTTGGATGGGCGGTGCTGCTGCTTTTGTCTGTCTTCATAGTCATCGCACTCCTTTTTGTATGGGATGCCCATGCTCTTACTAAAGAATAAGGGCTTGCCTAGTGACAGGCAAGCCCTTATTCTGGATTGCTATTTAGTTAGGCTTGCGCATAGTCAAGCTTACGCGGCCCTTCTTCTCATCAACGCTGAGCACCCATACGGTGACCGTATCGCCAACGGATACGACATCCATCGGACGCTTAACGAATTTATCGCTCAGCTGGGAGATATGGACGAGCCCGTCATTTTTGATGCCAATGTCAACAAAAGCGCCAAAGTCAATAACGTTGCGAACCGTTCCATGAAGCTCCATCCCTGGCTTCAAATCTTCAATGTTCAGCACATCCGTATGAAAAATCGGAGGCGGAAGCTCCTCGCGAGGATCTCGTCCCGGTCTAATCAGACTGTCCATAATATCACGAAGCGTCGGAACGCCAACTCCGAGTTCAGGTGCAACTCGGTCCGCATCAAGCTGGGAAAGCTTCACCTTCAGCTCCTCAGAGCCCAGATGCTTAAGCGTAAGGCCCAGCTCCTTGAACAGCTTGTCTACCACATCATAGGACTCCGGATGTATAGGCGTGCTGTCGAGTGGGTTAACGGGTTCGACGATACGCAAAAAGCCGATGCATTGCTCATACGATTTAGCGCCAAGACGCGGCACCTTCTGGAGCTGCGCCCGCTTCACGAACCGACCGTTCTCATCCCGGTATTTGACGATGTTTTTCGCGATCGTTGCATTAATGCCCGCTACATAGGAGAGAAGCGATGCGGATGCCGTATTCACATCGACTCCGACATGGTTAACCGCCGATTCGACTACGCCGCCAAGCGTCTCGTCGAGACGCTTCTGACTCACATCATGCTGGTACTGGCCCACGCCGATTGCCTTAGGCTCAATCTTGACGAGCTCAGCGAGCGGATCCTGCAGCCTGCGGGCAATCGATACCGCGCTGCGTTCTGCCACGTCAAGGGACGGAAACTCCTCCTGAGCGAGCTTGGAGGCCGAATAGACGCTTGCGCCAGCTTCATTGACGATTATATACTTCAGCTCGGGCCCGCCCGGAGCAACCTTCTTACGCTTGCCTATCAAGGCCGCGATAAATTGCTCCGTCTCGCGGGATGCCGTTCCGTTGCCGATTACGATTAGTTCAACTTTATATTTATCAATCAGCCCGTTGATCAGCCTCTCCGCTTCCGCCACCTTATTGTTTGGCGGGGTAGGGTATGAGACCGCGACCTCAAGCAGCTTTCCGATATCGTCGATAACTGCCAGCTTGCAGCCCGTACGGAACGCAGGGTCTACACCAAGCACGATATTGCCGCGAACGGGAGGCTGAAGCAGCAGGTTGCGCAAATTTTCCGAGAAAATCGAAATCGCATGCTCCTCCGCTTTCTCCGTCAGCTCGCCGCGCACCTCGCGTTCAATGGAAGGTGAAATTAATCGCTTGTAGCAATCCTCAATTACAGCAGCAAGCACATCGCGTACGGACTGGACTGTACCATTTCTAAGCAGCTTTCGCTGAATATGCTCATGAATACGTTCCGTCTGGACGTCAAAATTAACACGCAGAACGTCCTCTCGCTCTGCTCGATTGATGGCAAGCACGCGGTGCGGAGGCAGCTTGCGAACCGGCTCCTGGTAGCTGTAATACATTTCATAGACCGTTTCTTCAGCGGCGTTCTTTGCTTCTGTCTTCAAGAGTGCTTGGTCAAAGGTGAATTTACGCACCCAAGCACGAATCGAAGCATCGTCTGCAATGTTTTCCGCGATGATGTCCATTGCGCCGTTTAGAGCGTCCTGAGCGGTCGGCACCCCTTTATCCTCATTTACATAGCTTGCAGCTTCAGCAAGCGGATCGCCGCTGCGCGGCTGCGACCATAGCCATTCAGATAGAGGCTCCAGCCCTCTTTCCTTCGCGACGCTGGCGCGCGTTTTGCGCTTTTGCCGGTACGGGCGGTAAAGATCCTCGATTTCCTGCAGCTTAACCGATTTATTGATATCCGCACGCAGCTCTTCCGTCAGCTTGCCCTGCTCATCGATGAGGCGTATAACCTCGCGCTTTCGCTCTTCCAGATTGCGCATGTACTGCAGCTTCTCTTCGATCGCTCGCAAGTCATTCTCATCAAGCTCGCCGGTCATTTCCTTACGGTAACGGGCGATAAATGGTATCGTATTGCCTTCGTCAAGCAGGCTTACAGCCGATTTCACCTTCGTGATCGGAATGGATAGCTGCGCTGCTATGCCGTTCATGATTCGCTGGCTTTCAGCTGCCTTCTGCTCCGCTGTCAGCTTCGTTTTTCCCGTACCTTCATCTGATTCCTCTGTAAAATGCAGTACCTTTGAATCCGCCAAACGTCATGCCCCTTCCTTGCATCATGCTCCCGTATACGGGTTGTTTGCCATTTCATAACCTATCGTCGTACGTCCGCCATGTCCCGGATATACAATGACATCTGGGCTTAGCTTGTACAACTTCAAACGAATGGAATCATAAAGATCCCGCTCGCGCCCGCCAGGCAGATCCGTACGGCCAACCGACAATTTGAACAGCACATCGCCAGAGAACAAATGGCTGCCGCACAAGAGGCTGACACTGCCAGGCGAGTGGCCTGGCGTATGCATAACTCGGAAGGATAAGCCTAGCAGCTTCAAGGTTTGTCCCTCCGCAAGCGCATGCTCAGCAGCATCCGTAGAGAGCGGCGGCGTTACATCCTGCCATCTCATCGAGCCGTTCTTGCGCGGATCGGTTAGCCAGTCCGCCTCCAAATCATGTATGTAGACTGGGCATCCGGCTGCCTTGCGCAGCTCATCTACTCCGCCCATATGGTCAAAATGCGCATGCGTCAGCAGAATAGCTTCCACCTTTACGCCATCAAGCCGCTCAAGCAGTTTTTTGGGATTCATGCCCGGATCAATGACGATAGCCCGTTCTGTGGGCTGCTCTCCTTCGCTCGTTGCCGGTTCTGTTACTGTAATCAGATAACAATTTGTCTGCAGCGGTCCTAATGTAAAGGTTTCGATTTTCATATTTTCATTCATGCCTTTCTTAAAACGACTCCAGCAAAGTACGGAGCTCTTTAACGATTACGGATTGGTATTCGGTTCCTTCTCCATAACGGCGGCCAATCTCTTGCCTAGTAACAGTAAGGTTATCTTGATAATCTGCTGCTTCTCGATCTGGATTTTGCTGTTTGAACGCAATCATCGCTTCCTGTACGTGGATCGGACGCGGTCCCCATTGTCCAAGCACAGCTCCGCCTGTATCCGCAATAATAACGACGGGAACGGAACGGCCGCCCATCGTCAAAAATTGGTCCATCGTATCGAGATGCTCTTCCATAATAAGCACCTCTGTCGGAATGCCGCTATTCTCAAGCGCTTTGAATACAACGGGAATGTTGCGAACAACGTCACCGCACCAATCTGCCATCAGAATCAACACCCGAAGATCGTCACGATTGTTCAGCGAATCGAAATATTCCTTGTCGCTCACATCTATCCAAACAAACTTTTCGGACCATTCGATAAACTTCTCTTTATTTTTTGTCATGCCGTCAATGAACTGCTGTGGGCTAATGCCTTTGCCGAGCTTGTCTGCTACGCTTTTGCTCATAAGAATCCCTCTCTCATCCATTTAATGGTTAATGATTCATTTCGCTTCCTATACGATTCCATTATACCGATTTGCGGCGCGAGCGTACAAATTTGAAAAGAACATATACGATAAGAAGTGCTATTGCGATTAAAATGGCTGGCTGAACATACGGCGCAGCTTTCTCGTCGATTTTATCCCAGTTTTCGCCAAGAGATTTGCCTAAGTAAACAAATAAAATGGACCAAGGCAGCGATGCAAGCGCAGTGAGTAGAGTGAATAATCCAAAGTTCATGCGCGCCATACCGGCTGGAATCGAAATAACCTGTCTCATTACGGGTACGAAGCGTGCTGTAAACACGATACCTGCACCATACTTGTTGAACCAACTCTCTGAAATGTCGACATGCTTTTGCTTGATTTTGATATACTTGCCATACTTCTCAACAATTGGACGCCCGCCGTATCGACCGATCCAATAAAGGATCCAGTTTTGCCCGACCGCGCCAAGCGTACCGAAAAAAACAGCGCCCCAGAAGGAAATATCCCCTTTCCATACGAGATATCCTCCATAGCCTAATACAATTTCACTTGGAATAACTTCAATTAATAGTCCGATCAAAATACCAAAATACCCTAAGCTCTCTACCCATTTCAGTACGCCATCCAATAATTCATGAATCAAATCCATTTCTGCTCTCAATCCGCCTTCCTTCATAAAAATGAAGCATTTGCTTGCAACTCCAGCACTCAAGCTATTCTAACATACGTTACAGACAGCCTTCCACTTTTGTCATGTGCTGACAAGCCCATGCATAGACTAGCCTTAAATGATACGAAAAGTCGAGGTGATCGTTTCATGTCCAAAGTATTTATCGTAAGCAAACGGCAGATCCAATTGTTTATCGTAGTAGCTGCACTGATCATTTTAACCGGCGTTTACTTAAGCTGGAACCAATCGCGAACGGTTAGCGGACAGGCTGCCGAGGCACGAGTCATCCAGCTTGTGACTGGCGAATACAAAACACAAACCGCCGACGGCAAGGAGCTTGAAGTTTACCGCTGGGACCCGGGTACGATTATCGTAAACAAAGGCGAGTCGATTGAGCTGCAAATTAGCGGCGTAAACGGAAATAGCCATCCGTTTGTCGTGGAGGGGCTAGGCATTCGGGGTGAAGTAACAAAAGGCAAAACAACGGTTGTTCGTTTTACGGCCGATAAGGAAGGCACTTATCCGATTCAATGCTTGACCCATACCGATATGCGCCATGGCGGCCCAATGGTCGGCTATATCGTCGTTCAGTAACTCTTTTAACCGCTAAACGAGTAACTGTGACCTCCTCCTCCCCGGGCGCATACATATGGGATAGAGAGGAGTCGGTTTTACAATGAAAGCTAACACGCCTAAGCATGATGCCGGCTATCCAACCGCGCGAAAATTCCGAAGAGCCTGCAGCAAAGAGCTTTATCGAACCGTCAAGCGAATGAAGCTGTGGATATCGAAGGAAAAAATGGAGCAGGCCGAAGAGCTCTATTTTAAGAAGGTTATTTTAAATCTTACCTGGATCGTCGAAAATCAGAGCAATCGCAAGATCCAATCCGATTGGTGGGACGAAAATGTCAGCGCTGAGATTGCAGAGCTGTGGGAAGTCGATCGCGCCAAGCTGTGCGCTGCCTTTCGTGATGCGTACGGCGGATAAAGCCGAATATACGAATGAAAGAGGCTACCCCTCCGATATGCGGGATAGCCTCTTGTCATGTGTAATTTGCTTGAAACGTTGGATAGTTTACTTGCTGACTTCCTTCAATCGATCGCAGGATACCGTCTTTGTGTTTACAGGGTTGTTCCCGACCATAACGGTCGCCATGCCGTTCGCTTCGTCCACATTTTCGATCCAGACTGAATCCTCGTCAAGTTGAACCAAAAATGTTTGCTCCGACTCATAAATTTGCATTGCGCGCGCTGTTTCCATTTAACCAAGCCCTCCTTCTGCCTTTTATTGTGTTCCCTGTCTGAGTAACTTCTGTTACTTTGATTCCCGCTCCATCGTATCGGTAGTCGACTCGTCGATCAGGCCGTTTTGCAGCGTAACGTTGCCGCCGCCGAGGCCTTCATTTACCATCCTGTCGATATCCATAAAATAATCATCTCGGCCCTCATGCATCGGCTCTGCTGCTGTTTGCTTTTCATCATTATTCGTATCCGTCATTGTAGTACCCTCCCCTTATTTTTTTCGCATGCATGACGGCTTGCGTATGCAATTGCTGCGCCCAGCTCGTTGCTCTGAGCCACTACGAAAAATATGCCCGAAATGGCTTTGTGCCATGCATTCGTCAGAGCAGCGGCGAGAGCATATGGAGCAGGGATTCTGCTGCCTTTTGCCCCCTTGGACGATTTTGGAACGATTGGCGCTCCAGCTCCCTGCTATTCCGTAAATCCTCCATAAAGTCAGCCTCCAGACGATCGATCGTTCTTTCATCAAACAGCACCGCATTGAGTTCAAAGTTGCTAATCAAGCTTCGCATATCGACATTCGCTGTACCAACAGTTGCCAGCATGCGATCAACGATCATCACCTTCGCGTGAACGAAGCCTTTCTCATAACGGTAAACCTTAACTCCCGCCCCAAGCATATCCTGGATATACGATAAGGTTGCGAGCAGCACAAGCTTCGAGTCGGCTATGCCCGGAATAATCAGCCTAACATCCAAGCCGCTGAGAGCCGCCGTTCTGAGTGCCATCACAAGACTAGGATCGGGAATAAAATAGGGGGTAGTTATAAAAATTCGCGAGCTCGCTGCGGTTATTGCCGCAAACATAACCTCTATGATTTTATGATTATGCTGACCCGGCTTGCTTGGCACAATTAATACACGCTCATCCCCTTGGCAACTGTGCCTTGGCATATAAGCTTCGCTATCAAGCTCTTCTTTTGCGGCAAACGCCCAATCGTTCATAAACAGCTCCTGCAAGTAATAAACCGAGTCGCCCTTTAATTGCATATGGGTGTCGCGCCAAAAGCCCAGCTTCGGGTCCTTTCCTAAATATTCATCACCGATATTGATACCTCCGACAAAGCCAACCTTCCCATCAACAACGACGATTTTGCGATGATTGCGATAATTTAATTTTCTGTCATAAAAGGCAACTCGAGGGGGAAGAAAGCAGCTCGTTTGGGCACCTGAGAGGCGCAGCTCGGTTAGATAGGCTTCACCTAAATGCAAGCTGCCGATGCCATCATACACAACACGAACCTCTACGCCCTCTCGCGCTTTTCGTGTAAGCACCTGCAAAAAACGCGAGCCGATATCATCATCTCGAATTGTGTAATAATCCATATGTATATGATGGCTTGCTTGCTCAAGCTGCTCCAATATCGCTTCATAGGTGTCTTGGGCATTCGTTAATACAATCGCTTCATTGTTGCGAGTAATGGGAAAAGGAACTAGTCCAGTAAGCATGGCATACAGCTTGTCTTGCTGCTCAAGCTGCTTGTTTCCAATGTCCTTTGCCCCATATACCTTTTCAGACATTTGGTTCGCGCTGCGTATAGCCGCTTGTTTAAATCGTTCTATGCGCCTGCGTCTTGTGAAATCTTTCCCAAGAATAAAATAGGCTATGAAGCCTACAAGCGGACAAGTAAAAACAATCAGCAGCCATGCCGTCAGCTGCGCCGGCCTGTGATGCTCCATAATAAAAACGGCAGCTAATTGGGCAATATAAACAACAAGCACCGCTATTAGCCAAATGCACCATGTAGTCATAAGAACACCTCTTTCCTGCTTGCCTACAGGCCGCTGACAAGTGTCACTAGTTTGAGCGCAGTGTAAGAAACGTATACTTGCTAAAAATAAAAAGCCCATCCGATGATCGATCATTGGATAGGCTTTCGAATAGTACGATTGGATTATTGCTTCATCGTTACGCCAGAACTGTTATTCTCGATATGAGTAAGGATAAGACGATGCATACTAAGCCTTCTGGTGATAAAGGAAGGAAGCCGCCGGAAATTCATGCCTAGCTTATAGCCGATGAGCTTTGCTGCCGATTCGGCAACCAGCTTAGGAATAAGCTGCCACTGGCGAGACTGGTGCAGCTCCTGCAATTGCAGCTTAACAAGCTTCGAGCCCGCTTTGCCAACAGCACTGTAAGGCGTTATCCACGTATTGCAGCGCATCGAAATTCCGTTATCGAAATAGCGCTTGAATTGCTGCTTGATCGAGTAGTCATGTGAATGATAAACAACAGCCTTTGCGCTATAGGCTACCTTATAGCCAGTCAAGATACATTTTGCAGCCATAAACAAATCCTCATTAAAAATGACCGGCTCTTGAAAGCGGCCCATCGCTTCAAACGTATCGCGCTTGATAGCAGAGCAAACATTCGAACAGAAAAAAGTTTTTATCCCCAATTGCTCGATATCTTCATACGATTTGATCTGCGACTCGGCTGGATAATTATATTGTCTTGCAAGCTGCTCCAATACGTTCGCGCCCAGTCTAGGGAGCTGCCTGGCGTACGAATAGACAATGGTCTCCTGTTCGATAAGGGGTTTAGTTAATTCCTCTATGAGATTCTCATTATAAGGAAGCGCATCCTGTGTCATGAAGAGCAAAATATCGCCTTGCGCTTGAAGGGCTGCTTGGTTTCGCGTGCCGCCGTGATCGAATTCTTTTCGTTCTACGTTCAAAAGGCGTACACCAGCTTTGCGAGCCCGCTCCTGCGTCCCGTCCTCAGAAGCAGAATCAATTACGATGATTTCATGGGGAGGGACAGACTGCCGCTGCAGCCGCACTAATAGCTCTTCAAACTCTGTCCCTGCATTTAGCGTAGGAATAATAACCGATACTCGGATTGCTGATTTGCTGTTAGTAAGCATTTTTGTTAATCAAGCCCTTCAGTACCGTTTTAAAAATAATTTTGATATCAAAGAAAAAGGTCCAGTTCTCTATATAAAAAATATCAAACATGATGCGGTCTTTTATGGAAGTGTCGCCTCTAAGGCCATTCGTTTGCGCCCAGCCTGTAATTCCGGGTCTAATTTGATGCTTAATCATATATTTCGGAATGTCTTCCTTGAACTGATGAACAAAATATGGTCGCTCTGGACGAGGTCCGACGACGCTCATATGACCAAGCAGCACGTTAAAAAACTGCGGGAGCTCATCGAGACTCGTACGGCGCAGGAAGCTGCCGAATTTCGTGCGTCTCGGATCATTTTCTACAGTCCACTGCGTATCGGATACAGTATCGTTTGATACGTGCATCGAGCGGAATTTGAACATGTGAAACGTTTTGCGATCCAGCCCCATACGCTCTTGCTTGAACAAAACCGGGCCAGGTGAGGTCAGCTTGAGACCTAAAACTATAAATAGCATTATTGGAGAAGTGATTATGATGGCAGCCAATGAAAACGAAATATCAAACCAACGCTTAAGGATACGATTGCTTAGCTCATCAAGCGGTACATCCCTTACGTTAATAAGCGGGATACCAGCAAAGTTGTCAAAAAACGGCCGAGCAGGCAGCAGGTCGAAAAAGTCGGGAATAATAAGCGTCTTGACGCCAGTCTGCTCGCAGGTTTCAATAATTTCCGCATACTTCACATGAGCATTGAGCGGCAAAGCGATAATGACCTCATCGATCGGCTCCTTCTCCAGCTTAAGCTTCAATGCGTCCAGCCTGCCAATAATCGGTTTCATATGCTGATACTCCGGCGCGTGATCCGTTTGATAATCATCGAGAAAACCGACTACCTCATAGCCAAGATCCGGGTGCTGCTGCAGGTTCGTATAAAAGCTTCGTCCCACTGATCCTGCTCCAACGATGAGCACAAAGCGCTTATTAAAGCCTTTGCGTCTGAACGAGGCAAGCATCGATTTTACCCAAAAGCGGTATAACGTTATCGCAATAAAATTCATAATGAAGAAAATCGCCAGAAATTCACGAGAGATATGTACTTCACGTGTGAAAAAGAACAAGCTGAGCAAGCCAAGAAAGCTTATCGTTTGAATTTGTAATATCCGCAGCACTTCGTAGGAATAGTTTTTGCGTCGCTTGGGCGAATAAAATTGAAAGTAAAAGCCGATCAGCACCGCTGAAAAGGAATAAATGGTTCCCCATAGCAAGTAGGTCGAGAATGACACGGAGTTATAGCTTGGCAGCAGGCCGCTATAAAATTTAAGCCAATACGCCGCCATAAATACGACCAATGTACAGGTTAAATCCGCCAACATATATAATTGTGTTAAAAATTTTTGATTTTGCCTAAGCATTCGCCGCTTTCACCCGCATTCTCTTAAATTTCGACTCTATCTGCATTGTACCAAAAATAGAATACGAGGAAAACCCCACATTTTACCACATTTTCTAATGGGGCTTACGTTGTTTTTGCTTCGCTTTATCCATCGTCCATTTACGTTTTTGCAGCATGCTTGGCAGAGAACGAAGAATAGTAGGCCAGCAGCGCAGCAAGCCGGGTTCCCGCAATGCAATATAAGCAAGCTTTATAGCTTCAACTGCTAGTATAAGTGGTCCAATCGCTAACGAATGCCAGCCGAAAGGTTCATTTTTTATTAATGTAAAGAAGCGGTTTTGATAGGAATGCTTCCGTACGAACAATGGAACATTGCTCCGACTGCCCTTCTTCCAGCCTCGATGATGCAGTGCGCTCGCTGCCGGTACATAATAGGAAGTCCAGCCAAGCTTCTGCGCACGCCACGCTACATCAACATCTTCCTTGTATGCAAAATATTGCTCGTCAAAAAATTGTCCTTCGTATTCCACATCGTGAATCATAGCCGTCCGATAAACCGCCGCCGCACCTGAAACGCCAAATACAGCCTGCGTTGCATTCCAATTCGATACTGGCTCGCCAGCACCTAGATCAAATGCATTTCTCGTTCGCTTCATGCCTAGTCCCGCGCTGTCCATTACTTCTGTATTAGACGCAAAAACGAGTCGACCGGTTGCACTTCCAATCGACGGATCATGTTCCATATACTTTATTATTTCAGCGATGTAGTCCCGATCAAGCGTCACATCCGGGTTTAATACGAGCACATAATCCGAACGGGTTTGCCGGATAGCCTGATTTTGGCCTCCGGCAAACCCGTTGTTCACTTCGTTCGCTATAAAATGAACTTCATCCGCAAAACGCAGCAACCGCTCTGAAGTACCGTCTGTTGACGCATTGTCGATCACGACAATTCGTTCTACCGGAAAGCTTTGCTCCAGAACAGCGTGCAGGCAAGCTTCAATATCTTTTGCGCTATTATAAGTCACAATACAAACGCTAGCTGTAGGCATAACTGTTATCACTCACTGTCTTTTAGATAGTGGTTTAGCGCTTCACGCCAAGGCCGCAGTATGTTAAGTCCGTTGCTGCGAATGGCGCAATGATCCATAACCGAATAGGCAGGTCTTCGAGCCGGTCTTGGAAAATCAGCCGTTGTGCAGGGCTCAACTTGAATGTCAGTGCCGCTATCTTCGAAAATCGCTTTGGCAAAGTCATACCATGAGCATATTCCGCTATTGGAAGCATGGTATATCCCGTAGTAATCGGTATGCACGAGCTCTAATAAAAATGCAACCAGATCATGCGTATAGGTTGGCGATCCGATTTGATCTGCTACTACTTTAAGCTGATCACGTTCGCCAGCCATTCTCAGCATCGTCTTCACAAAGTTATTGCCGTATTTCCCATAAACCCAGGAAGAACGCACGATAAAGAAGCGATCATGAAGCGTAAGTACAGCCTGCTCACCCGCAAGCTTCGACTTTCCGTATACAGTTTGTGGATTCGTCTGGTCATATTCATTGTATGGTACTGTGCTAGAACCATCAAATACATAGTCCGTGCTTATATAACAAAGCTTAGCGCCAACCTCGCGAGCAGCAACCGCCACGTTGCGAGTAGCCGCTGCATTCACACGATAAGCCTCTTCCGGCTCAGACTCGGCTTTATCTACTGCTGTATAGGCAGCGCAATGAATTACAACGTCTGGACGATGAAGTGTAAAAAGATTGCGGCAAGCTGGCAGGCTCGTGATATCCAGCTCCTCACGGCCAAATCCAATAATGTCAGCCGTATCCGTCGTCCACTCTGCCAATTCACGTCCGAGCTGTCCATTTGCGCCAGTAATGACGATTTTTAGTTTAGACATGTTATTTATTCGCCTCCAGGCGATCCTTATACTGTGTATCGTAATATAGTTGATAGGAACCGGAAGTGACTTGCTCCATCCATTCTGCGTTGCTCAAATACCAACTAATCGTTTCCTTAATTCCGTCCTCGTAGTTGAACTTTGGCTGCCAGCCGAGCTCATTGCGGATTTTGTCCGCATCGATCGCATATCGGCGGTCATGACCAAGACGATCCTTCACATAAGAGATAAGCGTCTCGGGTTTTCCAAGCTCTTCAAGGATCGTACGAACAACTTGCAGATTGTTCCGCTCATTCCGTCCGCCCACATTATACACCTCACCGCTGCGGCCCTTGTGCAGAACGAGATCGATAGCGCTGCAGTGATCCTCTACATACAGCCAGTCGCGCACATTCAGGCCATCGCCGTATACTGGAAGCGGCTTATCCTGAAGAGCGTTCTGTATCATCAAAGGAATAAGCTTCTCAGGGAATTGATAGGGACCATAGTTATTGGAGCAGCGCGTTATGTTAATATTTAGGCCAAAAGTTTCGTGATAGGCTCTAACGAGCAGATCAGCTCCAGCCTTGCTCGCCGAATAAGGGCTATTTGGCGCAATTGGCGTATCTTCAGTAAAGAGGCCTGTCTCCCCAAGCGTTCCATAAACCTCATCCGTTGATACCTGAACAAATTTCGTCACATGATATTGCTTCGTGAGGTCAAGCAGCGTCTGCGTACCAAGTACATTCGTCTGCACAAAAATTTCCGGATGCAAAATACTGCGATCCACATGTGACTCTGCTGCAAAGTTGATGACAGCATCGATCCCTTGTTGGAATAACGGCTCTAGCTCTTTCCGTACGGCAATATCTGCCTTCACGAATGTATAGTTCGGATGCTGCTCGATCGAGCGCAGGTTTTCAAGGTTGCCAGCGTATGTTAACGCATCAACATTTATGATTTCATAGCTCGGATAGTTATTGATCATATAGATAACAAAGTTGCTGCCGATAAAGCCGGCTCCGCCGGTAATTAGTAATTTCACGAGTCTAACTCACCCTTCATATACAAAGTTGATTTCCGCATCGGCTAGCATAGGATGCTTGCTATCCTTATCCGATAGGATCGGACTCGAAGTAGGCCAGTCTATCGCTAGAGTTGGATCGTTCCAGGCGATCCCTCGGTCGTGTTCGGGGGAGTAAAGGGCATCAACCTTATACTGAACCTCGCAATTTGGTACGAGGGTACAGAAACCATGTGCAAAGCCCTGCGGAACTAATAGTTGTCGTTTGTTTGCTGCACTTAAAATAAATCCTTGCCATTGTCCAAATGTAGGAGAGCCCCTACGTATATCAATAACTACATCATAGATGGCTCCTGCAGTAACTCTAACTAGCTTCGTTTGCGCTTTTGGAGATAGTTGATAGTGCATGCCGCGGAGCACTCCGGCTTCTACTGATAGGGAATGATTGTCTTGGATGAAAGCGTGTGGGATTCCATTAGTATGGGCCGTTTCTTCGTTGTAGCTTTCCAAAAAGAATCCGCGGTGATCACCGAAAACAGCAGGCTCGAGCAGCTTTACACCAGGAAGCTTAGAATCTATTACTTTCATATGTCACCTATTCTTTTATAATTTTAGTTTTCCAAATTCTTCGCCAAACGTAAGGTCTTTAGCAAGCTCATTTGCTTTCGTCAACGAGGCATGTGTACCCGCATCCGTCCACCAGCCTTGGAGAATATCATAGCTTAGTTCATTTGCTTCAATATATGCATTATTCACATCCGTGATTTCAAGCTCACCGCGACCGGATGGTTTAAGCGTTTTAACAATTTCAAATACATTGCTGTCATACATATATATTCCCGTAACAGCATAATTACTCTTAGGTTGCTTAGGTTTTTCCTCGATTGAAACAATTTTATCTCCATTCAATTCTGGCACACCATAGCGTTGCGGATCGTGAACCTCTTGAATAAGAATCTTTGCTCCCTTCTTCTGTTCTTTAAAATTACTTACAAACGGAGCAATGCTATCATCAAAAACATTATCACCTAATATAACGACCATTTGATCACCGTTTACAAAGTGCTTTGCTAAACCAAGAGCTTGAGCAATTCCGCCAGCTTCGTCTTGCACTTTATAAGTAAATGATACGCCGAATTCATAGCCGCTTCCTAGTAAATTAACAACGTCACCCATGTGTTCTTTGCCGGTAACGATGAGTATATCTGTAATATCTGCTTCTTTAAGCTTGGCGATAGAGTGAAAAATCATTGGATATTTGCCGACAGGTAGTAAGTGCTTATTAGTAACCTTTGTCAGAGGGAATAGACGTGAGCCGGTTCCTCCTGCTAGAATGATGCCCTTCATGTTAGCCTCCCAATAAAGTATTTCACTGTATGCGAAATAAGATCAAATTGAATTTTTATATAACTTTCAATATATCCAAGTTTATGCTCAACCTTTTGAATTTCTTTGCATTTTTTTATTCCTTCAAGAGTTCCTTGAAAAAACTCTTTACCAAACCCTTGTCGAGTGTATGAGATAAGTTTCCATATGGTGCCAATAAAAATGAAAGGAGAATTAATAATAAGTTGAAATGAAGGCATATTCTTATAAAAAAGAAAAATGTTATTTCTAGCACTTAATCTTACTTTAAAAGTATTTAGACCTTTTTTCCCCCCACCACTAGTTGCACTTCCAATATGATACACCACCGCTTCCGGGCAATATAAATTGATAAACCCGTAGATTTTTGCTCTGTATCCAATATCAACATCTTCTAGGTAAGCAAAAAAGTTTTCATCAAAACTACCTATTTTGTCTAGCAGACTTTTCCGGTAGATTGCTGCTCCAGCACAAGAACTAAATATTTGTTCTGGATTAGAATATCTACTAATAGGTTTACCATCTCCTCTCTTATACGCCCATCCAAATAACGTAAGACCATCACCTGCATCATCGATATATAGGTTATTATGGTACTGAATCATTTTACTACTCACAGAAAAAACATTTGAATCATTTTCAATTGAATTTATTAAGCTATTTAACCAATTCCCACATACTTCTGTATCATTGTTTAACAAAACTATAAACTCTCCATTGGCAAGCTTAATACCTTCATTTACCGCACGAGCGAAACCAAAATTTTCATCCAATGTAATCAGTTTAATGTACGGATAAGCTGATCTAATGTATGAAATACTATTATCAGTTGAGGCATTATCAACAATAATTACTTCGTCCAAATTCACATCTATTTCTCTATCTAATGAGCTTAAACAACCATTTAAAAACTCAATACCATTGTAATTTGGAATGATTATTGTAGATCTCATATTTTCGCCTCTTATCATAATTACCTATTCTTATAGTCCAAACCAGCGCTTGTAGTGTGTAAAGACGGATATTTCTTCAGATAAACAATATGTGTCCTCTACTAAAAATAGTTGTTTTATCTCTTCGGAAACTAGGTTATCGAAGACCATTAAAGAGTCCATAAGTTTCTCTACAACACTTTTTGAGATTGGCATATCCAAAATAAAATCAGAGTGTAAATTAAGAATATCTTCAAAATAATTCTCTATTCCATCCATAATCTCTTTAAGATTCGAAAAATTATGTTGAGCAAATCCCTTAACTCCGAAGTTTGGAACTAACTCTCCTTCCTTATCTTTAATGAAATTAATAAATTGACCTTGATCTGAGGTTAGTATGCTTTCTAAAATTAATTGATATTTGTAAATCGCACTTTTGGATTTTAGATAATTTTCATTCTCCCCAAAATATCCATTCATGGTATTTCCACTAAATTCAGTTGCTTTGGGTTTATTGCTTGTAACAAAATAGTAACCACTTGTCTTTTGATTTAATAATTTTGATAAATATAACTGTATGCTACCTGAATAACCCACGTCGACAACCGCATTCTTTTTCCCATCAAGTTCATATGATCTAAAGTAATCTACGTATAATGCTCTCTCTTCTTCGGCAATTATTAAAATCTGTTCCGCATATTTATCTATCACATTCTTAATATCATCTACATCATCAGGCATGCTTATCTTCTTATCAAGCTCTAGATTGTTTGAAACCAAACCAAACCTTACTTTTAATAAATCACGGATTGTGCCCTCAAAAGGAGTGTCCAATAAATAATATATATCTTCTATGCTCTTCAAACTTGCAACAGAAGCAGCACGTCTTGAAGTTAAGAAATAAATACTATTAGGTTTTTTGATATTTGATGATGAATCCAGTTTAGAATTAAACATGTCAAATAATTTTTTAAGCAAATACCCTTCCCTTGCAAGAAAAAGAACATTATCAATCTTATCTTCTCGAGTTTTTTTAGTAATCCAAATAATAAAATGCATTAATATAGGACCAAATATTGTATAACCTAATGTATTTAATTTTGTAATCTGATAAACTCCATTACTATATGAAAGCTTAAATGGACTATTAAACTCCTTAGAAATTATAGGACCAATGAGAGCAGAATCACCCCAATTGTCATTCAATAAAATTTCCTGTCCGATATTACTACCAAAGTCAGTATTATAAAACATATTAGGTCCATTCATTACATGATACGTTAATAAACCTTTATCTTCTGGAATTTGCACATCAGAATGTTCATTATCCCCTAAATGTAGAGTCTTTTGACCTTCAAAGTTGGTCTTGAAGTGGTCCCACATTTGCCCATTATCTTTTCTCTTTTGAACTTTTGAAGATACTAATAACTCATCATAATAATTAACATTACATTTTGAAAGCATTCTCTCAATTGTTTTTTCATCTAAATACATATCACTAATTAATATGATTTTTTTATTTTTTATTCGTGCATAGTTAAGAACTTCTATAACCTCTTGTCTTGGCATAGCAAGTTTTACTTCAAGATCTATTTCAATGTTTTTTATTTTTTCAGATAAACTAGGACTCAGTTCATACAATTGAGTCATCATTGCATAAATCTCATCTAAAGAGCAATCTCCATTATAGTTTTTACTTTTTCTTACTTCAGATTCTGCTTCTTTTCTCATCCAGATATAATCATCTTGATTTTTGAAAAATAATTCAACTACTTTTGCGATCATTTTAAAAACAGTATCTGGTGAAAGTAATGGTCGGGTTATTAATGTATCAAAGATATCGAAAGTAATGACATCAATTCCGTCAATAATATCTTTTAATTCATTTATTTTTCTCGGCCAGTATTGCATAAGATTTCTACTTCCCTTGTTAAACCTGCACACATTATTACTAATGTTAATTTCGGCATAACCATTCCCTGTACTTGTTACGATTGGTATGATTGCTCTTTCTATAGCATGGGCAATAGTACCATCAATTTGTTTTGCTTCCTCATCAAAATCATTATATGTCAGACCTAACTCAAACAATGGTTTTAGTGATTCTACTTTAGCCCAAAACATTGTACCTGCTGGAAAATCAATGTACTTTGAAAAATCATGTTTTATTCCCATTCTTCCCAACAAGCTTGTGCCAATCGCTCTATTGGAAAGCCATGTATGTGCCCAATAAGGGATGGATTGATAAGTTTCAGGATATATTAATCCTAGTTCCTTATGATTATTAAATAATGAAAAGATCTTTTTTATCACGGATTGGTCTCCGAACAAATTATCAAGAAGATGTTTTCGCCAACCATCTTGTTCAGTACCAGTATATAATGATTTCTTCGAATGAACGTGACTGACATAATCGTATTTTGATAGATACTCTCCAAAATCAACAAACATTGGAGCAACATCTCTTCCACGATTTGGTGTTACATTAACAACTAATTTATTAAGATTATTAATGTTACTAAACTTTTGTTCAATCTCAGTCTTTTTATTTCCATGTTGAATTGAAACATATAGATCAAACTCATATGGCATTTTAGAAAAATAATTAAAAAACTCTTCTAATAAGTCTGTGTAATACAAATGCAAGTGAATAGCAATTTTTCCAGGCTGTTCTTCAAAACTCTCCACTGAACCAAACATTGAATCTCCTAATAACCCTAATTTGTTTTCATGTAATATAAGTTGCCCTTTTGACTCCAACCAAATCTTATACATACCAGTGTTTTTGATTAAGAACCTTAGTTTTTTGTAAATAAAGTCTTTCATATTTTTTTTCAGTCTGTTATTTATTGGTAAACTCCTATATATATTTTTAACCAATTTTTTAAATATTTTTTTTGTAGTAATATTAAAAGCTCTTATCTTCCTAGCAATATATCGAAGAGGTGATGTAAGAATCCATGACTTTGATCGTATTAAGTCATTAATTGTATCGTTTAATTGAGTGTTAACGGAGAGTATATGGTTTCTTTCATGAAATAAATTGTTTCTTTCAATTATTGTTTGATTTATTAAATTCCTCAAAGAAACAACTTCTTGATTAAAATCTACTACCATTTTTTCTATATTGTCGTTTAGTTTATTATTTTCAACTAGTAACGTTTCTTTGCTTATTATTAGTTCACTTTTTTCATTTTCTAACTTTACCAATTGAGATAAAACAACGTCTGAAATGTTATCAAATTTATTTTCTAAACGATCTAATTGTTTTTTTTCATTTAAGTCTGATTCAAGTATGTTAATCCTATTCATCATTTCATGAAAGATTGAAGCTTCATCCAGTACTCTTAAATCTCCAGTAATTATTATTCTATCCACCTGTTCATTTGTAACAGTAATTTCGTACTGAGGCAGATAATCATGAAACTCATCGAAACCTTCATGGTTACTCCTTGCATTCAATGGTCTTATACATGAAACAGGGAATGTTGTTGAGATTCTCATTTTAATGATGCGATCTTGTAGAGGTATCCATTTATAGCTTTTTACACCTTGTAGCTGACTTAGATTATCAAACTCCACTCGAAATTCATTACCAGTAATGATTAAATCGGCATAAACAATGATATCTTCGCGATACCCTTCGCCAAAATCAACAAATAACTTACTTGTAAAGTTCGGATTGTTTTTCAATAACATCATATTTCCAAAAGAATCAATATCAGGAATATCTATTTCTGAACACAATGCTACAATATATTTCCTTTCACTATTAATAAGATTATTCGGATCAATTAACTTGTAATTGCCATTTACTTTCACATCATCATCTACATGATTTATTACACTTAAGGTTTCAAATCCTTGATTAAATAAATGTACTCTGTCAAAGTATTTACTTAAAAACAACTGAAATTCATTGAAATAAAACTCTTTGATATGAAAAACATTTCTAAACTTCGGCACATCAGAGTAATTGCGTTTGTCTGGAGTTGAAATAACTAAAATACCATTTGGTTTAAGTACTCTTTTTATTTCCAACATAAACTTTACTTGTATTTCTTCACCAACATGCTCAATGGTTTCAAAGCTTACAACAACATCAACAGAATGACTGGGCAATGGTATGCTTTCTATGCTCGATTGGATAAACTTTATTTTCGAACCATTATACTCTTCTTCTGCAGCTTTAATTGATTCTTTAGAAATATCAATTCCATATACAAATTTAGCTGATTCAGACATTAGAGCGGTTCCATAACCAACACCACATGCTGCATCAAGAACAACTTTGTCTTTTATTAGGTCAATGACTGAATAATATCTTTGTTTGTGTTCAATCTCTATTTCCCCAGTAGCTTTTTCTGGAACAAAACGTTCTCCTGTGAACTCCATATTTACCTCCTGTTATAGATACTGCTAATCAATTATTTGTTTAATTCCAATTTTATCTAAAATACAAAAACCTTGAGCATTGGGATATGGTTTTTTATTTCTCACATCTATTAACAAAGCATCACTAATCCAATGGTGTTGTACATGTTGTTCGTATGTTCCATCAGCAATAGCTAAATCCAAACTATAAACACCATCTCGAATTAAAGGAAAATCAAAACTCCATTTAAAAGTATAACTATTACTCATTAATATAGACTTAATATTCATATTTTCTATTTCAGTGTTTACTATTATTATAGAATTCCCTAATCGATCTTTTAACACAAAACCAAGTATTGGCATCATTAGGTCTTCACTTGCGGCAATCCTTACAATTAATTGAACTTTCTCTCCTCCAGAAATAAAAGAATTTTCGGTTTCTAAATGATTTAAAAATTTTGCATCAACAATTTCAGCCCCCATTTCCCCAAATACTTGAGAACGATTGGAAAATGAATTTCCTTGCGGCAATATTTTATTTTCATCATCTTCAGAGTCTCTTATATCACTCAGTGTTGTATCATATGTCATGAATGCATGATACTCATCAATAATATCTTCTGGTAGTCCATCTTTATGAATTTCACCTTCATTAAACCAAACAACTCTGTCACAAAAATTAGATATTGCACCAAGATCATGACTTACAAACAAAACAGTTCCTTTCTCTTTAAACTCTCTGATTTTCCTATAACATTTTTGCTGGAATCTTATATCCCCTACACTTAATGCCTCGTCAATTATTAATATTTCTGGCTCTACATTAACTGCGCATGCAAAAGCTAGACGAACAAACATACCACTAGAATATGATTTAACTGGTTGATGAATAAAGTCACCTATATCAGCAAATTCAAGTATTGATTGTAGTTTTGAGTCTATACCTTCTTTATTAATTCCCATCATTGATCCGTATAAGTAAATATTCTCTATACCAGTATATTCAGGATTAAAGCCAGCTCCTAGTTCAAGTAGTGCAGATATTTTACCTCCAACATTTACTTTGCCGAGAGTAGGAGTTAATATGCCTGTTATTACTTTTAGGATTGTAGATTTTCCAGCGCCATTCTTCCCAATAAAACCAACAGTTTCACCTTTTTTTATTTGTAATGAGATGTTTTTTAATGCATGAAAATCCCTATGTCTTTTTTTAGCAAAAGGATTAAGAGCCTCTAGGATCCGATCTGTTGGTTTATTATAAAGTTTATATATTTTCGATACGTCCTGTATGGATATTGCAATACTTTCATTCATCCTGACAATCTCCAATCTCTCAAAGCACATCAGCAAAATGCGGCTTTAGTTTTTTGAAAATGTAAACACCTAGCATAAAAGTTATCAAGGCAAAAAACCAAAACCAAAGTGTAAGATATATATTTTCATAAAACCATGCTTCATAAAATAATGATTCTCTATAACCTTGAACAACATAGTACATAGGATTTATTTTAAATATCCAACTATATTTATCACTTAGTATTTTTTCCGACCACATAATAGGAGTAAGCCACATGCCTATTTGAATTATTATGGATACTATTTGTCCTAGATCTTTAAAAAACACAATAATAGCAGAAGTTAGATAAGAAATTCCTGCAACAAGAATTATTGTGCAGAATGAATAGTAAATCAATTGTATATTGTAAATTTGGAATGAGTTTCCATATGATAAAAATACAATATAAAGAAATATTACAAAAACACAGTGAACAAATAATGAAGATACTATTTTAACAATTGGAAGAATACTAACTTTAAAGACGACTTTTTTCACCAAAAAGCTATATTCCGTAAAACTATTTGCAGCATTAGAAAGTGAGTCTGCAAAGAAAAACCACGGAATCAAGCCAGTAATAAACCATATTGCAAAAGGAATATTTTCATCTGTTGGCGTTACCTTAAGTCCTACTTGAAAAACAAACCAATATACAATAATAGTCACAATAGGCTGTATATAACCCCATACAAACCCCATATATGAACCTGCGTATTTAGTTTTAAAATCATTTTTAGCTAAATCTAATATTAACTTTCTATTACTGAATATGTCCCTACAGAAGTTATTAATCATTCTTCTTTTTATGATTAATATAGATATTAAAGAGCTTAATAATATTGCAATGAAATTAATGATCAAAGACCTAAATTTCTCGTTATCTTTCACTATTTCTTCTTTTAATTCAGCTGGTAAAGGTACATATATATAAGGGTCGGATCCTCTTGTAACTATCTCTATGTAATTACTTCTATTTATAAACTTGCTAATTTCATTCGCTTCATTATCCGTTAATACCTTTAGAGATAGCGATTTTTTATTAATAAATGATTTAAAATAAATATCTAATATTTCAACTTTTCCTGGGTGTTCTCCTAAATCGAATCTTATTCGATCAACATCAGATGTCATTAAAAATTTTAATTCCGAGCTCTTTTCGGATCCATTAAATTTGTCGCTACTTGAATTTTCCTCTGTGAAGTCTTCTCCCTTACGTGCAAAAAAGGCTTGAAAGTTATTTGATTCGCTACTTACCAATTCTATATACATTTTCATCGTTTCAGGTACTTGAAGAAATCTATTTAACAAACACGAGGAAAGTAAATACAGTACAATAAAAAATATAATTTTACTCATTTTTCTTTTAACATTCATTCTTTTCAACACAAGCCTTTCATTAACATAATTTTAATCTTTTGAAAACTCTATTTCAGACTACTCCATTTAAAGATACGTCCTATTTTTACTCATCTCACAAAGAAATTACAATTAAATCTGTAAAAATTATTATCTCTTCAAAAAAGAGAATTCTACAATATTAAGCATGATATAATATTAATCAATATTCCAAATACCAACACAAAATCTCGATTTAAATGTCTTATTCATCCCTTGTTATCTTACCAAAGTTCCTCCCATATTCATACCTTATTCTACTTCCAGTACCGAACAAATTGTAGAAATTTTGCGTAATGTATACTTTTTCGACAATCCCCCATTCCCTACAAATCTGTAAACGCCATACATTTTAATGGTTTCTATTATAGTAATCTACTCCCCCATTTGATAAAATACAAAAAGAAGCTATATCTGTTTCATATATACATAACTATGGATGAGGAGTACTTACGAATGAGCGCACGAAACAATTCAAAAAGCAGTACGGAGACGATAACCGCTGATTTATCGCTTTTGAGGTGGATTGGCACGATTGGAATTGCCCTGTTTCTTATCATTTTCCCTTATAATCGAGGATTGTTCAACGGCTATGAGTTAGGCTTCGAGTCTGCGATCTATGGTGCGGCCATCTTTGGCTACGTTGTACTGATCGTAACAGCTGCCTACATGTTCCGCAGCACGCTGCTGAGCAGTTACCGAGGTATTTTGTCGATTGCTGTCATGACACTTCCGCTCATTTATTGGTTATCTTCCTTTCAAGCCGTATCGAGCTATTATGCACAGTTCATGACTCTCGTTTATTTTTTGCTCGCTGCTCTCTTTATTAGCGGACTCTATTTTGCAGACTCCAAGCTTTCACGCAAAACGATTGAATATGCCCTTATGCTCTCATCCTATTTAATCGTCATCTTCGGCTTATTGAATCTGTTTGGCCAAATGTACTATAGAGATGCGCTATGGCTCGCTCATGACGGCTATCGTTTGTCATCCGTTTTTCAATATTCGAACACTTATGCCGGCTTCCTAGCTGCGTTGTTTTTAGTTAGCCTCTACTATGCCGCACACTGCATACGTCCTTCTGCACGGCTCATTCATGCAGCTATGCTTGTACCGATATGGATTTCTTTCATGTTCACCTATTCGCGGGGCGCTATCGTAGTTATTCCTGTTATGGTGCTAATCCTACTGCCGTTTTTACGGTTGACGAAACAAATCACATACATCGTATTTATGGTTTTGTCTGTTGTTGTCTCAATGGCTATATTAGGAAAGCTTACAACGAATGCCGATGCCATTGCCGCATTGGTTCAACCGACCGCAACGAAAGCGCAAAGCCCAATTTCATTATTCAGCTCATTGCCGCTGCAAAACTGGGGACTTCTGCTGCTCGGAATGGTCATTACTGCAGGCCTGATTTTGCTTTACCACACCAAAGTCAATGCTTTCATTGAAGCAAAGCTTACAAATCTATCCTCAAAGAAATGGTCATTCGCTGCTGTACCCGTCGTCGCAATCGTCCTAGCAGCGGTTGCTATAGTAGCTCTATTAGGCAGCAGTGCGATCCGCGGTTTGTTACCTGATAAAATTGCTGCACGCTTTGAAAATATTAATTTACAGCAGCACAGCGTACTGGAGCGATTAACCTTTTACAAAGATGGTCTTCATGTCGCTGAGGATTATCCGCTTCTCGGCGGAGGCGGCGGTGCATGGCAGGCGATGTATGAGCAATATCAGAACAACCCATATTGGAGCAGACAAGCGCACAGCTTCTTTGTTCAGACGCTTGTAGAAACCGGCTGGATTGGTTTAATCGCCTTGCTCGCGTTGCTCGCTTTTGTTTACAGCTTATATATCCGATCCTTCATCCGTTATCCCGAGCTGCGAGGCAGCCATTTTATCTTTTTTATTCTTTCGTTTTCACTGCTCATTCACAGCGCGATTGATTTTGATATGAGTTTTCTGTTTATTAGCGCGCTCGTATTTATTTCTCTAGGCTGTATGCTTGCTCCTTATAGCAGCAAGCTTTTAATTGAACGCCTCAAAGGAAAGACGGTACGCCCATGGCAAAAGGCTGCTTATCCAGCAGTTCTTGCTCTACTGTCCCTATTCCTGATCGTCATTGCTATTCGGGAAAATAGCGCCGTTCATAAATACACTGATGTATATTCGTTAGCCGTTCAGCAGCAAACGCCTTTAGACCAGCTGGTGCCGATGTTAAATGAAGCAATCGATGCATCGCCTAAGCATGCGGCTTTCTCGTTAACGATGGCAGATTGGCTGGAGCAGGCTTACAAACAAACATCTGATTCATCCTATCTAGATAAAGCCATTGACACGGTTACGCAAGGTAGAGATTCAGACTCTTATAACCGCGGTCTTCTCCTTGCGCAATATCGTCTTCTTCAACAAAAGGGACAATTCGAAGAATCACTTGCTATACTTGACGAGGGTGTCACCAAGTTCCCTTGGGACATCACTCTTTATGAGGCTTCGATAATTTCTTATGTAAAAGCAAATCAGATCGCTTTTTCCGAACAAAACGGTGACAAGGCAAAGCAGTACGCACAGCGTGTAACTGATCTCACTAATGAAATAAATAGAAGAATCGGTCAGCTCGCAGCCTTGCCGGCTGAGCAGCAGCAGGGCCGCTCCTTCGCCATCACGCCAGCTATTGAGCAAGCCATTGCACAGATAGAGCTAGTAGAAGCTCAATAGTTGTTAGCTTAACCTCACTAGCATTTCCTAAGACTGTCCGCCCGCACCATTCGTGCATGGCTGGCAGTCTTTCTTGTTTTCGCACAAGTTTTATGGCATGTTTTACTGCTTCCAAGAATAAATAGCATTAGAACGTTCTGATCGATCCTGTATGAGCTCAGCCGGAAGGAGTAGGCTATTGAAACGAGCGAGGAATCCAAAATGGTCCTTTGTCGTGATGCGCGGCGCGGATAAAACTGTGAAGCAATTTCACATATCAAAGCGATCTGTCTTTGCCGCGCCTACGGCAGCGGTTTTAGCGGTTACGGGCTGCATTGGGGGCCTCCAAATCAAGTCAGCCTATGAGCTGCATCTTTTGGAGGAACAATTGTCTAATCAGGATGCTGAGTTTGCTCAAACCGTAACCGCAAAAGACAAAGCAATCACATCTTTGCAGCAAGAAATACTCGGGCTATCGCGTCAAACCCTTGAAATGAAAGCGAAGATTGATGAATTGCAGCAGCTTGAGCTCAAGCTGAAGCAATTCATTAAAAACTACGGAAATAGAGTAGATCCATCTGCCTACCTAGCACCAAAAAGAACATCAGATCTATCCTCTCGAACGCTGCCGTCTACGCCCACTATTTCCAGTAGTTACTCCACTAGTCAACAAAAATCTATAAGCTTTTCATTACTCGCACAAAATACCAGCCATGAACTCGCTTCACTCGGCACGATGGTCGAGACGATGGAGGAAACACTTGCGCTAACCTATGAGTTGGCCCAAGCAACAAGGTCCACTGTAGATGCCTATCCTTCCTCCTGGCCGACACGCTCTAAGCTGCTTACATCCGGTTTTGGTTATCGCAGCGATCCTTTTACCGGACGTTCTACGTTCCATGCAGGCATTGACATAACAGGCAAGCTTGGTGATCCCGTACTTAGCGCAGCAGACGGCACTGTATCCGAAATAGGGTTCAATAGCTCTCTTGGCCATTATATCGTGATCGACCATCTAGGAGGCCTACAGAGTGCCTATATGCACTTAAAGGAGGTCGAAGCGAGTAAAGGCGACGAGATCGTCCGTGGCGAGAAAATCGGCTTATTAGGCTCAAGCGGCAGAAGCACGGGTCCGCATTTGCATTTTCAGATCATGCAAAAAAATGAGCCCGTAAATCCCATTACATTTCTGGCGCTAATAAAGGAGGATTAAAATTTATGTTTAAAGACAACAAACGGCTCGCGGCAACCGATACACTGATCGGTCAAGGCACGGTGAGTGAGGGCAAAATGAACTGCGAGGCAAGTCTGCGCATTGAAGGTGAATTCCGTGGCGATATTGAATGCAAGGCTGATGTCATCATTGGAGAATGCGGCATTGCAAGATCGAATATTACAGCAAGAGATATTACGATAGCTGGCAAAGTGTACGGCGATATCGTTACGAAAGGACGGCTCATCATAACCTCTACCGGTCATTTAACCGGTACGATTACAGCTAGTACATTCATCATCCAAGATGGAGGCAGACTTAACGGCATGTGCCATATGGATCCGGTTACGGATGTCAAAAACCGTGCACATCCGGAATCCGATACAACTCCTATTCATGCCAAAGAGTCTAAAGAAAAATCTAGACAAGCTGGATAATCAGCTAAAATAAAAAGCCGTTCGTCTACTGTCTTCCTTCAGAGGATGACACAGCAGGAACGGCTTTTTTGCTAAAGATGAAGCTTAGGTTGCAACGTCACGCTTATTGAATATATACCAGGTCAATGCAATGAATATGACGTAATAGACACCCAGTATGCTTAGCGAATAGCCTAAGGTCATGCCTTCACGCATCGGGCTGCCATTTAAATATTGCGTAAGGTTCAAATGGACAAACAACAAATAATCGATCCATTTGTAATCGAGCATCGCAATTAGGCCAATAAAGCTGTTAACCCCAAGCAGAAGAAACAGAGCCATACCGATAGCAAGTCCGCTGCTGCGGAACACTGTCGAGAGCATGAAAGCAAGTGTAACCGTAACGACGAGCGAGATTAACGTTAAGCCATAATACTTCAGCATATATGCAATTGGATTAGATCCTTCTTCGCCTACAAAATTTGGACTCACATCAGGCGATGCGTTGATGCCAAAGCAAATCCAATTCACCAGCAATGTACTTGCGAACAATAGAATAGCGAGCAAAATAGCGAATTGAATGATCGAAATATATTTGGAAAGCAATATTTTCGACCGCGACCATGGACGGATCAGCAGCAGCTTAATCGTCCCGCTCGTAAACTCCTCCGCAACCCCGCCGGCAGCGATAACTACCGTGAATATCGTTACAAGCAAAAACAAAATTGAAGACTCTAAAAATACGACATCCCACATCGATGTGTCCCTACCGCCAAAAACCAGCCATAATATAGATATCGTTAATACTAGAAGCACTAAAATGGCTGACATTACCCATGTGCGGGGACGACTGTATATTTTCATATTTTCATTTTGAATAAGCGGCAAGAAATTACCCAATGCGTTCCCCTCCCGTTACTTCCAAAAATTGATCTTCAAGCGTTTTGACTTGCGCGCGGATGCCATATACTTTAATGCCCGCTGATACAAGCGAAGCGTTAATCGCAGCTGTGCCTTCCTTGTCCGCCTCGACAGCGAGTGTATTCTCACCCTCAAGCTCTCCTGCAAATCCAGCAGCCTGGATAACCTCGATAGCGCTTTGCAGACGATCAACTTCGATAACAACTCGCGTATTTACTTTGGCAGCATGCTCGCCGCGAATCGTTCTAACGTCGATCAGCTTGCCGTTTTGGATAATGGCGACGCGGTCGCACATAAGCTCCATTTCGGACAATAAATGGCTCGATACGAATACGGCAATGCCTTCCTCCTTGGAGAGCAGACGCAAGTAATCACGCAGCTCGCGTATGCCGGCAGGGTCAAGACCATTAGTCGGCTCATCCAAAATAAGAAGCTGCGGTTTATGTAAGATTGCCTGCGCAACGCCAAGACGCTGCCGCATGCCAAGCGAGTAGGTTTTTACCTTGTCGCCAATTCGCCCTTCAAGGCCCACAAGCTTCACGACTTCATTGACACGATGCTCTGTAATACCGGGAATCATACGCGCATAATGAATTAAATTATCATACCCGCTCAAATATTTGTACATCTCGGGGTTCTCTACAATCGCTCCAACATGGCGAATAGCCTTCTCAAAGTTTTTCGTGATGCTATGTCCGCTAATCGTTATTTCGCCCTCAGTCAATGACATTAAGCCAACCATCATGCGAATGGTAGTCGTTTTGCCTGATCCGTTAGGACCAAGGAAACCGAATACTTCGCCAAGAGGCAAATCAAGCGTCAACCGATCAATAATCGTTCTTTTACCGATTTTTTTAGTTACATTTTGCAATCTAACAATAGGCTGCTCCATCTCATAGCTCCTCCTCAAAAAGATCCAAATCTCATTCATTATAATCGATTCAGGAAAGAATTGGTAGTTTGCAAAAAAAGCCTCCGCTCTACAGTTAGACTGTAGGGCAGAGACTCTCATCATCATTCACGCGATAGGGTTGTATAACATGTTCGGCAACTTTCGCATCTGCGCGAAGGAACATTTTATAGTCATAGTTACTGGTCTTACCCGGCGATCCTACTATAGCATCCAGCTTATCTTGCTCCACGCTGCATGTTAAGCAATAACCCATTGGATGTACCACTCGGAAAAATCCTGTCCGAAACAATATATCTGCCTCAGGATTTGCTACCATCTCTCCGCAACTAACACAATAAAAACGGTCCTTTGAACATATCATCCGATAGATCGCTCCCTCTCTCTTTCGTAATGACTGTATCAACCTCTTCCTAACGTATGCATGATGCATGATGCGTTAAATGGCAGATGTTCGATCATAACGTCGATTTGCAATCCATCTAGAAACCTTTGGCCAAAACGGAATTTGAAGCACCGCAGCCTCGAGAAGCCTCGAGCGCCAATGATTGACATACAACACTTTTCCATCGCGGTGAACAGCTTTTAATTTCCCTATAATTTTGGAGTAGGCTACTGGCCGCTCCGGCACATCGCATGTATCGCCTCGGAATGTATAGCTTGCTGACTGCTGATCATATTTTATCTCAATCATTCGATTAAGCAACAGGTGTCCTTCGTTATTTTCAAACAAGCACACATCGCCGATCTGCAGCTCCTCTTCGCGTACACGAACGAACGTCGTCACATTCCCATCTTGTAAAAATGGAAACATATCGTTGCCGTAGCATGTGACATCAATAGAGCCTCGCTTTTCAACGACCTTCGCAATAATGACAGTCAGCTCATTCCGATGCATACGATAGTCTCCTACGCCATATTTAATTGACTAGTAATCTCATCCCATGTAACGCCTAGCTTGATGACATCATCCTCAAGTATTTGCTGACCTGTCTGCACTTCAATGAGCTCAACATCCGTACACGCACGCAGGCAGTGTCTAGAACGTTCTGGGATGATTATCGTATCACCTGGCCCAACTTGGCTGTACTGCTCATCGATAACAATCAGCCCTTCTCCAGCTAAAATCGTCCACACCTCTTTTCGTCTAAAATGCAAGTGATAGCTGATGTTCTGTCCTGCAGCAATAAAGATACGCTTCGTCACGCTATGTAAACCTGATGCCATTATTGCTGTATCAATAATTCTATAATGTCCCCAGCGCCGCTCTTCATATTTAGGCTGTTCATTCATCGACTGCAGCTTTGCATTTAGAATGGCGCCTGCATTTTTGCTTGTTACTAGAATTCCGTCCGGACTTGCGGCTACAATCACGTTTTTCAAGCCAATAATCGAGATTGGAATGTCCAGTTTATTAATAAGCTGAGATTGCTCGCTATCCTCTGACACTTCACCCATGCCTAATCGATTAAACGATATTTCCTCCGATAATGTTTTCCAGGTGCCTAAATCCTTCCAATCGCCATCATAACCTACAACAGATCGAGAATATGTTTTTTGTGTAACTTCAGTTTCAAAGCTTGCTCGCGGGATTTTAAAATACTGCTTATACAGCTCATCGTAATGAATAGGAAGACCGCGGTTCATAAGCATAGCAATCATAAAATCAAGCGAAAAGGCATAGATGCCGCTATTCCAAAATGCCCCGTCTGCAATAAGCGATTTCGCTTCTGCCTCATAGGGCTTTTCCATAAATGTTAGCACCTTGCGCTCGCTTATGCCCTCATCCTCCTGATAGGGAGCTAATTCAGGTACGATGTACCCGTATTGCTCGGATGGAAAGCTAGGCCTTGTCCCAACCATTAGCAGCTCTGACCTGCTCTCTCTTGACAGCTTAGAAAGCCTTCTTATGTATGAAAAGAAATCACTATCAACATATGCGTCAACTGGCATTATAATGACTGTTTCACTTAAAGATACACCGGCGATGGAATACAAATAAGCGGCAGCGAGCGCCACTGTCGGAAAGGTGTCTCGTTGCTCAGGTTCAATAATAAGCGGTGCTTCTGTACCAACTTGTGTATGCAATAGCTCTACCTGCTCGCGGCAGGTCGCTATGCGGACATGCTCCTGCAGATCCGCTTCATCTAGCTGACGCCACAAGCGCTGCAGCATAGATTCCATGCTGCCTCGCGGGCCTTCGAGCACCGGTAAATATTGCTTCGCACGCTTACTATTTGCTAAGGGCCATAATCTCTTTCCAGATCCGCCTGATAACAATATGATCTTCAAAGCTTGTCCCCCTTCTATCAAGCGCTTACCAAATTACAGATACTCAAACAAGCTAGCCGCTGTAATGCATGCGCTTTGTATTTAGTAGTCTGCTGTATAAATAATGTATTTTTTTCTGCTGCGGCTGGCATTCCAGTATTTCTTGATTCATCACGCCAATAATTAAAGAACGGAGCGTATTCGAGCATTCAAAAAGGACGCCATGTGCAAACTGATTATCAGCCTTCGAATTCCATACGATTCGGCCGCGCACATTAATTTGTACATTGGAAATCGTCATTCGAAGCTCTACGGAATAATTGTGCTGAATCGGCAGCTGCAGGCCAGATAAGAAACATAGGCCATTTGGGCTTAAGTTAAGCAGCTGTACCGTAGTCGTCGAGGGAGTGAGCATCTGCCCATCTTTGCTTATTAGTCTAAGCTCTGCTTTTACGCCTTCTGTGAAGCGAAGCCTGATGTGGGCGCGCGAGAGATCATTTGAATTCGTCGCCATGCTGGGTTTCCTCCATCATACCTAATAACAAAAATGATTATAGTCACTTATAATTTGCAGCAAATGAATGCAATTGCTGCGTTTCCGTATTAATATAGACTTAGCAGCCTTTCTAAGACAGGAGGAGTTTGATGAGCATAGGCAATCGGCTTGCAGAATTGAGGGACGGACGGAGGTGGACGCAACTGCAAACCGCCACAGCGCTTGGCATTTCACGAGCGGCTTTATCGCATTATGAGAAAAATCGAAGAGAGCCTGACACCGAAACATTATCGAGGTTCGCGGATTTATTTCAGGTCACAGTCGACTTTTTGGTAGGTCGGACTTCAATCCCTCAGCAAACACTAACCGATGATGTGAGAGCCTTCGTCGACCATCTCGAGCTATCAGATGAAGAGTTATTAAAAACCTATCATTTAAGCATAGATGGACGGACTCTGACTCTGGATGAAACCAAACGCTTTATTGCTTTTATTAGAGCTGAGCGTTTATTGCGTTAACGTCCTTCTTTGAAATCCACCTTTCTTGTGGAATGCCGATTTGATCAAGTATTTCATTTATTTCAAGTGTGGTGACCTTCGATAGTTGTGCATCATCCTCGATCGACATTTCTAGTTCATCTCTCAACATACGACCGGCTCCTCATCGTGTAATGACAATGAAAGAAATTATAACATCATTATACCCGAGCCTTCGGATGGAATATGTCGGTTAGTGGGTGCGGCTTTCTTCTAATTTACTGGCATTTTGTCGAAAAACAAAAGGGACTGTCGCCTGAAGTAGCGTATCTACTTCAGGGACAGTCCCTTTTGTTAACCTTTTATTAAATCTATAACATTATTAGTCTGGTATTATTATTTGCCACCTGCGCGAGCAAGCTCTTTTTTGTTTGCTTCAAAGGCTGCAAGCAATGCTTCTTCGCCCACTAAGCCGGTATCCTCGACTTTGCGGATTTGTTCAAGCATGCGTTTGTAGTCCTTCGGAATGACTTTGACGAACTTCGATAACGATACATCCCAGTCATTTAATATACGGGAACCGAAAGCACTCTCTGTATACTGTACATGGGATTCAATCAAGCCACGCAGCTCAGCGATATCAAGCGAATCCTCAATACGCTCCAGCAGTACCATTTCCAAATTGCAATGGTTGTAGAAATCGCCTTTCTCATCGTAGACATATGCGACGCCGCCGGACATACCTGCACCGAAATTGCGTCCCGTGTTACCGAGAATGACAACGCGTCCGCCTGTCATATATTCGCAGCCGTGATCGCCCACGCCTTCTACGACAACACTTGCTCCACTATTCCGTACGGCGAAGCGTTCGCCTGCTGCACCGCGGATATACGCTTGACCGCTAGTTGCGCCATACAGCGCAGTGTTGCCGATAATAACGTTATCCTCAGCAACGAAGGTTGCTTTTGGTGACGGAGCTACGATGATTTTACCGCCCGATAAGCCTTTTCCGACATAGTCATTCGAATCGCCCTCGATCGATAGCGTGATGCCTTTTGGTACGAAGGCGCCAAAACTTTGACCAGCTGTTCCAACGAAGTGATAAGAAATCGTATCCTCAGGCAAGCCAGCCGCGCCATAACGACGAGTGACTTCGCTGCCCAAAATCGTTCCGACTACACGGTTCGTGTTCAGGATCGGGAACGTACCGCGAACGCGCTCACCGTTCTCAAGCGCAGCCTGCGCAAGAGGAACAAGCTGCTGCATATCAAGCGACAGCTCAAGTCCATGGTTTTGCTCTTGAATATTATAGCGTACGGCATTCTGCGGAAGCTCCGCTTCGTACAGCAAGCCCGAAAGATCAATGCCTTTTGCTTTGTAATGCTCAAGAAGCTGCTTCGTTTCCAAAATATCGACGCGTCCAACCATTTCTTGAATGGTACGGAAGCCAAGCTCTGCCATAATCTCACGCAGCTCTTCTGCAATGAAGCGCAGGTAGTTGACAACATGGCTAGGATCGCCCATAAATTTCTTGCGAAGCTCTGGGTTTTGCGTTGCAACGCCTACTGGACATGTGTCCAATTGGCATACACGCATCATGATGCAGCCTAGCACGATGAGCGGAGCAGTGGAGAAGCCGTATTCTTCGGCTCCAAGCAGCACTGCGATTGCAACGTCGCGGCCATTCATCATTTTGCCGTCCGTCTCAAGGACAACGCGGTCACGCAATTTGTTCAGCATTAGCGTCTGGTGGGTTTCTGCAAGACCAAGCTCCCACGGAAGACCGGCATGACGGATCGAGCCCATTGGTGAAGCACCTGTTCCGCCGTCATAGCCGCTGACCATAATAACATCTGCACGGCCTTTCGCTACGCCAGTCGCAATTGTTCCTACGCCAACGCCCGATACGAGCTTCACGTTAATGCGAGCACGCGGGTTGGCATTTTTCAAATCATGAACAAGCTCAGCCAAATCCTCGATCGAATAAATATCGTGATGCGGCGGCGGCGAGATTAGGCCCACACCAGGCGTTGAACCACGAACCTCGGCTACCCAAGGATATACTTTAAGGCCAGGCAATTGTCCGCCTTCACCAGGCTTAGCGCCCTGCGCCATCTTAATTTGAATTTCATCTGCATTTACCAAGTAGTTGCTCGTTACGCCGAAACGTCCGGATGCAACCTGTTTGATTGCGCTGCGCCTTGAATCTCCATTCGCATCAGGAATGAAACGTGCAGGATCTTCTCCGCCTTCACCTGTATTCGACTTGCCGCCTAGACGGTTCATCGCAATAGCCAGACTCTCATGCGCTTCTTTACTGATTGAGCCAAACGACATCGCGCCTGTTTTGAACCGTTTCACGATGGATTCAAGTGATTCTACTTCATCAAGAGGCACCGATTGGCGGCCTTCCTTAAACTTAAGCAGCGAACGAAGCGTTAAATGCTTCTTGTCCTCGCCTTGTACAAGCGCTGAGAACTTCTTGTAAAGCTTGTAGTCGTTCGAACGCGAAGCCATTTGAAGCGTATGAATCGTTTGCGGCGTGAACAGGTGGTCCTCGCCGTCTTTGCGCCATTGGTAATCGCCGCCGGAGTCAAGCTCCTTCTCTCCGCCCTCTTGCTCGGCGAATGCACGATTGTGATGCTTAAGCGTCTCTTCTGCGATTACATCAAGGCCAATGCCGCCGATGCGGGACGGTGTCCATGTGAAGTATTCGTTAATGACATCCTCTTTCAAGCCGAGCGCTTCGAAAATTTGTGCGCCGCGGTAGGATTGAATAGTTGAAATACCCATTTTTGACAATATTTTAATAACGCCTTTAGTAGCTGCTTTAATAAAGTTTTTGACTGCTTTGTCATGCGATACGCCGCGAAGCATGCCCTGACGAATCATATCGTCAAGCGTCTCGAACGCTAGGTATGGGTTAACGGCGCTTACGCCGTAGCCAAGCAGCAGCGCAAAGTGATGCACTTCACGCGGTTCGCCCGACTCAAGCAATAGAGCTACCTTTGTACGAGTTCCTTGGCGAATAAGGTGATGATGCAAGGCCGATACCGCTAGCAAAGCCGGAATGGCAGCATTGTCCTTGTCGACGCCGCGATCAGATAGAATAAGCAGGTTGTGTCCCTTCGCGATAACGCGGTCAGCAGCTTCGCACATTTGAGTTAGCGCAGCGCGCAGGCCTGCTTCGCCTTCATTCGCAGGGAAGAAGATCGGAAGCGTGATCGAACGGAAGCCAGGACGGCGCACATGGCGCAGCTTAGCGAATTGCTCGTTGGATAAAATCGGCGTAGCCAATTTGATATGACGGCAGCTTTCCGGCTCCGGGTTAAGCAAATTGCGTTCAGGGCCGATCGTTGTGCCAGTCGCCGTAATAATCTCCTCACGAATCGCATCAATCGGTGGATTCGTAACTTGGGCGAACAATTGCTTGAAGTAATTGTACAAGCGCTGCGGACGCTCTGACAATACCGCAAGCGGTGCGTCGTAGCCCATCGAAGCAATTGGCTCCGCGCCGCTGCCAGCCATCGGCTCAAGCACTTTACGAACATCCTCGAACGTGTATCCGAAGGCTTGTTGTCTCATTTGAACCGTTTCGTGGTTCGGCTCCGGCAATTCCGGCGCTTCCGGTAGGTCTTCCAAATCAACGAGATGCTCATCAAGCCATTCGCGGTAAGGATGCTCCGTTTCGATTTCCGCTTTCACTTCCTCATCGGAGATGATGCGGCCTTTCTCTGTATCAACTAGCAGCATGCGCCCAGGACGCAAGCGGTCTTTGTATAGAATATCCTCTGGCGGAATTTCAACTGTTCCAGCCTCGGAGCCCAAAATAATGTGATCGTCCTTCGTTACATAGTAACGGGCTGGACGAAGACCGTTGCGGTCAAGCACGGCACCGATTTTTACGCCGTCAGTAAAGCCAAGCGCTGCCGGTCCATCCCACGGCTCCATTAAAGTGCTGTGGTATTCGTAGAATGCTTTGCGCTCGTCGCTCATGCTCTCATGGTTGGACCAAGGCTCTGGAACCATCATCATCGCTGCATGTGCCATCGAACGACCGGACAAGAACAGAAACTCCAGCGTGTTGTCGAACATCGCCGTGTCAGAGCCGTCAGGGTTAATGACCGGTTTGATTTTCTCGATGTCGTCGCCGAACAATTCTGTTGCAAACAAGGTTTGGCGGGCATGCATCCAGTTTACGTTGCCGCGCAGCGTATTAATCTCGCCGTTGTGGATCATGTAATGGAATGGATGCGCGCGCTCCCAGCTTGGGAACGTGTTCGTACTGAAACGGGAGTGAACGAGCGCCATTGCCGATACTACCGACTCGTCATTAAGCTCGGTGTAGAACGAGCGAACCTGCTCAGTCGTAAGCATCCCTTTGTAAACGATCTTTCTCGAGGACAAGCTCGAGAAGTAGAACATATTGCCGCCTTCTTTGCCGGCATAACGAATCGCAAGCTCTGCGCGCTTGCGAATCACATATAATTTGCGTTCAAATGCCATATTGTCCTTCAAGCTATCATTCATGCCGATAAATAGCTGACGAACATACGGCTTCACCGCTAATGCGGATTCACCCAGCTTCTTGTCATCCGTCGGTACCGTACGCCAACCGATTACCGATTGGTTCTCCTCTTGAACGATCGACTCCACTTCACGCTCAATTGCATTGCGGGCAGCTTCATCCTGCGGCATAAAGATCATACCGACAGCATAATGGCCTTCGGCCGGAAGCTCAAGCTCTTGCTTCTTTAATTCTGCTGCAAAAAAAGCATGCGGAATTTGAAGCAAAATACCTGCTCCATCTCCGGTATTCGGTTCACTGCCTTGACCGCCGCGATGCTCCATATTCTCGAGCAGCATCAGCGCTTGGCGGATGACCTTGTGTGATTTAATTCCCTTAATGTTGGCCACAAAGCCCATGCCGCATGCATCTTTCTCGAACTGCGGATCATAGAGCCCCTGCTTAGGCGGCAATCCCAAAATATGTTCTTTCATTGTGTGCAACCTTTCTATGAGAAGATTTTTGGGTAAGCGTGAACATGTTGTAAATAAGCTCCGATGAATACGCATTACGCTTCATTTTTGGCTTGTTTTATCATAGAATGGTAGTCAGCGAGGCGCATCGGCCTGCTCCTTGCCATTCATAAGCTAAACGGCCAGCAGCTCGACTTAATGAGCGCCGTTCGTTTAAGCGACCATATACCGGGCCTCTACCGCGACATTGCGATTATTATATTATTTTAACACCAGCCCATAGCGGAATCAATTTAATATTTTCATAATTATTTGCACTATTTTACTACAATTGCATACCTCGAATGTCGGCCTTTTGGCCGTACAGCCTCCGTTTCGTCAAGAATAATAAGCATATCATAAGTTCTCATTTACAATTTCATTTTATTTTATCAGAAGGATGTGTGCGTTTTGTATAGCAAGTTTAGGAAAGCGATGCTGCGCGCGGCGGCCACAGTCGTTATTGCCGGTTCGATGACGTTAGCGCTTGCCCATCCTCTTAAGGCTGCCCCAAATGGAAGTCTTCCTGCTGATTCAGCCTTCTTAGCTGTCGCATATGCCGCCCCGCAATCAGAAAAAGTTATTGAAGAGAATATTTACAAAATCGTCGCAGTTGGCGATTCCGTCACAGCAGGCTACGAGTTCGGCTTTACAGAGCAATCGATTCCATATGGGTTTGCAGAGCATGTCTATGAACAAGCTCTTTTCCATGGACTTCGCACGGAATACACCAATTATGGCGTGCTAGGGCTGCAGACAACAGGACTGAAGCGATGGATGGAGGCAGTCGCAAGCGGAGCGAGCGTGAAGAGCTCGGATATACAGAGCATCCTTCCCGACCCGCGGGCAGATCGCATTTTTGCTAAAACGAAGCAGCTTCGAGCGGCATTAACGAAAGCCGATTTGATCGTGATGACGATCGGCGGCAATGACATGTACAACGTCCTTGCGAAGCTGGAAGCCGGAGCAGATCAAGTGGAAGCAGCAGCCGTGCGTGAGAGCACGCTTGCCAATTACGAATCAGAGCTTGAAGCTGCGCTTCGATTGATGCTGAGCCTGCAGCCGAAAGCGGAGGTCGTCGTCGCAGATCAATATTTGCCGATCCCGCCGCCGATTAAGGTCGGAGAGCTATTTTTCCCATTGTATCCCGAGGCTGATCGTTTGTTTCTTCTTGATAGCGTCAAGCAGCTTCGCGAGCGTCTTCATTTAGTGTCGGAGCGTCTAACGGAGGATGACTTTCATGTTCGCATCGCAAACGTCGCTTCTTCATTTATTGACAATGAGCTTAGCTTCACTTCAATTGCCAAGGGAGATATTCATCCTACTCAAGCCGGCTATGCGGCAATGGGGAAAGCATTTGCGAAGGCCATTTGGAGCGATTACCGAATAGTCAAGCCTAGAGAGAGCAAAGTGCCCGTATCTATTGTTGTCAAAGGGAAAGAGCTCATAGGTTCAAACAAGCCGCTTCTCGTGCAAAATCGAACCTACGTGCCGCTTCGCAGCATAACGGATGCGCTTGGGGCTGCAATTAAATGGAACGCCGCAACACAGACAGCGTCCATCAAGCTGCAAAGCGGAACGGTTGAAATTACCGCCTATTCGACAGCATTTAAGCGCAATGGGGTGTCTAAGCCGCTCCAAGCGCCGCCGGCCTTCATACATTCAAGCGGCAAAGCAAGCACGCTATACGTCCCGCTTGCCGCTATATCCGAGGGCTTGCAATATCAAGTTGTGTATCGCGATACCTTAAAAACCGTCTTCATTAATAAATAATATTACTTGTATTCCTTGAGAAGCTGCTGCATTTGCTCAAGCCCTTTGGCAGCCCAGCGGTGCAATCGATCCAGACCGGCGATTTCCGCTTCAGCGGCAGTCCTTAACGAAGCGCCGTATTCTGGAATGCTTCCTGTAAACCGCTTCACATCACGCATCAGAACGGTCGTTTTCTCCGTATAGCTAAGCGCGCGCCGCTCGTGAAACATAGGAACATCCGGGTTGTAAGGATTATGAAGGTCACCTTGCTCGGGATGCTTCAGCACGGCTAACACCTTTACGAGCGCGCGCGGCCCGTTTATTTCGATTAGCTCGCCTATATACTGCCCGGAGCGGACTTCCGCACGAACGTGATCTCCTATTTTCATGCTCTGATCTTCCTGATTAAATGATTCCATTTGGCCACATCCTTGCTGGTTATTTTTTTATTTCCTTGTAAATTATATGTAAATATAGTTGACAGTAGGGATACATATCATAATAATATGCACATCTGCATATAAGGATAGATTATCCACCTCAATATTCGCAACCCTATCGGATAAAACTTGTGTTAGTCGCACTTGCATCGTAATATGGAATTAGAAAAGTAGGTGGAATGAATGCGTAAGAAAAGAGTGCTTCTGCTCTCTGAAGGCTTTGGCTCCGGTCATACTCAAGCTGCCTATGCGCTCGCTGCTGGACTGAAGCAGTTAAGTCCGGGAATTCAGACCCGCGTTATCGAGCTTGGAAAATTTCTTAATCCGGTGCTTGGTCCATGGATCATATCTGCATATCGCAAAACGGTAAACAAACAGCCAAAGATGGTTGGTCTTATGTACCGCAGCAACTATAAAAAATCTTTTAATCGCCTTACACAGCTTGCGCTTCATCGTATGTTTTATACCCAAACGTCTCAAGTCATTTCACAGCTCAAGCCGGATTTAATTGTATGCACGCATCCGGGTCCAAATTCGGTTGTAGCCAGACTCAAGCGTCTAGGACTGGAAGTTCCGCTATACACGCTTATTACTGATTACGACGCACATGGGTCCTGGGTAAGTCAGGAAGTCAATCGATATCTCGTCTCCAGCGAGCTTGTAAAAAATCGACTGATAGAAAAAGGCGTCACAAACGATCGAATTGAAGTAACAGGCATACCCGTTCATCCGAATTTCTGGCATACATACGATAAGGAAGAGGTAAGGAAGCAGTTTGAGTTGAAAAATATGCCTACAGTACTCATTATGGGCGGCGGTTGGGGAATTATGTATGAGGATAATGCCCTTGAGTATATGACCAAATGGCGGGAGAGTACTCAGCTCATTTACTGCGTCGGCTCGAACGAGAAAATGAAGGAAAAAATGCTCGCCGATCCGCTGTTTCAGCATCCGAACATCCGAATTCTTGGCTTCACTCGCGAGGTCCATAAGCTGATGGATGTGTCGGATCTCCTTATTACGAAGCCTGGCGGCATGACCTGCACCGAGGGAATGAGCAAAGGAATTCCAATGTTGTTCTATGAACCGATCCCCGGCCAAGAGGAAGAGAACTGTGAATACTTTATTAGCAACGGCTTTGGCGAAATGCTCGATTCGAACGATACTGTCGATCGCTGGCTCTCTCTTATCCATGAGCCCTATGCCTCAGGTCAATTCAGGCACAGTCTACTAACGAAGCGAAACCAACAATACGACCCGACGAGTTGTCCGAACGCTGTCCTGCGCCTTATGCAGTGACGGCTTTCTTTATATAAAAAGAAAGAAGAATAAAATGTTCGTCCTTATCCAAAAATGATAACTGATAAAGGGGGCCGTTTATTGTGAGTTCGCATATGACAGACGGGAAAACGATTATTTTGAGGGTTGAAATCGATACGAATATCGCGCAGTTTGGAAGAGCGGCTACAGCAATCGAGAAAGCCGGCGGCGACATCATCGCTATCGATGTCATACACACGGACAAAAACAAAAGCTTGCGCGACTTAACGGTCAAAATTACGGAGCAAGGCGCAGGCGATCGACTGGCGTTGGCGCTCAAATCATTAGTCGGTATCAGGCTAGTCCATATTTCCGACCGTACCTTCCTGCTGCATCTCGGTGGAAAAATTACGATCCAGCCAAAAACGCCTATTCAGAACCGCGACGATTTGTCGCGTGTTTATACGCCGGATGTCGCTAGAGTTTGTCAAGCTATTTTCGAAGAGCCTTCCAAAGCCTTCACGCTTACCGTAAAAAGAAATATGGTCGCAGTCGTTTCCGACGGCAGCGCCGTGCTCGGTCTTGGCAATATCGGTCCTTATGCCGCAATGCCGGTAATGGAAGGGAAAGCGATGCTGTTTAAGCAATTTGCCGATGTTGATGCGTTTCCGATCTGCCTGGACACGCAGGATACAGATGCGATAATCGAAACGATCAAGAACCTTGCTCCGGCCTTTGGCGGCATTAATCTCGAAGATATTTCGGCACCGCGCTGCTTTGAAATCGAGCAAAGGCTAAGGGACGAGCTTGATATCCCCGTCTTTCACGATGATCAGCATGGAACGGCGGTCGTCTTGTATGCAGGTCTGCTTAATGCGCTTAAGCTCACTGGGCGCAGCTTAAGCGAAACCCGCATCGTAATTTGCGGAATCGGTGCTGCTGGTACAGCATGCACCAAAATGCTGCTCGCGGGCGGTGCTCAGCATATCATCGGCGTGGACCGCGAAGGAATCTTAACCGCAGACCGCACTTACGATAATGCGATGTGGCAGTGGTACGCAGATAATACGAATCCGCAGCGCCGCAGCGGCGGGCTCGCTGAAGCACTTATTGAAGCCGATGTATTCATTGGCGTATCGGCTGGCGGCATTTTAACTCGCGCCCATATTGAGACGATGGCAAAGGACCCGATCGTATTTGCGATGGCAAATCCAGAGCCAGAAATACGACCTGAGGCGGCGGAGGATATCGTTGCCGTCTTCGCAACAGGACGGTCCGACTACCCGAATCAAATTAACAACGTTCTTTGCTTCCCTGGCATTTTCCGAGGAGCGCTGGACAGCCGCGCCACAACGATTAATGAAGAGATGAAGCTCGCGGCTGCCGAAGCTATCGCCTCTGTCATCAGCGACGATGAGCTAAGCCCTATGTACATCGTTCCAAGCGTATTCAACGCAAGAGTCGTTGAAGAGGTTCGTCGCCGCGTCATTCAAGCTGCACAGCTCAGCGGCGTATCGCGCCGTCAGACTCGGGAGTAGCACTATAGCAACAATCATTAAGCAAAAGCCCCTTGTTATGGGATTCCTCCCTTGGACAAGGGGCTTTTTTTATCGAATCCAGCCAAAACATAAAAAAAGTTGATGAAACCTGAGAGCAGGATATACGTATTCGTTCTTATGACTTTATTAATCTGGATATAGATCCTAAGAACTAAACTCAAATACTCGAATTTGCTAATTTTCAACAAACACATGACAACTATCATCTTTTTAACCGTATCAATTGTGCTATAATTAAAATATTAAGCGTTAAAGCGCTTTTTCAACAAGCTGCAGCATATGTTAGCACATAGGGAAAGTTCCAAATGGCATAACTCGATAAGCAGGCTTTATGTGCAGGTAAGTTGATGGAAAGGGAGCCTGGTAATGTTTCAAGCTGTAGTTGACTTTTTAAAAGATTTCGGGCCGCTGGGGTTGTTTATTCATTCGTTTCTTGATGCAGTCATTTTCCCTATTCCCGCTCTCTTTCTTCAAGTTTCATTAAGCTTACTAAATCCATCTACAGCACTTTGGCTAGCTACAGTGGGCTATATCGCCTGTCTTTTAGGCACACCAGTTGGGTATTATCTAGGAAAAATAATGGGTAAATCAGTCCTATATAAATTTCTGAAAAAAGAATGGATCGATGCCGCTACAGAAAAGTTCCAGAAGAACGGCGAAGCCGCTATTCTAATCGGCTCGTTCACACCGATTCCATTCAAAGTGTTTACCATTTTATCCGGCTGCTTGAATTTTCCTTTATGGCGATTGATCGGCTACGCAGCAATCGGTCGAGGATTGAAATTTTATATTGTTGGTGCGTTATTTTACTTTTATGGACAGGCCGCGGAAAGCATGGTTAAGGATGTTTCCTTATATATTTTCATAGGAGCAGTTCCGATCATAGTCGTATATCTTTTCCTTCGCAAAAGACGCAACAAGAAAAAAGCGCTGGCTGAGAAGGAAGCAGCAGCTAAATCCGAACCTATTAAACAAACCGAAAGTACAACTATACAAATAGATTCTTAACCATTTAGGCGAAATCGCTTAAACCCAATCAAGGCCGGTCAGGGTATTCCCCTAACCGGCCTTCACGCTTTTCTTAATGCTTCTCCGTCGTAATTACCTCTACCCTCTCCACAAGCTCATGCGGCTCGACGTGAACATGCACGCTCATAATATTGTGCTTGCGGCCCATACGATTCTCGATTTCGTCGCTAATCCGATGGCTTTCAATCAATGTAAGCCCGGGATCAACCTGTACAATCACATCCACGAGCACATGGCTGCCATGCACTCTCGCCTTAATATCCTTTATCGTTTTGACGCCCTTCGTCTTAGCGATTGTTGCGCGCAGGGAAGAAAGCTCGTTTTCGTCAAAACCATCCGTAAGCGCATGTGTAGAGCTGTAGAAAATTTCCCAAGCCGTTTTACATATAATAACGCCTACCGCTAAAGCAGCAACCGGGTCAAGCCACGGCAGGCCAAATTGCGCCCCTATAATCCCGATAGCCGCGCCAATACTGACAAGCGCATCCGACAGGTTATCTTTTGCAGCAGCTAACAATGCTTGATTATTTATGCGAAGGGCTAGCTTCCGATTGTATATGTAGACGCCGCCCATACATATAGCCGCGAACAATGCTACCCAAGCCGACATTAAATTTGGAATATGATGATCGGAAGCAAACAATGATTTAACAGCCCCGATTAATACCTGAATGCCGACTGTGGCCATAATGAATGATGCAACCAGCGCTGCAATCGTCTCTGCCCGAAAATGTCCATACGGATGATCCTTGTCCGGCGGCTTCTGAGATATTCGCAATCCAATCAATACAGCTGCCGATGCAACGATGTCCGTGAGGTTGTTAAAGCCATCTGCAACGAGAGCCCCTGACACGAACCAGTAGCCTGCGCCAAGCTTAATCGCAGAGAGTGCCAAGTAGGACGCTATACTTACCCAGGCACCCTTCTCGCCCTGTTTTATTTCTTCATACTGATCCAGTTTCAATACCCTCCCAAGCGTAAAACGTATATATTTTTAAGCCTTATAAAATAACCTATCGGTATCATACCCGAGAGAACCTATGTGGGTCTAGAGAAACAGTGTTTACCAGGTGCGCACTTTTATGCACCCGTGCAACAATTCATCATGCATTGTGATAGCTAAATGATTCGCATATACCTATTTTCTGATACCATTTACGCAAAATAACCTAAATAAATAAAAACAGCCGGAGTATTTTCCGGCTGTTTTCATAAATTATTTATTGAATTTCATAAATTTTATAAAGCTCATCAAGCATAAGGTTAGCTGCAATTACGCCGCCTGCTGTGTTCCAGATCGCATCGCTCACTCGAATGGCTTTGTTGTTCTTCACAACCTGCAGGCTTTGCCACAATGGATCCTTCAGCATTTCTTCCTCCATCGCAGTTCCCTTGCCGTCACCAGTCTCATACGTGAAGTAGAAGAGCATATCCGCGTCTACCTCAGGAAGACGCTCCTTCGTAATTTCTTCAACAAAGGTGTCTTTATATTTTTGGTTATCAGGACGTGTAATGCCAAGCTTGGAGAATGCAATGCCAGTAAAAGTATCATCTAAATAAATACGGGTTTTGCCTGCCATGAAACGAACGACGGACACTTTCTGATTCAGCTTGTCACCTGCTTTAGACTTAAAGTCGACAGTGCGGCTATCATAATCAGCAATGACTTTTTCTCCCTCAGCCTTCTTGCCGATTGCATCTGCATACAACAGGAAGTTGGATTGCCATGCCCCGCGAAGCGTCTCGGAGAAGACAGTTGGCGCGATTGCTTTAAGCTGATCATAAACTTTCTCTTGGCGCAATTTATTACCAATAATAAGATCTGGCTTTAGGCTAGCGATCAGTTCCATATTCGGCTGGCTCTCCTCGCCGACTTCCGTAACGCCTTCCATTTCCACTTTGATGTGCTCATACCATGGATCACCTGTCCATGATTTAACTGCGCCTACCGGTTTAATGCCAAGCGCTAGAAGTGCTTCCGTTCCTTCGTTCGTCAACACTACGATACGTGCCGGCGTGCCTTCAACCTTCGCATCGCCCATTGCGTGCGTAATTACTCTTGCCTCTTCAGTCTTCGGCGCTTCTGATTGTTCAGGAGCTGCCGCATTTCCGTTGCTATTGTTTGACCCGGATTGACCGCAGCCCGATACGACTACGGCAAAAGCAAGCAGCATCGTAGTAGCAGTCCAAGTGAATTTCTTCTTCAATAAATGTAACATTTGTATACTATCCCCTTTTCGATGAAAATCATTCTCATTGTTATCCCAAACGAAACTATATCAGCTGTTCAAGGCAAAGTCAATAACGAATGATAATGATTTTCAACATCATTGACACTATGTATTCGATACCCTAAAATGTTTTAGTAGCTATAACTTATTCAATAACAGAAAATATTAAGCTCATCCATTAAAATATTTAGTCTCTTGGCATGAAACAGGGCTAAGGCACAGTCATTCATACTGGACACTGAGGAAAGAGGCATTTATGGATACATTATTACATACGCGCTCCCAGAAGGTAGCAGGGCTTATTGTTGGATTGCTGCTCTTTGTTGCGGGGATCATTTGCAGCATCGCCTTCGGTGTAACCAATATCAGCTGGCGAACCATTCTCGCTTCCTATAATGCGTTCGATGGCTCTCAGGAGCATCTCATTATTCAGACGGCTAGAATGCCGCGCGCGCTTATCGCTGCCATTACCGGCGCAAGCCTTGCTGTAGCGGGCTCACTCATGCAAGGGATTACGCGCAACCAGCTGGCTTCGCCAAGCCTATTCGGCATTAATTCAGGAGCAGCATTCTTCATTGTCGTAGGGTCGGCCTTTTTTGGCGCAAGCGGCTTAACGACGTTCGCTACTCTCGCCTTCATCGGCGCTGCTTTCACAGCAGTGCTCGTCTATACGCTTGGCTCAATTGGCAACGACGGCCTGACGCCGCTCAAGGTTACTTTGGCAGGAGCAGCATTGACCGCGTTCTTCTCGTCTCTATCGCTAGGCTTGCTGCTTACGAGCGGTCAAACATTCGATCAAGTACTCTACTGGTTTGTTGGCTCCGTATCTGGGCGCGATATGCCTATCTTCACTGCTGCCGCTCCATACATGGGGATTGCCTTAGTTGGCGCAATCGTGCTTGCAAGACATATGAATGTGCTGGCACTCGGGGAGGATGTCGCCGTAGGGCTGGGGCAAAAAACGATCTATATTAAATTAGCAGCTGGTATCATCATCGTTTTGCTCGCAGGCGGCTCGGTCTCTATGGCTGGTCCGATCGCATTCGTAGGCATCATCGTGCCTCATCTTATGCGCTACATGGTAGGCATAGATTATCGCTGGGTTATTCCTTACTGCGTATTGTATGGCGGTATTTTGCTGCTGGCGGCCGATATCGGCTCACGCTACATTTCTTTTCCGAAGGAAGTTCCCGTAGGCATTATGACCGCGATCATAGGCGTTCCTTTCTTCGTTTTTATCGCTAGAAGAGGAGGCCAATCCTAATATGAACAAATGGATTACACTTAGAGGCCGCAGACATTCCTTCCAGTTGAACCGCCGGACAATAATGATCATTCTATTTTTAGCTATAGCGAATGCAGCAGCAGTCGTCATCTGTGTCGGCCTTGGCAGCAAGATGATAAGTCCGATCACCGTCATTCGCGCATTTTTTGGAACCGCTGACTCAGCTGATTCGATGATAATATTATCGCTTCGAATGCCGCGCGTTTTGATTGCTGTGATGGTAGGCAGTGCGCTCGCAGTGTCAGGAGCGTTGCTGCAAGGCATTGTACGCAACCCTTTGACATCGCCCGACATTATTGGAATAACCGGCGGCGCATCGCTCGGAACCGTCATATTCATCCTTTACTTCTCGCATGTGAGCATCCGCTTTATGCCTCTGAGTGCAGTTATAGGAGCTTTTGCCACTGCTTTTCTAATTTATTTATTCGCTTATCGCAAAGGAGTTACGCCGCTTAGGCTCGTTCTTGTCGGTATTGGGATGGCAACTGCGCTAACTGCCTTGACCTATATGCTTATTCTAACGGCATCCTTTACGCCTACAGCCGTTGCAGTCAAAGCTTTTACGTTTATGACGGGCAGCATATATGGGGTGTCGTGGGAGAGGGATGTTGCTACGCTGCTTCCTTGGATTGTCGTCCTTCTACCAATCGCTCTGATCTTCGCTCGGCATCTTAATGTACAGGAGCTTGGAGATGAGGTTGCAACAAGCGTAGGAAGCTCGGTCCAAGTGAAACGGACGATTCTTCTCATCATCAGCGTGGCGCTCGCAGGCGCAGCGGTTGCTATCGGCGGAGCCATCAACTTTATCGGCCTAATGGCACCGCATATTGCTCGAAAGCTTGTAGGGCCGTCTTACGGAGGAGTTATCCCCGTATCCGCTTTAATCGGATCGCTCGTATTGCTGCTCTCGGATCTGATCGCAAGGATTGCGTTCATTCCGCTTGATATTCCCGCTGGCGTTTTCACCGCAGCCATAGGCGCGCCGTTCTTCATCTATTTGCTTTATCGTCACCGAAACGGATCATAATTAGCTTTAAGACATGCATGTATATAAATTGAAAAAGAAAAAGGAGTGGTCCTCATGTCCTCCATTCAAGCAAAAAACCTTACCTTATCCTACGGTCAAAAAGCGATATTCAACAATCTCGACTTGCTCGTTCCTCCAGGTAAAATTACGGTGTTCATCGGCAGCAACGGCTGCGGCAAATCAACGCTGCTTCGTTCGCTTGCCCGACTATTAAAGCCTCAGGAGGGCTCAATCCTGCTTGATGGCGCTGAAATTGCCAAGCTATCCAGCAAGGAAATCGCTAAACGTCTCGCTATCTTGCCGCAAGGGCCGCTCGCGCCGGAAGGGCTTACCGTTCACCAGCTTGTGAAGCAAGGACGCTATCCTTACCAAAGCTGGCTCCAGCAATGGTCACGCGAGGATGAGAAGATGGTAAAGAAGGCACTCGAGGCAACGCATATGAACGAGCTTTCCTCCCGTACTGTTGACTCGCTATCCGGCGGTCAGCGTCAGCGTGCTTGGATTGCCATGACGCTTGCTCAGAACACGCCGACCATTTTGCTTGACGAGCCGACCACCTATCTGGATATGGCTCATCAGATAGAGATTCTTGATTTGCTTTATGACTTGAACGAGCAAGAGAATCGTACGATTGTGATGGTTCTGCATGATATTAATCTTGCCTGCCGTTATGCCGATCATATCGTAGCTGTGAAAGACGGCCGCATACATGCCCAAGGCAAGCCGGAAGCCATTATGAACGAGCAGCTCATCCGTTCCGTATTTGAGATGGAATGCCAAATCACGACCGATCCAATCTTTGGAACGCCGCTTTGCATTCCTTACGGCAAAGGGCGCAGGCTGCCAGTTGCACAGAGAACCGCGCTTTAGTCGCATAACGAAAAAAATGGTGGAGCAGGAATTCATGCTTCACCATTTTTCGATTATAAGCACTTGCTATTCTTTCGCAAAAGAATGCTTGTTAGCTAAGATAACACCTCGTAGATTCGAGCCTCATAAGGCCTTAGCACCATGCTGCGATCCACATCATTCCATGTGCTGGACGTATTTACATAATTGCCAAGCACAAGCTTCAAATTCATAGTCTCGCTTCCACAAACCGGTTCCGAGAACGTAAAGGTGTGGGCTTCTTCCCCATGGTTGAGCAGCACGATCCATTCGGTTCCCTCAAGCTCCCGCACATATACATATAGATGCGGATCATCGCCGCTAATGTCGGTGAAATCACCATAAACCATAACGGGATTTTCCTTTCTTAGCGCAATAAGGCTCCGGTAAAACGCCAGCACCGAATTCGGATCATTTTCCGCTTGCTCTATATTGATCTCCTCATAATTCGGATTGAGCTTAATCCACGGCTCCGTGCTGCCAAATCCCGCATAATGGCCAGCATTCCACTGCATCGGCGTTCTCGAGTTATCTCGGCTAAGCGGCTGCAGAGATTGGAAAACTGCTGCCGGGTCTTTGCCCTTGCCGATCTCCTCCACATACTTATTTATCATCGCGATGTCCTTATAATCGCCGATCGTTTCATACCTTACGCCCGTCATCCCGATCTCTTCGCCTTGATAAATGTAGGGAATGCCTGGCAGCGTATGTATCATTGTCGCAAGCAGCTTAGCCGACTCCTCGCGGTATTCCATATCATTGCCGTATCGCGTCACTTGTCTCGTATGGTCATGGTTATTGAGAAACTGCGAGCCAAACCCTCGCCCTTCCAAAGCTTCCGCCCATTGCCTTTGTATTTGCTTGTAGCGAACCATATCCCACTCCGGCATTTCATCAGCAACCTCAAAATGAAACAGCGTATTCAGCTCCGCGCGCTCCTCATCGACAAATAGAGCGCCCAGCTCAGGCGTAGCAAATGCGATTTCGCCAACGGTCATCATATCATAGTGACGAAACACCTCATAGTTCATTTCCTGCAAATAATCGTGAAGACCCGGATTATGCGTCAAATACCGAATATCGCGCGGCTCCTCCACATCTGCAAAGCTTTGCGGCTTAGCGAGCAGCGCCAGAGCATCGAGCCTAAGCCCGTCGACACCTTTATCCAGCCAGAATCGCAGCATTTTATATATTTCCAGCCGCATCTCTTTGTTTGCCCAATTCAAATCAGGCTGCTCGATCGCGAACGAATGCATATAATATTGACCTGTAGCCTCGTCCAGCTCCCAGCATGAAGGATTAAAATAAGAGCGCCAATTCGTAGGAGGTCCATCATTCACGCCGTCCTGCCAAATGTACCAGTCCCGCTTCGTGCTGCTGATCGAAGAGCGTGATTCTTTGAACCAAGGATGATGATCCGATGTATGATTGACGACGACGTCCATCATCAGCTTCATGCCTCTCGCATGGGTCTCTGCCACCAATTGATCAAAGTCCTCCATCGTGCCCGCCTTGTTCATGACCGTATAATAATCGGACACATCATAGCCATTGTCTCTGTCAGGTGATTCGTTAAATGGATTGATCCACAACATCGTCACGCCTAACGATTTGATGTAATCAAGCTTCTCAATGACACCTGGCAGATCGCCAATGCCATCCCCGTTCGTATCGCGGAAGCTGCGCCAATAAACCTGATATACAACCGATTCCTTCCACCAAGCCGGCTTTGCCTGCATCCCAATCTCTCCTTTTCTATCCCTTGATGGAGCCGCCGAGCATACCGCGTACAAAATATTTTTGAAGAGCGAAAAATACAGCTAACGGCATCAGCATGGAGACAAACGCAGCGGCTGTGAGCAAATGCCAGTCATTGCCGCGAGAGCCGACCATATTAGCGATATTCATGGACAATACCTGTACCTCCGGCTGGCTGCCGAGGAAAATGAGCGATACCAGGTAATCATTCCATACCCATAAAAACTGGAAGATGCTGATCGAAGCAAGCGCGGGAACGGAGAGCGGCAAAATAAGCTTGCTAAAGATCGTAAAGTTGGTTGCCCCGTCCATAAACGCAGATTCGAATAAATCCTTTGGCAGCTGACTGATTGAGGTATACATGAAATAAGTTATCAACGGCAAGCCAAACGCCGTATGCGCGAGCCATATGCCAAAGTAGGTGCCATTGAGACCAAGCGACGTATAATCGCGCAAAATCGGAATGAGCGCCACTTGGAGAGGCACAACGAGCAAAGCGATTACGATGACAAACAACGTCTTTCTTCCCGGAAAGCGAAGCCATGCGAAGGCATAGGCCGCAAATGAGGCGATGAAGATCGGAATAACGGTCGCCGGTACCGTCACCGCAATCGTATTCCAGAAGGAACGCGACATCCCGCTTCCCTTCTCTGTTTTGGTCGTTCCATCGGGCATCGTGATCGAGTAGGTTTTCCCGCCAAGCACCGTCTCATAGTTCTGGGTCGTGAAGCTGGAAATGACCGTCCACTGCTTCTCCTGCACATTCAGAGTACGTGCCCGCCGATTTTCCCAAATCAGCCTCTCCCCTTCAACCTCTACCCCAGCACGCAGCTGATCATCGGTAAACGTAACGCCGTTAACCTTGATTGGCTCGCGGAGATCGGTATCCTTGGGCAGTTGAAGCTGCTCTGTCGTTTGCCAATCGCGATGCGGCAAAATATTCCACCAGCCCGTTGCCAAAATATCTGCGGCAGGCCGGAATGAGGATACGAGCAGTCCGATTGTCGGAATTGTCCAAATCAGGCAAATGACGGCGAGTATCGTATTCACAAGCCACTTGGACTTGCGAGGTTTTTTGTTTTTGCCCATATTAGAAGCCCCCCTCTCTACGGAACTGGCGCAGATTGATAATAATGACCGGTATAACAGCGATTAGCAGTACGATAGCTAAGGTCGAACCGTAGCCTGCATTTTGATACATAAACAGCTGGCGGTAGAACTGCGTAGCCACAACATCCGTCTCATATTGTCCGCCTGTCATGATCATGACAACATCGAATATTTTGAGCGTAAATACGATGATCGTTGTCGTAACCGACAGCAAGGTGCCCGCAATGTAAGGAATCATGATTTTGAAGAAAATGCGAACCTCGCTTGCACCGTCCATCCTCGCAGCCTCCAGCATATCCTCAGGGATGCTCTTTATCGCAGCAGAGAATATAACCATGGCAAAGCCCGTTTGCATCCAGATGAGAATAACGATGAGGAACAGATTGTTCCAAGGCTGAATCATGCTTAGCCATGCCTGCGGTTCGCCTCCGAACTTCACGACTATCGCATTTAGAAGACCAATCTGCTCCTCGCCCGGCTGATAGTAATAAATGAATTTCCAAATGACGCCGGCAGCTACGAATGAGATCGCCATCGGCATAAAGATAAGTCCCTTAGCAAGCTTCTCAAAGCTGCTTCGGTCAGCCAAAATCGCGATAAGAAGACCTAGGCTTACGCAAGCCAAGGTACCGAAAAACACCCAAAGCAGATTGTTGCGCAGCGCCATCACGAGAAGCCGATCCGTAAATACAGCAACATAGTTGGCAAAACCGACAAAATTGACGGAACTAGCATCGAAGAAGCTTAAATACAAAGTCCGCAGTGTCGGAAAAACAAGCAGCCATCCAAGCAGCAGCACCGCCGGACCAACAAATACAAAAGGCAATATTCTCCGCTTCCATTGATCCGGATATTGCTCAACTACCCAGTTGAAGGAGTAGTAAATAGAATAAATGCCGAGTGCCCCCCATATAACGGCCAGTACTGCGTTGATGACTGGCGGAAGATTGGAGTCGCGAAAAAATAAAAAGATGCACCAGTGAACGGCAATATTCAGAACTGGTACGAGCACGGATAACAACAGTAGCCGCAGAGCATTGCCTTTCCTAGCTTGTAGTTCCATATGGATCCTCCTCCAAGGTTTGTGAATACAAACCTAACTTCGTAAGCGTGTGCTTAGGTTTGTGAATACAAACCTAACTTCTTACTAATTGTATTTAAGATTAGGGGAGGGCTTTCGCCTTGCGGCAAGAAGCCCTCCAATCCTTAAAGCAGTCAATTATTTTTTCCAGCCAGCTTGAATTTCTTTTAGTGCCGTATCCAAATCTACCGTTCCGCTTACCCAGTCTGTCATGCCTTTCCAGAATGTGCCTGCGCCTACTGCTCCAGGCATCAAGTCGGAGCCGTCAAAACGAATCGTATCCGCTGTTTTCACGAATTCAGCCATTCTGCGCTCTTGATCATTCGGGTACCAGGACGGATCAGCATCATTCATTGGCGCCGTTACGCCGCCTGTTTGAATCCATGCTTTAAGCGATTCTCCCGTTGTGAAAAACTCCATTACGGCACGAACCTCCGGACGATCGTTAAACATTGCGTAAATATCGCCCGAAATAAGAGCTGGTTGGCCGTATTGCTCGTCAATAGCAGGCAATGGGAACCAATCGTAATCATCGGCAGTCAAGCCTTCTGGGAAGAAGCTTGTAATAAATCCAGCTTGACGGTGAAGCCATGCTTTTGGCGGATTATCGAATAGAGGCTTAACAGCGTCACCAAACGATGTTGTAGCAATCGATTTTTTGCCGCCATACACATAATCCTCGTTGAACCAAATTTCAGCCATTTTTTCCGCAGCGTTTTTAACTACAGGATCTGTAAACGGAAGCTCGCCAGATACCCACTTGTCGTAATTTTCTGGAGTCGTTGTACGGAGCATAATGTCCTCCATCCAATCTGTAGCCGGCCAGCCAGTCGCAGTACCGCTCTCAATGCCAATGCTCCATGCTGGGTCGCCATCCTTCGCGATTTGGTCAGTCAAAGTCATAAGCTCCGTCCATGTTTTCGGTACGGTATAGCCAGCTTCTGCAAAAGCCTTTTTGTTGTACCATACAAGGCTTTTTACGCTGCTGCGTGCCCATACGCCCGCCATTACGTCTCCGCTGGCACCCTTCATTGTTGCCATGTCAAGCCAGCTTTGGTTATATTGCTTTTTCAAATATTCATCGCTCAGGAACGATTTCACGTCAATCACTTTTCCGGCATTCACGAACCCTTTAAGCAAGCCTGGTTGCGGGAAATCCGCAATATCAGGAGCATTTCCGCCGTTCACTCGAACAGAGATGGTAGCCTCAAATTCCTTTGAGCCTTCATAAGAGATATCGATACCTGTCTTGTCCTCAAAAGCTTTGATGCTTTCATTAAATTTCACTTCATCCGCATCCGTAAACGGACCGAACATCGTTACTTTTTTACCTTTAAAATCACCATTCATCGCCTGTGCCAGCGCTCCGTCACCTGTGCCTGTGTCGGTTCCGCCTTCGGTCGTATCGCTTGGCTTCTCAGTCGGCTGGTTGGTCGTATTATTTGTATTTTTATTACCTCCGCAAGCCGTAATCGCCATTGCAAGCACAACCATTAAAATAAAAATAGTTAATGCGTTCTTTGTTTTTCTCGTGTACATAGACCTCATCCTTTCATGTTCAAATCATTCAGTAATGAATTACACGTACATGGCTCATTTGAAACGCAACTTTAAAATTAGAAGACGAGCTGAGTCATCACCTCCTTTAAAATGCCAACATAGGCTCTTTTTATGCTCAAAGCAGCTCAAAATCAGAATGACAATTGATAGGCAACGCTTACATCGTCTTGAAAAGCTTTTCAAGATTCGACAGCGAAAACGATCAAAGCCGTATTTTGCGGCGTTAGCTCGTTTCGCGATTATCATTTACAACAGGCACGGTGTTATTGTACAGGCCTTGTCGACTCTCGCACGATTAAATGATGAGGCAGCTTTTCTCTTAGAATGGCTACCTCGCCTGTCGTAATTAGCTCATGCAGCTTCTGTACCGAACGGTACCCAATATCATAGGTCGGCTGGTCAATCGTTGTCAGCTTCGGAATAAACATTTGGGCCATACGAATATTGTCAAAACCGACTACGGATACATGCTCGGGAACGGATTTGCCATGGTCACGCAAATACGAAATCGTCCCCATTGCGAATTCATCCGACGCTGCAAAAACCGCCGTCAGGCCGGGGCAGCGCGCCAACAATAGCTCAGCTGCGTCATAACCATGCTCGAACCGATGCTCGGCAAATTCGATGCAATTCTCATATTCAGCAAGACCATACTCCCGCAACGCCATCTTGAAGCCAGCGTAACGCGGTTCCCCGGAAATGGTATCCCCTAGCGGAAAACCAATCATACCGATTTGGCGATGGCCTGATTCAATGAGATGTTTAACCGCTTCATACGCGGCATGTTCATCATCAATATCGACCGAAGGAATATGATACTCAGGAGCATTGGTTGAAGCAAGCACGAAAGGCAGCCGGTAGCGCTGCATCTCCTCGTAATACTCTTCATGCAGTGAATCGCTTGTAAATATGATGCCATCGACCTGTTTCTCGAAAAAGCTTTGCACGTACGCGATCGTCCGCTGCTTGTCGCGATCTGTATTGCAGATCATCAGACTATGGCTCAGCATATTGGCTGCGTCCTGCATGCCGCGGATCAAGCCGGCATAGTAGGGGTTCTCAATATCCGGAATCATAACGCCAAGCGTATCGGATTTTTTGTAAATCAGCCCCCTAGCAAATCCATTCGGTTGGTATTGAAGCGCTTCAATAGCCTCAAGCACCTTCATACGCTTCTCTTCCACCACTGTTTCCGGCGCATTCATAACCCGGGAAACGGTGCTGATAGATACGTTTGCGTATTTTGCGACATCGCGTATTGTCGATTTCATGATTGCACGCCTTTCTTGATGAGCGAGTTCGTTTGCAGGTGTAATTAGCGGTAGTTTGCTCTAGTTCAGATCATTTTACAATGATACTTGTTTACTCACTTCATGAAAGAGCTTTCTGAAAAGCTTTTCTGAAAACCTTTTCAAACGTAGTATAAATCCTTTTCACCCATTATGCAACCAAAATTTATGCTAGCTTGTTCACTGCGCTTGCGCCTCTTATGCAACCTATTTATTGCTCATTCCGCACAAAAAAAAGCGCCGTCTACAAGATTTCTCTTGCAAACAGGCGCTTTTCTATATGATCTTATACGGCGTACATACGCTCGCGAAGTGCTTTAACTTCAGCACTCTCAAGGTACTCGTCATACGTCATCATCCGGTCGATTACGCCGTTTGGCGTAATTTCAACGATGCGGTTAGCAATTGTTTGAACGAACTGATGGTCATGCGAAGTAAATAGTACGGTACAATCCGTGTCCGTAAGACCGTTGTTGAGTGCCGTAATCGATTCAAGATCCAAGTGATTCGTTGGCTCATCGAGAATAAATACGTTGGCGCCCTCAAGCATCATCTTGGATAGCATGCAGCGAACCTTCTCGCCCCCGGACAATACGCTTGCTTTCTTCATCGCATCGTCGCCGGAGAATAGCATACGGCCAAGGAAGCCGCGAATGAACGTCTCATCCGGGTCCTTCGAATATTGACGAAGCCATTCCACAAGATTCAAATCTACCCCATCGAAATAAGGTGAGTTGTCTTTCGGGAAATAAGCCTGTGTAGTCGTTACGCCCCATGAATAGCTGCCGGAATCCGCTTCAACCTCGCCGACAAGCAGCTGGAACAGCAAAGTCTTAGGCAAGCTGTTAGGTCCAACAAATGCGACCTTGTCACCCTTGTTAAGCGCAATGGTCAGGTTGTCGATAATTTTCTCGCCGTCGATCGATTTCGTCAAGCTGTCAACAAGCAATAGCTGCTTGCCCGCTTCACGCTCCCCTTTAAAGAGGATAAACGGATATTTACGGTTCGATGGACGAATATCGTCAAGCGAAATTTTCTCAAGCAATTTTTGCCTTGATGTCGCTTGCTTCGCCTTCGATTTGTTCGCGCTGAAGCGCTGAATAAACGCTTGAAGCTCTTTAATTTTGTCTTCCTTCTTCTTGTTCTCGCCGCGCATCAGCTGCAAAGCAAGCTGGCTGGATTCGTACCAGAAGTCGTAGTTGCCGACGTACATTTGGATTTTGCCGAAGTCGATATCCGCAATGTGCGTACAAACTGTATTCAGGAAGTGCCTGTCATGGCTGACTACGACAACAGTGCCTTTGTAGTCGGCAAGGAAATCTTCCAGCCAACGAATGGACTCAATGTCCAAGTGGTTGGTAGGCTCATCGAGCAATAGAATGTTCGGCGCGCCGAACAAAGCTTGAGCCAGCAATACACGAACCTTCTCGTTACCGCTTAGGTCAGCCATCTTCTTATCATGCAGCTCAGGCGTAATGCCGAGACCGTTAAGCATTTCTGCCGCTTCCGACTCCGCTTCCCAGCCGTTCATATCTGCAAACTCAGCTTCAAGCTCGCCTGCGCGCATGCCGTCTTCGTCAGTAAAGTCCGCTTTTGCATAAAGAGCGTCCTTCTCCTTCATCACTTCGTAAAGACGTTTGTGACCCATCATTACCGTCTCGAGTACGACGGACTCGTCGTATTCGTAATGGTTCTGCTTCAGAACGGCAAGCCGCTCGCCCGGCGTTATATGAACTTCTCCGTGCGATTGCTCCACTTCGCCTGATAGTATTTTTAAAAAGGTCGATTTGCCTGCGCCGTTAGCGCCGATCAAGCCGTAACAGTTGCCTGGCGTAAACTTGATGCTTACATCTTCAAAAAGCGCCCGCTTCCCATAACGGAGCGTTATGCCACTTGTACTAATCATTCGTTTAATCCCGTCCTTCACTACAAAATCGCTTCATATCGAATCATTATACCACAGTATGCGCGGAAACCGAACCTTCTTTTGCCTTGCCGTCAACCTTTCTGCTCATCCGCCAAATCATCCAAGCGCTCGCTCCGTACAGCAAGCCGCTCAAATAAAACAAAATATTAATCGTCAGCCAGTCTATTAAATAGCCTCCCACAATGACCGCAAAGCCCGAAGCAACCGATGTCCAAAAGTGATACGACCCGATTGCTGAACCTCTAGCTCCTGTCTGGGTATAATCAGCGAGGAGCAGCCGTTCGCTCATCTTTTGCATTGCATTGCACATCCCCATGACAAGCTGCAAAACAAGCACCCATCCATAGGATGCTGTCCACGGAAAAGCGAGCATCGCCCCCATCATGCCGACCGAGCTTAAGACCAGTATGGATACGCCATGCTTATCCAGTCTAGGCGCAATCCATTGCGATACTGCCGCAGAGCTAATCGTAAAAACGGCAAAGGCCAAGCCATACTTCGAAAAGCTGTTGCCCAGATTTTTGAGAAAAAGCAGATAATAAGGATAAATCATGCCTGCCGCTAAAGTCATTATGCTTTGAGCTCGAATTAGCCATTTCAAATTCATAAGCTGCCTCCTAAGGTCCATATTGCTCATAAAAATAGTTCATAAATAGCTCGTCTGGATCGTACTGCTTCTTCTTTGCAAAAAACTGCTCTTGCTTCGGATATACAGCTCGAAACTGCTCTACCGTTGGATAAGCAATATAAGGTAAATAATAAGAGCCTTTATGCGTAATGACCTCTTCGATAATCCGCTCAACGCCCAGCTTCATCTGCTGCTGCCCTTCCTTCGACAAAGGCGCATGGAACAGGCATACGAGAGCCAGCATGTCCTGCTTTGCATAAGAAAGGATCGCTTCCTCGTCCTTATTCACAAAACGGATCGTTATATTTAGTAAATTCAAATCCTCTTCCTTCACAATTGCGCCAAGACGTTTTACAAAATCATCAAAATGATTCAATGGTATAAAATATTCCTGCAACAGGTCGCTTGCTCCCGGCCCGCTATACTCCATAAATTCCGAGGCTGCCCGCATCGCATTGTTCCGGCTGATGATCTTGTCCGATTGCTCCACGAAAAAGTATTTCTGCAAATCCCACTGTAGATTTTTGCCCCAATCGGTAAACCGATTTAAATGAAACAATAGCTTACCGGGCGCAACCCATTTCTCATTGCTCTCGAGTTTGTTATAGTCTGTCAATTGCAGAGAGCGGTCTACCGTATAATTTTTGGAAAAAGCTTCTGTGAAATAACTGTCCTTCGCAACTGAAATCCGGGCGATATGCAGCCGAATGTCTGGATTCTTTAGTACCGTGTTTTGAAAATAAGAACGGTATTCTTCAAGCTTCATTAGCACCGTTGACTCACGATATATTTCGTCCTCTGTCAGATCCAGAGTCACTTCCAAAATAATGCCAAACAATCCATATCCGCCAAGCGCGAGCGGAAACAGCCCGGCATTTTCCGTACGGCTGACATTTTGAATATTTCCATTTGCTGTTAGGAGGCGAAAGGATTGTACGCTTTTGATAAGCGAGCCGCTGCGTATATCCCTGCCATGAGCGTTGATGCTGATTGAACCGCCAATCGTAAAGGTATTCTGCGACTGCATCGTTTTTACGGACAGTCCAAACGGATTAATCGCCTTCTGCACGTCCTCCCACGTCGCCCCAGCTTGCACCACAATACGCTTTGCCTTCGGATCTACCGATAAAACCTTATTGTAACTTGTCATATCAACAACGATTGCGTCCTTGTAGTAAGTGTGGCCGCCCTGACTATGCCTCTGTCCTGCAATGGATATTTTCATTCCTTTGTCCTTCGCCTCTAACACAAGCTCGGAGAGCTGTGCTTCTGCCTTGCCTTGAATGACACGCTCAACCTTAACAGGATGAAGGCTGCTATAATCGGTTACGAGATATGGATCCTGATCAGCCGAGCTAGTTCTCACATATTGCACAACAGCCAAACTTATTAGCAGCAGCAATACGATCCCTTTTTTCAATCCTATAACCTCCTGTACGCAAAAAAAACCTCCTCAAAGTGACCAGCATCATGTCATTTCATAAGAGGAGGCATTACTCTATTTTGTTATTTTCGCGCTTGTGCTTTAAACCTTTAATCCCAGTTCAGCTTAACTTCATTGCCCGTGCGGGATGACTCGTAAATGGCGTCGAGAATGCGGTTGTTCGTATAGCCCGACAGCGCGGATGTAATCGGCTCCTTGCCTTCACGAATGCATTCCACGAAATGACGGCTCATCAGCATGCGGTCCTCTTCGCCCTCAAGCGGCGCAATATCGCTCTCAACGACTTCATTGTCCGTATGCGTGACATACTTTCCGTTATTCCCAATGATCGCTACACCGCCCTGCGTTCCCATCAGATGAATAAACGGGTCCTCCGGCAGAAAGGCGGAATGTGCCGCCCAGCTCACCTCAAGTGATAAGGTTGCCCCGTTATCGAGCTTGATGAGCGCCGAAGCAAGATCCTCAACATCGTAATACCCGTCCCAATTCGGCGTCCCCCACGTTCCTATGCCTTGACGCTTCGGTCCGAATTCCGCATAGGTAGAGCCATATACCGAAATCGGCTTCGGATTGCCCATCAAATAAAGTGACAGGTCCAGCATGTGAACGCCGATATCGATAAGCGGGCCGCCGCCGGCTTGGTCTTTGCGAGTGAACCACGAGCCCCAGCCGGGAATGCCTTTTTTCCGAAACCAGCCAGCCTTCGCATTGTAAATTGGACCGACATCACCGTTGTCAATGCTCTGCTTAAGAGCGCGGCTTAGCCCGCTCCAACGCATTTGATGCGACATCATTAATATTTTTCCGGATTTCTTGGCTTCCTCAACAATGGAGCGAGCCGCTTTGGAATCGATAGCCATCGGCTTCTCCAGCAGCACATGCTTGCCTTGCTTCAGCGCCTCTATAGCAAGCCCTGCATGGAATTGATTCGGTACGCCGATGACAACCGCGTCGATCGTTGGATCCTCAAGCAGTGATTGCGGGCTTGCGTGTACAAGCTGAATGCCATGCTCCGCAGCGCGCTGCTCGGCAAGCGGCAAATAAACGTCCGTAACAGCGACGACGTCGATCCCATCTACCTTATTAAACGTCTCCATGTGGACGCTCCCGATCGCACCCGCGCCAATAACACCAAGACGTATGTTTGTGTGACTCATGTATTGCTCCTCCTATTAGGTTTGCGGAAGCAAACCTTACTTCGTAAGATTAAGCTTAGGTTTGCGGAAGCAAACCTTACTTCGTAAGATTAAGCTTAGGTTTGCGGAAGCAAACCTTACTTCGTAAGATTAAGCTTAGGTTTGCGGAGGCAAACCTTGCTACGACAATTTCTGAAAGTTTACTAGCTCAGTATACAGCTTTCACTTTCCGCCGTCACTGTCCGCATTTGGCACACTCTTGTACTCGTTAGTCATTTGCCGACAGAGGCGCCACGTTTCGCCATGCGGCAGGATTAGAATACGTTCATCATCGAGGCATCGTTTTCTGCGCTCGGCCTCCAGCCGATCCAGCGCTTCGCGCGGCGTATCATCAGCCAGCTTGAAGGCACCGTAATGCATCGGCACAAACCATTTGGCTTCCAAATCCTCAAAAGCTTGTAACGCCTGCTCAGGTGTAATATGCTGAGGCCCCATGAACCATTCCGGCTCGTAAGCACCGATGGGGAGAAGCGCAACGTCGATTGGAAAACGGCGGCCGATCTCCTTGAAGCCATGAAAGTATCCGCTGTCTCCTGCAAAATATATAGTCGGCGCCTCCGATACGACAGGCCGGTCAACTTTGGAATGCTCACTGAAAAATGGTTTTTCCAATGCCGCAGCAGGCTCCCCCGCACTAGCAATTTGCGCTCGAGCATCTCCTTCATCGGAACTGCTTCGTGACTTTTTGACGCCAGCGTGACTGACAAGCTTCCCGCTTCGCGATGCCGTACGCTCGATAACGAAGCCGCCCCAATGCGAGCTGTTCGTATCCCATGGATTCCGGCGCGTCGAATGCTGAGAAGGCACGAACGTGAACTTCACACCGTTGATTATTACCGATTCCCACCAATGCAGCTCCTTGATTCGAATAAAGCCTTTTTTACGCAGCTTCGTGCCAAGCCCGGCAGGCACCAGCAATTGCCTAGTGCCGATAAGCCTGCGCAGCGAATTTATATTTAAATGATCATAATGGGAATGTGAAATAAGTACGACATCTACCGGCGGAACGTCCTCTACTTTGATCCCCGGCGGCGAAAGTCTCTTTTGAAAAGCCATCTGGGTCGACCATACGGGGTCCGTAATAATGTTCAATCCGCCCAGCTGAATGAAAAAAGTCGAATGACCAACCCAAGTTATGGAAGGCCATTTTCTGTTATCCTCCAAGTATGCGATGTCAGGTTCAACATTCGGAACGGTGAATGAATAATCCTTCATTCTCAGTCTGCGAATGCGTTCCTGACGCCATCTTTTGAATTGCTTCAAAGATGTATGCTGCTCAATAGGATCTATGTTAGCAAATCGTTTTAACCTCAACCGTCCATCCCTCCCTCGCAAATATCTGTTGTTTAAATAAGATACCAAGCTGACAGCTCCTAATGCAAATAGGTTAAATATTTTTTATACGTAAACAGCCTGCCTGTCTCGCATTGGTCGCCTTATCAGCCAAAATACGAATGATGGCATCCAAACACTTCGCTGTTAGCATCCTAACATGAAATCAGTTAAACTACTTTATATAGGTTTTACACATAAGACTACGCTTTCGACGCATCATTTGTTACTGTAAATCAGCTAAAACAACAATCACATCATCATTTCCAGGAGGTTTCCTTATGAAACTAATTTCAATAGAACCGACGCCGAGCCCCAATTCCATGAAGCTGAATGTCGATGAAATGCTTCCGCGAGGGCGCAGGCTTACCTTTAAGGCCAGCGAAGCAAGCGATGCTCCCGAGCTGCTGCAGCAGCTTCTGCAAATCAAAGGCGTGCGAAGCCTGTTCCGTACCGCAGACTTTATTGCGCTTGACCGAAAGCCAGGAGCGGATTGGGCGGCCATATTGGCTGCGGCAGGCCAATTGCTGCAGAAGGATGAAGCTGATGGAGGTCAGGCTGACGGCAAGAGCGGACCATCTGCAAGCTATGGAGAAGCGCAGGTGCTCGTTCAAATGTATCGCGGAATTCCGATGCAGGTACGTGTGCGCATGGGGGATAGTGAAGTTCGGTCGGCACTGCCCCCGCAGTTCGCTGAAGCGGTTGGCGTCGCTGCCGGCTCGGGCATGATTCGCGAACGCAAGCTGGAGGAATTTGGCGTACGTTACGGGGAGCCGGAGGAAATCGCAGCCGAGATCGTACGCGAGCTGGAAGCCTCGTATACGGCAGAACGATTAGAAGCACTCGTACAAGCTGCCATCGAACTTGGAAATTCAGGCGGGGCGGAAGAAGCCGCTGCTGCGGTTGTAAGGCCGGCTCCGCTTACGCTAGAAGAAGCGCAGGCGCAGTTTGCCTCTCCGGATTGGCAGGTGCGCTATGCCTCACTTGATCGTTACGTCTCCTCCATCGAGGGCTTGCCTCTGCTTGCAGCGGCGATAAAGGATGAGAATACTTCGATTCGCAGACTGGCGGTCATCTATCTAGGGGATTTGCGGGCGCCTGAAGCGCTGCCTTATTTATTTATCGCGCTGCGCGATTCCTCGACCTCCGTTAGACGGACAGCCGGCGATACGTTATCCGATCTCGGCGATCCGGCTGCCATAGGCCCGATGATCGAATCGCTTCGTGACAAGAACAAGCTTGTCCGCTGGCGCGCGGCACGCTTTCTATACGAGGCTGGCGACGAGTCAGCGGTAGAGGCGCTCCGCGAGGCTGCAAAGGACAGCGAATTTGAGATCCAACTCCAAGCCCAAATGGCGCTTGAGCGGATCGAGCGCGGCGAGGAAGCAGCTGGCTCCGTATGGCAGCAAATGACATCGGCGCGCAAAAATGAGCAATAAACTTACCTCATACTACAAGCTTGCTTCGTGAAAATCATGCAAGCCGAAACCCAGCTATAGAATGAAAAAGTGATCTAAAAATGAGCTGTCTCAAAAGGTTATCGACCTTAAAAGACAGCTCTTTTATTTGCACGCAACCGGACAGACGGGCAGCTGGACGCTCAGTTAGCGAATTTAGATCTAGAAATTAGATCTATTCTTCTCAAACTGGCTCCATTCACAGAATTAAGTCTAGAAAGTAGACCTATTACAGGCGCTCAACCCGCAAACTGGGCAACTGAGGCTATTTCTCCATGAAGCTTGCCACGTTAGAAACCTCTTTACGCAAGAATCTCCAATCTAACAAAAAGAGGCGCATCTCTGCACCTCTTCCATCCTTGGCTCCGACTTTGTTGCTAGCGTGCGTACTCCAGCTGTATGCGGACGATAAGCGAGTCGTTGCCGGCATACGGCTCATAGCTTGCCCGGTAGCCGACTGCCACCTTTACGCTCTCGAAGGCCGCCTTAAGTGCTGCGGGAAATTGAGCGCCATCCTCATATCTGAACTCTAAGCTCGCTGTACGGGAATCAAGCGCCGATTGAATAACCTGGTTAAGCTGCTTCGAGCTCGATACCGTAAACTCAGGCTCAAGCCAGTGCAGGCCCAGCTCCAGCTTCAGCTTGGTGAATCGACTCCGTTCTGCCGCCTGTCCCTGCTGCTCCAGCTCACGAATCGTATCTGCGTAAGTTACGGTTGCGGCAGGATAAGTTTTGGTCCATTGATGGTCTGCGCGAAGCTCCGCGTCCGTCTTCAAATAATAATTGTAGCGGATTGTACTTTTGTTCGCCTTGGAAGCATCCGTTGAAGCGCTCTTGCCAGCAGCCGTTACACCAACTGGATCATCCCATGTTAAATCAAGATGATACCAAGCTCCGTCCAGCTGTACCATATTCCATGCATGCTCGCCCGTGTTGACAGTGCCTTCGGCAATTAATACCGTAATTCCCGCTTCCTTCAGCATCTTGTAGCCGAGCAATGAATAGCCCTGGCATACTGTCTCGCCTAGCGTTATCGCATTATAAGCCGTGTAATGCTTCAAGGACTGATCATACTCGACATGACTAACGATCCAATCGTGAATCACTTTTATTTTCTTATGCTCGTTCATACCCGGATCAATGATCTCTTGGAGCGCCTTCGCTACTTCGCGGTCAACGACAGCTGTTTGCTCTGGCGTCTCCCGGTATCTGGCTTCGAGGGCGATCGTCGATTTAGTGCCCCAGCTTCGAATGGTATAGATATAGGATTCAAGTATGTAAGCCGAATAGTCATCATGACTAAGGGCTGCGCGAATGACATCCGTCAGCTTGCCCGATAGTTCCTGCTTGTCCCCCGTGTATGTTACCGAAAAATGCTCGGCCCGAGCTTGAAACTGCTTAGCGATTTCTCGCTCCAAGCCCTCCAGCTTATTCGAATTATCCACGGCGGCGACCTCCTCCGACTCGGCTGCGGCAGGAAATAGATCCAGCTCGAAGTCAAGATAGAATGCAGCTATTATGATGAAAACTACCACCAGCAACTTGGAAGCTACTCTATGCATTCGTACCTCCTGAACGGCTTGTGAAGCAAATAGCACCGGAATTCGCCGCTTTCCTTCACAAGCATTATTTTTAACTGCAGCCGTTTCGCCTTTTAGCTATGTAATCAAACTGTAATATTTCTCTCATCTTGGTTTCATCTTATGCTTATATAATGAATTCATGACCCCCCTTTATTATATATTCTCTCTTGTAGCCTGCAGCCCCGTGCCGCAGGCTTCCTTTTTTGGAGTATTCATGACCGTTTCCTGTAAAAAAGGGATTACCTTCTCCCAAAATGCAGGCTCCTGTTCCGATGTGCTGTGTCCCTTCGTTGATACGAACAACGTATCAATCATTCCCTTAGGCAATTGCTTCTTCAGCTCTCGCAGATCCTCCGCACTAATAAAATCATCGCCATTCGAGTGAATCATCATGACCGGCGTGCGGCCTTCCTCCGAGCTGCCCGCATGCTTCGATAGCACCAATGGAATGCTGGCCTCTCTGAAATCCGCCCGCGAGATGCGTGCGCGAATGAGCCAAATCATCGGTATAAGATAAGCAAGCGGGAAGAGCGGCAATTTTTTGCGTCTCAGCTCTGATTTCATCATCGTCTCGAATCGAACGGGCATCGAGTCTGTCACAACTGCACACACCTGTATCCCTTGATCAAGCGCAAGCAGCGCTCCGAAGCCCCCAAGCGAATGCCCCAGCACCGCAATCCGATCCGGATCGATTCCTGGGAGCTGCTTAGCAGTTTCGATCGCAGCCCTTACATCATCGCGAAACATAAGCGCGGAGGGCGCAGAAATCGAATCGCTGTTGCCGTGACTTCTCGCATCGTACATAAATACAGCGAAGCCCGCTTCATAGAGAGGACGCGTATAACGCAGCACTCTCGTCCGATTGGAGCCCCACCCATGCGCGATTACGATAAGAGGGTTTTGTCCATTCTTCGAACCGGCAGCCGCGGCTGGATGAAGCAGCCAGCCTTCGAGCTTAGATCCATTGTTCATGAAGGATAAGGATTGCCACTGCGTGTCCACATCAGGTTCGTCCGCATTCGAAAGCTTGCGCGGATTCTGGCTGCGAACTCCCATTTGCCAGACGAGCGCGGCTAGCAATACAACGATAATGAGCAAGCTTCCCAGCAGCCACAAGATGGCGTTCATAGGATATCCCCTTTCCTTTACAAAGCCCGCACAGCGTCTACAAATTGCCGTGCCCGCTCCGTTACTTGCGTGAATTTGCCTTCGCGAACCCATTCCAGATTGACAAGCTTGCTGCCCATTCCGACGGCGTTCGCTCCAGCTTTAAAGTAATCGGCAATATTATGCAAATCAACTCCGCCTGTCGCAATCATAGGTATGTTATTCAGCGGTCCGCGAATTTCCTGCAAATACCCTATGCCAAGCGTTCCCATTGGGAATATTTTCACAGCATCGGCGCCTGCCTTCCATGCTTTGACGATTTCCGTCGGCGTCATGACGCCAGGCCATACGGAGAGTCCACGCTCGCGTCCGAATGCGATAACGTCCTCATCCAAATTGGGCGAAATAAGAAACTGGGCTCCCGCAGCAACAGCCTGCTCAGCAAGCGCAACGTCGGTTACCGTCCCAGCCCCTACTGCCGCCTGCCCGTCGAACTTGCTGCGCCAGCGCTCTATCATTGCTGCTGCGCCTTCCGTATTCATCGTAATTTCCATCATATGAATGCCGCCGTCTATTAGAGCCTGCGCAGCAGCATCAGCATGCCGATCTTCTATTCCCCGCAAAATCGCTACAATTTTGTGCTGCAGCAGCAGCTCGAGCATCCCGTTCATTCGCTTCTCCTCCGATTCATACTTTCATTTATTCCCAAAATTGCTTTAAAATCCGCAAAAACAAATTAGGAAACGGCAAAGTTTCCATATCTTCCTTGCCAATCCATCGATAAGGGTTCGATTCCGTATCCAGCATGCCAGCGGAAGCTTCGCTTTGAGCCGCCGAATGGTGTGCATCGACAGCACCCACCGCCTCATATAATGCGGCAGGCTCAGCAGCAATACTCGAGCCATCTGCTGCGGCAGCCGCGGTCAACCCCATGACCGAGCCAGCCTCTTCACCCAAATCAGCCAAGTAAAAGCGCATTTTCCAGTGGATATGGCTAAAAATATGATCAGCATCCATAAACCAGCTGCGCGGCCTTATAAGCAATCCCGTTTCTTCTTCCAGCATGCGGCTGATCAGCTCGGCAAGCTCGCTTTGCTCCTTCGGCGCAGTCTCAGCCAGCCATTTTGCGTTATCCGGCGACAATAGCAAATGAGGCAGCTCCCACATCTGGGCAAGCAGCCCCGAAGCTGGCCGCTGTCTTACAAGCACTTTGCCCGCATTGTCGCCGCTGCCTAAAATAATGGCCGCTGCTCGGAACTCTGGACGAGGCGGCTTCGCCTTCGTCTTGATCGGCAGCTCCATCTCTCGGCCCGCAAGCCGAGCGCTGCAGTGCTCCATCACGGGACACGGCAAGCAGCTTGGCGATTTTGGCGTACAGACGAGTGCTCCAAGCTCCATCAGCGCTTGATTAAAATCACCTGCCGCGCCTTCAGGAATTAGCGAAGCAGCCAGCTTCTCAATACCAACTCTCGTAGATGGCTTGGCAATATCTTCCTCCAAACAAAAATAACGAGAGAGTACACGCATGACGTTGCCATCAACCGCAGGTTCCGGACGATTAAACGCGATGCTCATAATTGCTCCGCTCGTATAGGGACCTACGCCTTTCAGTCCACCAACAGAGGCCTTGTCATCCGGCACAATGCCGTCATAACGTGCTACCACTTCTTTGGCTCCTGCTTGCAAATTACGTGCGCGCGAGTAATAGCCGAGTCCCTCCCAGCTTTTGAGCACCTCCGTCTCCGGCGCTTCAGCAAGCGCTTTGACGGTCGGGAACTTGCTCATGAAGTTGTTGTAAAACGGAATGACCGTGTCCACCCTCGTCTGCTGAAGCATAATTTCCGATACCCATACCCGGTAAGGGTCCCGGTTAAGCCGCCAAGGAAGATCGCGCTTAATAAGCCGATACCAAGTTAGCAATTCTGTACTAAAAAACAATTTGATGGCTTCCTGTTCCACTAGCTGTAGTCCTCCTCGGATGTAACCGCGGTTTCCAAACGATTGCCAATGCTATGCTTGACGATCTTGCGGTAATGAATCGGCGTAAGGCCCGTATATCTTTTGAACAGCCTTGATAAGTAATGATTTTGCATACCCACCTTCTTGGCAATGGTTGCCACGGGAAAGTCCGTTTCCATCAGCAGCTGCTTCGCAAGCTCGATTCGGCGATTCGTCACATACTGAATCGGCGAGCAGCCCATGAAGTTTTTGAAGGAGGTTATGAAATAATTGGGATGCAGGAAGGCGACTTTCGCAAGATCCTCGATTTGAATATTCACATGCAGATTCGCTTCGATATAAGCGAGCACCTCATTCCATTTTACCTCAAAGTTAGGATCTTGGATCGTTTGTGTCTGAATATGGCCTTCATCCAGATAGAAGGAAAACATCTCTAGAAAAATCGCTTTTAAACGCAGCTCTCTCGTAATCGTAGGGTGATATTGAAAAGTATACATTTTGGAGAAGAGCTCATTCATCATCTGCCTGTCCCGCACATAAACGAACGGCGGCAAATGGATCGAATTAATAAATTCGATATCGCCAAGCTCTAACCGAAAATGACACCAATAGCAGCCATAAGGCTCGTCACCTTCCGTACCGAATGATTGTACCGTACCGGCAGGCAAAAAATAAAGGGCTCCCGGCTCAAGAATATATCGCTCATTTTGGATTTCCAGCCACGCTTTTCCCTTGTCTGGATAACAGAACCGATAAAAATCGGGCTCTGTTTTTTGGACCTTCCAGCCTGGCAGGTTCTCCGAATATGCGGTCATGATGACTTCAGCTTGGATTTTATTCAATTGATTTTGCAATATACTTTCAATTGTCGGTTTCATAAATTCTCCTATAGGTAAAACTGCGATATAATAATAGACATCACCGATTGATATAAACACAAAACTACCTATTCTATTATACGAACTAACGATACAAATTCATATGGCATTCACGTAAAAACCCAAAACAAACCCGAAATTTACAAAATATTGAAAGTGGAGCAGGAGCGCTAAATATGAACTTTAAACGAATGACGACATTTATTGCCGCCTCGGGGCTGCTGCTCGCTCTAGCAGGCTGCGGTGGCGGAGATGGAGGAGCACAAAAGAGCAGTGCACTAGATGGGCCGGACGAGGTCGTTTCCGTTTATAAAGCCAATTGCGTCAGCTGTCACGGAACAGGACTGCAAGGCAGAGTCGGCCCTGCTACGAATCTTCAGAAGGTCGGCTCACGTATGAGCGCAGCGGATATTGCAGAGCAAATCGAGCAGGGAGGCCGCTCAAAAGGCGGCTCAATGCCTTCTTTTAAGGATACGCTGACTGCCGAAGAAATTGCTGGTCTTTCCGATTGGTTAGCTGAAAAAAAATAATAGCAAGGCTTGTTCACTCCTATTTATATAGCAAAAAAGGATGCCGGAGCGGATATACGATTCGCAAGGCATCCTTTTTCATTATGGGCTAATAGCCGATATGGTGACCGTTCATTTTGGGAGATTTCATATGATGAAGAGCATATTGGCCGGCATACGTCCAATGGGTTTCACCCATTTGGGGGTGTGTTGGAAATAGATCGCCCTGCACCAGCACCAGATCACCGCCCCAATCGTCCGAATACAAGCCGTCATATTCGACCCATTGTCCCGTTTTAAACCGACGCTTTGTCTTCCGCTGCCGTTGCTCCTTCATTGCCGCCAACCCCTCTCGACTCGCTAACTTGGTATATTACATTCCAAGTATAGGCAAAAGGTTACCGTTATATCCGTTCTGCAACAGCAAAAGCAGAAGCAAGCTTGCGCTCATGCGTAATCGTAACATGTATACATACAGCTTCAGGACGTAAGCCAAGCCGCTCCCAAGCCGCTTCAGACAAGCTGCACGCAGGCTTGCCGCAGCTTCCGCGCAATATTTCGATGTCCGTAAACCCGATAACCTTGCCGATTCCGCAGCCAAAGGCTTTCACAACCGCTTCCTTCGCGGCGAATCGCCCAGCCGTAAATTGATGGAGACGCTCGCCTGAATAATGCGCTGCCAGCGCCAGCTCACCCGGGGACAGCACCCGTTCTAAAAATCGTTTTCGCGTGGGCCCTTCCAATACTTTAGTTATTCGGGCAATATCCGATAAATCATGTCCGATGCCGATGATCATGCTAACACCTGCCTTTTCCCTGATGGTGAGATTAGCAGATGCTTAAGTTGAAGTCAAGCCTTGCGGCAAGCAGCAAAACATTTTGCCCTCCTAATCATTCCTCTGCCTGCTGACCGCCTATTGCACGTTCATAATGAAAGCTATTTCCCAGCTTGTCTTTGACGTCTACCGTCATCAAGCTTTGCACGTTGCCGTCGATGAACACACCTGTTGCCCGGTATGTGTATTTGGTAAAGCCCGGAAACTCAAAAAGTTCTGCTGCTAGAGGCTGCAGCTCAAGCGGAATTGACTTCTTATCCACATTTCCAGCAGCAGGATCAGCAACAGCAAGCGTAATGTCAGCGCTGGCCGATACAGGTGCCCCGAGTCCTTCAGGCAGCCAAACATCAAGCCTGACAGCTTGCTCCTCCGTCTTGTCATCAACTGAAATACGCAAGCTCATATGTGCCTTCTCGCCCATCACATGCCAATAAATCGGCTCGGACAGCTTCTTCACGTCACCCTCCGCAGGCGGCGAAGTTGAGGATAACCAGCCTGCCAGCACGAACAGAGTGACAGCGAGCAGCACTTCCATTCGAATGCCAAGCAGCAGCCCTTGTGCTGCTCTAGGCTTATTAGCAATTTGCGGCATGAATATGAGCTTATGAAGCGCAGCTATGACTAACACGAGCAGCATGAAGAAGGCTTTGGCTAGTATCAGCTTGCCATAAGCGGTTGACAATAGCTGCCCCCATGCTGAAAGCCTTGCTGCCGTAAGCCATATGCCGCTAAGCAAGATAAGCGCCATACTAGGCAGCGCCCAATGCGAGAAGCGAACTGCCGCATTGTTCAAGCGGTCTAAGGCATCGTGATTGAAGGTTAAAGAAAACAAGCCTGCGAGTCCGCCAAACCAAATCGCAGCGGCACCCATATGAACCGCGTGGGAGGCTATCGCCATAGCGACATCCTTCAATGCCGCGTACGCATGGCCAGTCAAAGGAAACGTGACGATTAACGCTGCAGCAGCTGCAAACTTGAGCGGATTAGCCCATTTCCGCTCTCGAGCGGGTGCGAATGCAAGCAGCAGAACAAATAGCGCAAGTATAGGTCTTAGCGCAGCAACCTTGCCAATCATCGTCCCGTTAGCCAGCTCATAAATAGAAACGCCGCCGAACTGATCCGCTAACATGGAAAGGCGGCTAAAGCCGGATATGATCCAGATCATTGCTGCCAGTCCTATTAACAGCCGCTCCGCCCGCAGCGAGAAACCAAACGGAGCCTCATTCCCCTCGTCTCGCCAAATGACAATTCGGAAAAACAACATGCCAGCCAGCATCACGCCGGTTAAAATATCAAGCACGCGCAGCGTGATCATAAGCTTCTGGCCGCCCGAATGCTCATGCTCGCCTTCCTCGGCATGGCTGCTCTCCCCATGTTCGCCGTGACTTGTATGATTGCTCGCTTCTTCATCCGATTCGGCTTGCTGCGACGGGCCAGCCTTATCCGTTATATCGGAGCCATCATCTACCGATTCAGCGGTCTCTGAACCGTCAATCTCTTCGGAAGCATCATTTGCACTTCCAGAAGCTCCATCTCCAGCTCCAGCTCCATCTCCAGCTTCATCGCCTAAATCCGTCTCAATTGCTGTTTCCTTGCCGCTATCCACAGCAGCAGTCGAGCTTGGCGCAGCACTCATTGAAGGCGCTGGAGCGATAGAACGCTTCGGAGTCGCCGCTGCCTTAGTCGCATCGTTCTGCATTTTCGCATCGCTCGTCAATTTCGTATCGCTCGGCTTCTTCGTCTGCGACGGCTTCGCCGATGCCGATGGCTTGCTGGTTGGTTTCGCTTCGCTTCCTGAGCCGCTTCCCGCGCTCCCGCCGGAATGACCATCAAGCGATATGGTGTCATCCGGCACGGCAGCCTCTATCTTAGTCCCTATGGCGAAATCGAAGGAGCCATCAGTCATATGGGAGTCGAGCGACAACACCTGCCAGCTGACCTCATAAACGCCTTTTTCCAGCTTCGGAATCGTATAGATAAGCGTAAAATCATCTTCACCGCTTAGCTTGCCAGCGATCAAGGCACCGTTATCTTCTCGTTGAAGCGTTATGCTGCTTAGCTTCTGATCGATTTTCTCTGTAAATGTAATTCGAATGGCAGGCGGAGACTCCGTCAGCTCCGCATCCTGATAAGGGGTCGACTGCGCAATATAGGCATGCGCCGAGACTAAGCTCGGCATGCATGCCCACATCATAATAAGTATAGCTATACTATTTATTAGCTTTTTCATAAGCAACCTTATTTCGTGTAGATCGCAACAGCTGCTTGAATGCCGCCAACTGCCGGGAAATATTCAACAACTGCGCCTGCCGCCTCTGCTGCTTCGCGAAGCGTTGCGGAGCCGGTGCCTTTGTAGGCTGCGTCAACATATTGTTTGATGAAGGAAGCATCTACCTTTGTCGTTCCCTGCGCAATCGTTAAGCTATTCACCGCTGTCACATTTCCATTTACATAAATAAGCGGCTTAGCAGTCGTTACAGAGCCGGGAAGCTTTGCCGATTTATTTTGAACCGTAAATGTCATGGTCGCTTCATAATTAGTTGCGCTGTATTCACCTTCCTTAACTTCCTTTGTGCTTGGCTTAGCGCGAACCAAATAATAATCAGCAGCGCCAGTCGTGAACGAAACCAGTCCATTCGCATCGGTTTTCAGTTCGGATGCTTCCGAATTGCTGCGGCGAATGATATCTACAGCAGTATCTGCCAGCGGCTCACCCTTTAGAAGCAACTGGATCGACACCTTCTCGCCTGGCGTTATAGCAGCAGGATTAAACGCCGGGACAAGCTCTGCGCGATCAGGACTTACTTGCTTCGTGAAGCCTTTAAGCGCCTTGACGCGTTCCAGCACGGGAATATCACCAACCGCTACAAACGATTTTGCGCTGCGCAATGTACGGCTTGCAGTCTCTTTGCCCTTGAAGACGCTGTCCCCTTCTGTAGAGATGATGTAAGCACCCGGTATGTTTGATTTGAACGTTGCTACAAAGTAATTATTAAGTGCTGGCGTCGTTTCGGTTGCCGGCTCGCCCGTGTAGAAGCGTGTTCCCGAAATGTCGGATTTCACGCCTGCAGGCGTAGTAACGTAAACTTTAGAGGCGCTGCCCCACTGTCCTTCGAGCCGGTAGCTTTTGTGCTCGTTAGAGTGATTGCCATACATAAGCTCAACGTAAGATACCTGGCCCTGCGCTACGATCGGTGCGCTTGTCTGTGACCATCCATCATGAGCGAATACTGGTGCTGCCGCGCTTAATGTCATTACGGCAGCCAGCGCTGCCCCTACCATTTTTTTCCGAAATGTCATACTCAAAAACCCCCATCGACTTGGATTAACTGACCAAATTGTATCAATGGGGGGGCATGCAGCACATGACTCTTAAGAGCTATTGAGCTGTGAACGATATGTGAAATGAACGTCTAGTTAGAGCGTGTATTCGGAAAAATCAATCGGAGTCTCATTAACCCTTTTCTCAGTTCCGCCGTAATCGTCAACGCTTAGCTGAAGCACGCTTCCATCAAAGGACGCATATCGGACGCTCAGCTTATCATCGGCCGACCAAGCAGGGGCACGGAGCCTTGCTTCATCCGCAAATGTCTCAAAGCTGTTGAGACCCCTTTGCTGCGCCTCCTGTACACGGATTGCTTCAAGAATGACACCGTTTCGGCTTCCTTCGCTTGTTACAATATAACGATCAGTCAACCGCTCAACCTCATAAGGCTGCATCAAATAGACGGCCAAATATACATTTTTCATCTGACCGAGCAGAACGCCTTGCTCCTGCAGCCAATCCGCATTCGGCAATACACCGACAATTTGATGCGCCACGCCTGCTGGAAGCGGATAGAGTGCGGCGATCGTGTTTCTGTGAAATAACACTTCCATATGCTCGGTTTGATGCCTTGGATCACCACTCGCATATGTCTCTGCCGGATGGAAGAAGTAAGCTTGGTTCACGCCGCAAAGCTGATCCAGCAGTGGAAACGTAATATCCCAGCGATGCTGCTCGTTGTCGAACTCCCCATGCCGCTCCCACATTCCCCCGGCTGCAAAGTCCGAGGTAATGTAAGCATAGCTGCGAAGCTGTTTCGAGCCCTCATCGGTAAGCTTCGTGATCACTTTCTTCACCTCGACAGGCTCGCTGCGATTAAGCGCTATTTGACGGGCCGACTCAGGAGCCTCGTAATATAGAAACCCGGCATACTCCGTCCGAGGCATTTCCGCAGGCAGCTCAAAATCGCCGAATTGCACATAGTCGTGGAGCACATTGCCATCAAGCGGAATATCATGCTTTTGGCCGCGGCAATGGGCGCCAACCCAGGCTCCCTTCAGATAAAACGCCGCTCTCTCGCTCCAGAGATAGTCGAGCATGTCGCCGAGCTCTTTTTTGATCGCCGGATCGTTGATTTGCTGCCATGCACATGTGAAGGCCTGCACCCAATGCCAAAACCACGGCAGACTCCCGTACTCGGACATTCCATGCTTGCGAACATGGGCTAAAGTAAGCTGGAGATTGCTGCGCCCGTCCTCTAGCAGCTCAGCATCCTCGTATAATTGACCGAAGATCAGCTTGGCCGCTGTATATTTGGCATCGTGATGGCCGAATACATTTTTTCGCAGGTAGAAGCCGCTTCGGTAAATGTGAACGAGCGCCGATTCAAAAGCAAACGCAAGACTCTCGGTAAAAAGTAGGCGATATCGATCCGTGAAGAAGGCCATCAGGCTCCCCATGAGCTCCACAGGCAATACATTCGGCTTTGCAAGCTGCGGCTCCTGACCTAATTTTAACGGCCAATGCCCGTAGGTAGCGCTTTCAGGGTTCTGATCTTGAAGACGAAGCACCTCTAGCAGAATACGTTCTGCCGTAAGTTTAGCGGCATTCGACTCAAATGGCAGCTGCTCTGGAATACTGACTGCGGCCGCGAATAAATACGAGGCATAATAGAAATTATCGCGTATATCGTGATGAAACCATAATCCGCTGCTTAGGAGTGGCTGGCTATGGGCTTTTATCGCAACTTTCCGTATGATCTCGATTTGTCTAGCTGTGAAGGTCATTTCACTAGTCTCCTTGGTTTTACCAGATTTTCTTTCTATCATATTATAATTTCAATTGTATCGGAAAGCGCTTCATTGTCATCCTTCCGAAATAATGATAGCTGCAACTGGCGCTGAGGCTGTGTCCGGCATATTCGACATCGCTGCCGTACTTGGACAAGCCGTGCCTAATGACCAGCTGCTCCGGCCCGAATTTATGAGTCCTTATGACGATCCTCATCCGAACGGCGCTGCTGGCACTGCGGTTGCCGAGGCGTTTCTGGCATGGTATAGAAAATAATAATAAAAACAAACGAGGAAGCAAGTCATCTCGCTTTCTCGTCTGCTGCTTCATCATTTCATCATGCTGCGTTTGCTGAAATACCCATCAATCAACAGCGATAAGATAATTCCAGCGCTGTACCTCGCCAAGTCAACCCCCAAAAACCCGCGCCCGAGCACCAATGCTCCGATAAAAGTGCTGCGGATCGATTGAATCCAATGCGCCTGATAAAGCTGGCTAAATTCGATGCCAAAACAAAATAAAAGGCTAATTAGCGCAGCCCATAGCAGACTCTTTTGCACCCACACCACTCGAACGCCAAAATAGATCATGCTCGCCCAAAGCGCATCGCCCGCATGCTCCGCAGCAAAAACAGGCAATGCTTCAGCAAATCGCCTAGAGCTCAAGCCAAGTATCATCGTGACCATAACGGCAATGAAGTACGGTATTCTCGCTTTCAATTCATGCACACCTTCTTATTTGATTTGCAAAAACGAGCTGATGCTGCGTATAAAGAAAAGACTGTCCCAAGCCGATTGCTCGGTCCAACGGGACAGTCTCGTAACGAAATCAAGAACAAAATCAGCTTAAAGGTTAAATACCCGGAATCGGGGAGCGCTTGTGCTCGGTTTTCAAATATTGTTTTTCAAGCTTCTCGCGAGCTTCGGCGCTAATATCCTTGCCTTCAAGATAATCGCTATTGTCGCCATAGGTAATGCCCAGCTCACCCTCATCGGTTTGCCCATCCCATAAGCCTGCGGTTGGCGCTTTGTCCAGCACGCTTTGCGGAACGCCGATATGGGAGGCCAACTGGCGAACCTGACGTTTGTTGAGCGTGCTAAGCGGAGTAACATCCACTGCTCCGTCGCCCCACTTCGTATAGAAGCCGGTAATCGCCTCGGACGCGTGATCGGTACCAACGACAAGCAGATTCAAATCAAAAGCAAGCGCGTACTGTACGACCATGCGCGTTCTTGCCTTCACATTGCCTTTGCCGCCGCGGCTCAAATGGCGAGGGATGCCAAGCGACTTGAAGCTATGCTCCACTTCGATCGCAATTTCGTCCACCGCTTCCGCGATATTCGTCTCGGCGCGATGCTTGAGCTGGAACGCTTCTGCTACCGCGTAGCTGTCGGCAATATCCGATTGCTCGCCGTAAGGCTGGAAAACGCCAAGCGTCATATATTCGCGGCCGGATTCCGCGCTGAGCTCATCCGTTGCACGCTTGCATAAGCCAGTTGCGACTGCGCTGTCAATCCCGCCGCTAATAGCGATGAGAAGTCCCGTCGTACCTGATTGCTTTACATATTCCTTCAAGAAATCGACCCGTTTGCGAACCTCAGCCTCTGGATCGATGCTTGGCTTAACGCCAAGTCTATCAATAATTTCTTGTTGTAAACTCATCGTTACCGTCCTACTTAGCGGCAAAACCGATCGAAAGCGTCTGACAGATCGGCTGCAATGTCCGCTGCGGAACGATTTTCAATCTGGTGGCGCTCGATAAAGTGGACTAGCTCTCCATCCTTCAACAAAGCGATGGAAGGGGAGGATGGCGGGTAAGGAGCAAAATATTCGCGAGCCTTAGCAGTCGCTTCTTTATCCTGTCCTGCAAATACAGTAAACAGATGATCAGGAGTAATATCATGCTGAAGCGCCTCGGCAACGCCTGGACGGCATTGGCCTGCTGCACAGCCGCAAACCGAGTTGATAACGACAAGCGCCGTACCCTTTGCGTTTGGCAATTTTTCTTCTACTTCTTCAGGTGTGCGCAGCTCCTGAATACCGATGCGAGTAAGATCGTCCCGCATAGGCTGCACCATATCTAACATGTATCGTTCGAATGACATCGACATCGAAACACACTCCTTTAATTACTTTATTTTAGCTACTATTATACCGTCCGTAGTTAAAATAAAGCAACCGGAGCGCGTACACTCCGGTTGTTCTTTTTCATGTTGAATCGGAAGAGCCGCTCGGGTCATCAAGGCCGTATGCTGCATTTTTGTCGGGATGCGCAAATAATCCTTCCTTCGGAGGGAGTCCCTTCTCAAAAATATCCCGGTTCTCTTCTGTCAGAAAACCTATATCTTTAAACGGATGCACCCATTCATCGCCCGCCATTACAGCCGGATCGGTATCCTCGCTCCACTGTGATAGCGGTGAGTCTGGCGACTCATATTCATGATCGCCGATCACGATGCCATGCTGATTCACAAAAGGAGCGCGGCTTCCGCGCCCTTCGCGAAATTGCGGCAAAAACTCGATCTCAAACGGATCCAGCGCCGGATCGTCAACATGCTTATTGCTCTCATGCTTATCCGCAGTCACATGATCACCTCCGTACTAGATAGACGGACGGTTAGGTCCATCCAGCTTTTTGTCAAAACCAGCGGACTCTGGCGACTTGCCCTTATCTTCCGCGTTTTTTGCAGCCTGCTGCGCTTGCTCAGCCGAACGGTTTTTTCCTTCTTTTTGCTGTGACAATGCCAACGCCTCCTCCCAACATACTCATAACCTATAATGCGGGTTATCGTTCAAGGGTAGTATGCGACAATCGTTCCTTCCTTATAAATCCTGAGAGAGACGCACCATATCGACAACCTGAATCCCATTCTCATAAATCGATTCCGAATAATGCCTGACAAAAAAATCGCGGTCAATGCTCGTCATTCTAAAACCGCATTTCTGATAAAGGGCAAGCTGGGCCATACCCGAATTTCCGGTCCCAATTTCGATCGTTTTATAGCCTTGAAGCGCTGCATTCTGAATCGCATGCTTTACCAGCTGTTTCCCTATTCCCTTTCCTTGCTCGGGCTCAGCGACTGCAATATTCACGATTTCAACCGTGTCCGGCCTTGTTGGCAACAGAACATATTCACCGACAATTTCGTTATTTATTTCGGCGACGAAGCATTTACCACGCTTTAAATATTGGGAAACGAGCTGGATCGAAGGATCCGCGAGCAACAGCAGCTCCATCGGAGGCTGCTCAGCGTCAGTCAGCTTGCGAATATCCATCTTCAACACTCCTTACTTCTGTTTTTCTATGCAAAAGAACCGTAAATGAACAACATTCATTTACAGCCCAATTCAGGGTAGTCCGCTTAACTGGCCTTCTCCTCTTGCAGGAAGAAGGTTACGACAAACGCCGTTCCTTCGCCCTCCTTGGATTCCACGTCGATCCGTCCGTTATGGCGCTCCGCGATGCTGAGGCAAAGCGGCAATCCCAAGCCAGTACCCTGCGTTTTCGTAGAAAAAAACGGCTCGAACAAATGCTTCATCTGTTCAGGTGAGATTCCAATGCCTTGATCAGCAATTCGCATTTCTACTTTGCATTCATAATAGTTGGTGCTAATAAATAACGAACCTTTATCGCTCATCGATTCCATGCCGTTGCGGGCTAGGTTTAGAAACAGCTGCTTAATTTCTCTTTTGTTCATCATAATGAGCGGCAAATTCTCACAAAGCTCCACTTCAATCGTCTGGCCGCGCAAATTCGCGTCCGCATTGAGCAGCGGAATGAGATCGTAAATAATATCATGCAGCGATGACGGCTCCATCGTAAGCGCCCTATTCTGCGCCAGCGACAAAAAATCGCTAATAATCATATTCGCGCGGTCAAGCTCGTCAATGACGATTCGAAAATATTCCTGCTGATTATTCGGACTCCGTTCCTGAATGAGCTGGATAAAACCGCGAATGACTGCCATCGGATTGCGAATTTCATGCGTGATGCTTGCTGCCATCTGACCGACTAAACTGAGGCGCTCCATTCGGCCAACCTCATCCTTCAACTGACTCAGCTCCGTTATATCCTGTGCTATAAGCGCTGCTCCCGCATTTTGATCCGTCAGAGACGTTCGCAGCGAGATGGTCGTTAACAGCATTATTTTCTCGCCATCTGCAAACGGAACAAGCGAAGACTTCTTGCCATTAAGGGCTTGATTGAGCAGCTTGACACAAGCATCTCCGTATCCGCTCTGAAATACGAGCGGGAACGCAATTCCAAGCATCTGCTTTGCTTCATTATATTCTGGACGCAAGCTAAGCATCAGAGTCGCCATCTCGTTGGAATGTGTGATTTGTCCTTCACGATCAACGACGATCACGCCAAAGGACGTCTCGTTTATAAATTGCTGCAGCTTCTCCACTTCATTTCGATAATTAGCCGATACTCGCTTCACCTCATCATTGAGCAGCTTCTTTTCCTTTACGCTCTCAATCATGAAGATGGACAGCCAAGTGGCCGTTAATGAAGCGGATACAGATAGGATAAGAGCTATGACCATCCTATACGACCATGACACCTCGCTAAAGGAAATAAAGCCGATAATCGTAATGATGAAATAAAGCATTAATACAGACATCAATAGTATGCTCTTATACTCCTTGCGAAGTGCCGAAGCTCGTTGAAAAGGACGTATCGAAAACAGCATGAGCGTTACAAAACCGACGATGAAAATAATGAAGCTGACTATTTCCCATACGCTGTCCAGCATCGAAAATCTTATGGCTATATATATGAAGGTAAGTACAGTCAGTGTTGGCAGCCCTCCATAAAGCGAGCCAAGCAAATAAGGAATTAGCCGAAAATCAACATCGTAGCCGTATACATTTGTAGTTGTCAGCATACAAAGTATCATTGATATACTGCAAAAAATGCCCATAAACAGAGGCATACCCTTCCTGCCCTGCTCTTTATCATGCCAAAGTTGGAAGGCGAAAACAGGCAATAAGGATAAAATGAATTGTAACAGCAATTCCTTTAACACATCTGATCGGTTCCCCCTACTCGCGCTCTGAATGCATGCCTCATATTAAGTTAATAATTCATTACCGAGTATACGTATCTTTAATCCGATTAAAGCATAAAAGGCATCTATTTACAATTGCTCTTCAAGCCAATTTAACATTTCTAAAATCGCTTTCTCTCCTTCGATATCATTGTGAAGCTCATGCATTCCGCCATCCCAGCGTCTGAAGCGGCACTGCTCGCCAAGCGTTTCAGCTAATTGACTGCTTGCATCAAATGAAGTCACACGATCGGCAGTCCCATGCATAAGCAGCAAAGGAACCTGAAGATTTGCTGCATTAGCAAGCGCCCATTCTCCGCCAGCGCCTACCTCCGTAAAAGTATGGAGCGTAATTTTTGTATGACATAACGGATCCTCTACGATTGGCGCTGCCTGATCGTAGCCAGGGCGGTATAAATCAGCAGTTTTTAAGCCGGTCGATTGGTGCATCGTCGGAACAACGGCTGCGAGCTTGCGCCCGACCCACTCCATCGCCGGATGCGGCCTGAACGCCAGTTGCAGCCACGGACTTGTCAGAATGAGTCCTTTGATCGGCGGATGGAGTCGCAGCGCACAGTTAAGCGCCACATTGCCCCCCATGCTATGGCCGTATAAGAAAACAGGCAAGCCAGTGTGCCGTTTGCCTGCGGCTTCAATCATAAGAGCAGCATCGCTTGCAGCTGCGCCTATCGAAGGCAAATGCCCCCGCTTGCCAGTTGAGCGGCCGTGTCCGTGCTGGTCAATCGCAATAAGCGCAATTCCTGCATCCGTAAAGTGTGACGCCACATGCTTATACCGATCGCCATGCTCGCCCATTCCGTGCACAAGACAGACGACAGCTTTTATTTCATGCGCTTCGGGCTTCCATTCCCTCATAAATAATGTGGAGCCCTTTGCACCAGTTAATTGCCATTCATCACGCAGCATTATAACGCCGCCTTTCTTTTATGGTATTATATATACTACTAATAATATAGCAGGTGGAAATAGATGCAATATGATGTAATTGTTATTGGCGGAGGCTCAGCCGGGCTAATGGCCAGTATAGCCGCGAGCAAGGATGGCGCTATGGTGCTTCTTCTCGACAAAGGCGATAAATTAGGCCGCAAGCTAGGCATCTCGGGCGGCGGGCGATGCAATGTAACGAATAATAAAGATTTGGACGAGCTAATCAAGCATATTCCCGGCAATGGACGTTTTCTTCACAGCACCTTCTCGAATTTCAACAACAAGGACATTATCGCTTTTTTCGAAAACCTCGGAATTGCCCTAAAGGAAGAAGACAACGGGCGCATGTTCCCGGTATCGGACAAGGCTAAGACTGTCGTGGATACGCTTGTTAATCAGGTTCGTAACCAAGGTGTCAAAATCATATTAAACGCTCCTGTCGATCATATCATGTATGACGAAGGAAAAGTGACGGGTGTACGCATTAAATCCGGCGAGACGTTCATCAGCCGGAGCGTCATCGTCGCCTCTGGCGGCAAATCTGTCCCTCAAACCGGATCAACCGGCGACGGCTACGCTTGGGCGGAAAAAGCCGGACACTCGATTACGGAGCTATTCCCAACCGAGGTTCCGCTCACGTCGAATGAGCCCTTTATTACAAGCAAGGAGCTGCAGGGCTTATCGCTTCGCAACGTGGCGCTGTCGGTTTGGAGCCCTAAGGGGAAGCAAATTATTCAGCATTATGGCGATATGCTATTCACGCACTTTGGCATTTCAGGCCCTATCGTGCTGCGGTGCAGCCAGTTCGTGGTCAAAGCCTTAAAGCAGTTTAACACAGGCAATATCGAAGTAGCGATCGATCTTATGCCGGAGAAAAGCAAGGACGAGGTCTACAAGGAAACGCTGAGGCTCACCGAGCTCGAATCCAAAAAAACGATAAAAAATGTGCTTAAAGGCTATCTGCCCGAAAAAATGATTCCGATTCTGCTTCAGAAGGCCAGCTTGGCGGATAGCCTTACTTACGACAATATTCCAAAGCAGGATTGGATAGCGCTGTCCCAGCTCATTAAGCATTTTCCAATAAGAGTGTACGGCTCGCTTTCTATAGAAGATGCATTCGTAACGGGCGGAGGAATCAATTTGAAGGAGGTCGATCCAAAAACGATGCAGTCAAAGCTGATGGCTGGGCTGTATTTTTGCGGAGAGATATTGGACATTCATGGCTATACCGGAGGCTACAACATAACCGCAGCGTTCTCGACCGGCTACACAGCAGGCTTAAACGCCGTGCTTCGATAAATGCAGCAAAGGCTGTACCCATCGTCCCAGGACAATGGATACAGCCTTTTTATTATTGTTTATGTAACGAACAGGCAGCTAAATCCGCACATCACCCGAGAAATGGCCATATGTACCGGGATCAGGCAGAAACTCCTCGTTTAAATCCGCTTCATCGTCACGATTGTGCAGCTCCTCGGAAAATTCAGTATCTCCATAGGATGAAGCCCAATCCTCATTCACTAAATGAGCTGGAATGGCGATTGCATCAAGCGAATAAGCGCTGTCCGTTACAGCATCTGCATCGATTTGGGCTTGCTCGACAAGCTGTCCGCCATGCGATTGCGCGATCTCAAGGGCAGATGTCAGGTCGCTTCCCTCCAAATGCACATGCATGCGGCTCCCTTCATGAAGAACGGTCTCGTAGCCGAGCTCCCTCAGCGTTTCACAAGCAAGTGACGCGCTGCCTTCATCATTAAAATCAAATAATAAGGCTGAGTTAATAGACAATTGTATTCCTCCTTTTTTCATTTTGTTTAGCGTGCCCAAACGCCGCAAAATCATGTTAAAAACAAGTGATAAATCACATGTCATTGTTTATTCACAAAAAATGATGTAAGTATGTTAGGTTTTATGACATAATAATTACATTAGGATTGGTATACGCTTTATGATGGGAAGGTGTCATCGATGAATCATTTATTTTATTTGCTTTCAGATCCCATGCTTATCGTCGAGCTCGACGAATCCCGCTGGTCTATTCGCGATGTCAATCAAGCGTTTGCAGTCTTTTCTGGCTTTAAAAAATCGGACCTCATGCTGCTCGACCCAACCACAATCATCTCAACGCAGACGTCAGGGTTTTCCTTCAAGGAAGCCGTTGATCAGCTCTCTGACGAGGATGCCTACTCACCACAGCTCGAATGCAAGCTTGTTACCAAAACATCAACTCCAGCGGATGTGCGCCTATCTTGCCGCAAGCTGCAGCTTGGAGAACGTATGGTTTATGTCATCATATGCAAGGATTTGCGCGAAGCCAAGTGGATAGACGAATATATTATGCACAATAAAATTATGGTCTCATCCATCGTAAATGAACGTTATTTTATTATGAACTTAAAACATTATTACGCGCCTGTGAAGCAGCCTTCTTCCTTGTATATAAACAAATCGATATTTGATCTCGTTGCAGACCACGATCAGAGTAGAATTAAACGGGTATTAGAATTTGCCAAAAATAATCGTACAGTCGAATCCATTGACTTTCAGCTTAAGTTTGATGACCGATATTACAGCGCCGATGCCGTTATCCAACCTTTTTACAATGGCAATCGCAGCTTCAAAAACTTTGTTCTCATCTTGAAGAACCTGCATGTGAACAATCCGGAAGAGGACCCGTCGTACAAGCTCCGGCTGCTTATGCTAAGCAAAAACGTTTCCGTAACCTCTCTCGCGCAATCAACTTTAATCTCGCTTACGACCATTTCCAAAATACGCAACGGAAAAATTAAAAAACCCCAGCGCCTAACGGCTGAATTGATTGCCGGAGAGCTGGGTGTGAGACCTGAAACGATATGGAGCAGCTTTAAGCGGTAAATATCTGCTCTTAGCTCTCCATGATCAGCCGCGATATGGCGCGAGCGCCTCGTTCAAACCGCGCGTCTGCTCATATACCTGCTGATATACCTTGAAGATGCCTGCGTATGCAGCAACCGCATCAGGCTGCGGTGAATACGAAGCCGCATGCTTCACGAATTTATCCGCACATGATTCCAAGCTGTCAAACCAGCCGCTGCCGTAAGCAGCCAGCATAGCTGCGCCTAAGCCTGGACCCTGCTCATTCTCGAGCGCTACGACCGTCGCGTCAAAAATATCGGCTTGCATTTGAAGCCATACCGGATTTTGCGCGCCACCGCCGATGGATATGACGGTATCGACCGTTTTGCCAGCCAGTCTGAACATATCGACCGACTCGTTGAGCGAGAAGGTAATGCCCTCCATAACCGCACGCGCAAAGTGAATGCGCTCATGCGAGCCGTCAACGCCGATAAAGCTCGCGCGAATAACGGAATTCGCATGCGGCGTGCGTTCGCCAACGAGGTAAGGCGTGAACAGCAGTCCGCCCGCTCCCGGCTTCACAGCGCCTACTCCTTCAAGCAATTGGTCAAAGGATTCGTTTGGCGCGAACGTTTTCTTAAACCAGCTAAGGCTGTAGCCAGCAGCTAGTGTAACGCCCATCGCATAAAAGGAATCCTCTTTGCCATGGTTAAAGAAATGCACCTTGCCCGCAAAATCCTTCGATTTATCATTCTCATAGGATAGAATAACGCCCGATGTGCCAATGCTGCAAAGCGTCAAACCTTCGGACAGGATGCCCGATCCAATCGCTCCGCATGCGTTGTCCGCGCCGCCCGCAAACACTTTAGTTGCTGCTTGCAAACCTGAGCGCTCAGCAAACTGCGGCAGCAGCGTTCCGACTAGTCCATGAGACTCGACAAGCGGCGGACAGAAGCTAGCTGGTAGAGCAAAGGCATCAAGCACCTCGCTGCTCCACGCTTTGCCGGCCACGTCTAGAAGGAGCGTGCCTGCTGCATCGGAATAATCCATATGAACCTCGCCGGTAAGCCGGTAGCGGAGATAATCCTTTGGCAATAGGAACAGCTTTGCCTTCGCAAATGCTTCCGGCTCATTCTCACGAACCCATAGCATCTTCGGCAGCGTAAAGCCCTCTAGTGCCGGATTGCGAGTGATGCTAAGAAGCTTATCGCCAAGCGTACGCTCGATTTCACGGCATTGCTGCGTCGTACGCGTATCATTCCAGAGTATTGCATTCCGAACGGGATTGCCTTCTTCGTCCAGCAAGACAAGCCCGTGCATCTGGCCGGAGAAGCTGATGCCTTCAATTGCGCCGGCATCGATGCCAGCATTTGAAGTCAGTTCTCTCAGCGCTTCAATCGTCCCGTCCACCCAATCATCTGCACGCTGCTCGCTCCACCCCGAACGTTCATGGAGAAGCGGGTAGCTGCGAGATGCTTCCGCGGCTACCGTGCCATTGCGGTCAACGAGCAGCACCTTGACTGCGCTCGTTCCTAAATCTATCCCAATAACATAGCTCATTTGGCTGTAATCCTCCCGACCTTAAACGCTGAAAATAACTTCGCTCAGTACGAGGCGAATCCGCTCTTGACGGCCTGACTCGTTTTTGATCGGATTGTTTTGAAGCGCATATTGCTCAAGCGATGCAAGCGTCGCTTTGCCGGACACGACTTCTGCGCCGATGCCTTCTTTGAAGCTGCGGTAGCGGTTATCGACGATATTGTCGAGAATTTTCTCTTCTGTCAATTTCGCAGCTGCTTTCAGCCCCCATGCGAAGCTGTCCATACCCGCAATATGTGCTAGGAACAGATCTTCCGCTTCGAATGAGCCGCGACGAACTTTTGCGTCGAAGTTAATGCCGCCGCGGCCGATGCCGCCAGCTTTCAATACTTCAAACATCGTCAGCGTAGTCGAGTAAAGATCAGTAGGGAATTCATCCGTATCCCAGCCGAGCAATAGATCGCCTTGGTTCGCGTCAAGCGATCCGAGCATGCCGTTGATAGCCGCTGTACGAATTTCGTGCTCAAACGTATGGCCTGCTAGCGTTGCATGGTTCGCTTCAAGGTTCAGCTTGAAGTGATCTTTTAAGCCGTATTTTTGCAGGAATGAGATCGTTGTAGCCGCATCAAAATCATATTGGTGTTTCGTTGGCTCTTTTGGTTTCGGCTCGATCAAGAATTGAGCGTCAAAGCCGATTTCCTTCGCATAAGCAATTGCCATGTGGTACAAGCGGGCAAGGTTATCAAGCTCAAAGCCCATATCTGTGTTAAGCAGCGTTTCGTAGCCTTCACGGCCGCCCCAGAATACGTAGTTTTCTGCGCCAAGCTCTTTACCTACTTCAAGCCCTTTTTTCAACTGTGCGCCTGCATAGGCATAAACATCAGCGTTGACAGCTGTTCCAGCGCCATGCACATATCGCGGGTTCGAGAACATGTTAACCGTGTTCCAAAGCAGCTTTTTGCCCGAGGACTTCATGTTGTCCTTCAATAGCGCCACGATCACGTCGAGGTTTTTGTTCGTTTCCTGCAGCGTTTCGCCTTCCGGCGCAATGTCCACGTCATGGAATGCGTAGAAAGGAATGTTCAATTTATTCATAAATTCAAAATTGGCTTCAACGCGCGCTTTCGCACGGTCAAGGCCGCTATATTGATCCCAGCCGCGAACCATAGTAGGTGCGCCGAAAGGGTCTGTACCATTTGCATTAAACGTATGCCAATAAGCAACCGCGAAGCGAAGGTGCTCTTCCATCGTTTTGCCTAAAATAACTTGATTAGGATCGTAATGTTTGAATGCCAGCGGATTGTCCGAGCCCTTGCCTTCAAACTGGATTGTGTTGATATTTTTAAAATAGCTCATAGAAAATAAAATCCTCCTTCACGGAATTCGATATTTTTGTTAGTGCTTACATTTAGAATAACATGCCTCAACTTAGTTTGTCTATTAAACAAACTAAGATTTTGTGTTACACTAGCCATAACTTATTTCCAGCTTATATCGCCTTAAGGATGAAGCGTCTCTAGCTGCCTCCTTAACCGGCATTTCGTGCTACAATGATAAATATCGTGACTTGGACGGAGGCTTCCAGTATGAAAGTAAAACCAACAGGAGACTTAGCGCTCATCAAAAAAATAAACACGGCTATCGTGCTCGAATCCGTACTGAAGCATGCGCCGCTCTCGCGAACGCAAATATCAGAGCTAACCGGACTTAATAAAGCGACGGTATCCAGTCTCGTTCAAGATTTGATCGACAACCATCTTGTTTTAGAAAATGGGCCAGGACAATCGAGCGGCGGACGCAAGCCTGTCATGCTGTTATTTAATGGAACCGCAGGATACGCTGTCGGCATTGATCTTGGGGTTAATTATATACGCGGCATGCTGGTCGACTTGGAAGGGAAGGTAGTTGCAGAGCATCAGAGCAAGCTCAAGCAGCAGGATGCCGGGCCTGTCATTGGGCAGCTGGAAGCATGCATTGAGCTGCTTATCAATGAAGCGCCCGAAAGCCCTTATGGCGTTGTCGGCATCGGAGTAGGCGTACCAGGCATCGTTGACGATAACGGAACGATTCTGTTTGCTCCGAATTTAAAGTGGCGTCAGGTGGAGCTGCAGTCGCAGCTTGAGGAGCGCTTCAAGCTGCCGGTAACGATAGACAATGAAGCAAACGCAGGCGCTCAGGGCGAACAGAAATATGGCGCAGGGCGCGGCATTCCAAACCAAATTTACGTCAGCGTTGGAATCGGAATCGGAACGGGAATTATTTTGAGCAAGGAGCTGTACAAAGGAGCTTCCGGTTTCTCCGGCGAGCTAGGCCATCTCTCGATTGAGTATGACGGCAAACCTTGCAGCTGCGGCAATCGCGGATGCTGGGAGCTGTATGCATCTGAGAATGCTTTGCTTGAGCGCGCGGCATCGCTGGGCTTCGAAAATTTAGAGGAGCTGCTCCTCGCAGCGGCTGCTGGAGATGAGCGCGTGATCGAGCTTATAGGCTCGGTTGGCGACTATTTGGGCGCGGGCATTGCGAATATCGTCAACGTGTTTAATCCGAATGTCGTCATCATCGGCAACCGCATGAGCCGAGCCGCCGAATGGTTGGAACCAGCCGTACAAGCAGCTGTCGATCAGCGTACGCTTCCGTATCACCGTGAGCGAATGCGCATCCTTTTCGCAGAGCTTCAGGATCAATCCGCTGTGAGAGGGGCTGCATATTACGCCATTAGCAGGTTTTTCACAAAAATTAAAAGCTAAATAGGAAGCAGGAGCTGCCCCGTCGTCTTTTGAGACCAATCGGGACAGCTCCTGTTTGTTTATTGGACACGATGAACGCCCACGGTATTCAGCGCATTCCCATCCATTGATACTTCGACAACCGTCTCCTTGATGGTCCCATTCGAGTAGTAAGCTGTAAATATAAACTGAAGTTTTCCTTGCTCGAGCTCAGCAAAAGCATGATCCCATAGCTCGCCGCTCCAGCTCGTTTGCGCTGCATTGCCCTTATCTAGCGCTTCTGCATAGCTCGACATCTTAACTTCGACCCGCTCAGCCTTCGTCGCTGTTCCTGTCAACGTCGTATCCGCCTCCAGCACAAACTTCTCGCCAGCCCAAAAAACCGAATAACCGCGCGGAGAATCAGGTCTTCCTGTCTTGTCCAAATTGTAATCAATCCGTCGCTCATCCCATAGATCCGTATGCTTCACAAATCCCGTAACATGAAGCGGCAGCACCTGCACCTGCTTGGTTATACTAACCGGATCGGCAATCCCGTCGCTTACCATAATCTTCATGCTCCAGACACCTGCCGCTGCTAGCTTTAGAGAAGGACCTCTTGCCGGATAGGTTGGTCCATTGACCGTGTAGGAATAGCTGCTTTTGACTCCCAACGGGCTCGTCAGCTCATAAGCAATCGAAAGCGCATTGCCGTCCGGATCAGCCGCATTTGAAGAAAAGGTGGTCAAATCTCCCTCGTAAACCGGCTTTGGCGACCAATCAAAATCTGCGGTCGGCGGACGGTTGGTCACAAAATGAATATACGCGTAGTGTCCTTCATTGCCAGCTTCGTCATAATCAAGAACGGTAAGACGATATTGCTGCCCGGCAGCTAAACCTGTTACCTGGTAGGACAGACGGTCTAGCGCTAGCGGGATGCTATACTCTTTTGTTCCATCATTGTTTAGATCAATATTGGCAATACTGCCATCTGCATTTACCTTTTGCAAGTAAAAGGTTCGAGTTGCATGTCCAGAGGATGGAGCAGCATCGCTAAAAGCATTGAACTGCACCGTTACCGCGGTCGGTTCAACAAGCAGCTGTTCATCAACATCAGCCGGTTTAACCGTATCTACAAAGAAAAATCCATTGCTAGAGTACGGCCCCCATAAAAAGCTATCGTTTGCCCTGGCGCGCCAGTAATGCAGCCCTTCCGCAAGAGCTGTCGTTGTGTAGCTGGCTGTAGCTGTGGCCGCGTTCGTGTCTATCACTGTTGCACCGCTCGATGCGCGGAACACCTCATAATCAATCGCGGCAATCGGATGATTCTCAGGATCAACTACAAATGTGCGCAGCTGCGGACGATTCGAATTAGTAAAAATCGGATTGTCTCCATCTGGTCCGTTATACGAGAGTAAATAAGTCGCAGGAGGCAAGTCTAGAACAAAGTATCGAACGTTGCTTACATTCGACCACACGCCTGCAGAGTACACTTGACCTTGTACTTTTACCACGCGGCCAGGTGTGATGGTTTCAGCCAACATTTGATAGCTTAGCGCATTGCCCTCATGCTCAATGTACAAAGCTGTCTCATTATTGTCTACATACGTCATGGATAGACGATAGCTCTCTTGCGGATTTCCCTCTGCATCAAAGTAAGACCATGTAATCGTTGGCTCTTTGATTAGTACGTTTGGAGCTGCTGCCGTTACGCCCGAAGGATATGTGATCGTCATAACGGGCTTCGTTTGATTGATTGGCGGTAAAACGTCCTTATAGACGATATACTCACCCCAATACGACCATGCGCCGTGTATGTCTCTTACTTGCTCCTGTACGATCAACTCCACACCTGGACGGTTGTAATATTCTCGTTTCCCTGTTGTCCATGTGCTTTCATCGGCCCAGCGTGTGCGGAATAGCTTGTCCGATAATAGATGTGCGATGTCAGGATCATAAGAGGTGTCATACGTTTCATAATCAAGCGACTCGCCTTCTGTGTACACTCGCCCAGTGAAACGCACGTCAGGCTGCGCTAGTGGTCTACGGTGGGCGTAAATAATCTTTTTAACCGGCTGTGACCATTTGCGATAGGAGGCTAATCCAGGATTATCCTGCCCACGGAATGTAATCTCATATAAGCCCGCTCGGTCTAAAGCATTGATGGTGCTTGGGAAAGATTGACCAATATACGCACTTAGAGCATCGGGATTCTCGAAAAAGTTTGGATTATGGCTATAACTCCACTCTTCAGCCCCCATTACGTCTTTATCAATATCATTGAAGATTTTCTCATATAGGAGTGGTTCGTTTACTAAAACTGTTTCATACGTTTGTTCGGTGTACGTGTCACCGTAATTTGTTATTTTCACACTAGAGAAGATTGCGTTTGACTGCCCCAGCGCCATAAAACCAGCCGATCCTTTCACATAAGTACCATCGGAAACTTCAAGCAGTTTAGCGTAATTCACATAGACGCGCTGGATGCCGTTGATTGATTCTACCTTGATCGGGTACGTATTGAATGCTGAACGTGCTAATGGTGTAGATTGCAAAAGCGTCTTGTTCCCGTTCACAACACGGTACATGGAAAGGGTATTATTGCTCCACTCCACCGAGTACATATTCCGTTCATTTTGAATCTGAAAGCCAGCACCGATTGTTTTGTCGTTTTTGATGTCGTTTACACTGACGTTAAATTCGAATGCGTAATTTTTCTTTACGGCATTTTGATCGTAAAGCAGGCCGCCCCATTCATCGCCAGATACGCTTATCGTGTTAGGATCAACAGGATTGATTCCGCTTTTGCCCGAAGTAGAGGCAAAAGGGATAACCACAAGGCTTTCGTCAGTTAGATGGAAAACATAGAGTGAACCATCCGGTAAAATAGGAGAATCTTCTTCAGAGCTATTAAAATACCCCGTAACGAGAGTTCCTTCACTTATTAAAACGTTCTTAGTTATGTTAAATAAGCTGTAAATAGAATGCGGATTATCATTTCCGCTAGGTATATATTGTGTGTTTATGGAAAATAGATCACCATTCGGTAATTGAGATACACGCTCGGCATTTTTAAATGTATTAGGATCATAAGGACTCATAATTTTCGTTCCGTCCTTTTTAAAAACAAGAGCATCAGCTCTGTTTCCAGATACGAGTACGTCATCGTTTTTCATCACAAGTATTCGATTCGGCATTTCATCTTCCCTTATTGGATTGCTATAGGTTTGCCCTCCCGTTTTTACTAACGACAAGTTACTAGAATTATAGGTCTTAACTTGAAATGCTAAACGGTAATCGGAGGCTCTCACATAAGTAAATACATATAAATACTGTCCATCGTTTGATATGGATACAGGAGAGACTGTTGGAGCTGATCCCGAATACGCTGTAGTTGTACTAATAAGTCCTGAATCAAGTCTAATACCGTTCGGCGTAATCTTAGTCAATACACGTCCCGAAATATAGGCTGTACCATCGTCCTTATAAGTTATGTTATAATTTGCTCCTTTTAAAGGGATAATATTTCCATTCGCTTCCCATATCAATTGTTGGCTCTCGACCGAGTATTTATAATACTTCGTTTCAACCAATTTATCATCCCAATTAATATACTCAATGCCAATGATAACGTTTTTCAAATCAGGGGTTAGTTTATAGAGAACTAACTTTTGCTGCCTTCCGTCATTTAATATTGGAAAGCCGTTATCCTGCACAGTAGTACCTTGTGGATTTATGATTCGGTATCTGAATTGACTGTTTTCTGTCCAACTTACATGTAGTTGCTCGTCTTTCTGCATCCCTATAATAGTTTGATAATAAGGAACTGACTCTGTAACTGTAAGTGCTGGCCCTATAGGACTTCCTGTCTTTGCGTCTCGTTGATAGTAAGTAAACGTTTTGAGTCCGGTATCGATATCATAATAAATCTGTTGGTACGTATAGATTCGCTTGCCGCCAAAGACGATAGGAACATATTCATGCTTACTCGTACCTCCACCGAAAAGCATCCATTGCGGTTTCGCCACAGTATCGGAAGCATAAGCATTTATATTACGAAAATTAAGTCCTGCGCCAGCATCAGGATACTGTAAATTAAAGTTTGCTTGAACAGCATTTTTTGTCCGAACGTTAGAGTCGGCAAGCCACGCTAGTTTATCAGCATTACCGCCTACATATGGATTCTTTAATACCCATGACCGCAGGATCGATTGCGGTGCAAATTGCGTAATCGGCGGTGAGCTATCCTCTCCTTGACCAGGCTGCTCCGTGATCCCGAATGCATTAAAGTTGACTTCGGGTGCATAGTTCAGAATGTCCGTCTTCGCTAGATTAGAACTGCCTTTTTTGCCGTAATCTTCCGTAACAATAGCGCGGTATTGTCTTTGGCCAACAGACGTATATGTAACGGTATGCGTTGTTTTATATACTCCGTTATAGAGTGTCGTCCATGGCTCTTCCTCAAAATTTCCATTGCCGTTCGAATCGTATCGCTCCTCAAGCATCAAGTGATTGATAGTATCTCCGTCTGGACTTTCCGCTTCCATATAGAGCATGAATGCGTTATTCCGATAGGATTCTTCTGGAGCTGTGATCTGAACGGTTGGCGGCATATCGGGAACAACACTCAGCTGCAGCGATGCCCAATCACTGAAACGGCCTGTCGTGTCGTAAACCTTTCCTTCCAGTATGTAATCCCCTAAAGCAAAATTATTGACCGTAGGGAAGCCGGAAACATAACTAGATCCACTTGCAGGCTTGTATCTTTTTTCTGATTTACTATGATCAATCGTTGCACCACGAAATTCGAGCGGCGTATAGGAATCATTGAGATGAAACGGGACAGGAAATGGCCGACCTTCCGTGATCCGAGTCACCCCTGAGACAATGGCTACAGGCTTTGGATCAATTACCGTTAGTCGAGCCGATGTACTCATTGATCCTCGGTCATTAGTTCCTGTAAATTTGGCTGAATAATCGCCCACCGTGTTATAGGTTACATCTTTAAATTCAAGATTGCTCTTATTCGGAAGGACTGCTTCAAGTTCTGGCGAAAAGTCCCACTCAAAAGTATCGTAGCCGGAAGATGTGTTTAATAATGAAGACTTTTCCCCTGCAATAATCATATCCGGCACAAACCGAATAGCTAGATCCATCGGATTAGGGGTTGGTGAAGGGGGAGAGGTGGGCGTTGCTATAGGCGTGCTGCTCGGAGTTGGCGTTGCGCTTGGCTTCGGCGTAGCTGGAGCGGTTGACACGTTAACGATCAATTTTGCCCAGTCTGACACTTTGTTTTTGCTGTTGGTTACGCGAAGTTCAACAAGGTATTTTCCTAAAGTTGCAAAGTTATTTGTTAAAGGTTTTTTGTTGATGGTATTCCCGTTTGGTGTCTTGTATTTCCACTCGTAAAGCGTGATCGGTTCTTTGCCGGGTGAATAGGATAGCTTATCGTCCAGCTTGGGATCGATCGATGGTTTGATCGTAATTTCAGGCTCGGTTCGATGATCGCCCTGCAGGTGACTTATAATGGCGATTGGCGTTGTTGGCTCGTTTTTCTTGTTAAAAGCGATTTTGAAATCATTTGTGTTGTTCGTCTCATTTGATTCAGCAACGGCTTCACCAAAATCCGCTTTAGCGGTGAAGTTCTTAATACCGCTTGTTGTTGAGGAAACATTCACGGTAACCGTTTTAATCTGTCCAGGAGGTATGTTTGAAATGACTTCTGATTTGATGTTTGTTCCGATGATGCCTACTGTAAATGAACCACTGCCTACCTTTTTACTTTTATTTTCTGTTGTAATTTTTACTGGTACTGAGTCGCCAACCCAAGCATCCGCCGGAATAACTATCTCTTTAATGACAAGATCAGGTTTTGAAGGCGGTGGATCAATTTTTTCTGCTGGTATTGTAAAGACTTCATACCACCAAGAGCCGTCAGGCTGCCATATATTCCACATTTGAACTACGCCTGGAGAGAACTTTGTACGGGCTTGTTGTATAATAACGTAGTCCATGAGAATATCAGCTGTCCAGTTTGTGTTCTTTAATTTGTTATAGCTTTCTAAGAATGTTTTAGAATGCCCATATGGATCTTTCATTTCTGTGAGCCATTTAGTAACATCAGGATGCTGTGATAAGTTTGTAACCTTTATATTTTTCATTTGCCCTGTTGCTGTTTCCCAAGGCAATTTAACCCAGTTTTTCGCTACACTTTTCGTAGCATTTAAATCACTTTCAAACATCCAATTCCGATATAAATTACCTTCAATATCCCATCCAAGATATCGATATTGCCCTTTTTTTATATCTTGGACAGTTTTATCTACATCGGAAGGACAACCGTATACGATGACATTTGAACCAATGTTAGAATGGTTTAGTAGAAACTTCTCATTTAATGCCCGCTTTTTTGAATCCTCTAATGGAATATTATAATATTCCATATATTCTTTCGCCAATTCGCTATATTCAGAAGGTGCCAAGCAATTTGTTGCAGCCTCAACATTAATTGGTAAGATTAGCAAAAAACAAATTGACAGGGCATATAAAAGGGTTCTTTTCCGTAAATTTTTCAACAGATTTAACCTCCAATTTTAATTGAAACACCCATCTCATCACTACCTTTATACACTATGAAAATTTTTCCGTCGTAAGTTGTTTGTATATTACTTCCTTCATCTGTGGATTTTAATTTTTCTACTTTAATATAATTACTATATGCCTTTTCAAAACTACTAGGATAATAGAATTTTAATATATCCTTTACTAAATTTCTAACTTCAGGTGAAGAAATGTATGTGTTAAGTGATATTCTCTTATATTCTTCAACATATTCAATTAAAACAGTGTTATCTGAAAATACATCTGTCCCTTTTAAATTAATAAGTAGCGCTTGTTTCCTACCGAATGTTGTATTCCCCTTAAAACTAGGCAACGACTGAATCAACGCATTCAACTGCTCCTTCGTTTTTGGATAAGCTGTCACTTGCGCGAGAGGATTCTTCGCCGTCAACGTATTCGCAATCATCACCACAGCCTCCGCGCGGGTAGCATTCTTCTCCCCGCCCATCGTTCCATCCGGATAACCCTTCATAATCTCCAGCTTCTTAGCGACTGCCAAATAACCCGACTTTACTCCCTCTGCATCCTTACCAAGCGCACGAATCGTCATGCGAGCGATCTCCTCACGCGTAATCGGAAGATTAGGCTCAAACGTATTCTCTTTATAATCGCCAACCTTAATAATCGATAGCTTCAATCCAGAAGCGATGTAAGAACGAAACCAGCCGGCATCATCCGCAAATGGCGTATCCGTGTCTTCTGCTTTGATTTTCAATGCGGCTATAAGCGATTTTAAAAATTCAGCCCGCGTTATGTTTGAATCTGGTTTAAAGGTTTTGGCATCATAACCATTGATCCAGCCCTGAGCAACTGCTGTATCAATCTCCTTTTTCGCCCAATGGGTCTTCGTATCTATAAAAGCCGCTGCTGCAGCTGCTGCCTGCACGCTCATCAGCAATGTCACCAGTAAAGTTATCACTAGTATGACTCGTCCTATTTTTTGCATATTCAACCACTCCCATTTATATTGTTGACAGCTCTTAAAATACACATTTTTTTACAGCACAACATACCATTTCTTTCCGCCTATCCCTTTTCCCTTCTTTTTTCCTCCCTTCCATCACCAGCTTTTGTCATTTTTCGACAGTCTCGCTTCTCCACCCTCAGCAGGCCCCTCTCCCAGAGACACTACCGACGCAGCACAAAAAAGCACGCCCCTCCCCCATCCGAGGGTGTAAGCGTGCTTCGCCATACGTCATATTCATTAAAATAGATGTTACTTCACAGAGGCAGAATCTGTCAATATCCTCCAATAGACTAATTGGTAGATTGAGCGACAAGCGGCTTATGCTTGAACAACGGGATTAGCAGCAGCATGCCCAAGAACATAATCGAACCTGCTACGATGTAGATGCCGACTAACGGGAATACCACCTTCAGCTGTCCGGAAACGAGCGTCATAATGACCATCATTCCCATAAACATCGGGGTAAGCACGCCATTAACTCGACCCGTATAGGATTCCTCCGACCACTGCAAAATCATCGTGCTAATACCGATTTGAATCATCGGGAAGCCTAGTCCGCTAATAAACTGCAGTACCAGTGTAATTGGAACACTCGTCGATAATCCAGTGCCGATCATGCACAGCGAGCTAAGTACAAGGCCGAGTGCAAGCAGCTTTTGCGGCGCAATCTTTTTGGCAACGACCATGACCGCTCCGCCGCCAACTAGCATTGCAATTCCGTTGACCATCAACATATATTGCAAAAATTCTTTCGGCTGACCCAGTCGTTCAAGCACGATGAACAAGCCAAGCGTTTGGGCAATACCGACCGCCGTCCCAGCCAGAGCGAACGTTCCGCCCAGCGCCTTCAATACCGGACTGCGCCATACATAGTTAAATCCATCCTTAAGCTCCTGCCAAAATTGTCGGTTTGCAACTATTTCGCTTTTCTCTACCTCACGGTCGCGAGGGATACGGAACAAGACGACAGCCGACAATAGAAAGGCAACGCCCATGACGCCGATCGAAATTTCAATGCCGAATTTTTGATAGGACATTACGCCGAGCGACGGCCCGAGTACCATGAAGATCGCAATAAGCGATTGGAACATCGCCATTGCAGATTGCACCTGCTCCGCCGGAATATGCTGCTTAAACAGCTTCATGGCCGATGGCTGCGAGAACTGCGATAATATCGCGGACACGAATGTAGCTAAATAGACCATATGCCATGATCCATATAGAAGCGTAATCAGCACGATAAATACGGATAAGGCGGATAGGAAATCACACCAAATCATCGTTAGACGCGGTTTCCAACGGTCAGCAAACGTTCCGCCAATAAACGAGAATACGAAAATCGGCAAAAATTCCACAAACCCCATCAAACTAATCGCGAACGGATCTTCGTTCGTCTTATCTGTTACATACATCAAAATCGCAAAGTTGCGTACCCAAATCCCGATTTGCAGCAATACATTTGACAGCAAAATCGTTTGAAAAAACTTGTTGCGGAGCAAGCTATCTCCCGCTCCAGCTACCACTTTAGCAGACATACTCTTCCACACTCTCCCTCTTCAAAAATGTTTCTTAACCGTTGCCTTTATCGGCAAGGCCATGGTAGCCTTTTTCCCCGAAGGGCTGCAGCTTCTCTACCCACTGCTCCTTCAAATCTCCCACTCCCCGATTATATTGACGAACCAAATCAACGGGCTGACGGCCTACTGGGTCCAAAACGTCTTTATAATCATAACGAATCTTTTGCTCAAGTTTAACGGTCTCTAGTATGAGAAAAGAAAAATTTTCGCCGCCAAATTGCTTCCATTCCTTCTGAAGCTCACGATTCGGATGTGTATCCATATTAAGAACAAATTGTTCTTTTCCCCATAGCGCATCTAAATTAGTGGAGCCTCCCACATAGATTTTGCCATTGGCATTATTTTTTATCTGAAATACACCCATTGTCCGTTCGCGTTCCTGGTAATCAGCCGTCAGTTGCTTACGCCTTGCCTTATCCATTTTTGTTTCAACCTCCCGTACTTCCTCCTGCTTCTGCTCCTGCTTCTGCTCTTCCTTCGCCGCCTTTTTCTTCCCAGCCTTCCCTTGCTTGCCTGCCGAGGCTGCCTTCGGTACCGCCTGCTCCTGCTGCACTCCGCCTGCGTCCTTGATCCAATAAGTGCTGCCATCGTCCTTGCGGTCCAAGTAACCATATTCAATCAAGTAGCGGCGAAGCGTCGCGTAATCCTCTTCCCAGAAGGTGCTGAGCCGCGCATTCACTTCCTTCTCCGTATATCGGACCCCTCTCTCGAAATATGAAGCAATATGGCGCAGCAGCACAACTTTGCGCTTCTCCTTGCGCGGGAATGATTCCAGCGGGCCTTCCGGTCCATTCGGCAAATATTGCTTCAATAGCTCGTCATACTCAACCTCGGTAATCGCATATCGCTCATCCACCTGCTTCGCCGTGCGGTGCACGGGCACGAAGCGCGGCGCTGCAACGGCGCCTTCCTCCATCATTTCCATAATGGCGAGCAGCAGCTTCGCCTGCTTCGCCTTCTCCTTCAGCACGAACCGATGGTTTCGAATCGTCGAGGCGCTGCCCGCGCCCGTACGGCTCATCATCTCGGTGTCGGACAAATGATCGGCAAACCCGCGGATGAGCTCTTTTTGCAAATCGGTTAAACCCGTCTGCTTCTTATCGAGCTCAAGCAAATAATCAAGCATGGAGCCATGCTCCTGCTTCACATGAAGCGCTGCATATTTGCGAGCCTCATACGAGCGTCCAGCTTGTGCGTCATGAAATATTTCGCCATCCTCGAAGCGCTCACCGCATATGAGGCAATAATAAAAGCCTTCCGCTTCCTCAAACACATAACCCTGTTTCAACTCTTCTATCGTCGATACCCAAAACCGTTCTTCATGATCCATATGCAAACACCTCATTATTCCGTTTGTTAAATTTATAGACATTATATAATTTTGTTTGGTTTATTTCAATATATTAAATTTGCAAACAAAAAAAAGCCGCCCAAAGGAATACTCCTTCAAGCAGCTGTTATTCATTACAATCCACATTACAGAGCTTCTTTCCGGTCCTTTGGCAGCTTAATGGCTAACAGCCCAATCAGCGGCAAAGCGCTGCATGCTAACATAATAAAGCTGAGTGAGCGCGAATCTGCCAAATAGCCGAGAACAACAGCGCCAAGTCCGCCCATACCGAACGCAAGACCAGTGATAAGGCCCGAAGCGGTGCCAACCTTGCCTGGCATAAGCTCCTGCGCATATACGACGCTGACCGAAAAGCCGGTTTGTAAAATAAAGCCTAGCACGACGATCAACGGGTACACCCAGGCCAACGGCAAATGCGGAAGGAGAAGCGCGAACGGCGCTGCTCCGAGAATCGAAATCAGCATCATTTTTTTGCGTCCGATCCGATCCGCCAGTATGCCTCCTAAGAAAGTCCCTGCCACGCCGGCTGCCAAAAATAAAAATAGCGGAACCTGCGCTTGCTTAATCGTCAAATGATAAGTCTCTACTAGGTAAAACTGATAAAAGTTTCCGATAGCGGCAGCATACCAGGAACGAGCAAAAACGATTGCAAACAAGATGGCGAGCGCGAATGCTACGACCTTGGGCGCAAGCGCCGCCTTTACTTTGCCGGCAGCCTTACGCTGCTGCATTTTCCCATCATGTACGGCTAGCTGCGTCTTATACCAAGGAACTACCTTCATTAAAATAATAATGGCCGTAACAGCAAGCAAAGTGCCCCAAATCGCACCCTTCTGCCCAAATGGCAAAAAGATCAGCATCGTCATTAGTGGTCCAAGCATATGGCCAAAGTTGCCGCCAACCTGATAGATCGACTGGGAGAAGGCTCGGCGGTTTCCGGCAGCCAAATGCACGACGCGAGAGCCCTCCGGATGGAACACGGCCGAACCAAGTCCTACGAACACAACCGCAAGCAGCACCATGTAGAAATTGGGGGCAAAAGCCAGGCCTATCATTCCCAGCATGCTGGAGAACATTCCGACCGGGAGCATCCAAGGCGCAGGCCTTTTGTCCGAAATCAAGCCGACTACGGGCTGCATGACGGAGGAGGTCATATTGAGCGTAAAAGCGATCCAGCCGATTTGCGCTAAACTAAGGCTCAACGATTGTTCAAGAACCGGAAACAAGGCAGACACGACCGATTGCATCATGTCATTCATGAGATGCACCGAACTGATGCATATTAATATGGCATATACGGTAGCGGATTTTATTGCCGTTTTATTTGTGCCTGTCGTCGCAAGTGGCGCTGACATAATAAATAGGACCTGCCTTTCCTAACGAAAACATCTTATTTCCGTTGCCTTGTCAAAGTGATTGCTCATGATTTAGAAGAAAATTTAATACATACGGGGCTTGTTAATTGTAGGGACGAATCTGTTTTTGAAAGCAGACCGCTCTCCTCATCTACCGTAAATACGACAACATTGCCCGTCTTCTGATGTGCGACAAGCAAATGACCGCCATCCGGCGAAATGGCAAAATTGCGCGGTGAATCGCCTCCGCAATCGATATGCTGGATCAGCGCGAGCTCCCCGCTGCCTTGATCGACAGCAAATACGGCTATGCTGTTGTGCCCGCGGTTAGTGCTGTACAAATAACGCCCAGACAAGCCCAAATGAATATCTGCGGCATCGTTATAGCCATCAAAGTCAGACGGCAGCGCAGAAATCGTTTGGCCTGCCTTTAAGACGCCGCACTCTTTATCGACCTTAAGCACCGTAATGGTGGAATCCAGCTCATTCATCACGTAACCTGCCTGCAATGCCGGATGGAAAATCAGATGACGCGGTCCAGCGCCGCGATGAACCTTGCTGATCCCATGGTGAGCAAGCATGCGCCGCTCATTATCGTAGCGATAAATCACGACTGCATCGATCCCTAAATCAACTGCGCATACAAAGGGCGAACCATCAAGCGGCACGATGCAATGCGCGTGCGGAGCATCCTGTCTCGCTGCGTTTGGCCCAAGCTCGCCAGTATGCTGCTGAACGGAAGCAGCCGCTTCCAGCTCGCCGCCTGCCGCAATTGGCAATAAGGCAACGTTACCGCCCGTATAATTGGCAGCGAACAGCGCCTTTCCTTCCTCATCCGTGCTTATATAGCAAGGGTGCGCGCCATGCGTTAGAAAGCGATTGCTTGTTTTGCTTAGCAGGCCTGTCGATTCATCGATTTCAAACGAAGCGGCCGAGCCTCCGATTTCGTCTCCCGTTGCTCCCGTCTCGCTTGCCGCATACAAACGGCTGCTGCTAGGATGAAGCGTTAAGTAAGAAGCGTTCTCCAGCCCGTTAACTTGCTGTATAACTTCCAACGCGCCTGTCTTGTTATTGAACTTGCATACGTGAATAGTCGACTCTTCCGCGGTTCCATACGAACCTATGTAAAGAGTCCCGCTTGATGTTGGTTGTCCATTTTGGTTTGTCATTTGCACTCAACCTCTCTGTCTTTTTGGCATTACAGTGACCATAGCACATGCCGCTCCAGCAAACAATGTCTTTTTTTTATAAAAGACTTCACAAAATTCATTGTAACATGTTACAATGTAAGCGCTAACAATCAGTGGTTCACATTTCTAAAGGGGGAAAATGAGATGATGAATGAAGTACTGAGCGGACGGAATGTCTATGAGGATTTCGAGCTTGAGTCGGATGTGCTTTACTTCAAGCTTGGCATGCAAGGGCTCGTAAGCTTCCACGGCAGAAACTATAATATAAAGAAGCGTATGACTGCCGAGCAGATTGACCAGTTAACTCATGAAAGCAGCTTCTACCCGGTCAATTCCAATTGCTACATTAATATCGGCAAAATCAAGACGATCGAAGGCGGCACCATCCACTTCGATTCTGAGATCGCCGATTCGAAGCAAGTTTCGGTTAATCGCCGCAAGCAGTTTGTCATTCAGCAGCTGTTCTCGCAGCGCGCTTCGAGCAACGATTTGCGCATTACGCCGTAGTACACAAACAACCGCCATATTCCCGCATCTTGGGAAGTATGGCGGTTGTTTGTTTGTCCCCGTCCTGCTATTCTTAGTTTGAATATGATTTTCAAACGAATACAACGACGAATAAAGTTTTTCTTCAAAAACTTTTTAGGAGGATTTTCATGTCTACGCAAGGACAAGCATTCGAGCAATTATTTAATGACGAGCAGGCTGTTTGGCTGCAATGGGGAGCTTATGAAGCGGCTGTATTGCCGGCAGTTGGAGCTAATCTCATCGCATTTCGCGATAAAGAAAACAACTTTACCTTTTTGCGTGAGCCTTCAATAGAGGAAATGGACAGCTTCAGAGCAAACCCGGGCATTCATGGCATTCCTGTTCTGTTCCCTCCTAACCGCTATGAGGATGGCACCTTTACTTGGAACGGCAGAACCTATACCTTTCCTGTCAACGAAGCGAAAACCGGCAACCACCTGCACGGGTTTTTCCATACAGCTGCATGGAGCGTAGAGGATTTTGGCACAAACAAAACAGAATGCTACGTATCGCTCAAAATTACCATTGACGAGAGCCACCCGATTTATACGTATTTGCCGCATCGCTTCACCTTGAAGCTTCGCTATTCGTTGAACGAAACAGGACTTCTCCAGCATGTATCGGTACATAATGAAGGAACGGATGCGATGCCATGCTTGATCGCTTTCCACACGGCGATCAATGCGCCGTTCGATCCGGGCAGTACATCTGATGATTATCGCTTCACCCTCACGATCGGCAAGCGCTGGGAGCTTAATGAGCGGATGCTGCCGACTGGCAATTACCAACCGCTTTCTGCTAAAGAAGAAGAGATGAAGACGACAGGCCTCTCGCCTTTCTGGGAGTCGATGGACAACCATTACACAACCGAGCCGCAAAACGGCCGCAACACGATGGAGCTTACCGATACACGCAGCGGCGTTACGCTCGTTTACGATGTCGGAACGGCCTACAAGCAGTGGATGATCTGGAACAACAATGCTACGCCTGGCTTCTTCTGTCCGGAGCCGCAGCTTAATCTGGTCAATGCGCCTAACGTCAACCTTCCAGCCGAGCAAATCGGACTTGTGTCACTTGAGCCCGGCGGCATATGGGAAGAAACGAGCCGCTTATACGTTAAAAAATAGGAAATGCTTTAAGGATAGCAGCGAATTCGCTGGTATCCTTTTTTTTCGGTGATCTATAATCAGCCAAATATAGGACAAGAGTGACTATTGTCGAGAAAGACTGTAAAATGTAAGCATCAGCCCCTCTTATGTCGAAAACTGAAGGGAGAATATGATGCGACAGCCATCGATGAAATCACTCTCGCTTTTATGCTTCTTATCCTTTATTCTCATCGCTATTCCGCAGCCTGCCGCGCACGCTGGCTTCTTTGATACAATCAACGACATTTACAATACACCTAAGAAAATAGAAGAGCTTGAGCAAAAATATATCGAAGCGAAGGAAGCCCTTGCAGGTCAACAGCAGCAGCTCGAGGAGTCTGCCAAGGCAGCAGCGGAATATGCTTTAACGCAACAAAACCTGCTTAAGCAAAATGAGCAGATTCGCCAGCAAAATGAACAGCTTATCGCGCAAAATGCGAGCATGCAAGCAGAGATGGAGCGTATGAAGCAGGACCGTCACTCTGTGTTCAACAAGCTGATCAATACCATTGTCATTATTGTAGCCTTATTTATTTTTTATATCGCAGCGATACGCGTCTGGCGGTATATGGCATGGCGCAAGCATCGCGGCACCCGCGGAAGGGGAATTAGCGGATGAACATAACCGTCCCCGCCCAAACCGGGCATGTGCAGGTCAGCCTTGAAGGCGCGGACAAGCTCCATGTGCTCCATCCAAAATCAATAATTGCTTATCAGGGCGAGCCGTATCATCGGGAGGATCGCTTCATGGATTTGGCCGGAATGTATCGCAAGAAACGTTGGATTCGTTCCCAGATATCCGGTCCCTCCGAGTTCATCATCGGCTTGCCTGCCGGCTGCTCGCTTGAAACGATACAAATCGAAGCGAAAAGCGATTTGCTATTCGATTTTCGCCATGTCATCTTTTTCTCAGATGGCATGCAGCTGAAATCCGTTATTCAAAAGCTTAAAAACGCATGGATCACGAAAGAGTTTGTCCGTATGCGCTTCTCCGGTCCAGGCATGCTCGGCATCATAACAGCCGGGGACGTCAGGTCGATTCAGCTTCAGCCGGACTGCCCTCTGTACGTAGAGACAGGAGCGCTTGTTGCATACCCCGAGCATGCATCCATACAGCTGTCTGTCTACGGCAATAAGCTTGCAAGCCAGCATATGAATGTGCAGTGGGAAATTCGCGGCAGCGGCCCCGTGCTTATTCAAACGGGCTCGCGCGATGCGGAGCTTGAGGAGCAGCTGCAAAACGGCGGATTTATCAAAAGAATTTTGCGCGAGGTGCTGCCCTTTGGAGGCATCTATATCAAATAAAGAGAGGCCAGCCGACCGTCAGCAGACGGAAGACCAGCCTCTTTTTTATCTCCGCTCACCGTATAAATCATGGATAGCAAGGAGGCGGCGGTAGTTGACAGGGGGACAATAGATTAATTTTTTTCTCATAATCGCCTGCATCTCATCACTATAAAATTCACTATATTCACATTAAAGTGTATTGATAATGATAGTTTAATTGCACAATTTTAATATGAAGTATAAAGATATGAATACAAAAACATCGACTGACCAAAATCGTTGACCTGCGAACGCCCAATATTTACCGCTAAATATAAAACGCTTAAGCTATTAAAATGGTAAAGGTGGACACATTTGCTACTTTGAGAGGACGTTACTGCATGAATAAGAGAATAAAACAGCTCGTTTGCAGCACCGCTTTGTTAGCCCTCCTAACCGTTTCACCTGGAATTGGCTCCGCCGCTTCCTACACCGTACAAAAAAATGACACGCTATGGTTAATCGCGACGAAGAACAGCACGAGTGCTGAACAATTAAAAAAACTGAACGGACTTAAATCAGACTCGCTAGTAATTGGCCAGAAGCTCATCTTACCTGACCCGCAACAATTTACGACCACTGCCGTTCTTCCGAACGATTTGATGTGGAAGATCGCACAGCGGCACAATGTTCCACTCGATAAGCTGCTTGCGGCCAACCCGCAGACGAACCCAAACAATATTTGGGCTGGGCTTAGCATTCGAATTCCGAAAAAGCCCAGCCAATTCTTGAACGGTGTGTTCCCGCTCGCAAAAGGAACCTATACGCCATTCTCGAACAGCTACGCAGATGCTCGCTCTTGGTCGGATGCTGGCTCAAAGGTGCGCCCCCATGAAGGCGTTGACGTAATGGCTGCCAAAGGAACAGCTGCTTACAGCGCGATGGCTGGCACGATTGTCAAAGCAGGCTGGAATGACCTTGGCGGCTGGCGGCTTACGATTCGAGTCGACGATAACACCGATTTTTATTACGCGCACTTATCCAAATATGCTGCTGGCATCAAGGAAGGCGTCAAGGTCAAGGCTGGCCAGCTTATTGGCTATGTAGGCAGCAGCGGATACGGTCTCGTAGGAACGGAGGGCAAATTCGTTACCCACCTTCATTTCGGCATTTACAAGCGGACGCCGGACTATCGCGCCATTGATCCATACCTCTATCTCAAATGGTGGGCATTGTAGCATGCTATCTGCATACTTACATTGGCTATCCCAAAAGTAACAATCGTCATAACCTTGGTATCTAGTTCCATTCTTGATGAAAACGTGCTCAGTCAAACAAGTGGGGGGGTAAATGAGTAAGTGTCAGGGTGAGCATACGTTAGCGTCAAACTACACTGGATATAAAGAAAAGAGGCTGTCCCAAACCTTTATCATGGTTTCTTTCGTCCACCGTTGAAGCGTGGATCATAAGAAAGCTACGCCTCCAACTCCACTTTCAAGGTGTGGTTGGAGGCTTTTTCAATTCATATTTGAGACCGTCTTATCCGGTAATACGGTTTTGTGTCAGGGATTTTGAACTCATGAATTTGTGATGAGAGGACTGTAGTTCCGATGAGTGAATTTATCCGATTTTGCTACCCGCTTACCGGTGCTTGCCCTTGTAATCCTTAGGCGTCACTCCCACCATTTTTTTAAACAGCTTATTGAAATAAACCGGATCGCTGTAGCCGACCAGCTGCGAAATTTCGTAGTTTTTCAAATTCGGATGATCGGTCAAAAACTGTTTCGCCTTCTCAATCCGAATGTCGATCAAACAGTCAGTCAGCGTTATACCCGTTTCCTGCTTAAACAGTCGGCTCAAATAATTGGCGCTCATCCCTACCGTTTCCGCCATTCGCTCCATTTCGAAGTTTTTGCCGTACTCCTCCTCCAAAATGGCCTTCATCTGCTCGATAACATGATGTTCTTTTTCCTTCGTAATGGTTTCCTGCGACAGGTCAATTGCACCCGCCGCCGCTGAAGCAGATTCCTGCTCGCTGCGCTCCAGCTTGATCTTAACCAGCAGGTCATATAAATTCGCCTTGTCGATCGGCTTAAGCAAATAATCGCGCACGCCTTGGCGCAGCGCCTTCCGCGCGTATTCGAATTCGCTAAAGCCGCTCAGAACGATGGTCGCAATGGTTCTGCCGCGCAAATGCTCGATGAGCTTCAGCCCATCCATCATTGGCATTTTGATATCGGTTATAAGCACATCCAGCTCGCCTTCCCCCAGCTTTGAAATATGCGACCACGCATCCATTCCGTTGCTGTATGAGCCGATGACTTTAATGTCCAAATCCATTTTCGTTAATATCTTTTCGAGCCCTAACCGTATAAACTCCTCATCATCTGCTATCATGATGTTCATTCCTGCTCGCTCCTTCCGCATATCCCTCCTAGTTTGCGCTAAAATCGGCACCTCCGCAACGTGAAACAAGCGGGCGGCTTATTTCACCGCACCGCTTGTCACACCCGCGAAAATGTACTTTTGCAAGAAAATATAAAGAATGGCAGTTGGAATCATAATAATGAGAATCGCTGAAGATATCATTTGCCAATCGCCGCTATTGACCCCGAAGAAGCGCATAAGCGACGTAGATACAACGACATGCTCAGCCCTCGGCAAATAGAGCAGCGGGATAAACATATCATTGTAGATGCTGATCGTTTTCAAAATAATGATGGTTGCCGTCGCTGGCGCCAGCAGCGGGAAAATGATGGAGCGGAAAATTCGGATAAGCGAAGCTCCCTCCAGCATGGCGCTTTCATCCAGCTCGTTTGGGATATTCCGAATGAATTGCAGATAGATGTAGATTTGCAAAATATCCGCGCCTACATAAATGAGCACAGGGCCCAATAAATTGTTCGTCAAGCCAAGCGCCTGAATCGTTTTGTAGTTGACGACCTGCGTTGTAATGGCCGGGATGATCGTCGCAAACAAGAACAAGCCGACAATCGGTCCCTTGAATTTGAAATCAAAGCGTCCAACCGCGTAACAAAACGCCGATCCGATCAAAATATTCAAAATAAGCGTTATCGCAATGATGAACAAGGTATTGCCAAACGCGTTGATCATATCGGCTTGCTTGAACGCTTGACCGAAGTTTTTGAAATAGAGGAAGCTGTCAGGCAATGAGATGGTTGATTTGCCATGAAATTCATCCTTCGTCTTGAAGGCATTCACAACGATAATATACGGCGGGAACAATATCGCAAATGCAACCAATATGAGGCTGATATATTTGATCGTGTCCCAAAGCTTATTGGATTTATTCATCGATCATTCCCCCTTTCCATTCAACAAGAAGCGTTGAATCGACAATACGATTACAACAAATAGCAACAAAACTACGCTCATCGCGGATGCTAAGCCATAGTTGTTAAACTGGAAGGCCGTCTCGACGATTTTCATAACAAAGGTTTCGCTCGATCCGGCAGGCCCGCCCTTCGTAAGAATATAAGGGAGATCAAACACTTCCAATGCGCCGGTAACGGTCAGGAACAGATTAAGCTCGATAATTTTGTAAATGTTCGGCAGCGTAATGCTGATGAACTTCTGCCAGCCATTCGCGCCGTCAATCGATGCCGCTTCATATATATCGCTCGGAATGGACTGAAGCGCCGCCAAATAAATGACCATGTTGAAGCCCATAAAACGCCAGAAGCCGATGGAAGCCAGCGTATAATTGACGAATGACCCGTTCCCAAGCCAGCTCGTTTGGGACAAGGCGTCAAAGCCTAGCTGTCCAAGCAAGTAATTCAACGATCCATTTGTCGTATCGAACACGTAACCGAATAAGTATGCTACAGCAACGCCATTAAGGATGTACGGCAAGAAGAGCAGCAGGCGAAAAAAGTTTTTCCCTCTCAGCTTGCTGTTCAGCACGACAGCGAAATAAATCGCCGCAATGTTTTGTACGATTCCTACAGCGAAATAGGCAAAGTTATGTTTAAAGACACCGAATATGGCTGGATTTTCAAATACCTCTTTATAATTCGACCAGCCGATCCAAGGTTTATTCGGACTTAGTCCGTCCCAGCTTGTAAAACTTAAACGAATAAGCTCAAGCGCCGGATAATAGGCGAATGTCAGCAGCAGCAGCAGCGGCAATGCGACAAATCCAATGATTACGTAATTCTTTTGCGTTTTAAAAGGCAGCCTGCTAAACATGAGACAACCCCGTCCTTCCTGCGTCTTTCTAATCGGAAGATGCAGGATGAATAACCTGCTTGCTGTCACCCATCCTGCACGCTACCCTTACAGACCTAGATCTTTTTTCGCTTTCGCCCAAGCGGTATTCACTTTGTCGAGCACCTTCTGAGGATCTTTGGACAATACGAACTCTTGAACGACAGCAGCTTGGTCAAGCTGTGCTTTGTTTTGAATTTCTGTCGCAGCATCTACCGGTGCTGCTGGCTCAAAGAATTTAGGGCTTAAGCTGTTGAACTCAGCAAGCTGCGGCAGCTTGGATTCTTTGTCCTTCAAAGTCGGGATGAAGCCTGCAAAATCGTCATAGCCGGATTCCTCGATCATCCATTGAACGAATGCCTTGCCTGCTTCAACGTTTCCGTTTTTGTTAACCGCATAGAAGAAATCCGGGTTAAGCGGCGCTTTCGCCTCGCCGGAGTTGTCGGCAGGGAATGGGAAGAAACCTACGTCCTCGGCTGGAGCGCCGTTCTCGATAACTTGGTTGATAACCCAGTTGCCAAGCAGGTACATGCCGAATTTACCGGATGCGATATCTTTTTTCGATTGCTCCCAGTTCGTGGAGTTCACGTCTGTTTCCAGGAAGCCTTTTGTATACAATTCACGAACGATGCCCCATGATTTGCCGTATGCATTGTCAAGCGTGTAAGGCGTATCGGATTCTGCCCGTTTGTTTTGGTGATCGGATGCTCCGCCGATAAGCGTCGGAATATCGTATACCCAAGTATCAAGCGGCCATTTGTCTTTAAAGTTCGAAGCTAGCGGCACGATGCCTGCATCTTTCAGCTTTTGCGAAGCGGCAAGGAACTCGTCGTATGTTTTCGGGAGCGCCGCAATGCCCGCTTTCTCGAACGCTTTTTTGTTGTAGACGATACCGACTGTCGAGCCGCCGGAGGATATGCCGTACATTTTGCCTTCCTGAGCCTTCAAATCCTTGAAATGAATGTCGCCGGAGAACGCGATGTCATCAAGTGGAGCAAAGTAATTAGGAAGCTCTGCGTTTGGAATTGTCGGCGTGAACACGACATCCGGGAAATCGCCGGAAGCGATGCGGATTTTCAACGTTTTATCGTAATCCGTAATCGCCTCGAATTTAAGATCCACGCCAGGATATTTCTCTTCAAAGCGTTTCTCGTAATCCACGTATTGCTTGTCGATCATGTCTGTGCGGTTTGTCAAGAATACAACCTCGCCTGTTACTTTGGATGCTTCTTCCGCCCCGCCATTTTCCGGCTTGTTCGTTGCTGTGTCGTTAGCAGCCGGCTTGTTCGTTGCTGCATTGGAGTTCGAATTCGTATTGTTTTCACCACAAGCAGCTAACGTTGTTAGCATAACTACAGAAACAAGTGCTAACGAAATAGTTTTTTTCATTTTGTAAATCCCCCTCAGCTCGTTTTGATTCCGCTTACATTTGAATGATACTGCATAAAAAACGGTTCTAAAATGGTTTAAAATATTATTTATAGTCTTCAACTGACATTTGTTGAAAACGCTATCTTCCGTTTAACAGCTCGTTTTACTAACTAAACAGGCCATTAATCCGGTTATTAAAGGAAGCTAAATTATGAAGTGGCACAGGGTTGAAGAAAGGTATTGCAAACAAAGCAGGAATCATGTTTACTTGGTACATAACAAAATTATTTATTAGCGATAACAAAAATATCAAAATTAAAGCGAGGCGACTCAAATGACGAGCAAAGCAGCCTATATAGGCGGAATGACATGGGGCTGGACAGGCGTGCGCGGCACATGGACTGGAGCTTTGGCAGACCGCTCCATGGAGCTGATGACCGAGCGTTTAAGCGTGAATTGGACAGCTATTGCACTTGGCGCCCTTCAGGACCATGCGCAATCGACAGAAATCAAATTTCGGGAAGCGCCTACCGTCACCGATGATGAGGTACGTCATGCTATTCACAAAGCGAAAGAGCTTGGGCTTCAGGTTTGCTTGAAGCCCGTTGTCAATTGCGCAGACGGCACTTGGCGCGCGCATATCAACTTCTTCGATCTCGACGTTCCGTGCGAGCCTAAATGGTCCGATTGGTTCGCTTCCTATACCGAATTCATTTTGCACTACGCGAGAATCGCCGAGGAAACCGGCTGCGAAATGCTGTGCGTAGGCTGCGAGATGGTTCAAACCGATCGGCGCGAAAACGAGTGGCGCCAGCTCATCGCCGCGGTTCGCGAGGTGTATTCCGGCATCGTGACCTATAACTGCGACAAATACCAAGAGAGCCAAATCAACTGGTGGGATGCTGTGGACTTCATTTCCTCCAGCGGCTATTATCCGATCGATGCTTGGGAAGAGCAGCTGGATCGAATCGAGAAGGTCGCAGCCCAATTCGATAAGCCTTTCTTCTTCATGGAAGCAGGCTGCCCAAGCCGTGAAGGCTCTCAGCATATCCCAAATGACTGGGGACTTGAAGGTGCGCCAAGCGAGGACGTACAGCGCCGTTTCTATGAGGCCATGTTCGCCTCCTCCGATAAACGCGATTGGGTCGGCGGCTTCATGCTATGGGATTGGCCGGCTCGTCTTTATGAAGAAAGCGAGGCTGCTTCCAATGACGATTATTGCATGTACGGCAAGCAAGCCGAGCAAACCGTTCGTGACTACTACGCTGCGAAAATTGAACAATCCATCAAGGAGGGCTCTGCCAAATGAGCGACAGCAACCAGCAGTGGCTAGACAGTATTAAGCATGAGCTTGAATCGAACATTCTCAGCTTTTGGATGGAGCATACCCTTGATGAAACAAACGGCGGCTTCTATGGCTTTATCAGCAGAGATCTGCACATTAGTCGAGGCGCTGGCAAGAGTCTGGTGCTCAACACGCGCATTTTATGGACCTTCGCCTCTGCTTATCGGATAACCGGAAACGAGCAATATTTACAAATCGCCGAGCGTGCCTATCGTTATGTGAACGAGCATTTTATGGACCCGGAATACGGCGGTTTATATTGGATTGTGGATGCAGCGGGCAAGCCATCCGAAACGAAGAAGCAAGTATACGGCCAAGCGTTCGCGATCTACGCTTTCTCCGAGTATCACCGCGCAACAGGCAATGAAGCTGCGCTTCAGCAAGCGATCGAGCTGTTCCATACGCTCGAGAAATACAGCTATGATCAGCAATATAAGGGCTATTTCGAAGCGCTGACCCGCGAGTGGCAGGAAACCGACGACAACAGTCTGAGCGAGAAGGATTTGAACGAGAAAAAATCGATGAACACTCACCTTCATGTCATGGAGGGCTATACGAATCTATACCGCGTGTGGAAATCAGATGAGCTTCACGCCAAGCTGAAGGAGCTCATTGAAATTACGATGAAGCACATTATTAATGAAGACAACGCGCACTTTATTCTTTTTTTCGACGAGCAGTGGAACGGCAAATCGAAGCATATTTCATTCGGGCATGACATCGAGGGAAGCTGGCTGCTGGTTGAAGCTGCCGAGGTGCTTGGCGATAAGGAACTGCTTGCCTCCGCCAAAACTATTGCAATCCGTATGGCTGAAGCGACGCTAAATGAAGGCGTGGACGAAGACGGCGGTTTGCTTAACGAGGCAGGCCCAAAGGGCTTCATTGATACGGACAAGGATTGGTGGCCGCAAGCTGAGGCGGTCGTCGGCTTCTATAACGCCTATCAAATGACTGGCGAAGACAAATATCGCGAGGCTGCCATGCGGTCATGGCGGTTTATTGAAAGCTGCATGGTAGACAAAGAGCATGGCGAATGGCATTGGAGCGTAAAGCGCGACGGCACTCCTAGCGAAAATATCGAGAAGGTCAGTCCTTGGAAATGCCCTTATCATAACGGCCGCGCATGCTTTGAAATGATTGAGCGCCTAAGCGGCACATCAACTTCACATTAATGGAGGTTTAACCCATGAGTAAGTTCAATGAACGAAAGCAGCTGCTGACTGAGCGCTATGAGGCGCTTGTGCAGCGCAAAAACGAGCCGGAAGCGCTTGGCAACGGTATTTTCGATCGATACATTCATCCTGTCCTGACAGCAGCGCATGCTCCGCTTGTTTGGAAATATGATTTTAACCCGGAGACAAATCCTTATTTCATGGAACGGCTTGGCGTACACTGCGTTTTTAATCCCGGCGCGATCTTGTTAAACGGCAAGTACCACCTCGTTGCGCGCGTAGAGGGCAATGATCGCAAATCCTTTTTTGCCATCGCAGAAAGCGACAGTCCAGTTGATGGCTTCCGCTTCTGGGAGCGTCCGATCCTGCTGCCGGAAACGAGCGATCCCGATATTAACGTCTACGATATGCGCCTCATTCAGCATGAAGACGGCTGGATTTACGGCCTATTCTGCACCGAGCGAAAAGACTCATCTGCGCCGAAGGGAGATCTATCAAGCGCCATCGCGCAATGCGGCATCGTTAGAACGAAGGATTTGAAGCAGTGGGAGCGTCTTGCCGATCTGAAGACCGCCTCCAATCAACAGCGCAACGTCGTGCTTCACCCTGAATTTATCGATGGCAAATATGCCTTCTACACGCGTCCGCAGGACGGCTTCATCGACACCGGTTCAGGGGGCGGCATTGGCTGGGGTCTCTCCGAAAGAATCGAGAACGCCGTTGTTGAAAGTGAAATCATTATTGACGAGCGTCATTATCATACGATTAAGGAAGTAAAAAACGGCCAGGGACCCGCTCCAATCAAGACGGACAAAGGGTGGATCCACATTGCCCATGGCGTTCGCAACACGGCGGCAGGCCTGCGCTATGTGTTGTACGCATTCCTCTCTGATTTGCAGGAGCCTAATAAGGTTACGCATCGCCCAGGCGGCCATTTGCTCGCGCCGATGGGCACCGAGCGCGTCGGCGACGTATCCAACGTTGCCTTCTGCAATGGCGTGATCGCACAGGATAACGGCGATGTATACATTTACTACGCTTCATCGGACACTCGCTGCCATGTTGCCGCAACTACCGTCGATCAACTGCTCGACTATTGCCTTCATACGCCGGAAGATCCGCTCCGCTCTCACGCTTGCGTCGAGCAGCGCATCGCATTGATTGATCGTAATTTGCAGCTTCAAGCATAGAAGCACAGAAAAGGGAGTGCTTGCATGAAGTCATAACAGACTTTATGCGGCACTCCCTTTTCCCTCGCCAAGCAGCTATTGCGCCGCCGGAATTCGAACGGATACCCGATCAACATGAATGGTCGAGTTGTCATCATACCAAATGCGGAACTGATAGGCATGCCCCGTCACAAAATCAGCGTCGATTACAAAATCCTGATAGCTGTCGGCTGCTGCAAAATCGGTACGGAGAATCGCTCTCTCGCCAACGACCTTATTGCCCGTTCCGTCATAGATGTCCAGATTCAAAACCCGATTCGAATCGCCTGCATTCGCGTCGATCTTCAACCGGAAGCTGACCTTATGGCTTCCGGAAGGCAGATCGGATACGCCAGGTCCGTGCAGCATATGGCCTGCGCCGTGGTCTGCTGCATTCGCAGACCAGCTGTCCCCGTCGGCTGCTCCGGTATTGTGGCCAAATGCGCTTTCAGCTTCGAATATGCGGTTATCGTACGTATCCGAAACCAGAATTGGCAGCTCAGCTTCCAGCCCGTTATAGGCTGCTTTGACGATCGCTTCTCCGCCGCCAAGCACCGTCAGCACGCCGTCCTCGCTGATACGAACGGCTTCGCTTCCGCTAGCGAGCGACCATGCGGCATCCGCTGTCAAATTGACGTCAGGCTTCCCTGCCTGAGCAGCTTTTCCCCATGCTTGAAGCTGCTTCTCGCCGGAATCAACGCCAAAGGACAAAGCTTGCACGTCGCCTCCGCCAAACTTAAAGTAAATGCCATTCGTTTCGGATGCGACCTGCTCAGGCAGATCAAGGCGCACATGATCCAACTTGATATCCGCCGCATCATTAAAATAAACTCTAAATTCATAGGTGCTGCCAAGCGAGAATAGGACGTCGATAAGCGTAAAATCCTCGTAAGCGTTGGCGGCTGCAAAATCACTTCTCTTCAGTTCCTTGGAAGCGACGACCTGATCGAGGCTTGGGCTGTAAACATCGAGCAGCGCGACCTGATCATCGGCTCCCATGATGCTGCCGATCATCGCCTTGAAGGTAATATCATGGATGCCGCTCGGAATATTTGCCACATACGGCCCGTAAAGCATATGGCCAGCGCCATGCTGGTCCATCTGCGCCAGCCAGCCGTCTCCGTCCAGCTTTCCAGTATTGTGGCCAAAATCGTTCTCCGCTTCATAAATTCGCTGCGCCAGATTGCTTTCCATAATGACCGATACGCTGTCAATTTTGACACTCGCATTACCATCGTACCAGACGCGGAATTCATAAGAATGGCCTAGAACAAAATCAGCCTCCATGACGAGATTTTGATAGGCGCCAGCCTTTTGGAATTGCGATCTAAGGACCGCTTTCTCCGCAATTACGCGGTTATCGGCAGTATCGTAAATATCGAGATTCAAGACCCGATTGTTGTCGGCCTCGCGGTTGTCGATCATCGCTTTTACCTTCACCTGATGATGGCCTGCGGGAATATCCGCAGCTCCTGGTCCGAACAGCATATGGCCCGCTGCATGCTCCGCTGCGTTAGCCGACCAGCCGTCTCCATCCTGCTTGCCCGTCTGATGACCAAAGTCCGTCTCCGCCTGATACACTTTATTCTGCACATCGTTGCTGATTTGCGGCACCTGCTCCTTGATAAGCTCCACCATCTCAACCGGCGTAACGACTCTAACATCGTCGCCAAGCTGATCGATTACCGATTTTACGTCGTCCATCGATTTGGACCAAGCATGGACGAGTACGAGCGAGTAGCCTGCCGCGCTCTTCGGATTGCGAGGCGCGGCATTGATATGATTGATAACGGATGCGTTATCGCTGCCTGCATTGCCTTCCCACAGCATCTCTCTCGGCGTAACAATCGGTTTGCCGTTAGCCCATTTGAGCGCGCCGTTAAGCGCCTTATGATTGCTGTATTCCAAATAGATGACGCCGTCTACATTCGGCTGCGCCGTATATTTGTCCCATAGCTCGGTATTGTTAAACGCGTTGAAGTCAATGACCTCAACGAGCCCCAAATCCATTTTGCCCATATAATCGTTAAGACTGTTCAAATGCTGATCAAGCTCCGCTGCCGGATACCGGCTCGGATACATGTAGCCGCCGCCTGACGGCCCCACTACAAACGCATCCCCTTCGGACGCATCCTTATAATACCGTTCTGCAACGGTAGGAGCCAGATCGATCATGCTTGGCGATATTGCCCAGCCCATATCGAAGCTGCCGCGATTCGCGTTGCCGAACCAAGGCTTGCCCTTCTCAGCCAGATCGTTCAGCATCCACTGAATATTATCGCCATCGGACATGACGAACGACACATAATGGACATTGTCCTCCACCGCAGGCTTAACTGCCTTTTTCTGCTCGAGCTTCTGAAGCTTGAAGCCGCTAAGTACCGATAAGTTGAACGCGTGATCGGCCGGCAAGGTAAACACGCCTGCATCCGAGCTTGGCCTAATAAATTGATCCTCTCCGCCCGACGCATCTCCCCAACCGAGCACGACCGAGTCCGGATCAGCGTCAGCCATTACCGTTTGACGAAATTCGCTGTTGCCGTCATAAAACGTAAAGGCTCCCGTCATCGCCGCATAATCTCTAAGCTTCGCTCCCATTTCCTCCTTCTGCTCGATGAAGAGACCATGCTCCAGTTTATTCCAATAATTGGACTTCACCCAAGCCTCGTCCTTGCCGGTGAGATCCAGCACTTTCTTGTAGCCCTTGGACTTCGGCACATCGCTCTGCTCGACCAGCACGGACTGCTTAATATGAGCGAGCGAGGAAGCCGCATTAATGGAGCTGTCGCCTTTTTTCCAAACCAGATAGCCGTCAACATATTTTTTGTAATTTTTCAGCAGCTTCCATGGGTCGTCATACGACTTCGTTTTGACGCCATAATGGTCCTTTAGGTCTTGGAGCCATTGCCCGTAGTTCCCGGAATCAGGCAAAATATAAATTTGCTCCGACGTTTGATTGGCGATCAATCCTTGGAGCGTAGCGATCATGACGCTTTCTGATTCAGACATGTCGGCAAGCTTAATCACGTTCAGCTTCTTGGCCCGATAAGCCGCTTTCTCGTAATAAGTATCCTGCGTACCCGTGTCCGGGCGCGGCTTGGCCGATATAGGGGTAAGACCTGTAAACAAGGAGCCAAGCAGACAAATCGATAATGCCAAAGATAGGATGCTTTTTCGCATAAATGCCCTCCTTCGAATCGGTTTGGATAATGAAAATGCCGGCATCATCAGTTGCCGGCATTTCTTGAAGCAATCGTATTACCACGCTACGCTAACCGTAATTCCTTCCGGTACACCTGGATAACGAACCAGTACCGTGCCCGACTCCGCATCATACTGGAAGGAAGCCGCCTGCTTGCCAGCCGTAATGCTGCTAGGCTCGCTCGGTATTCGCAGGCGAGTACTAACGGTGATATCCTCCGGCGATTCCGACACAAAGGACATTTGATTCTCCGTTATCCGTTCATCGCGAATGCGCGATGAGCTTATGAGAATTCCGGCTTCCCCCTGCGCAGCATCGAAGTAGTTTAAATCAAACAGCAGGCTGTCCTCGCCTGATTTGATTTCCACGGCATGCTTTACCGGCAGGCTCGCTTCAAACAAATCAATGAACAAGCCTTCCAATAGAACCGATTTCTCCGCTTCCAGTTCATCCAGCACATGAGTGATGACATAAGGCCCGCGTCTCATATGCAGCGCAACGCTTTCCTTGTAATCAACCGTTTCACCGCGGATTTCGAGCGACCGCTTGACTGCGCTTCTGACAAGCTCCGCGCCATCGTCGCTTCGGGACAGCACGGCCGGGTTTTCCCTATAGAACAGGACAGCCCCATCGCCTACCTTATGCTCTCCTTCTTCCGGGCTGCGGCTAAGTCCAAGCGATTCGAATAGATGCTCTTCAGGACGAGCATAGATACGGCGGCTGTTGTCGCGGTTCCACCATTCCGAAACGGAATGGAACGGGTCCGAGCCGTCCCCGACATAGATCAGAATGCCGCCCTCCCTCACCCATTGCCCAATCGATTGATGGATGCCCGGATGCTCCGGCTTCATAAATTCGTAGCTGAGCAGCAGCACCCGGTAGCCGTCCAAATAACCTGGAAAGGTCAATATGTTGTCGAGCTGCACCGGTCTAAGCGGGATGCCCGCTTTGACGAGTGGCAGCGCCAATCCGTAAAAGGAGGACCAGTCAAGAAGCTCCTTCTGCTCCGCATCCAGCTCTTCCGGGGAGGTTGTGCCGTCATATTTGACCGCCTCGCCCATTTGCTCACCTTCACGGACAACGTCGCCCCGCTGATACATGGCAGAGTTGGACAAACAAAGACCTACTCCTCGGGTGTAGAGATCTTCTCCGCGTGCCTCCTCATGCTTATGCATGTCGCGCAGCACATTCATAATGGTCAGAAGCACAGTGGCATAGTCGCCGGGAATCGTTTCTTTCCCTTTCCCGTCCTCGGTCGGATAGCTGCCCTCGAATAAACGGCGCGGCCAAGGACAGACCTCGTACTGCTTCACCTCTGGATGCAAAAGGGAGGCAACGACGGTAGAACAGTAGTTTTTGCGATAGTCGCTCCAGCTGTACCTAGGGTTATCTTCAATAGGATCGTGAAGAAACCACATATCTCGTCCAGTCCCCCTCGTAAGCTCCTGCATGATTCCATACTCTAGATAAGCCGTCTCGAAGGTCCGCTCTCGGCGCAGCCCCTTAAATACGTTGGGCGTGCGAGCCGTCCCCGTCCAGATTTGGGCGATGAAGCCATCGCAGCCCGGCATCGAGACAAGCAGCGCCTCAGGGCTAATAATTCGCCACTGCGTATAATTGATCAAGCTGTGGGTTGGGACATAGAAACGTACTGTCCTGCCATAGGTTACAAGCGAATACTCCTTCATTTGACTGCAAAGCCGGTCGAGCGCCCGGTAATACATAGCCGCCTTCAGCTTCGAAGCCCGGTACTGGGCATCCGGCGAGGAGTGGGGAGGAATCCAGTCCTCCCCGTAATAATTAAGCCACTCCCGCTTGAAAGCGTCTGAATACCCGGAGGCCGCCCAAAATTCAGGCTCCTCCAAATGAATCGCCTCCACGCCGCAATCGATCGCAAGCTTGATATGGGATGCCAAATATTCAGCGAATGCGATCGTCGGTACCATGTAAGGAACATCCTTGCCATGCAGCAGATGGTTGCCGCTGCGGTCCTTCTGAGCCTCATCCCAGTGCTCCCGTCCGTCGAAACGCCCGTACAAGTAGTCCTGATACTCACCCCAGGATACGCCCGTCATCAGATGGATCGTATAACCTGCTTTCTTCCAGCCCTCTATCCGCTGCGGCAGATCCTTCGAAATGCCGTATACCATAACAAAGTCAGCTCGCAAATCATACTTCGGACCATACGGCCTCGACTCTTGAAAACCGGTCCACTCGGCCCTCACTTGCGCTTTGCTCGTCAAATGGTGAAGCCTCCTTTAGTTAGGCATTCCAAGCAACACGACTTCCTTGCCCTTCAAGTTTTCGTTCGTAAATTGGATCGCATCTTGATAACCCGTCTTGTTCATCTGTCCGCGCAGATCATTAATGATCTTGAGCGCCGCTTCGTCCGATTTGGCAAAAATCGCTTCCTTCCATACGTCGCCGATTTTGTCCATGGACGGCTTCAGCATTTCCCATTGCGTTGACTTCATCATGACATCGCCCGGGTTGTAAGCCGCAATAACGCTGATGCCGTTAGGACGCAGAATTTTGCGCGCATTGTCCATTGCAGCAAGGCGGTCCTGATCTGCCCAAATGTCTCCGCCGCCGACAGAATTAATGCGGTCTTGACCGGAGAGGCTTTCCAAACCGATGCCGATTCCTTCATTTTTCTTCATCTTGCCCGTTGTGTCTGCTGTAAATTTATCAAACCATTCTTTCTTCGCTACCGGCTTGCCGTTTTCCATATCCCAGTGAACGCCTTGTACGCCGTATCTCACAAGAAGGAAGCCTTCATCGGAAGCGAGATAGTCAAGCAAGCGGAGCGCTGCGTCCACGTTTTTCGATTTTTTCGGAATGATGGTTACGTTGTTGCCTTGAATGGAGAGGTCGGCAGGACGGTCCGCTGCAGCGCCGGCACGCTCCAAAGGACCAACAGGTACATAATCACTGCCCGGATGCGCTTTCACGTAGTCCTTGGAAGCATCAAGAATAGCAGGATAGTGAGCGGCCAGCACAGCGATGCGGCCCTGCTTGATTTTCTCGTTCGCAATCGGGTCTGTTTGCGTGAACGCTTCTGGATCCAGAAGACCTTCAGCTAGCATTTTACGGTAATAAAGGGTGTATTCCTCATAAGCTTTTGAGAAAAAGGTGTGCTCAAGCGTGCCTTCGCCCTTATCGATATAGTCAGAGCCGTAGAACATCGAATTGCCGATGCCGACAGCCCAGCCATTATGGAAGCCGCCAAGCGGAATGACAGGCATGCCGCTCTCCTTAAGATCGGCGTCCTTGATCTTTTTCAGAAAGCTGTATAGATCGTCTTTGGTTTTGATCGATTGCGGATCAACGCCGACCTTCTCTGCAATATCCTTGCGGACATAGAAGCCGTAAAGCCAATCCATCGCATCCTCAGGCGTAGCCGGATGATTCTGGTAAAGCAAATACTGCTTGCCATCGTAGGCATCGAACGCTTTCTCGTAAAGCGCAGGAGGAACGTTCTCCTTCGCAACCGCTTTAGCGAGGTTAGGATACTTATCGAGCTTATCGGACAGATCAACCAGTTGATCCTCCTTCGCCGCTTTGATAATGCCGTCTAATTCCCCGCCCCAAGCTGGACCTGTATAAATATCAGGCAAATCCTGTGTCGCAAAAATGGTGTTTAACTTCTCGACCTCGCTGCCTTTTGTATATTCCCATTCAATGGTGATCCCGGTTTTTTCTTTAATAACCGCTTCGATAGCTGTTGTATCTACATCTCCGCCGGCGGAGCCATTCCAGTTGTGAAGGACTTTAAGCGTCACTGCTTTCTGTTCTTTACCGCCGTTGTTCGTAGTGCCGGCATTTTCTGAAGGCGCATTCACATTTCCGCCGCCGTTGTTGTTATTGCTGCTGCACCCAAACAGTGTCGTAACTGCCATCAAGGCAACCGCGAGCCATACCGTCGTGCTTTTTCCTTTTTTGTTCTTCATAAAAACCCTCCCATAAACTTTTTATGAAATATGATAAAGTCCCGACCTGCGGACGATTACCCTTTGACGGAGCCAATCATAACGCCCTTGACGAAGTAACGCTGCAAAAACGGGTAAATGCATAAGATCGGAAAAACCGTAATGACAAGCAGCGCCATTCGAAGCGATTCCGGCGTTGCGCCCGCCATATTGACGTTGACGGTCTGCCCGCCCTGCTGTGCGGCCCTCTGCATGGAAGAAGATAGCGCTTCAGCCTCAGACAGCATTTCTTGCAGCAGCGTCTGAACGGGAATCAGGTCTTTATTGGACACGTAATAGGCGCCCGTGAACCAGTCATTCCAGTGGGAAACTCCGATGAACAAAGCGATTGTGGCTAGAACCGGTCCCGAAAGCGGCAAAATGATTTTCATGAAAATTTGGAAATCGCCGTACCCGTCGATGCGGGCCGACTCCTCCAGTTCCTCAGGGATGCCCTGCAGGAACGTACGAAGAATGACGATATGCATGAAATTGAACAGCATCGGAATGACATAGACCCAGAAGCTGTTAATGAGATGCAGCTTTTGCAAGGTGATGAAGTATGGGATGAAGCCTGCGCTGAAAATCGTCGGTAAAAAAATGTAGTACGTAAAAAAGGTTCTTCCCGGCAGCGTCTTTTTGGATAGCGCATAGGCCATCAGCGTACAAAGTCCCACATGCAAAATCGTTCCGATAACGGTACGCAGCAGCGTAATTTTGTAGGCCTGCCATATGCGAGCGTTTTCAAATACCTCCGCGTAGTTGTGCAGCGTAAATTTGCGGGGGAAGAAATAAAGCGCGCCCATCATAGAGTCTTTTCCATCGTTGAACGAATAGACCAGTATATAGATGAACGGATAAATCATCGACAAGCCGAACAAGGTCAAAAAGATATAATTCAAGCAGCTAAAAATTGAAAATTGGCGTTTCACCATATCAAACCACTCCTTAGAACAGGGATACGTCGCTCACTTTACGGGCAATTCTGTTGACAGTGACAATAAGAATGAGCGCAATTGTGCTCTGGAATAATCCGACTGCGGCTGCATAGCTGAGCCTGCCTTCACCGATACCGGAGCTGATGACATGCACGTCGAGAACGCTGCCTATTGCCGCGGTAGCCGGGCCATTCAGCAGGAGCAGCTGCTCGTAGCCGGCGCTCATTAGGCTGCCGACCGAGAGAATGAACAAAATGACTGCGATATTGCGGATACCCGGGAGTGTAACATGCCACATTTGGCGAAAACGCCCGGCACCGTCGATTTTGGCCGCTTCGTAAAGCTGCTGGTCGATGCCAGCTATTGCAGCCATATAAATGATCGAGTTCCATCCGATATTTTTCCAAATATCAGAGCCTACAATAATTTGATAGAACCACGATGTATTGTTCAAAAATTGGATCGGCTCCATACCGATAGAGCCAAGCAGATCGTTGACCGGCCCGCCGTAAGGCGTCAAAAGCCGCTGCATCAGCGTTACAACAACGATCCAGGAAACGAAATACGGCAAATACGAAAGCGTTTGCACTGTTTTCTTGAATTTAACGTTGCGAACCTCATTAAGCAGGATAGCCAGTAAAATGGGCATCGTAAATCCGATTAGAAGCTTCATAAGGCTGATGACAATCGTATTGCGGATCAATTCGAATGACTGATAGTAGCTGAAAAATTGCTGGAAGTACTTCCAACCTGCCCAGGGACTTCCAGTGAAGCCCCCGGAGAACATAAAATCACGAAATGCAACCTGTACGCCAAAGAGCGGAACGTAAGAGAATAGGAAAAACCAAATGATACCGGGCAGCATGAACAAATAAAATAGCTTGTGGCGCCAAACTCGCTTCCAAAGTATATTTTCTGTCATCAATTCTGCCTCCTTGCCAAACGAATGGTCTTAATTTCGAACGGAGTAAAGGAAAGCGGGTACGCTCCATCCTCCGCTTGCAGCTTATCGCTAGGCGTTTCCATCAAATCGGCAAGCCATGCTTCCGATCGATTCATATCGATAGAGATTTTTGTCTTCAAGCGGGTGCCGGCCGTTTCGTATAAACGGATAATCAGGTCATCGCTGTCTTCTGCCTGCTTCACCGCTTCTACCATAACGTTCGGATGATCCACGCTTATAAATGATTTAGCTGCCGGCAGCTCTGATGCCGCGTCGCCTGCGTTCACGCGAACCGATCGCAAAGGCACGTTCAGCTCATAGCCGCGTTTATAAACCTCAGCCTGTACATGGTCTCCATTGTGCGGGTACAGCGTGTAGGTGAACTCATGCTCCGCACGGTCAGCCTCAGGATCCGGATAAGAAGTGCTGCGCAATAGATTCAAATCCATCACGTTTTGTGAAACCCGGTGTCCGTATTTGCTGTCATTAAGCAGCGCTACACCGTAATCCGGCTCCGATAGATCGATCCAATGATGCGCGCAAATTTCATCCTTCGCATAATCCCACAGCGTATTGCGATGCGTTTGCCGCTTCAAATAGCCAAACTGGATTTCACAGCTTACGCTGTCTGACCGTACATCAACCGGGAACGATGTGCGCAGCATTTTCGCAGATTCCTGCCAGTCGACCTTTGCCTTAAAATCGATGCGGCGGCTGCCATGCGTCAGAATGACCTTTTGAGTCAAAGTAGATTGCCCGAACCGATATACGAGCTCAAGCCCTGTCGTTGGTCCGTCCTGGAAGACTGCCGACTCCACTGGTTGAAGAGGAACTCCGCCTGATTGCCGGTAATCTTGTTTGAAATCCCAAGCATCGCCCTCGTCATGATACAAGCTCAGCACATTGGCCTTTTGCCCCTGCGGAATGACTTCCCTGCCGTGCTCCTTATCCTTAATCGATACGATCGTGAAGTCCTCAGCGAACGTAATCGCAAGCAAATCATTTTCCAAAATCCGGTCGATTGCCGACGCTCTCATATCAGGAAAAGCAGGAGAAGCTACTTCGGCTTCCGGTGTGGCGACAGCTTCGGCTTCAGCTGCTGCCGTCTCGGCCATCGCCAACGCTTGCTCATTGGCATTCACCAAAGCGTAACCCATCGCAGGAACTCGGACGCGCATCCAGCTGCCATTGTTCTGAACCCATTCGTCCCGCTCCCAAGACAAGGAGTTGAAGAATACGTCTGAGTTTCTGCCAGCAGGAAGAGCTTCTGCAGCGGTGCCGTACGCCTCCTCGATTAATTGCTCTACTCTTTCGAGCAGCGCCGCGTAACGCTCCAGTGATTCGTCGTATACACGCTTGATCGAGGATCCCGGTAAAATATCATGGAACTGGTAGAGGAGGACTTCCTTCCAAATGAGCTCCAGCTCCTCTGCCGGATAGGCTTTGCCCTTCGTCAGCCCTGCAAGGATAGCCGCATATTCGAGCTCGCGCAGCGCTTTCTCCAGCTTCCGGTTATAGCGTTTGTTTCTCGCTTGACTCGTAAGCGTTCCTTGATGCTTCTCCAGATAAAGCTCGCCGGACCAAGACTGATAACGTTTTGAATCCTTTGCCAGCTTCTCGAAAAATTGCGAGGAATGCTCTTGGACAACTGGGCTAAGCCCCTGCAAATTTTTCTCCCGCATCAGCCGTTCAAGATGCTCCTCGCCTGGACCGCCTCCGCCGTCGCCGATTCCAAACAGCATCAAAGCATTTTCCGATACGTTTTTGTCCAAATAGTCATTCTCCGCCTTGACGATCGAGCGGGGCGCCGCCGGACTGTTATACGTATCCTCTGGCGGCATATGCGTGAGAACACGCGAGCCATCGATGCCTTCCCAGTGGAAGGTGTGGTGAGGATGGCGGTTGTATATGCTCCACGACAGCTTCTGCGTCATCATGTAGTCAACGCCCGACTTCTTCAAAATCTGCGGCAGGCTCGCTGTATAACCGAATACATCCGGCATCCAAAGCGACTTCATCTCCTGCCCGAACTCCGCTTGGAAATACCGTTTTCCGTATAAAATCTGTCTTACTAACGATTCTCCGCTAGGCACATTCGTATCCGATTCAACCCACATCGCGCCTTGCAGCTCCCAGCGCCCTTCCTGTACGCGCTCCTTGATGCTCGCGTAGAGCTTCGGATAATGCAACTTCATCCAGTCGTACAGCTGCGGCTGGCTTGCGCCGAATATATAATCGGGGTAACGCTCCATCATCCGCAATACGGTAGAAAAAGTTCGAGCCCCTTTGCGGATCGTTTCCCGAATCGGCCAAAGCCAAGCCAAGTCCATATGCGCATGGCCGACGGCGCTAATCGTAAGCGAAGGATCGCCGCCTCGCTTCGCCAGCTGCTCTTGCAGCATGCGCGACACCTGTGCGACACGCTCCTCGGTAAACGCAATTAGCAGGTTCGATGCAACATACAGCACCTGCAAAATACGCTCTCTTCGCGCCGACCCTTCAGGCATTTGTTCCGCAGTCTCGAGCAATACTTCCGCGTCATAATACACTTGGCGGATGTCCTCGCGGCAGATGGCGATCTGAGCTTCCTTCAACGTTCCGCTGCGGTAGCGGCCGAACAGGTCATTGCAGCCCGCGTCTCCCCACAAGTCGATCGTTTCGTCCCCTGTCGAGCTTTCGCTGATATGGACAACCCGCTTGCCGGGAAGCCCTAGCGAATAATCGAATTCCGAATTGATATTCGTAAGTCCCTGCTTTGGCGTTCCCTCTTCATCGACGAGACAAAGCTCTCCATTCACATCAATAAGCAGCACGAGCTTTAAGCCCTTCGCCTCCTCCGTTGCCTTCCCGCTAAAATGGAACCATGCGCAATCCCAAAGGTTCCCCCAGCGGTCGCCTGGAGCAAGCTCGATTTTCCGGCCTGACTCCCTTGCCTCGTAAGGTACCGGCTCCTGTGTTACCCAAGCCGTAGCTTTCAGTTCCGAGACTGGCTTGTATATTTGGTCCTTCAATTGCTCCAGCACTGATTTAAGATGCTCGGTTTTCACTTTATCATATGGCATTTGCAGGTCTCCTTTTTCATCCGGTTATATCCTTCATAGCATTGTTCATCTTCGCAGGCTTATCGCCATAAATTCGAAAGCAGCTTTACGTTCATTCGTTGCGATCTTTCATCCTTTTCTTCGAATCCAGATATTCACGTTCCTTGCCTTTCCCAACAACATCTTATGTATAATATAATATACACATTTAATATATTCAATATATAAATAAAAAAATCTTTTCCTGGTTTAGGAAAAGATTTTTTTATCACTACTATTTTTTGGATTATTTGACGGTGATACGGCCAGTCGTTTGCTTGACTACCAACTCAGGCTGGATTAAGGTCTTCGTATATTTGCCGCTGCGGCCCTGCCCGCCTTCAATGATTCCGAGCAGCGTTTGCGCGGCCTGATAGCCCATCTCATGCTCAAACTGCTTAATATGCGTGAAAATGCTCAGCTCTTCAACGATTGACGTCGGATCATCGAAGCTTATGATCGACAGATCCTCCGGCACTTGCAGCCCGGCTTTACGCGCCATTTGGTAAATTTGAACGCCAAGCCTGCCATTAAGCGTAATATAAGCCGTTGCCATTCGGTTGCGAATATAGCGAAACAAAGGGTGTTTCTCCGCATCCTTCATGTTTCCCACCTGGAAGCCGGTAATCATATGGGCTGGATTGATAAGCGCTCCCTTGTTTTTCAAAGCATTCATATATCCGTCGATCCGCTCCTGAACTGTTATCGTTTGCAAAGGCGAGTCCGAGCAAATAGCGATTTCCCTATGCCCAAGCTCCCACAAATAATCGACCGCAAGGCTTGTGCCGAGCCTTCCATCCGCAGCGATATAATTGGTCTCAACACCTGGCAGAAATCGATCGATCAGCACAAACGGATAACCGCTGAACTTCATGCTTATGATTTCCTCGTTGTAGTTTTCTTCGTCTACCGGGAAAACCAGCAAGCCGTCTGCTCCCATTTCCTTGAGCGTTTTAAACGCCTCTTTCTCTTTATCGACTTCGCCATCGGATAGCAATATCACACTGCGGTAGCCCTTCTCGCGAAGCGCTCTCTGTACGCCCTCGATCAAACGAATAGCGAAATAATCATATAAGGATGGCATGACAAGACCGATGATGCGCGTCCTGTTCTCGATAACCGTCCGTTCCGTGCTCATTACCGGCTGTGCTGGCGCTATTGATGCTGTCGATTCTTCCGCATCTTCAGCCTCAACAAGCTCTTCGTCGCTAACGAAACTCCCTTTGCCCGGGACCCGCGTAATGATTCTATCGTTTGCTAAACCAACCATCGCATTCACAACTGTAATTTTACTGACGTTAAAGAGCTTCATAAGCTCTTTCTCCGTCGGTATGCGGTCCCCCGCCTTTAAGCCCTCCGTTGCAATCAGCTCGCGGATATAATCTTGAACCTTCTGATAAAGCGGCGTACGGACTGTTGAATTCATTTGCTATCACCAAGCTTCATATTGATATTTGTATATATAATATATGGTTAAAATCCTTAATGCGCAATACTAGTACATTTGTCGTAAAGGGTTTATTCTCTGTAGTCAAAAATAGCGAAACGACCTGCATGGCGCTCTATTTCTGGAAAGAGCTGCTCCCAACGTTCCGACTATTTTGTCGCTTGTTATTATATATATATATAAAATATATTATAATTTCATTCTTAAATCATATATATAAATATATACTTCTGTTAAGACTTCTGTTTAGGTTTGGGTAGAGGCATTAGTTGTGATTCCAATTGTGACTTCTGTTGAGACTTCTATTGTGACTTCTATTGTGACTTCTATTGTGACTTCTATTGTGACTTCTATTGCGATTTTAATTGGGACTTTTATTAAGACTTCAGTTGTGGTTTTTATTAAGGCTTCTGTTAGGAGTTGGGGAGAAACTTCGCATATAGCTACTTGAAACACATTTAACAGGAAAAACTCCCGCTATTTCGTGCGATTTGTTGTTAAAACCCACATTAGAAGGATTTTCTCCCGTTAATTTTCCGTTTTTTGCCTATATGGAGCAAAAGTGGTCAAATTAGCGGGAGTTATTCCAGTTAAATGGATTCAGATGCCTTTAATAGCAGTATTTAGATGGAGAAATTCCTGTTAAATTCGTCCTAGCAGTAGCAGTAGTAGCAGCAGTAGCAGCAGTAGCACCAAGCAGCAGTAGCAATAGTAGCAATAGAAGCAATAGTAGCAATAGTAGCAATAGAAGCAATAGAAGCAATAGAAGCAGTAGTAGCAGCAACGGCTGACTAAGCTGCTTTTATTACTCCCGACAAGCTAAACGAGCCTAAGTAGCGACAAAAAGCTCGTTTGCTGCAATCTTTTGATCGGACATTCTTCATCAGCTCCTAATGGAGATCGTTATCTATCATTCTAGCCCGTTTCACTTCATTAAGACTTCACGCCTGCAGTCGATTCCCGGTAGAGCAGCTCGCCTGCCACAAGCAGCTTCTCCATCGGCTCCTGCTTGCTCGCGATTCTGCCGATCAGCCTCTCAACCGCGCGCTTTCCGAGCGCTTCCTTCGGTACATGCACCGTCGTAAGAGCAGGAGTCATCCGGTACGAATCGTCGATGTTATCGAAGCCCGTGACCGATACCTCCTCCGGCACCGAGATTCCAAGCTCCTGCAGCGCGTGAACCGCACCGATTGCAATCATATCATTCGCGCACAGCAGCGCGGTTGGCAGTGTCTTCGCCTTCAGCCGCTTAGCAGCCCACTGCTTGATCGGCTCACGAAATTGCTCATGCTCGAAGCCCTCGACAGGCAGTAAACAATCATCGCTGACGCCGAAGCGCGGCGTGCTGCCCGCCTGCTCCTCTATCGCGCTGCGGAAGCCTAAGAAACGATCCTTAAAGCTCCGTGAATAGTTGATATCGCCGACAAAGCATAGCCGCGCATGCCCTTTGCCGATTAAATGCTGCGTTAGACGATACATCGATTCATAATTGTTCGTAAACACCGTATCACTTGGGATAAGCATGTCCTCATGATCGACCAGCACCATCGGCAGACCGAATCGATGCACCTCCAGCAGCAGCGGTGTCGATATTTCGCCAACGCCAATAAGACCGAGTATGCCGTTCGGATTTAGAAAATGCAGGAAATGGTCGACGCTCTGTTCAGACACGATAACCATGCCATACCCGCCCTCTTCCAGTCTCGATGCGATACCGTCCAAAATCCGTCCCCAATAAAGCGATTCCTTCGTTTGAAAACGGATATTCGGCATAAGCACAAGCACGGATTGCTTGCCTGCGGCTGGCACCTTCGGAAGCTGCTCCAGCTTCATCGTCTTGACATAAGCGTTTTTTTGCGAAAAATAGCCTAGCTGCGAGGCCGCTTGTATGACCCGCTCCTGTGTCGACTCGCTGACGCCGCCCTTGCCGGAGAGCGCCTTCGAGACGACAAACTTTGAAACGCCCAAATAGTCGGCAATTTGCTGCATCGTGACTTTCTTTGACATAGGATTACTCCACCTTAGCTTTCGGTAATAGTTCTTGCTTTCTTCCAGCGCTCATTATATTGCTTAAAGACGACCTGCAAATCCGGCGCAGCGATCCATTCTTGAATGTAATCTCCTGACCAGAATGCGATTTGCGCTGTATTTGCGATTTCGAGAAATTGATCGCTCGGGACGCGGCGCTCCAGAAACTCGCTGTTGAACGATAAAAACTGCTTGAACTGCGGCAGGGACGGCTGTTTATTTTCGATAACGGGCAAAAAACCTGAATCATCCACATAGCCGGATTCGGTTACAAAAAATTCCACCCAATCCTCGGCTAGCTGCTTATTATCGCTGAATTTGCTTACGCCGACGAACCAATCCGGACTCAGCGGCGCGTAGCGCTTCTCGCTGTTATCGTAAGGAAACGGAAAAAATCCGATATCTTCCGATTTCGCCCCTGCTGAAATGACCTGATTGATTACCCAATTTCCCATTAAATACATCCCCGCTCTGCTATCCGCAAGCTCCGTTTTTGACGTTTCCCACTGATTGGAGAGAAGCTGCTTCTCGACATAGCCCCGATCAATTAGCGTTTTGACGATGGAGATCGCTTGTCCCCACGCATTGTCAATCGTCCATGGCTCATCCATATTGACCATATTATTCATATAATCGGCATCTCCGGTCATATAGCTGACTAAATCCTCACCCCAGATCATAAGCGGCCACTGGGCACCGTAATTCAAATAAATCGGCACAATGCCCGCTTTCTTCAACCGCTCGCATGCCGCATAAAACTGCTCCAGCGTCGTCGGAATTTTGTTTATGCCAGCCCTTTTAAATGCTTCCTTGTTATAGACAATGCCTGTCGTGGAGGCACCTGTCGCAATGCCAAAGCGTTTTCCCGCATGCGCTTTAAAATCTGCAAAATGGATATGCTCGAACAAGCTATCGCTAAGCGGCTCAAAATAATCGGGCAAATCTTCATTTTTTATATTGTTTGGCAGCAGCAGGACGTCACCTAAATTGCGGGTGGATAAACGAAGCATAATATCGGAGGCGTAGTTCGTTATGCCTTCGAATTTCACCTTAACGCCCGGATGAAGCTCAGCGAATTGATCGGCATATTTTTGAAAGACGCCATTCTCAATGAGATCAACCCGGTTCGTCAGTACATTCAAAGTCACATCGCCGTCGATCTGCTCCCCTTTGTTAGCGGGCTCGGCTTCCGCATCCTGGTTGACCGAAGACTTCTGACAGCCCGCAAAGCATATGCCGCACAATAGAACAACAAGCACGAGCATACATGTGTATTTGTTCATTCTGCGACTCTCCCTAATTCTAATGGAAGCTGTAAAATGACCTCAGTGCCAAGGCCCCGAACGCTTGTTACTTTCAGCCCATAGGCGTTTCCGTAGTGAAGCTTGATGCGTTCATTTACATTTTTCAAGCCGATTCCGCCAGATTTGCGCTCTACGATTTCCTCCGCGCCTGCAAGCGAACGGTTTAAACGTTCGAGCGTCTCCTCATCCATGCCAAGGCCATCATCCTTGATAAGGAGCAATAATCCAAAAGCCGTGCGCTCGCTTCTCAGTTCAATTCGCATCGACGGCTTATTGTCATCCATGCCATGATAAATCGCATTTTCGACAATCGGCTGCAGCACGAGCTTAATGATGGGATAATTACGCAGTTCATCCGAAATGGTCGTCTCCAGCTTGAAGCGATTCGGGTAACGGTAATTGAGCATTTCCACATAGTTGCGCATATGCAGCACCTCGTTTTCAAGCGTCACTTCCTCATGCAAATCGCTTATGCTGTAGCGCAGCAGCTTGCCAAGTATCGCAATCATATCCGCCGCGATCTGATCATCGTTCAGCTCCGCCGCCATTCGAATCGACTCCAGCGTGTTATACATAAAATGCGGATTGATTTGGCTTTGCAGCGCTTGCAGTTCCGCTTCCTTCTTCTTCGTTTCCATTAAATAAATATCTTGGATGAGATGGTCGATTCGAACGATCATCCGGTTGAACTGATTGCCAAGCTGCCCAACCTCGTCCCGATACTTCACCTGGAACTGAACGTTGAAATCGCCTTCCTGCACATTTTTCATCAAGCGCATCATTTTGCGAAGCGGATTCGTCAAAGCAAACGAGAAGACAACCGATATAAAGAGCGCCACGATAATGGTAATGATCGTCGCGATCCAGGTCACATTGCGAATAACGACGGCATCCTTCGTTAGCTCGCTGACCGGAATCGAGGTCATAACCTTCCAATTCGTATTGGGCGAGGTCGTGTAAATATAGAGACGGTTCAAGCCATCGCGCTCAAAATAAAAGCTCCCTTTCGTCCCCGTTGCTTGCACGACAGCTCTGTCATTCATAATATTGGTTGCCATTCGCTGCTTGTCGCTGTCGTAAACGACGTTTCCAAGCTCATCAATGATGACCGATTCACCATTTGTTACCTTGTCGAGCTCGCTCATCTGGTCTTCGATCACGCTAATATTCGCATCTACCGCAATCATCCCAAGCGGCTTTAGCGATTTATCGATCACCTTGCGGACGACTGTAAAAGCATATCTGACGCTTTGCAAGTTGCTCGTATATTTTTGCGTACTGAACAGCATCGCCTCTCCGCCCGAGGTTTGTACGCGCTCCCGCCATTTTTCATAGCTTTCCTTCACGTTAAGACGAACGCCGCCGCCACCAGTCGAGTAGTAGCCGTTGCCGTACTGATCAAATATATAGACCGAGTTGGCGCCGCGTTTGATCGTATTGATAAAAGAGATATTGCCCTCAATCCCGCGCTGAATCGAGAGCAGCAAATTAAAATCGTCAGGCACTTGATTGTTGTCGCCTGCCGCCGTCTGCCGCTGCTCGTAATAGCTGTTCGAGAGAATCAAATTTTGCTTAATATCGTTCTGGTAAGCCGGAATCGAGGATATGCGAACCATGTCCTCGATATAATCATCTACACGTATCATCATATTTTCCAGCATTTTAGTCGAATAAACGATCGTCTTTTCCTCAATTGAGCGGGAGTAATTGCTATAGGAGATGTAGCCAATGAACGACAACGGCAGCGTGATCAGCAGCAAAAAAACGATAAACAGCTTTCCTTCCATTCGCATGCCGCCGAAAGCCGCCCATATGCGCCACAATCGTTTCTTTAGACCCATCCTCTTAATCCCCTATTCTTAAATGGCCGGCATGACGTTTCCGCCGTTTACAGGAATGTAAGCGCCTGTAATGAAGCTGGCCAAATCCGATGCCAAAAAAGCGACCGTATTCGCGATTTCTTGATCCGTCCCTCTGCGCTTGAGCGGAACGTTTTGGGAATAGCCGCTGTTCTCCTCCGTGCCGCTCGCACGATCGCGATCGCTAATAGTCCACCCTGGCGCAACCTGGTTGACAGTAATTTGATGCTCCCCGGCTTCCTTGGCTAATACGCGATATACCCCGTCCATGCCGCGCTTGCCAGCTGTATAAGCGGATTGTCCGGCAAAATTTTGCATCGCGCACTCCGTATTAATGCCGATAACTCTACCGCTGCCCCGCTCAATCATTGCGGGAACGAACGCTTTTGCCAAATACACGCTTTGCAGCACGCAGGATTCAAACTGACTTACATAATCGGCTATTGGCTGCTCAAGTATACTTGTCCATTGATACTGAATGACGGCGTTCGCAACTACGATATCGACATGGCCGAGCTCTTCCGATACTTTCGCTTTCATTTCATTGATGTGCTGCTCGTTCGTAACATCCGCTTGCACGATCATGGCCCGTCTTCCGAGAGCCCTAATTACCTGCTGCAGCTCTTTCGCCTTGGCTTCGTTATTATTATAGTGAAGCACGATGTTAGCGCCGCAGCCTGCGAGCGTTCGAGCCATCACTCGCCCCAAATCGCCTGTTGCTCCCGTTATGAGTGCCGTTTTATTCGAAAGATCAATTTGCATTGCTCTAATCACCCTTCTATTTAAATCGATTTTGTTATATCATTTATTATTAATTATGCTACCAAAATGTCAACTGTTTTATAAAGCGCATTCAAAAAATAAGGAGAAGCTCCCATTCAGGGGGCTTCTTTTGTAATAGAGCGATTGGATTAGCACATTCAAAAGTTCTATCAAATCTGAGAAAAAAAGGGTTGAATCCGCATTAAAACAGTGTTAGTATCTTAAACATACAATTCCACTAGGAATAATATGTTAAATGCTTGGCACCTATAAATTTCAACCGGACAGCCGGAGAGATCGCTTGTTGCGATAGCTCCGGCTGTTTTTTTATATGCCATTTGGCTTCAGGAGCTGCAACTCGAAGCGGCATCAAACGAAAGGAGGCAAGAACGATGTCCATTAGAGGGCACGAGCAAGACGAGGGAAGCACATTTCCTGGCAGAACCTACGCTGAGGCCGTACTTGCACCTGCATATGATCAAGCGAAGCTGGAGCTGCTTCAGCCGATGATTGCTGTGCATAAAGCCCATCTCATTATGCTCTTTGAACAAGGATTGCTGACGAAGGATGAAGTCCACCGTATCGCAAACGCTCTATTAACAATAGATCTTGAGCAGCTGCGCAGAGGGAAATATAATGGCCAGTTTGAGGATTTGTTTTTTGAGGTCGAACACAAGCTGCTGGAGCTGTCCGATGAGGCGTCCGGCAGTCTGCATCTTGCCCGCAGCCGCAACGATATGGGGATAGCCATATACCGGATCACGCTGCGCAAAAAGCTGCTAAGAGCGATCGAATCTGCGCTAGAGCTGCATGCAAGCCTGCTTGCGCTAGCCAAGAAGCATACGGGTACGATCATCATTGCACATACGCATACCCAGCAAGCGCAGCCGACGACGCTCGCCCACTATATTGCGGCGGTGACCGACTCGCTGGCCCGTGACGTCCGAAGGCTTCAAGCCGCCTACGGAAATTGCAATCTAAGCAGCATGGGTGCTGCTGCTCTGACGACATCGGGCTTTGCCATCAGCAGGGAGCGTGTAGCATGGCTGCTAGCATTTGACGGTCTGATCGAGAACGCCTATGACGCTGTGAGCGGCGCCGACTACGCTGGCGAGATCGCCGCAGCCGTTCAGCTCGCGGCCGTTAATCTCGGTCGGTTCACGCAGGAGCTGCTGCTGTGGTGCACGCAGGAATTTGCCGTTGTTCAGGTTGCCGACCCTTACGTTCAAATAAGCTCCATCATGCCGCAAAAAAGAAATCCGGTATCTATCGAGCATATTCGCTCCCTTCTATCGAGCATCGCCGGGAATGCGCAGACGGTGCTGACGATGATTCACAATACGCCGTTTGGCGATATTGTCGACACTGAGGACGACATGCAGCCCTATGCTTGGAAGAGCCTGGATACGCTCGAAGCCGTCTATCGGCTGTTGTCCAAAGTCATCTCCACCTTGCATATCAAGGAGGACGTGCTGCACAAGCGTGCCGCCGGCAGCTTCGCGACTGTTACGGAGCTGGCGGATACGCTCGTCAGAGAGGAGGGCTTATCCTTTCGCAAAGCACACTCGGTCGTAAGCAAGCTTGTTACGCTTGCTGCTCAGCGAGGCGATCACGTAAGCGATCTGAGTCTTCAGGCTCTCAATGAAGCAGCGATCCAGACGATTGGAATTCCGCTTAGGCTAAGTGAGAAGCAGCTGAAGCTAGCGCTCGACCCGAACCATTTTGTGCAAATTCGAACGCTGCGCGGCGGGCCTAGCCCAACTGAAATGAATCGTTCATTAAACGCGCAGCAAAAACGGCTGACCGGACTAAACCTTTGGCTTAAGGAGAGAGCTGCCAGACTTGAAGCTGCCGCAGCGGAGCTCAATTTGATTTTGTCCAGCTGGCTCATCAAGTAAACACGAATGGAGAATGGAGTGAGTGAAGCTATGTTTCGAAATCCATTTAAAGTGTTTGATATTCACGGACATCTCCCCTACCGGCTGCTGCTTGGCGGCGTTAATAGACATGAGTTGATTTCACGCTATGGAGCAGAGCGAAGCGAGAGGATGCGGCTTACCTGGGATTTCCCCGAAGCTGTGCCAGCCGGTCATAAACATGATAATGAGACGACCCCGTTAATCGATCGATGGGTAAAGGAGCTCGATAAATACGGGATAGGCGGCCTCAACTTTCTTACGGCGCTGGACAATGACAATATGGCTGATCAGCTTGCCAGACATCCCGATCGGTTCACCGGCTTCGCGTATCATTCCATTGAAGAACCAGGGGCGGAAGCGGAGCTGCGCAGAGCTGTCAACGAACTTGGGCTAAAAGGCTATAAGCTGTTCGGGCCGCTAATGTCCATTCCCTTCGATGATCCCTCCCTTACTCCCATATGGACCTTTCTAGCAGAGAAACGGCTGCCCGTACTCATTCACTTCGGCTTGCTTGGCCATGCCGGAGGTATTGCACATCATCCGAACATCAGTCCTTTAGCTATCTTCAATACCGCTCGCAGCTTCCCCGATATTCCGTTCATTATTCCGCATTTCGGGGCGGGGTATTTTCAAGAGCTGCTTCATCTGTGCTGGAGCTGCCCGAATGTCTACGTCGACACATCCGGCTCCAATCAATGGATGCGCTGGATGCCATATGAGCTGACGTTGGAATCGGTGCTTCGCAAAACCTATGAGCTTATAGGGCCGGAGCGGATCATCTTTGGGACGGATGCAAGCGGCTTTCCTAGAGGCTACCCTTACCGGTATTTGCAGGATCAGGTTCGCGCTTGCCGAGAGCTGCGATTCAACGAGACGGATATTGAGAACATTTTTGGCAATAACGCAAGGCGGCTGTTTGGGCTTACGCTGACTCAGAGCATGAGCACGCAGCAGTATGGCAGAAACGAGCAAGCATAATCGTTAGTATACAAAGAGGAGTGGGTATGGATGAATGGCCAAAAATGGATGACATTATTATCGGGACTGCTCATTGTTATTGTTGCCTTAACCGGCTGCGGCAGTGGAAATAAGAGCAGAGGCAATGAACAGGCAAACACCGCAAAGGAAAATAACAATGACAGCACAAGCTCCCCGGAAGCGGAAGCAACGGATAAAAAAGTAACGATTGAATATTGGCAATATGAGTTTCCGGCCAAGGTCGAGCTGATTAACGAGCTCATTAAAGAATTTCAATCGGCTCATCCGAACATTACGATCAAGCAAACCAACTTCCCCTATGACCAATACAATCAGAAGGTTGCAACGCTAGTTCCTGCTGGCAAAGGCCCAGATATCATCAACCTCTATTATGGCTGGCTGCCGAAATACGTTTCCTCTGGTTATTTGCAGCCGCTGCCTGAGGACGTTTTCCCGACTGCAGAGATTGAAAGCAGCTTCTATCCTCTGGTGAGTGCCGCCAAAATCGACGGCTCCTATTACGCTATCCCTACCGCCGTAAGAACACTCGCTCTTTTCTACAATAAAGATCTATTGTCCAAAGCCCAAATTACAGAGCTGCCGACCAGTTGGGAGCAGCTGGTCGACGTATCCAAGAAGCTGACGGAGATTGACGCCAAAGGGCAGTTCGTTGTTGAAGGCTTCGCTTGGGAGCCGGGCGCGCAGTTGCACCATTGGTATCGCGACGGTCTGCTGCATCAAGCAGGAGGACAAGATTTGAGCGAGGACCGCCGGCAAATTTTATGGACGCAGACGCCGGCAGGCTTAGAGGCGTTCCAGTATTTGATCGATTTTGCTATTAAGCATAAAGTCGGCATTAACGGCTTCTACGAGAACGACAGCAACGCCTTTATGACCGGCCATGCAGCAATCAACATTGACGGCTCCTTCCGGCTTGGCTCGATTAAGAAGGACTTTCCTGATCTGAAGTACGGCGTAGCCCCGCTTCCGTCATACAAAAGCAAGTCCGCTCCGTCCTCCTTCTGGGCGAATGCGATTCCCAAAAACGTAGAAGGCGACAAGCTAAAGGCTGCTTCCGAGTTTTTGAAGTTTCTGACCAGCAAGGAGGTCCAAGAACGATGGGTCGAACAAATCGGCGAGCTGCCTGCACAGAAAGCAGTTGCGACGCAGGACAAATACGTTAACGACGAGAAGCTTGGCCCATTCATTTCCCAATTGAACGACAGCCGAGCCCATTTCTTCATCGACGAAACGCAGGAAAGGACGCTGTTTGTTGATGCGACAAATGAAGTGCTGCTGAACAACGTCCCTGTAGAAAAAGCCTTTCTAGATCTTGCGGCCAAAACACAAAAGCTTTATGACGACTACTGGGCGTCGGTCGACAAGAAATAACCGGCAGCCTTGGCAGGAGCGCCAGCCTAGTGCGGGCGCTCCGTTTCTAATGGAGAAGGAGGCGAAATTCATTATGCTGGGGCATGCTCTACGTTTAACCGCACGCAAGGGCCGCGAGCTGATTCGCATACGGCTTACCTACCGTACGCAGCGTTATTTGTTTATCTATATCATCCTCGGTATTCCCCTGCTGTACTTTCTGAGCACGCGATTGCTGCCGATTCTATATGCCTTCAACGTAAGCGTGCGCGAATGGGATTTATTGTCCGCTGACAAGCCATACGTAGCATTCGCTAACTTCAAAGCGTTGTTTGAGGACGAAATCTTCCTGCGGTCGATCGGCAATACGTTCAAGTTCGTTCTGCTGGGCGTGCCTGGGCAATTGCTTGTCGGCCTGTCCGTCGCACTCCTGCTGCATAACGTGCGGCGACTTCGCGGACTCTTCCGTACGGTATACTTCATCCCCTACGTGACCAGCATCATCGCAGTCAGCTGGGTATTTCGCTGGATTCTTATGCGCAACGGCTGGTTAAATGAAACACTATTAAACCTAGGTCTCGAGCCGCAATTATTTTTGCAATCGCCCCGCCAAGCTCTGATTCTCATCACCTTGACGATGATTTGGCAAAGCATCGGCTTTCAAATGCTGATCTTCATGACCGGATTGGAAGCAATTCCGCGAATGTACTACGAGGCTGCTTCTATCGATGGCGCCGGAGCATGGCGGAAATTCCATCTTATTACGCTGCCGCTGCTTAATCCCGTTATCGTATTTTCCGCCGTCATTGGCGTTATTTCCTATCTGCAGTCCTTCGGGCAGGTGCTGAGCATGACGAACGGAGGGCCGTTAAACGCCACAACCACCATGGTGCTTCACATCTACAATTTGGCGTTTCAGCAGTTTAAGATGGGGAGCGCTGCGGCAGCGACCGTCGTGCTGTTCATCGTCATTTTGGCGCTCACCTTGCTGCAATTAAAAGTGTTGAATAAAAAAGTGGAATATTGAGGGGAGGCCGAATACGTGAGTTCATTAAAGGTATACAGATTGCGCGGCAAGTCGCCCGCAGCGAGGGTGAGCACCTTCATCATCTACCTGCTGCTTGCGGCTGGCGCCTTAACGATGCTGTTTCCGTTTTTATGGATGGTCGCCACCTCCTTTAAGCTTCCGCAGGATGTTTACAATTTGCGTCTCATTCCTGAGACGATTACGTTCGGCAACTATATCGCTATTTTCGAAAAGGCTCCCTTTGGCGCTTGGATCAAAAATACGCTGCTTATTTCCCTCATCGCTACAAGCACCGTTCTGATCTTTGATACGGCGGCAGGCTACGTACTCGCCAAATTTTCGTTTGCGGGCAAGCAGCTTATCTTCTTGCTCATTATCAGCACTTTAATGGTGCCAACGGAAATGCTTATTATTCCTTGGTATTTGATTGCAAACGATTTGGGATGGTCCGATACATATTGGGGTGTGCTGTTTCCCGGCATTATTACGGCATTCGGCATCTTTCTAATGCGGCAATTTATGGACTCCATTCCCTCGGACTTGCTGGATGCAGCGCGAATCGACGGATTGAACGAATGGCGTATTCTGCTGCATATCGCTATTCCGATAGTGAAGCCGGCTATCGTAACGTTGATCATTCTTACTTTTATCGGCAGCTGGAACCAGTTTATTTGGCCGCTTATCGTGCTGCAAACGGAGTCGAAGTTTACGTTGCCTGTCGGAATCGTCTATTTCTCCAGCGAGCTGAAGGATACGAGCAATTGGATACTGATTATGGCAGGGACGACGATTTCCATCGCGCCGCTAATTATTCTCTTTCTTATCTTTCAAAAGCAAATCATTCGCGGAATCGCACTCAGCGGGATGAAGTAACCGGTAAAGGTGATGAGACTTAGCAAATCAAACTGCCGAATGATTCTGAAATATGGTCGTATGAAGGCTCTTGGGATGAGTGGGGGGAATGCTGAGGACACCGAGGACGAGATCAGCAAATGCCGAAGTCTGCAAGGATTGATAGACTATATAGGAGAAGAGGAGAAGGGAGCAACTGCGCTCCCTTCTCCTCTTCTTATTACAGTAATAAAGCAGCTATTAATACAGTTTTTGCAGAGCATTCGTATCATAGTCAAGCAGCTCATTCGTGCGATGATCGCGAATTTTGGCTGCCCATTCGGGATCAGCCAGCAGCGCCCTGCCTACTGCGACCAGATCAAACTCCTCATTTTCCAGCCTCTCGATCAAGCCTGCAAGTGAAGCAGGCTGCGCAGCATCTCCACGGCTGCTTCTAAATTCATTGTCGAGACCGACAGAGCCTACCGTTATCGTCGGTTTTCCTGTCAGCTTCTTCGTCCACCCTGCCAAATTCAATTCGGATCCTTCAAACTCCGGCTCCCAATAACGCCGTGTCGAGCTATGAAAAACATCGACTCCCGCGTCTGCGAGCGGCGTCAAAAATTGCGAAAGCTGCTCCGGCGTCTCCGTCAGCCTTGCCGTATAATTGCCAGCTTTCCATTGCGAGAATCGGAGTATGATTGGAAAATCATCCCCAACAGCCCGTCGGCATGCCTCTACAACCTCAACCGCAAAACGAGTTCTCGCAGCGATATCTCCGCCATAGCGATCGGTGCGCGTATTCGTTTTGTCCCAGAAAAACTGATCGATTAAATAACCATGTGCGCCGTGAAGCTCGATACCGTCAAACCCGATTCTAGCTGCGTCTGCCGCAGCCTGCGCGTATGCTGCAATAACATCCGCGATTTCATTTTCAGTCAGCGGCTCCGTTATTTTCTCACCGGAAAGATTCAGCCCAGAGGGCCCGATCGGCAATGCTTCCGGATTAGGCAGATCGCCGATTTTGCGCGTTAACCCGATATGCCACAGTTGCGGAACGATTTTGCCTCCGGCCTCATGTACCGCGTTTACGACGTTAGACCATTGATTTAATGCTTCCTCGCCGTGAAAGTTAGGCACGTTAGGACTAGCCCCAGCTGCGGGATGATTTATAAGCGTCCCTTCGGTAACGATAAGTCCGACCCCGTTCTCCGCACGGCGGCGATAATAGGCGGCTACGTCCTCTCCAGGAACTCCGTTCGGGGAATATCCTCTAGTCATCGGCGCCATCACTATTCGATTAGCAACCTCTAGCTTCTTTGATTTAAAAGGCTTAAACAACGCTTCAACCGCTACTTCGTTCTTCGCAGTAGACATTTGGATTCCTCCCGTGTATTTGTTATGGATACAGTTTCACTTTTACAATCCCATATTACCACTAATTACCGTGTATTCCCAGTATTTTAATTGTAGTTCACTCAACTTTATGAGGAGCTCCCTTTCCGGTATACGGCCGATCGCATTCTCATATATAATCCAGCTGTTTCCTGTCATGGAATTAATCCGAACATAATAGAATTAATCCGAACATAGCTGTTTTATTTCGTTAAAGAGCAGTTGAATAGTATGAACAGGAAAAGCTCCATCTATTTTTTCCGAACAGAGGGCAGTTTGAGCATTTAGCTGGAAAACCTCCCGTTAATCGGAGCATTTTATCTCAATTTGGGTCAAAAAACAAAAATATAACAGGAGAAAATCCATCTAATACGAAATTTTTCCACAAATCCCTCAATATAGATGGAGTTTTTCCCGTTAATCTTGCTTCCTGTGGTTTCAATTCAGCCTCAACCACAAGCGCGGCAGCGAAATTAGGATGATGCATCCTTTCAAAACCAATCGCATTCTCTCGTTCTAGGTGACGCATATTATCCGGGTTTTCGCTCAGCGAAGCCCATTCTGCACATGGACCAGTCAAAGGTTGTATTTTGGATTTTTTCGCATAAGTCCCACAGATTATCAATTAGCCGCACTTCAATATTTCTACTAATTAGTTCTCCAAATAAATCATGAATGACAATCGTATTGACCGGAATCTGACATTTCTCACTTACGTAATACCCAGCGCAACGATCATTAAGATAAAAACCGGAAGTATCGAATTCATACAAATATAGTTTAGTGCCTCTCATTATTTCAAACCATTTATGCTCGATTGCCACAACATGGCTGGAGGAACTTGAGGATAAAAAATCTCTTTTATCTTCTTCGGTCGTCGTTTCATTGCAATGATAGGTCACTCTCGGACAGTTTCGCGGCGTAAGGAAGTTAGGCAAGCATTTTTCATTTATCGCCCAAACTAACCCTTTCTCCTGATCAAAATCCTTTCTCGCAGGTATTCTAGGTTTAAAAATAGAAATATCATTTTCCTCGCTTACATGAAACAATCTCATTTTATACCGCCCTCCCGTATTTTCAATAAGCTTTATCTCATCTCCATAACTCCATACCGCCTATTATTTAAACTATAAAGCAATGTTTCCATTTTTTCTATAATCCCTGATGGCAAAAAGGCTGCGCCAAAAGTCATCAATGACCTGGCACAGCCTGGTTTGGTTACTCTGATTTCTCCTCTGGAGGGAGCAGCACGATACGGCCTTCCCCTAGCTCCACGCGGAGCTTATTGGAGTTTTTGACGCCAATCGATTCCAAATAGTTTGCCGGCACCTGCAGACGGCCGGCTTTATCAAGCACGGCATACTCGACATGCGTGCCTTCTTCGTCCTCTGCTTGATCAAGCTCGGCAAGCTCCTCCGCATAGGACCGCCTGCGCAGCATCTCGGATGAAATCTTGCCGTCGCGGATAGCGGCTACGCGGTCTACCTTCTTCGCAAGCTCAGGATCATGCGTAACGATAACAACCGTAATGCCAATCGTCCGGTTCAGTTCGCGGAACAAATCCAATATCTGATTCGCCATACGCGAATCTACAGATCCTGTCGGCTCATCCGCAAGCAGCAGCTTCGGATGATTCGCAAGCGCAATGGCAATCGCGACCCTTTGCTGCTCGCCTCCGGACAGCTCATACAGCTTGTTCGATGCGCGGTGGCTAAGCCCGACAGCATCAAGCAGCTCCTTCGCCCGCCAACGCTTGCGGCTGCCTGTCAGCAATATCGGAAGCTCTACATTTTCGAGCGCCGTCAAATACGGAATAAGGTTTCTCGCATTATTTTGCCAGACGAAGCCTACGCTCTCGCGTTTGTAACGCACAAAGTCACGTTCCTTGAACTTCAGCATGTCTCTGCCGTCAACCGTCAGCTTGCCGGCCGTAGGACGGTCTAAGCCCCCGAGCATATTAAGCAGCGTCTACTTGCCGCTGCCGCTGTTGCCGATGATCGCCATAAGCTCGCCGTTTTCAATATGAAGATCGAGGCCTTGCAGGGCGAATACCTCTAGGTCGGCTGTTTTGTATATTTTGACCAGCCCTTCGCAATGAATCATCCGTCAATCCTCCCCTAGCTTGATCGCTTGATGGATGCGCAGACGGGACAGCATATAGGCCAGTATGCCAAGACCGAAGAGCAGCATGAAGCCGACAAGTATATAGATGCGCATTAAATCCGACGAATCGAACATCACCTTAAACGGCGGTACGAGGCTGCTCGGATTAAAGGCGATTTGAAAGTTTGGCACATACAGGAGGCTCGCAGCATTGCCAACGCCGATTCCGATAAGAACGGCAACCCCGGATGTGAGCAACTGCTCGACGCCAAGCTGTCAGCACGACCTCCGCACCGTTGCCATATTTGATCCGGTCTTCCGTATTATTGTTGATCGTTCTTGCGGCCGAGGCGCTGAATACGCCTGTCGCTATCGTCATGATAAGGAAAATCATCAAAAATTGGTATTGCGAGCTGGAGCGGCCGACCTGTATCAACGTCGCATATACGGAAGGCGGCCACCATTTTTTGCCGATCCAGTATATGAGTCTAAGCACCCATGGATACAATCGCAGCAGCAAGCCCGCCCCCATAATAAACAAAGCCGGAATAACGAATTGCAGCGGATCGATGTTTAGATCATCAGCATTCAGTCCCAAGCTTTGCAAATCAGCAAGCCGCTTTCTAAACGTATACAAGCCGTAAATAGCGAGCGCCAGCGCAATGACATCCAAAAACATTTTATGCCACGCTAATGACAAAGCTGCCGCTAAGCTCGCTAAGGTCCGTATCCCTAAAATAGGGGTCGTCATCCTGTTTTTTCTCAAATACGCCTACCGGTTTAAACTTTATTTCCCCGGCAATTTTACTGTCGTCCACAAAAAAATTCAGAATCGAGCACTGTTTTGAACTGTATAAATCCCCGCTCTGTAACAAGCACCTCATAGACGCCGTCTACCGGCTGCTGTTCCGCAGGCATTCTGCCGTCCGTCAGCTTAATATGGTTCTCAAGATCTGAGAAGGAGCGGAGCGCCATTGTTTTTACCGATTTTTTTGCATTCGGCTCCGGGTCGTTTTTCGGCCTAATCTTCATCGACTTGGATTGAAAATCGACGACCAGCTCCTGCACCGGAATTTGGAAGCCAGCCGCTGCTTGCTCATGTATGTATCGATTCACTTTCGTATAAATCTTATTCATTTGCTCAGGCGTTTCTTTGGTATAAAACAATTTATTGTATTGATTGCCCGGATAGACGCTCTTCTTGGTTTGCATCGTCTCCAAATCCTTGACCAGCATTCGCGATAATACCGCTTCCGAGTAAATAGGCATGCTGCTTACCAAGGCGACAGACATAACTAATCCAATAAACAAGCTCGCGACCAACCACATGTTTTGCACCATTTTGCGAATAATCATGACGAACAAAGCCACTCGAAAACCTCCCAAGCGTAAACGACTGATACCACTCTGGTGGAAATATGTTATTGCAGTACGACGATCGCGCCTTCTTCCAAGCCTTTCGTGATTTCAATTTCAGTCGAGCCTTTAATACCAGTCTCCACATCGATCTCACGAATTTTATTGCCTTCCTCCAGTGTTCTTACGAACGTTCGGCCAAGGAAGCTGCGAACGCCGCTGCGCGGAATCTTCAATATATCATCACGCTGCTGCAGAATGATTTTCACATCTGCGAAAGCCCCTATCGACGCGTCGCTCGGCACTTTCGGCACTTCGATAAACAAGGTTTTGGAGTAACGGTCTTGGAGCTGTTCATTCAATGTTGTTGGAGCGGAGGATGGCGTCTGCACCACTTTGCCCTGCAGCTCCTGCGAGCCGAACTTAACCAAAGCCGGTTAGCCGACGTCTACGCTGCTAATTTCCGCGCCCGCTTCGACCCGAAGCGCCACGCGCAGCTTCGATGGATCAGAAATAATGACAAGCGTCTGATAGGCCTCGACAATATCGCCTTCCTCTAAATCCTCGACGAAAGTGACCTGACCGTCCATGCCGGCAACCAGCTGCTTGCTATTGAAGGTTTTCATCAGCCGCTCCAGCTTTAAGTTCTCAATTTCCATTTGCAAATTGGCAATATTAAGCGCATCGCTGTCTCCGCCTAATTTGGCTTGCTTGAACGACAGCTTAGCCTTTGCAACCGCCAGCTCCTGTTCCTTCAATTGAATGTCTAAATTATTTACATTCAGTTGAACGAGCACATCGCCTCTACCCCGCCCGACAGCTCGAACGGCCGATGATGCATGCGCCCCTTCAATCCAACCTGCTCCAATGCCTGGACAGCTGCCTCCTTGCGGCCGTTCGCTGCCAAGCCGGCAACCCGCAATATAAACTCTACATTCTCATAGGCTGACATAAGAGGGATGAGCGCGAAGGATTGAAAAATAAGTCCCATTTCCTTGCGGCGCACCATATCTCTCTCTTGATTCGACATCGCGGTCAAGTCACGTCCTGCAAACGTAATTTGTCCTTCCGTCGGACGGTCCAGCGCGCTTAACAGGTTAATAAGCGTTGTTTTGCCCGATCCGGATCTTCCTTTGAACGCAATCAGCTTGCCGGATGGGATTGATAAATCAACACCCTTCAGCACAGTAACTGCGCTGCTTCCCCGTCCGAATGTTCTTTTTAAAGCGCTTGCATAAATCATATCCTGCGGTATCGGCTGCATCTAGAAGAAAACCCCCGTCTCCAATAAAACGTTTTCATTTGTATCATTTTCCATTTTAAACCCATCTAGCATGATGTACAAGCAAATCTATTACTACTAAAATAATAATAAAAAAGCCTTCAATCCCTGCTTCAGGATTAATAGGCTTTACGGGAACTTATATGTCAATATTTAGGAAAAAGATAACGGCCGTTACAGTTATAATGCTTAAAATAGTAGAAACAAACACGGACTGCGAGGCAAATTCCGCTTCATTGTCAAACTCCACCGCCAGCAGGACGCTGCTGAGGGAAGTCGGTACAGCTGACGATACGATTAAGGCTGCTGCCGTCAGCTTATCGAGTCCCATCAGCCATACGATCAGCCACGCGAGCAAAGGGCCGGCAATAAGCCTCAGCATGCCCGACAAACTTACATCAATAAGGAGGGAACGTTTGATTTTCCACTCCATATTGCCAAGCTGAACGCCGAGCGTAATGAGCGCCGTACCGATAAACGCATCAGCCAAATAGCCTAGCGGCGCAGCAATAGGCAGCGGGATCGCGACATGGAAACCTCTCAATAGAAAAGCAAGCGGGATGACGTAAATGATCGGCATGGAAATAATGGTCCGCCATATCGCACGCATATCGGCTTTATGCGCGTTGACGCTATAGATCCCGTAGGTATTGGGCACAAATGATTGCGTCATCATAATCAGCACCTGAATGGCAAGCGTCTTCTCGTTCCCGGCAAAAGCAAGCTGATTAAGCGGTATGCCGTAATTGGCGCTGTTATAGAATAGAACACTGTTGCGCATAGCGCTCTTCATGCTCGGTTTATACCCTCTCAAGCGGATAACGACCTCTACGATCACATACTGTACGACCATAAATACGACGAAGAAAAATAAGATTTTGCCGATCACTTGAACGGAAATATCGGTTTTGTATAGCAGGTCGAACATAATCGCCGGCGAAAATAAATAAAAATTCAGCTTCGACAACGTCTTAATATCCAGCTTAAACGCACGCTGAATGATTATGCCAAGGCCTATCATAATGACCATCGGAAGTACATTCGTTATCAATATATGAACAAAAATATTCATTACTGCATCTGCTTCCTTCTATTATATAGTTTGGGTAAATGGCCGAGTCGTCCCTCTATCGTTTGCCCCACTAATTTTAATAGGTTCATCGTCGATTAGGCAAGCTTACATTTGGATGCATGCAAAAACGGACAGCCGCCGTTCTTAGCCAGCGCTGCCCGTTTAGATCTGCTTATGCTACTATAGCTGCTGCTCCTGCTGATACAGCACCGTTGACAAGTAACGCTCGCCGTTGCTTGGAATAACAGCGACAACGCGCTTGCCCGCGCCCAGCCTCTGCGCCAATTGAATCGCTGCGAAGACAGCAGCTCCGGAAGAAATGCCTCCGAGAATCCCTTCCTCCTTCGCTACCCTTCTTGCCGTTTCAAAGGCATCCTCATTGCTAACCTGAATGATTTCATTATAAATGTGAGTGTCCAGGATCGATTGAACGAAGCCTGCTCCGATGCCTTGAATTTTGTGCAAACCGGGAGCTCCGCCAGAAAGAACTGGCGACGAAGTTGGCTCAACGGCTGCAATATGAATGTTCGGAAAGCGCTCGCGCAGCACCTCGCCCGCGCCTGTAATCGTACCGCCTGTTCCGACGCCAGCTACGAAACCGTCCAAATTGCCGTCCAGCGATTCAATCGCTTTTACAATTTCCGGGCCGGTCGTTTCGCGGTGGATTTTCACATTAGCCGGATTGTCGAATTGCAGCGCCGGAAAATAGTCAGGATGCTTCGCCGACAGCTCCTGCGCTATCCGAATAGCTCCCTTCATGCCTTCTTGACCTGGCGTAAGCACTAATTCCGCGCCGTATGCCCGCAGCAGATTGCGGCGTTCCAAGCTCATCGTTTCCGGCATAACTAGAATCGCCTTGTAGCCTCTAGCCGCCGCAACCAAAGCGATGCCAATCCCCGTATTGCCGCTCGTCGCCTCAATTATCGTATCGCCCGGCTTCAGCTTTCCTTCATGCTCCGCCTCTTCGATAATGCTGATCGCAATGCGATCCTTTACGCTGCTGCCTGGATTAAAAAACTCCAGCTTCAAATAAATTTCCGCGCTTCCATCCGGCACCACCTTATTTAAACGAACCAAAGGCGTGCTTCCTATCAATTCGGTAATATTATTAACTACGAGACTCATCCGTCCTGCCTCCTTTAATAAAAATTTTTCTCTTCATCTCTCAATTAACGCTTTTGTTTGTCGAGAATGCTGGTGGGAGCGGCTGCTTCAACCTAATTTGCCCAGCTCAGTCTCCTTGCTCCCTTGCGAGTGGCGATACATCTCATCATAATAACCCCCGCGCTTAAGCAGCTCGGCATGTGTGCCGGACTCCACAATCTCGCCCTTATTCATGACCAAAATTCGGTCGGCTTGCATAATCGTTGACAGCCTGTGCGCAATGACGAGAGTCGTCCTTCCAACCGAAACGCGCTGAAGCGCCGATTGAATAAGCGTTTCCGTATGAGAGTCCAGATTGGCTGTCGCTTCGTCCAAAATTAATATTTTCGGCTCAAAAACGATAATTCTGGCGAATGAAATGAGCTGCCGTTCACCAGCTGATAAGCCGCTTCCACGCTCAGAGAGCTTTGTGTCATAGCCGTCCTTCATTTGCAGAATCAATGTGTCCGCGCCCACAAATTCACAGGCCCTGATAACCGCCTCCCTCGAAATACTCTCATCAAACAGACGCACATTATCAAGAATAGAGCCTGAGTAGAGATACGGCTCCTGTTGAACTAAACCTACGATGCGATGAAGAGATTGTTGCGGAATATCGCGAATATCGGTGCCGTCAATTTGGACGCTGCCCTGCTGCACATCGTAAAAGCGGCATAACAAGCTGATCAACGAGCTTTTGCCCGCACCGGTCGTACCTACTATTCCGATCATGTCACCGGCTTGAATATGAAGATCGAGATTGCGAATAATCGGGCTGCCTGCCGTATATTCAAAGGAAACCTCATTAAAATCAATTCGACCCTCCACGTCTGCCAGCGGCAAGTCCTTCGTTGCCGGCTTATCCGACACATCGGGCTGGATCGAAAATATCCCCCATATCCTGTTCACCGCTACCGAGGCCGATTGCAGCGTATTCCATTGCTGGGTAATCGTGTTGATCGGCTGGAAAAACTGGCGAATGTACGTAATGAAAGCATACAGTACGCCGAATTCAAGCGCGGAATCAAGAACAGCTAATCCGCCGAGCCATGTCACTAAAGCGATCGATAGATTGCTCAAAATTTCAAACGATCGGTTAAACAGCACGTTAGTACGGATCTCCCGCACATTGGCCTGAAAGTAGGAATTATTGCGCTCGGTGAACTGCTTTCCCTGCTCCTTCTCTTGGTGAAACACTTGAATCAAATTCATGCCAGACAAATTTTCCGCTACAAATGCAACAAGGCGGGATAAGCGAGTTCGAGCCATTTGATACGTTTTGCGCATATAAGAGCGAAAACCCATTGCGATCAATGCAATAATCGGCAGCAAAATAATACAATACAAGGCCAGCGTTACATCCAATTGGAACATCAGCACAATTATAAAAATTAACGTCATTCCATCCCGCATTAAGCTGAGCAGCACCTGACTAAAAAATTGGTTCAAAGCTTCCGTATCGCTTGATACATGAGTGATAAGACTGCCGCTAGGCACCTTGTCAAAATAGGACATCGACAGCTTCGTAATATGCTCGAACAGCTGCTTGCGAATTTTTGCAACGATGCTTTGCCCGGCGTATTGCAGCAAATTATTCTGAACATAAGTAAACAGCAGGCTCAATAACGACAGCAATAAATATACCGCGCCAATTAAGAGCAAGCCGCCGTAATCATTTTTGCCTGCCATCAAATTGTCGTCAATCGCAATTTTGACTAGAAAGGGCTGCAGCAGCTCCGCTGCAATCGCAATAATGGTACAGAAAAACACCCCGATTAATGCTAATCGATGCGGCTTGATATACTTCGCTAACACTCGAAAGGTTGAAATGTACTTAGGCTTGGCGGCTGGCTGGTTAAGATCCGTCTTCTGATCCATCTGCCAATTATTAATGGCCTGCGGCATGCTGGCTTCCCTCCTCCTGAATCGCGTGGAGTGTGGCGTACAGACCTTGCTGTGCAAGCAATTGCTCGTGCGTGCCCCGCTGTACGATCTCCCCCTCGTCCATCACGATAATTTCATCCGCATGCTTCAATGCGCTAATTCGATGAGCAATCAAAATCGTCGTCTTCCCTTTTCTGCTCGCGCGTATGGATTCAATAATATTCGTCTCTGTAACTGAATCAACGGCGCTTACGCTGTCATCGAGAATCATGACTGGGGATTCCTTGATAATGCCTCGGGCCAGACTGGTACGCTGCCTTTGTCCGCCGGACAATGTTACGCCCCTCTCGCCGAGCTTCGTCTCGAAACGATCTGGAAAATCAATAATATTATTATAAATTTGCGCTTGCTTAGCAGCCGCTTCCACTTCCTCAAGATTTGCATCGCGCCGATAAAAGGCAATGTTCTCTTTAATCGTTGTGCTGAATAAAAAGCCGTCCTGCGGTACGTAAGCGATCTGGCCGCGCAAGCTCTCCAGCGTCAAATCGCGAATATCGGTTTCATCAAACCATATCGTGCCGGAAGGGGGATCATACGTCCGCAGCAGCAGCTTCATTAAGGTCGTTTTGCCGCTGCCCGTCCTGCCCACGATGCCTAGCGTTGTTCCTGGCTTAATGTCTAAATTGATATTGCGCAGCGCCTCCTTAGAGGTATCCTCATAGGAAAAGGACAGATTATGAATGTGTATGCCGACATGCTGAAAATCGATAGCAAGCGCATCCTTTAATTGTTCAATATCCGGCTTCTTGCTGAGCAATTCATTCAGCCTCTCTAATGAAGCGCGTGAGCGCTGCATCGTATTTATGACGTTGCCTATTTGCTGCAGAGGGTTCATTAGCATCCGAATATAAAACATCAGCGCAACAAAGCTTCCAAGCGAAATCTGCTTCGTAATCGTCAAATATCCTCCAAGCGTGAGTGCGATAATAAGCGACAGCGAGCCAAGAAAAGGAATGAGCGCTTGAAAGAAAGAGGATACACGCACGAGATGCAGCTGATTGTCACGAATCCGATCAACCGTTTCGCCGAATCGGTGATTCATAATCGACTCCACCGCGAATTTTTTTGTCACGCGTATGCCGCCGAACTGCTCCTCTGCGGACTCCGTCATCTTGCCGAGCGATTCCTGAACCGTCGAAGAACGCTTACGGATCACTGGTCCAAATTTAACGACGATGATTGGAATGATAAGAAGCGGAACAACGCAGGCAATAATTAAATAGATAGGAATGTCACTGAGCAGCAGCATCGTGACCGTCGCTGCCAACAGGATCGTCGCGCCGGCCGTCTGATTGACACCCATCGAGATCGATTCTCGAACAGATGTCACGTCATTCATAAAGTAGCTTAGCAGCTTGCCGACACCATTCTTCGAATAGAAGTTTTCACTTAATCCAGTAAAGTGGTTAAATAACTTCTTCCGCGTCAAAAACTCAAACAGCCGGCCGACATACATGACCAAATATTGCGCGACGCCGCCGATTAGGACAAAGCCTGCCCCAATGCCGAGCAGCTGCCAGCTATAATTTACGACAGCGGCCTTGGACAGTTCCCCAGCCTGCAATTCGTTCGTAAAGTCGCCGAGCACCTTCGGAAATTGAACATGAATGCTGTTTGCAATGAAATGGAACAAGATCGAAAAGAAATAAATGTGCCACGTCGCCTTAAAAAAATCAGCTAATAATCGTTGTGACTTCAAATGATGATCACTTCCTGTCCGTTTTTTCATTCTACCAGCCCAGTTCGTTCTACGCCTTCGACAAACCACCTTTGAGTAAATGTATACAGTATTAGCAGAGGCAAAATGATTAAAAATGATGCAGCCATCTTAAGCGGTTCGATAAATACGCGTAATCCTCCCTGATCCGACTCCATACTGAGCGATGCATTCAGCTTCGCCATTCCGATTGAAAGGGGGACATCCGCAGCGCCAAACATGTACATAGACGGATAATAAGCGTCGTTCCAAGTCCACACGAATGAGAATAAAAAGACAACAACGATGGCCGACTTTGAAATCGGCAGCATGACACGGAAGAAAATACGAAATGCCCCTGCTCCATCCATTCGCGCTGCTTCCTCCATTTCCTTCGGAAGGGCCGCAAAAAATTGGCGGAAAATAATAATGAACAGCGCTCCCTTAAGGCCATGACCGAACAGCGCCGGTACGACCATCGGTAAAAACGTATTGATCCAGCCCAAATCCTTAAACAGCAGGATAGACGGCAGTATCGTGACTTGCGGCGGCATAATGAACGTAAACAGCAGCGCAGCAAACAAAAGCTTCTTGAAAGGAAAATCCAAGCGGGCAAATGCATAGCCAGCCACCGCGCAGGATACAACCTGAAGCACAGCTACCAATCCCGAGACGCTGAGGCTGATTGTGAAGCTCTCCGCATAATTCAACAGCTTGTAGGCTTCGGCCAAATGACCGCCATAAATCGCTCTGGGTACCCAAATGACGGCTGGATCAAGCAGATCGCCTGCATTTTTCACCATCGTCGCAACCATGTAGAATACCGGCTTCAAATAAATGAAAGCTACGTCAATAAGCAGCAGGTACATAAATAGTCGGAAGAACAAGCCCTTGTCTGCTTCTATTCCGACGAGCTTCAACCTGATTTGAGCTATTTTCCTCATGAGGCACCTCTTTCCGGTTAGCGCTTGATCGCCAACGATTTATTTACTCTGCTGAAAATCAACATCGCTATCCCGATGAATAAAAGTACAATCATGAAGTAAATCCACGCTAACGCGCTTGACACGCCGTAGTTCTCCGTCGTTACCTTACTGATAATCGGGTTGGATGGGAAGGTGAATAAATCGACAATCGTATAAATGACGTTTAAGAAAATAAACGGGATGAGGCCTGGCAGCGTAATTTTCCAAAATGTGCTCCAAGGACCAGCTCCGTCAATACGGGCAGCCTCATAGACCGATCCCGAAATTGTCTGGCGTCCAGCAAGGAAAATTAAGATTTGAACCCCGGAGTACCAAAGGACAAGCACAAAGGAACCAATCACATTCTCGATCGGAGTGGCCCATGCAGCTGGAATATAATCTGCCAGAGAGGTGTCGACACGCAGGCCTTCGATGATCGACAGCTCGCCTTCGCCCTGCGCAATGAACTCGGTAATAATTTGACCCGATGAGAAAATAACAGGCAGGAAAAAAATAACCCGAAACAACGTGCGGCCATAAAACTTCAAGTTAAGCATAATCGCAACGAGCTGTGAAAATACGATAATAATCGGTATCATAATGAGCGCTTCCCTCAAAAAAGGAAACAGGTCATCATAAAGCAATCCGCCGTCCGCGAATAAAATTTCACGGTAGTACTGCAAGCCAACCGGCGTTGTATTAACCCCTGTTATCGTAATGCGCACCTGATGAAAGCTCATATAAAGCGAATAACCGAGTGGAAAAGCAACAAATGCCAGAAATCCGATTACCCATGGCGCTATGAACAACGAGCCTTCCAGCTTGCGGAGCGCTGCCGAATTCACATTTCTTTTTTTAGTCATCGCGCCCCGCCTCCCGTCTTCAAGATAAAGCTTTTCCCCTCAACTCGAATGCTTCCGTCTGTGTACGGCTCTGCGTTGTAATTAACGATGATCGTTTTGCCGCCTTCATAAACCGTCTCTTTAACGCCCGAAGCAATTGTTCTATGACCGATAATAAAGCGATCCTGGACGTCGCCAAGTGCTTCATTCATTCGCTGATATTGCTCTGCGGCAGATTCCTTCCAATCCCGATAGTTCATGCTGTAGTACCAAACGGAATATGCCTGCTTGAATTTCCCATAAGAAGCAGCGGTGAATACATAGGAGGGATAAGCGCCGAGCTCGATGCTGCGCAAGAAGTCGGTATTATACTCATCACTCAGATTCGCCCACTCCGAAGAATAAGTAACGAGCCCATGCAAAACGATTTGAGAAAACGGGACCGCTTCATCCACGAAAATATCATAGGAATAATCATCTGCGATCCGATGGATATGGTTAACCCCAGCAAGTGAATAGAAGCTGGCGTTTTCTATGCCGGCGCCGCCAAGCTCCGTTTTCACAAGCTCAATCAGTACTTGCTGGCCCGATAATACCTCGGCCCTGCTCGCTTGGTGGCGGCTGTTGAAGTCAGTATTCAATACGCTGCCGATACCGCCCGTAAAGAGAAGGCCATCCGCGCCAAGTGATTTATAATCGTCTAAATCAGACTTTGCCTCCTGAATGCCAAAAAGCGGGCTAGTGAGCGTGATGGTATCGCCATTTATACGGTTATGCTGCTCCTGCAGCGTGCCCGCCAAATTTCGCAGACCGTCATTAAGCGCCCAGAAGCCGCCGCGTCCGCTGCTGTTCAATGAGTAATTGGCCGTCAAATATACGGAAGCATTGAGCTCGTGCGCTGCTTTAATAAAGGACTTCATCCCGTCGTTTCCGCCAAGCCGCTTATCCACCGGGAACAATCCTCCGTAGGAACTGTAGCCCCATTTTTGCCACCCGGCATATATGACTGATAGATTGGCTATTCCTGCATCGCGGAGATCCTTCACCATGACCTCCGCCTGCTTGGTTGTCGTCCCCTTAATGTAGTCATCCCACAGCAACCCTTGCTTCAAATCGGCGCCAATAATATCGACATAAAGCGGAATGCCGGAAGTTGACGCTTTTAGCCGCTCCAAGCCGTTTTCTTCTACTAAATAGTTTCGATACACCGCCGCCATCGCCGTATAGTCGGTCTTATCTCCTTCAAGCGGATAATACCTTGTTGACCGTGACGGCGCTTCGAATCGGTTCTTACTATAGGTATAGAAGCCTTCATTTCCTTGCTTGTTCGTGCTTTGGAAAAACTTGATCCTATACTGCCACTCCGGGGTTATCCAGTTGGATTGTCCCAATGCTCCGGCAGGAGCGGCGAACAGCTTCGCATATTCCTCTCCATCGGTCATGACACCCAAAAATGACTGTTCACCAGACTTTAATCCGAAGATCGGCATTTTGATTTCCTGTCGGTTTGTTTGCTCGTTATAAAATGCGATGTCAGCGCCGTACACATTTTCGCGGTAGGTCGATTTGTCATTTGTACGGTTCTCATCGAACCTTATCAATGCTCCCGCGCCATCAGGCAGCAGCAGGTAACCGTCCTGGCCGCGCGAAGGCTCAGCGCCGAACAATGGATACAGCTTCAGATTCAATAAGCTAAGGTCGCCTTCTTCAATCTCGCTGTCAATGACCTTCGTTTCCACATAATCGCCCTCGAGTTTAACCTCAACTGGAATTTTAAATTTTGAACGTTCAAAGTGGAAGGTAACCCGAAAACCGTCCTTCACCGTTTGAAAATTTTCGAGAACGCCCTTCTCCTCCATCCAATTGGTCAGCTTCGACTGTGATTTGGAGTTGGACGCATCTATATATTCAAGCATAATCGGTGACATCAAGCTGCTCTTCCACGTCCCGCTCGTCGTCTCTGACTCCCAATATTCCGGATTCGGATAGGAGCGCCATAGCTTTCCTGTCTGTTTGCTCTCCAGCTTGAAATGTGCGGTTCTCTGATCTACCCACAGTACAAAACGGTCGGATTCTGATGCTTTGCTGAAGCCTTCTTCAACCGGAAGACCCGGTTCTACAGGCTGCGAAGTTTTTACCGCCCCTTCCGAAATACCAGGTGAACCAATTGAAGCAACAGCTCCTCCCTGCTCCTCCGAGTCTATGGACGTCCGTGTATATGACTGAAGCACCAACAATCCGATAAGCAGCAGCGCAATTATGCCCGAAGCCGATAGGAAAACGATCGTATTGCGTTTCATCGGATCGTCACCTCCTGATAAACCGAATAAATAAAGTTAATAAGCTCCGTCGTTAAGCTGAACACGATAAATAACAAAACCGCGCATATAAGCATCGTCAGAACAGACAGCAGCAAATTAATGATCGTTTCCCCGACGCTGTAATTTTGAATACCCTGTACCTTCCAAAATATAAGCAAAGCGACCCAGCCGTACAAGCCATATTCAAGAAACGTAAATATCGATTGCTCACTGAGCGTCAGCACATTAGATAAAAGGGTTAAAGGCACTCCAATTAGGAGGAACGGAAAAAGTGCATACGCGCTTCCATAAACGACGTCCCGAAAGCGGCCTTCTCCTTGATTTAAGGAGCTTACCAAATAATTGCATATGACAAAGCCAAGCCATATAACAATGAACTGTATGAGAACTGTAATAATTTGAAGCTCTACTATAATAGAAGGATTAAATATAAAGCTCGTGCCCGCCTGCATGACCGCGTAGGACGCAAGAGCAAGTGTGAGTATAATGAAGCTGCTAAGGGGACCGCCCTTTTGCTCGTATCTAATAGCATGAAAGCCGTCAATGGGGTGCCTCATCACATAAAAAACATGCTTCAGCTGTTCAATCAACGGATTTGCAGCCCTGCTGCTTATCTTCTTGCGAACCTGCCAGCCCAGCCTTCTTGCTCCAAATCGCGCCACCAGGAAAAGAATGGCCGCGCCGATCAGTACGTTCATAAACAAACCAAAATGGGATTGAAACCAGAGCAGACGATTTTGCCAAAAAGAATCGGAATAGCCCTGTGCAGAGCCTGCCAGTCTGAATAGCTGCTGCGCCCGTTTGTACTCCCCCTTCTTATAGGCTGCCTTCGCCAGTCCTAAAATCGCGGGAGCGTAATAAGCATGCAGCCGATTGACCTCCTGCCATAACGGCTCGCTTTCCTCATATCGGCCATCCTGCGTAAGTTGATTCGCTTTATGAACGAGTGCTCCGAATTCCGAGAGGCGATAGGTCTGCACAATATTATTTTCACTGTCCAGAATAAACAAATCACCCGCAGCATTCGTTTCGATCGCTGTCGGCATTTTGACAATACCGAGCTTTGTTGATGTATCTCCGAGCACTCCGCCCCAGAAGAAGAGCAGATTGCCGTTCCCGTCGTATTGACTGACGATATTAAGCTTAGAATCAATGACCGTAATGTTTCCATTGCTATCAACGGTCAAATCATTTAATTGCGGGCCGCCTGTGCTCCCTCCTCGGTACACATATTCCCCGTAGCTGCCATCCGATAACGTATCCGAAAATTCACCTTTGCCCGCAAGCTGATCAAGCCCGGCAATATTAAGCTTCTTCAACTGGCCTTTTTGAACTTCCTTCGTTACGGTATAGATAAAACCGCTATCGTCCTTGTCCGCGCTGGAAATCGATCCTGGCAGCTTGCTAATTTCCCGTTCATACATTTCGCGTGTATAAAAAAAACGTTTGATCGAATCCGTAAGGGAATAGCTCGTTTTATTGCCTCCGAAGAAGCTTTGAAACTCACCCTTCGGGTCAAGCTGCAGCAGACCTTGGTATCCGCCCAGCGTCGCTATATACAAGAAGCCCCTTTTATCCACGACAAGCTTTATCGGGTCAAACTTGAACTCCTCCGGGATAAGCTTCGACTTCGGTCTGTCAAACGCTAAGAGCAGCTTGCCGTCGGCATTCAATCGAACCACCCTGTGATTGCCTGTATCCGCGATGTAAATATCGCCGTCCTGGTCTACGTATAGACCTTGCGGACGATTAAGGGGACTGTCCGGAGAATCTATGATGCGGATCAGCTTGCCGTTAGCATCTAAATGCACAATGCGATTGTTGCCCGTATCTGCAATATAAATATGATCCTTATGATCGATAAACAAATCCTGCGGCTGATTAAACGGCGAGAAGACGGCTTGGCTCGGATTAGCCGGATTAGCTATGAACAGCTCTTTGCCGATAATCCCTGTCGGCGTGTAAGCAGCTTGCATCTCAAACAGCTGGTTGTAATTGTCTTTATAGTAGGTATGATAAGGGACATCCGCGAGAACACGCTCCGGATGAATGGATACTAGTGTTGCAAATGCCGCAATCATAAGCGGCAAAAAGCGAAATGACAGCCGCTTAAGCATCAGCTTAACCCACCTTTCTTATTTAATGCCGGAATGCGCCATCGTCGTAATAACCTTGCCCTGCAGGAAAATAAATACGATTAAATTAGGTACAAACATAATTAGCGATGCGACAGCCGCCGCTCCCTGCATCGAAACGTTGTTTGCCAGATTATTAGTGAGGGTAGATAGAAAGAACGCAAAGCTTTTCATCTCATCATCGAGCATAAATAGCGCGGATGTCTCTACATTGCCCCATGAATTTTGGAAGGCTAGAATGGCGACCGTTGCGATAGCCGGCATGCATACCGGCACGACGATACGCAGAAACAATACGAATTCATTGGCTCCGTCGATACGTGCTGCCTCAAGCAATGCATCGGGTATTTGATCAATGAATTGCTTGAGCAGAAACACGCTGATCGGCATAGCCATCATCGGAAGAAGATGCCCGAGATACGAATTCATAATACCGAGATTGCTGACGACGAGATAACGGGGTATTTGCACAACTTCAGGCGCAAACATTAGCGTTAGCAATATCGCCGAGAAGACGAGCTTAGCGCCGGGAAACTTATGTTTCGATATCGGAAAAGCACAAAGCGCGCTTACTCCCGTTACGAGGATGATCGCCATACTCGAAATAAACAAGCTATTGAACAAATAACGAATCATCGGCACCGTCGACCGCGAAGTAACTGATAGAAGCTCGTTAATATTTTGCAAGGAAGGTTCTTGAACGAAAAAAGTTGGCGGATACACGAAAAGCTCATGATAGGGCTTAAAAGCATGATTGAAAATATATACGATTGGCAGCAGCATAAAAATGGACATGACGACCATTAACAGAGTCAGCAGCTTCTGGAAGCCGTCCATCGATTGCAGCCGAGAACCCTTTCGCAGCAGCGATAGCCAGCGCAGCATCACTCATCCTCCTTCGAGCCGAATAAGCCCCAGCTTAATTTATTGGATGCGTACATAAGCACCAAGAGGAATACCGAAATAGCCGCAGCGTAGCCCATCTCGAAGCGTATAAACCCAAAATCGTCGATATGATTAATGATTAAGTGGCCGGAATAAGCAGGAGTCGGGTTCGTACCGGACAGCTCTACGCCGATCGCTCCCGTCTTAAAGGTCGTCACAATCGCCATCACTGCCCCAAACAGCATTTGCGGTTTCATCGATGGAATCGTAATGTACCAAATTTCCTGCAAGCGGCTTTTCATCCCGTCTATTCTTGCGGCCTCGTAATAATCGCGGTTTACATTAAGAATACCCGCCAGCATCGCCAAGAAGCCTACTCCCATACTGGACCAAAGCGTCACGATAATCATCGAATTCATCAGATACGAAGGATCGGTTACCCAGAGCTTCGGCACATCGATAATGCCTAGACGAAGCAGCACGCTGTTTAAATAGCCGATTCTATCGCCAGTCAGCATTGGAAGCCATACAATCGACATCGCGATACCAATCGTTAGCGAGGGTGTATACATAGCCAGCGCAAACCATTTGCGCGATTTATCAGGAAGCTGAGAGATGAGCCATGCCAGCATAAAGGCGGCAAAATAGCCGCCAGGACCGACGATAATCGCAAATTTAAAGGTATTCGGCAAAGCGTGCTTCAGAAATAATAAATCCTGCGATATGAGATACTGAAAATTTTGCCAGCCAATGAAGCGCGGCGGCTCAATCGCGTTGAAATAAGTGAAGCTGAGCGCGACGGCCGCCAGTACCGGAATAGCAATGAAGGCTATAAAGCAAAGCATAAACGGAGCAATAAATAAGTAGCTTAGCCGGTATGACCATATTTCCCTCAAAAGGCTGGGAGGAGCTTTGACAGCGGAATGCTTCGCTTCCTTCACGACCGTTTTTGCGTTCGTTTTTTGCGCTACCGCAATGCTGCTGCCGGACAGTTTACCTGACATAATCGTCCACTCCTTCCCATGGCGAATTTACTTTCGGGAATTCGAGCGACTTGAGAGACTTGCCAGTCTCGTCGATAAACCCAAATTCCTGCTGCTTTCGTCTTAGCTCCCGATTGACATCGAGTATAGCCGCTTCAAGCGATGCCCGGTAGTTCATTCCATCAACGACTGCGCGAACCCACGCATTGTTAAGCTCTCTGCCGAGGAAATAACCGCCAGGCGGATTCACTTTATCCTTATACCATTTCCACTGCTTCAAAATGACATTTGCATCCTCGGTTTTCCACGGAAGACGAACGAAAGCCTCGACATTGGATGTGTTCCAACGGAAGGATACGCCGTTGATTGACTCCAGATCAGATCCATAACGTTCCTGCACGTCGGTAGAAACCCACCATTTCATAAACTCCCATGCTTGTTCCTTCTTGTTTGAGGCTTCAAAAATAACGCCTGTCGTCTGCGCGCCTCCTGCCCAGCGGCTGATTGTGCCGTCCGCTTGCTCGGTGCCTGGAATCATGGCAATTCCCCATCTGCCGTTAAGCTCCGGCGCGGCCGCGGCAAGCTGAACATACATGTTATAATCCGAAATGCCAATCGGCATCGTACCGTTGCGGAAATGCTGATAGAAGCTCGGGACTTGCTTCTCAAGCGCATACGTATTGAACAAATCAGTCCACTGCTTGAAAGCTTTGAAGCCTTCAGGCGAGTCAAGCGCCGTTGTGAAGCCGTCCGGATCGTAAAACTCCACGCCATTTTGCAAAATGAACGGAAGAAATTCTCCGGGGTCTACGTAAAAGTTCATAAAATTTTGCTGCAAGGCCGGAAGCATATCGTAGACATCCTGCCACGTCTGCGGAATTTCCAGCCCCAACTCCCGCATGATATCCTTACGGTAATACAGCACCTGGAACGACTGCGTCTCCGGAACGGCATAATAACCTTTGTCATAATAAAGCGGCAGCCAAGAGCCTGGACTAAACCGGTCAAACATCTCGTTAAAGTCAGAAAATTGCGTGAGATCAGTTACGCTGCCCCTGATCGCATAATCAACCGGCAAATCCTGCGATAAGCCTAGCGCGATATCAGGTTGAAGTCCCGCTGCATTCGACATGACAAGCAGCTGAGAGTTCGGCAGCAAATTAACTTTGACCTTTATGCCTGTGGCCGGGGTAAACAACTCATCCGTCAGCTCCTGCAATTGCGTCACATAGTCCCGGCCGCGCTGAACCCATACATTAAGCTCTTTATCATCCATATCGCTGAGGCTTTCTCTCGAATGGAATGAGTAAAAGAAATTAGCAAGCTGCCCCACCGTCTTAGCACCTAATGACGCCGTCATTTTCGGAAAAGCCTTTTCGATCGGCGCGATGTAAATCTCGTCAAGCTGCAGAGGCTGCTTATAAAGATTCACAACATAGTTATTAATCTTCTCATCAATGGACGAGATCTCATCCATATGGTAGGGAATGTCATCAATCGTCTTCAACAGCTCGCGCAAATCGGAGGCCGATGAACGGAAACCTTCGCTCGTGCTGTCTTTGCGGCCATTAACCACTGCCATTTCGTCGGCCAAAACATCCAGATTGACTGCGGCCATTTCTAGCCGTTCTCTCAGATCCGGCAAGTCCCGAGCGATCTTCCAGGTTCGGTTGCGATCCGTTTGGCCGCCTGTAAGGGATCGCAAATCCTGATCAACCGTTCGGAGCAATGCACTTAAATTTTCAATGCCGCGTATGATTGGACTGACCGTGGAATGCGTAAGCGCCATCGATAAGGTGTGCGGCCCCTTCTCTAAATAAATGGCATATGGCTTATCTTCTTCATCTGACAGCACCGTACCTTGCCAAGAAGAGGCATAAGGGAATCTATAGGTCAGAAATGCATCAAAAGGGATTTCTCCGTCAATGCGAACGGTTCGAAAAGATGCTTTCTGGGAGAAGCGGCTTTGCAGTGTTCGCAATGCGATTTTGTACAGACCGCTCTCCGGCGCCTCGAATGTCCACGCAACCTCTTGATTCGGCCAGTCCCAGCTTACGCCCCCAACGGTGTTGTACGTAATTCTCCCCTTTGCAAGCGGGACGGATCGTTGATCGCGATCAAACATCATTTGGACAGACGGATCATTTTTGGAGGTCATTTGCTCAGCTTGCAGCGTGATGACCTTCGCCTCTACCGGCTCGCTCGCCGGATAGGAGGCCAATGACTCCTCATAGGTCAAAAGCTTCTGCGGCGGCTGAAGCGAGATTTCGCTTATCGCAACGGGCTCATAGCCTTCGAAGCGAAGACTGTGGACACCCTTGGTGAAATGCCACTTCAGAGGCTCAGCATAATTTGCGCCTGAGTCGATGAATGGAACCGTTGACCATGTGGATATATCGACGGAGGTGGGACGAATCTGGTCACCGTCTTCGTTTTTTTGCGGCAAGCCGCTATCCTTCCACTGTCGGTAAAGGGTAATAGAGGAGGCTTCCCGAAAAGGACGCTTTCCGTCTACTGTGACATCCCACACAATGGGGCGTGTAAAGCCCCTGCCAAGCAGCGGATGATAGGAGGCATGAATTTCATATAGCCCATCCTGCGGGACATCGACCGTATACTCAATCCAATTCGTATTGGTTGAATTCCAAATTAACACATCATTCTTCTGCTCGTAGCTCCCGGTATGAATGACTTTATCATCGGATCTCCCGGAAGGAGCCGCTGCATGAATGATGACCTGCTTATCAGCAGGCTTCACCCCCTGCTCCTGCAGAGTGCTTATCACTTTCGCATAATAGGGCTCAAGGTCAGCCTCGGCAAGCGACGAACTTTCCCACTCTACGAAAGCTTTTTCTAATTGATTAGGCCGATATGGACCCGCTTTAACCGCAGTATCGTCCCCTGACATCCAACCTATGAAGAAAAGAATTAGCAGCCCCACTGCAACAAGCGGAAATGCAAATTTAAACGTTTTTGAAAGTAAGATAGTGCTCACCATATAACAGCGCGCTCCTTTCCGAACGACTCGTTAGACCGTCATTCGTTTCCCGCTGTCCGTATCAAAAAACAAGGCCTTGGACATATCCGGGACGATCCGAATCTTCTCGTTATCCTCGCAATGATAATGGGCATGGACCCTTACGACGAGCAAACGGTCTTGACCGATATTCAAATGCAAAAAGCGGTCGGCACCCATCAGCTCGCTGACCTTGTACTCACCCGTAATAATGGCATCCGAGTAAAGACCCTCCGGTCCAATATTTTCCGGTCTAATGCCAAGCGTTACTCGTTTGTTCACTTTATTGTGATGCCTGAGAATGGCCGCAGCCTCATGATGAATCGGAAGCTCAAAGCGTGAGGCTCTGAATTTAAGAACCCCTGGAATGTCCTCCGTTATTTTCCCTTCAATAAGATTAATTTGCGGGGAGCCGATGAAGCTCGCTACGAACATATTGGTTGGCGTCGTATAAACGACCTCAGGCGTATCGATTTGTTGAATGATGCCTTCCTTCATGACAACTATCCGATCGGCCATCGTCATCGCCTCAATTTGATCATGAGTGACATAAATAAAGGTAGCTCCCAGCGTTTTATGCAGCTTAATGATTTCCATGCGCATTTGCACGCGCAGCTTGGCGTCCAGATTGGACAGCGGTTCATCCATGAGAAATACTTGAGGGTTGCGAACAATCGCTCGGCCCAGTGCTACACGCTGCCGTTGTCCACCAGATAATTCTTTCGGTTTTCGGTTTAAGTACGGCTCAATCTCCAATACGCGAGCTGTTCGGCGCACCGCCTGATCAATCTCGTGCCTAGGATGCTTGCGAAGACGGAGACCAAATGCGATATTCTCAAAAACGCTCATGTTCGGATAAAGCGCGTAGTTCTGAAACACCATCGCAATATCGCGATCTTTCGGCGGCAGATGGTTTACCAACTGCTCGCCGATGTAAATTTCTCCCTCGCTAATATCCTCCAATCCTGCAATCATGCGAAGCGTTGTTGATTTTCCACAGCCGGAGGGTCCGACGAACACAAGAAATTCTTTGTCCTTTATCTCAAGGTGAAAATCATTCACGACAATCTGCTTATCCTTGCCATATCGTTTGTACAAATGATTAATGCGGATGCCTGCCACAAGACCACCTCCCCTAAAATATCGTTTTATGGCCTATTGCGTTTTTCCAAGCGTTTCGAGATCTTTCTCAATGGCTTCCTGTGCGGTCCGAAGCGCTGTATTCACATCCTGACCGTTGACAGCAACGCTCTTGGCCGCTTCGTTTAAGTGCTTGCGCACCTTGCTTTCGAACTTATGAGGCTTAATGACGCTGCGCGGCTCCGCCTTGAATATATTTTCAATTTTCTTTCCGCTTAGCACGGGAATATCCGCTCCGTACAGTTGTTCGAACGCTTCGCCCTCTACAGTAGGTACTCGGCCGTTGCGTGCAAGCAGCTCCTGCCCTTCATCCGATAGCACATTTGCAATGACTTGGAAAGCTTCATCCTTATGCTTGCTCGATTTCGTCACGATTAAGGAGTGGATGTTAGCCGCTTTGCCTGTGCCCAGGTTTTCGCTGAAGTTTGGAAATGGAGCAAAATCCCAGTTCAGCTCTGTGCCTTGCTGACGCAGTTCTTCAAGCGGCCCGAGTAAATGTGCGATATTGAAGGGCAGCATAGCCAAATTTTGCTCATTAAAAAAAATGTCATCATCATTCGCATATTCAAAGCGGCCATCAGACCCGATATAGCCTGGGACCTCGAAGCTCTTTTGCAAGGTGTCGAACACTTTCTTCCAGCCCGGTGTCGTTACATCTGCTTTGCCGGCAGCCGGATCAACAATGAACAGGTCAAGGCCGGATGAGATATTAGTAGGTCCGAATAAATCAATGCCGATATAGTTAACGCCGTTATCCGTTCTAGTTACCTGCTTGCCCAGCTCGATTATCTCATCCCAAGTGGATTGGTCATCCTTCGGGTACGATACGCCGAATTTATCAAAGATGTCTTTGTTATAGAAGAGAACCGGAAGATTGACCGAAAATGGAATAGCCGCCAATTCGTTAGGCTCCGAGTATTTCTTAATCGTGTCCAGCACTACAGGCTTCAAGCGGCTTAGGTCTGTTTGATACTTATCGACATAAGGCTGAAGGTTCTCGACTAAATCCAAATCCTTAAAGGTTGTCGATACTGCTGATGTACTTGCGAAAATAATATCTGGTACCGTGCCCGCTGTAATAAGCGGCTCCAACTCAACATCCTCGGGAGCATCTACCCATTCAAGCGTAATATGCGGATACTTTTTCTTAGTGGTCTCCACTAGTATTTTTTGAAATTCTGTCTCCGTGACCGTAATTCCGGCTCTTAACACCTTCAACGTGATCGGTTCGGGACTGCTTTCCTTTGCACCATCTGTTTCATTGCTTGTGCTTGTATTCGTGTTCGATTCCTCCGGCTTGTTTCCGCTATTTGATGCGCAAGCCGTTACCATAGCCAATACCAATATCACACTAATAAAGAGCAAACTTATTTTTCTCATGTTCATAGACCCATCCTTTTTTGATTTCAAATTTATAATCATACAAAAAAGAAGACGCACTTCTAATACAGAAGCACATCTCCGTTTTTACGGTCGACCTACAATAACCTATTAATCATAAACAGAAAAAACATCCACAACTGAGGCATATTTCGCTTCAGTCCGCGGATGTCCTCTCATGCTGCTGTATAACTTCTAGTTAAATACGAGATCACATGCTTCTTCCGGCATCCAGCGCTTGTCTTTGCCTTCCCATTTCACATTGCAGCCGAGCGGATTTGTCAGAGGCACAGCTACTTCACGGCCTGCCAAATAATCCTCCAGCGCATTTTCCAAATCGTGAACTGTAATTTTTTCCGCGTCTTTCGGAGAGTCCGTAGCGCGGCCCGTGTAGATAAGCTTGCGATCCGCATCAAATACGAAGAAATGCGGCGTTCTCAGTGCACCGTATGCCAAGGCAGCTTCTTGCTTCTCGTCATACACGTACGTCCATGGGAAACCATGTTCTGCAATGCGCTCTACCATCTTCTCATAAGAATCCTCCGGATAAGCCGTAACGCTGTTCGAGCTGATGCCGACAAACGACACGCCTTGCGGCGCATACTTATTAACCGTTTGACGCGTTACCTCATCCGACCCCTTTACAAATGGACAATGATTGCAGGTAAAGAATACAACTAATGCTTTTGAATCTGCGAAGTCGCTTAAGCCATAATGCTTCCCATCTGTTGCAAGTAGATTAAAATCTGGAGCCTTTTCACCAATTGCTAACGTAAAAGCCATAATTTTTATCATCCCTTCTTCTATTATGTAGGTTCCACCGGTGTAAGGAATAAAAAAAGGAGACATTCCCTTGATAGGGCATGTCTCCGGTTTTCCGGTAGGATCAGCTACATTTATAATATCATACTATTCCTATCTGTCAAGTATGTTTAATATTTTCGACAAAACGCTTATGAACCTGATCGGCCCCTAAGCCATGTTATAACGCTACTTATTCGTCTTCTCCAATGATTCAAGATCCTTGTCGATCTTCTCCTTGGCCGTACGGAGCGCCGTGTTCACATCGATGCCGCCTACCGCGATGTCCTTAGCCGCTTCGTTCAAATACTTCGAGATTTTACCTTCATAACGATTCTCGGCGTTCAGATTGCGCGGCTTCGTTTTGAAAATATTTTCTATCGTCTTTCCCTTCAACACTTCAATATCCGCTCCATACTCCTTCTCAAGCTCCGGGTTGTTTAATACGGATACCCGGCCATTGCGGGTAATGATTCGTTGGATCTCATCAGACAGCAAATAGTTAAGCACCTGATAAGCCTTGTCCTTATGCTGACTCGTTTTTGTAATCGCGAATCTGTGCACATTGATTTCTATACTGGTGCCTAACGCCTCTTCAAAGTTCGGCTGCGGCGCAAAGTCCCAGTTCAGCGTTATTCCTTCCTTCCGCAATTGCTCAAGCGGGCCGACAAGCTGTGCCAGGTTATGCGTATACATGGCTATGTTCTGATCAACGTAGAATACATCATCCTTGTCGATATGGCGGTAGTCATCATCTGGACCAATAAATCCAGGAATTTCATATAAACGCTTTAGTACGTTATAGACCTTCGTCCACTCGGGAGAAGTCACTGCCGCTCGATTCGTCGCAGGATCAATAATATCGAGCGATAGCCCGCTGCCCAGTCTTCCCGCCGCCAAGTCGATGCCGATATAATTAACGCCGTTGTCCGTCCGCGTCAGCTGCTTGGCAATATCGAGAATTTCATCCCACGTCTTCGCTTCATTAATGTATGGCACATTAAATTTATCGAAAATATCCTTATTTACGTAAACAACTGGTAAATTAACCGAGAATGGAAACTGGTTTCCTTCAGACGATTGATTGATTGCGGAAACAACCTCAGGCTTTAAGCGACTTTCATCGTAGCCGTACTTCTCCTTTAATGGAGCTAAATCTGCAATCAAATCCTTTTCCTTCAGCTCCGCGTAGCCTCCGCCGAATATGATATCAGGTACAACCCCTTGGGTTAGCAGCGGTTCGATTTCCGACCCTTCCGGAACATCGATCAGCTTGATTTTGATATGCGGAAATTTCTCCTCCACCGGCTTAAAGTAAGTATCCACCTCTGTCTGCGTCAATGTCACTCCGCCGTACTTAAATATAGAAAGCTCCACTTCCTTCGGCGCTTCCGTTTCCTTTGGTTCTTCGGACGGAGAGGATGCTGCTTCCGCCGAACCGCTGTTCAACTTATTCGTGGCGCTCGGGGTATTGCCTTGTCCGCATGCCGCAAGAAAAACTGCTAACGCAACTAAACTGATCAAACTAATCAAAGATTTCTTCCTCATACAAACCACTTCTCCCTTATAAGTGATTAATTCCCATTACGGACCCGTCGCAAAATCGGAGTCGTATCATTGGCTGCCATAGATATCCTTCCATTGCTTCCCCAACCGATTACCGACCGCCAGCTGCCCAGCTTGTTGCTTGCTATTAGCTCTTTCTCATCCACTTCAATCTTTTCGTCGGCATGATACGCGACATAAAGGGCATCCACAGGACAATAGGCTTCGCACATGAAGCAGGTTTGACAATCCTCTTGCCTTGCGATGACGGGCAGCCCGAATTCATTTGTATCAAACACATTAGTTGGACATACTTTCACGCAAAGATTGCACTGGATGCACCGATCCTCGCTTACAAGCTCAATCATATTGTTAATGCCTCCTTAATAACTACTGGCTGCGGTACGTCCGTGCGAATGCCCGGAACCGCCTCTGGTTGAATTCGGATGTCTTCAAAGCCTGAAAGGAGCAATCGATGGTTCAACGCCGGATCAAGCTCCGGATACTCTTTCATCGTATGCATGCCTCGGGTTTCCTTACGCGCTAAAGCAGCGGTATACATCCATCTCGCATTGGCAACCATCGCCGCCGCCTCTCTCGCTTGAACGCGTCCCGTTGTCGTCGGCTGCACCTTCCCCTGTACGAGCGGCCAGAGCTTATGCAGTCTCTCAAGCGATGCTTGCAGCACCGGTTCACTGCGGAAATAATTAATATTGAGCGGAAACATCTCACGCTGCACCTGCTCGACAACACGGCGGGATTCGATGATATCGCCTGACGCAGCCGTATGCTCAAGCCCGTAACGACCAGCAGCACGAAGAGTTCGTTGCGAGGCTTGTTTTGTTTGCTTAAGGGAATATTCGGCAGCGCCCTTTCCTGTCCAAGTTCCGGAAGCTATCGCCCAGGAAGCATTGTAGGCCCCTCCGCCTGAGCGAGCGCCCGCCGTCTTCTCGCGGGAGGCGGCATCACCCGCGGCGAAGAGCCCCTGCACAGAGGTTTCGCAATAATCTCCTACAAGCCGAATACCGCCGGTACCGCGAATCGTTCCTTCGTAACGCATAGCGATCGGAAAGCGCTGCGTGAACGGATCGATGCCGGCGCGATCAAAGGGAACGAACCAAAGCGGCGTTGCAGCTCTTATTATTGCCTGCTTCTCAGGCGTATTGCCCTGCGTGAGCGTGGCATATACAGGACCTTTTGCCAGATGCTTGGCGAAGAAGTGGTCCTGTCTTGGACCGCCTTCATGAAGAACATTGCCTTCCTCATCATAAAATGAAGCGAATCCTAGAACTCTGTTCCTCGTCACTGTGCCGAAAGCAGCAGTCGTTGCATATTGCCGGCTGAATTCCATGCCGGAGAGCTCAACGCCTAATTCGGCAGCCATGAGCTGGCCATCCCCTGTTTGAACGTTGCAGCCGAGCCCTTTGCTAAGAAAAGCGCAGCCTCCCGTAGCAATAACGACCGCATTCGCCCGCACCTCCCATGACCGCCCGTCTAACCGCGCGATGCCTCGAGCTCCGCCAACCCCGTGCTCATCCACGAGAAGTTCCAGTGCCGGATGCTGATCCAATATCGTAACCCCAGCCTTCTTTACGACACGCCGCATGAGCTCCATATATTCCGGACCCTGCATATGAGACTTATACAAATTCCCGTTATCATCCAAAGGAAACCGATAGCCCCACTTCTCCACAAGCTGTATATTCAAATATGCTTGTTCCATTAGCCTGTGAATCCAGACGCCTTCCGACAAGAATCCGCCGGATTTCAACCGATCCTGCACAGACTCCTCCCGTTTCTTAACGTCAGGCTCCACGTAGAGAAAGCCTGTTCCGCCGGGAGCGGTTGCGCCGCTTGTCCCCAAATATCCTTTATCGACTAAAACCGTCTTTGCTCCATGGGAAGCAGCGCTCCATGCCGCCCAGGCAGCAGCAGGCCCTCCTCCAATAATCAACACATCAGCCGTTATCCTTATATCTGTCTCCGCACTCACCGCAGATCCTCCTCTATTCAAAAAAATAAAAGATGTATCTCGTTATGAAATACATCTCCGTTTATACGGTCGAAATCTCTATACCAACATCCTCATCTTTATGTTTTGATAGTTAATATACTATCACTCAACCTGCGGCGGCTTGTTGGAAGCTCCTTATCATGGAACGAGGCATCAAGCGTATCCAGCCCCCCGCGATAGCCTAGTGCAATAACCGCATGAAGCGCGATGTCTTCCGGAACTTGCAGAACCTCGCGCGCCAACGCGTGGTCGAAGCCTCCCACTGCCCTCGTCGATAACCCAAGCAGCGAAGCTTGCAGCGCCAATGTCGCCCAGGCTGCGCCGGCATCAAAGGCATGGGCTCCGTTCAGATCACCGTTTTCCTTTACCTTTGCTGATGCAAGTAAAAGCAATACCGGAGCTTTAGATGTCCAAAGCTGATTTCTCGGCTTTATAAAGGTTTGGAACACTTCAAGCTCCCTAGCATCCTTCGCTACGAAAAAACGCCATGGCTGAGCGTTGCTTGCGGAAGGCGCCCAGCTTGCAGCCTCCAATACGGTATAAAGCACTTCATCAGTAATCTTCGCATCGGAATAAGAACGAGGCGACCATCGGTTCAATATAAGCGGATGGACAGGAGATTCAGGTTTCCTGTTCTCCGCAACCTCCTTGCTGTATTGCTGCAAACCTTCTGCTTCAATAATATGACGTTCAACCTTGCTCATGCTCATCCTTCTCCTCTTCTACTATACGTTTTATGTTCTATGTTCTAGCTTGTTTGGACATTAACATCGGATACTCCTGCTGCACGGACTGGACGCTGCGGCAATATACGATTTATAAAAGATGTTTTATCAATCGCCGCCAGCTTCGTTCTTCCCGGACCCCAGCCAATTGTTGCTCTCCAGCTGCCCAGAACGCCGCGCTGCGCCAAATCGCTCTCATCCACTTCGACTATTTCATCTGCATACGGCGATACGTAAAGCGCATCAACCGGGCAATAGGCTTCACAAATAAAGCAAGTCTGGCAATCCTCTTGCCTAGCGATGACGGGAGCGCCGCCTTGCACCTTATCAAACACGTTAGTCGGGCAAACCTTAACGCATAAATTGCATTGAATGCAACGATCCTCGCTTACAAGTTCAATCATCCTGCTTGCACCTCCTTCAGGTCTCCCGCCTGTGCAGCAGCGGGTATATTATGCTCTGGCGCATTTGTTTGAGCAGGTGCTGCCGACTCAGGCCGAACCTGAATATTCTCAAGACCGGATACGAGCAGACGATATTGCTGCTTCGGATCGACATCCGGATATTCGGCGAGTACATGAAGCCCTGCTCCGCGTGACTCTTTCCGTGCGAGCGCTGCGGTATAGATCCAACGCGCTGTTGCTGCCATTGCCGCAGCTTCCCTTGCATGCACCCGGTCATGCACCGTAGCAGGAGCTTGCCCATTTACTTTGGTCCATAGCTGGTTCAGCCTATCAAGCGACTCGGTTAAGCCTGCCTCCGTCCGAAAATAATTGATTTCAAGCGGCAGCATTTCGTTCTGAATCGCTTTAACCAATTCGCGGGTATCAACTGCTTTCTCACCAGGCCTCGATTCCTCCTGCAGGCCATATCTTCCCGCAGCGCTTAACTTGCGCGCTCCAGCATCGACAGAAGAGGATAGCGCGAATTCCGCTGCGCCTTTTCCTGCCCATGTTCCGGAGCAAATCGCCCATGAAGCGTTGAACGCCCCGCCGCCTGATGCTGCGCCCGTAATTCGCTCACGCGTTGCGGCGTCTCCTGCCGCATAAAGCCCCGATACCGTGGTCGCGCAATCTTCGCTAACAATCCGGATACCGCCTGTACCGCGAACCGTTCCTTCATACCGCAGCGTCAGCGGGAAAGGCTCCGTAAAGACATCAATGCCTGCACGATCATATGGCAAAAAGAAAATGGCATGGGATTCTCGAAGGATAGCTTGCTTCTCAGGTGTGTCTGCTTTATTCATAATGGCATACACAGGCCCCTCCAGCAGCTTTGACGCCAGAAAATCTCCATTGCGCTGTCCGCTCAGCTGATTGCCGTCTTTGTCGTAATATGTCGCCCAGCCAAGCAATCGGGAGCGAGTATTCGTGCTATACGCCGGGCTTGGCGCATAACGCCGCGAAAACTCCATGCCGGAGAGTTCGGCGCCAAGCTCGGATGCCATTAAGTATCCGTCCCCGGTAAGTACGTTGCAGCCGAGACCTTTGCTGAGAAACGCACAGCCGCCTGTCGCTATTACAACGGCATTGGCTCGAACCTCCCATTCACGGTCTTCCTGCCGAGAAATGCCGCGAGCGCCGCCGACTCCTCTCTCATCGGTCAGAAGCTCCAAGGCGGGCGAGTGATCCAATATTTTGACCCCAGCCTTCTTGACGACACGACGCATTAAGCTCATATATTCAGGACCCTGCAGATGATCGCGCATCGGCGTACCGCTCTCATCACGCACGAAAGGATAGCCCCACTTTTCCACAAGCTCTAAATTAATGTAAACCTGATCGAGCACGCGATGAATCCAGTGCCCCTCCGCTAAGTACCCCCCCGACTTTAGACGCGCCTGCACGGCTGCTTCTCTTAGTTCTTTATCAGGCGGCAAATACAGCAAATTTGTTCCGCCAGGCGCAGTCGCTCCGCTGGAGCCGAGATATCCTTTATCTACAAGTATCACTTTGGCTCCTTGAGATGCCGCACTCCAAGCCGCCCATGCGCCGGCAGGTCCTCCGCCTATAACCAATACGTCCGTAACAAGTTTCAAATTTTCCTGTTCGCTCATCGTTATGCCTCCGTTACGTATCATGTTTGGAATCCCGTCGCCTACAAAAAAAAGGAGATGCAGATTGATTATCCAATCTTACATCTCCACATATATGGTCGATGGCTGCTAAGAAAAAAAGAATTCCTAGCGGTATAGTATGAATTTAAAATTATTTCGAATGTTAACACCTCTGAACATTTTTGTCAACATGTTTAGCCGACTTAAGATTTGCTTCGCGTGTGGATCGTTTATTGCACGGCATCCGTTTGCGGGAATTGCAGCTCATACAACTGATTGTAGCGCCCTTGACGGATTAGCAGCTCGTCATGCGTTCCGTTCTCTACGATTTCACCTCGCTCCAGTACATAAATCTGATCCGCCTGCTGAATGGTAGACAGGCGATGCGCAATAACAAGGCAGGTACGTCCCGCCAGCAATTGCGCCAGCGCATCTTGAATGTATTGCTCCGACTCTGTGTCGAGTGAAGCGGTAGCCTCATCAAGAATAATGACCCGAGGATTTTTCAAAATCGCCCTAGCAATAGAAAGCCGCTGCTTCTGGCCGCCGGACAGCTTCACTCCCCGCTCGCCGATTTGCGTTTCATAGCCTTGCGGGAACGAATCAATAAAGGCTGATGCATTCGCCGCCCTAGCTGCTGCAATGACCTCCTCTTCCGTCGCATGATGATTGCCGTACCGGATATTATCCCCGATCGTCCCATTGAATAAAATGATATCCTGCGACACGATTCCAATCTGCTCCCTAAGCGAAGCCAACGTAATATCCTTCAGCGAAAAACCGTCAATTGTTATTTCGCCAGACTGCGGATCATAAAATCTAGCGATGAGATGAGCAATCGTTGTTTTGCCTGAACCTGATGATCCGACAAGCGCGGTCACCTTGCCCGCTTCAAGCTCCAAATAAAATTTTTTCAATATGGTAGAATCTTTGGTATACGCAAAATCAATATGATTAAACACGATATGCCCGCTTGCTCGCGGCAGCTTAATCGCTCCCTCCTTCTCTATGATTTCAGCATTCGTGTTCATAACCTCCATAATGCGCTCATAAGCGGCAGCCGACTGCTGGATCGTATTAATAATTCGGCTAAAATGGCGAACCGGGTTTTGCAAAAGCCGCAAATAGGCGATGAAAGCAACAATCGTGCCAACTGTCATCTGATTCTTCATCGCAAGCCATGCTCCAAATACAAGCACGATAGCGAGGCCCAGAAAATTAAGCAAATCAATAATAGGCTCATAAGCTGCCCGCAAGCGAGTCACCTGAATATTCGCATCCATATTCCGCTTTGTTCGCTCAGAGAAACGATCCGATTCGTAGTCCTCTGCGGTAAACGCTTTAATAAGACGTATGCCTGTTAGCGTATTTTGCAAATGGTCGCTGACATCGGCTACAGATTCCTGTACCGTTCGGAAGGAAGAGCGCAATCTTTTGCCAAAAAATTTGGTCGTCAGAATCATAAACGGGAAGGTTGCGAGCAGCAGCAGCGTCAGTCTCCAATCAATCCAAAGCATATAAATCGCAATTGCGGTAAAGGTGAAGAAATCAGTAAACAATTGCATCATGCTGGAGGAAATCATTTGCTGAAGGATGCTTACGTCATTCGTAACTCTAGACATCAGGTCGCCGGTACGATTGCGGTCAAAGAAAGCTACGTCCAGGCGCTGCATATGACGATACAAATCGTTGCGAAGATTGTACAGCACCTTTTGGCCGATAGAGGACATCAGAGTAGTGCTCGCATAACGCAGGGCGCCAAGTGCGATCGCCGCACCCAAAACACCGCCGCCAATAAGAAACAGCTTGGAAAACAGCTTTTCTGGAATAATGTGATCAATCGTATAACGCGTTAATTGCGGAACGATAAACTCCAGCAGCGAAATCGCGATGACGCAAGCAACGGAAGCGATTAGCAAGGGCAACTGCAATCGTGCATGAGTATATATTCGCACGAACATGCTGAATATGCTGGCTGGATTCGCCTTCTCGCCGGTGCCGAATTTCCTCATGCCGCCCAAGCCGCCGCCTTGCCGATGCATCGGAGCGGAATTGTGACGTTCGCTCATGCTCCTTTCCCCTCTTCGCCGCCGCTTTCCGCTTCAGCAGCTACTTGGCGAAGCGAGAGACGCAAATGCTCGAGGATCGTACGCAGCTGCGCCGCCTTCCTGCTGTCGTTCACAACCGCTCGTTCTGCCGCCTTGAGCAAATGAAGCAGCTCTTTGCCGGCCGGTGTTAATCGCCGATTCGGCTTGCTTCGATCACACGGAGCGCCTTCCTCCTCAGCGCAGCCATACTCCCGCCGATCCAGGCCATTAGCGGCATTCTCCTTCTCCTCAAGCAAATAAGCTCTGCCGTTATCCGTTATTTCAAAAATCTTCTTCTCATCCTGCTTGGAGGATTCCACAAACCCCTGGTCCCGCAGCATCTGAAGGGTAGGATAAATCGAGCCTGCACTCGGCTTGTATGTACCTCCGGACTGGTCCTCAAGTGCTTTCATCATTTGATAGCCATGCATGCTTTCTTGCTCAAGCAGCGCAAGCAAAGCATATTTCACTCCGCCGCGGCTAAAAAATCGTCTGCCCGAGCCGCTCATATCTCTTTCATGGGCATGATGCAAAAACAATCGTTCCTCTGGCTGCCATTCTCCTGTCATCCCGCATGCTCCTTTATTAACGATATATCGTATTATTTTAAATATTATACGATATATCGTTAATTGGCAATTACTTATTGCGTAATAGACAGCTGCTTGGATGCTGCCATACCTAAGGCTGCTTAACCGCTCCGCTATTTTTCCCAATCGATTATCAGAACAAGATTTCCGCCAAAAAAAAGGATATCTTGTGCTGCTCTGATATCCTAAATTGATACGATAGAATGTATGTAGTTAATGAATTAGCTTATAACCGCTTCTTTCGCGACTTGCAGACCTGCTGTCACGTCGTCAACCTTCGCCAGCTTCGCCTGCTGCTAGTCGCGGACCTTCTGGCGGCGCTTCTCCAGTGTTCTTCCTAATCTGGGATTTCATCGTATGAACAAAAAAACCGGAGACATGTTATGCAAAATGTCTCCGGTTATCCGGTCGGTAATGATTAGTATTCATATGAAAATAATGTACTTTAAATAATAAGAGTACCGCAGGGTGATGTCAACCATCATCTCTGCAGTTATTTGGCTCAGTATGCGGACAATACTCTTCCTGCATGAATATCCTGCTCGGCTACAAACTCGGCTAGCTCCACAATTAAATTGCCTTTCCCAAAGGATAAAAACTTTCTTCCTTCCTCGGTCTGCCCCTGCGTCATAAAGTCCAAAAAACGAATGATCATTTTCCGTCTGCGTTTAATTTCAGGATAGCCATTATCGTACAGCCACTGATCAATCGTATTATAAATCCCGCGATTCAGTCGATACATGTGCAAGCAATAATGATGAAATGCCAAATCAGGCCATTCGTATACGCCTATAGTAAGGTTGTTCTTCATTATCTCTGCTTCCGGGCAGCAGAATGAGCTTTCTCCGTGTCATAGCGACTGCGCTCTGTCCGATCAATTTGAACGATTTGCCCGTTATGAATCGTAATTTGAATGACACCGAATTGAACCCCTGTCAATTGCTCCTTAATCCGTTTCAACCACTCATCAGCAACCTCAACCGGTCTAGACATAATCAACACCCTCTCCAAAGTTATGTTTGCAGCCCTCTTAGGCTTACAATCTAATCAACCGAAGCTGATTGTCTATTCGTATTGCTCGAAGAAGGCGCCCATCTGGCGGCTTCCAATATCGTGTAAAGCTCTTCATCGGTAACGCGCTGCTCCGAGTAGGAACGCGGCGACCAACGATTCAAAATAAGCGGGTGTTCCGGATAATCCGGCCGCCGCGCTTCGGCAACCTCCGGACTGTAATTTGACTCAAGTGACTGAGTGTAAGCATGTATTTCCGAGAGACTCACCCTATTGCACCTCCCTTTATGAAAAAAAAGGCGCACGACAACCGATTCGGCATTCGGTTGGCATGCGCCTCCAGTTTTCTAGCGAGCGCGAATGTAAATAAACTACAGCGATACTAATGCCATAATTTCTTATTCGATTCTCATTTCTATATCCGACTAATTCAATAGGATAAATTAAATTTACCATAGATGTTTTCTATTCGTCAACAATTATCCTCTCAAGCTGGCGTTTATGCATAATGGCAGCAAGCATCGGCTTCGTGTGCAGCGCTGCCCGCCAGCCCCTTCAGCAATAAACAATATTTGCACGACTACAAATATATTCCAATAATCCAAATTGAAGCCGGAACACCTGGGAACTGGGCATGCATATAAAGGCCGAACGTCAAGCATGCAATAACGGAAGAGAAAATATATTCGAGCAGCACCACCCAGCCGACCAAGAAGCCTGCATAAGGATGGATAGCTTTCTAAACACAAGTATATGCGGAAGCGCTTTTATCCCTCCGTGAACACAGCATGCTGTGCGTTTTCTCTCGGTCCAGTCCGATGTTAAAAAAAAAAGACCTTTGCATCACTTGCCTAGATGCAAAGGTCTTTTGTCTTCTTGTGCGATCAAGAAACCTTGAATTTTGCTGACGTTTCCGCAAGCTCATTCGTAAGGTTATCAATCGTTTCAACCATATTCGCGAGCTGATGTACAGTAGCCGATTGCTCCATCATCGTCGCAGTCACTTCCTCTACCGATGCAGATACTTCCTCTCCTGCGGCAGAGAGGCTTTGTGCCGATTCCTGGACCTCGTCTCTATCCTTTTCCATACGGGCAACTTCACTTGCCATTGCTATAATCTGATCCGTAATCTCCATTATTTTATCCAAAATGGTATTGAACGCCTCTTGCGTCTCACCGACGAATTCATCCTGCTTCACAGCGATATTACGAATTTCTATCACACTGTCATTGTTCTCTGCGACGAACGCAAGGTTGTTTTGTATGATCGTGTTAATTTCATTCGACTGCTTAGAGCTTTGTTCTGCAAGCTTACGGATCTCAGATGCAACTACTGCAAAGCCTCGCCCATGCTCGCCTGCTCTTGCAGCTTCAATTGATGCGTTCAGTGCTAGCAGGTTGGTTTGCTTGGCAATTTCATTGATTGCTCCTGTAATTTTGCTAATAAGAGCAGAGCTTTCTTGAAGCTTATGCGTAATTGCAGAAATTTTTTGAACTTCTGCTTCATTTTGATCGTTAATTTGAATCAGATTATTGACAACTTGATTGCTTGTGTTGAATACTTTGACGATTTCTTCTGCCCTTTCCTTAACGGATTGGACTTTATCATTCATAGAGGCGAACTTCTCGCCAAATCCATAAAACTTATCGACGATATGCTCTGTATCAAGCGACTGCGATTCCATTGCTTTTGCAATCTCCATGGATGTTACCGAAGTCTCGCTAATCGACTGAGCCGTTTGCTTTGATGACTCCTCTAGTTTACTTGTACTTGAGTTAAGAACCAAAATCGTTTTATTCATATTTGTAATTAAATCTTTGTTTTGTCTCACCATGCTATTAAAGCTATCAGCCAAATCTTTAAACTCGCTATCGTACTTCCCGCTTGCCGCTACTGTAAGATCACCTGATGCCAATTGTTTAAAAAGTCTTGTTAATTGAGCAATCGGTCTTGTGATGTAACGCGAAAGAATGAATCCAAAAGCAATTGCCACAATAACCGCTAGAGTTGTAATCAAATACATTTTTTGAAGCATATCTTTAACAGGACGTTTAATGTCATCATAGGAATCAATAACGGAAACAACCAGATCAGCGCTCGGAATTTGATTGATTCTAGCATAATCGTTGCCAAGCTCCATTGTTTGCACTTTTATTTTCTCGGTAGCTTTATCCGCTAGAACCGATTGAATGTCTGAATTATCATCGACACTCTCACCAATTTTAGATGGATCCGTTGAATGATAAAGTATGGTGCCTCCTCGGCTAATAATTTCAATTTTTCCATTTGCATTAATTTTAATATTGCCGAGCTTATTCACAAAAAACTTACTGTCTACCGTTGCGGCAAAAACACCGATTGTCTGCCCGCTCTCGTTCAGAATGGGATGCGAAAAGACGAGTATAATCTTACCTGTGCTCTTCGATTTGATGGCGTCTGAAATAAAGGATTTCCCCTTCATTGCTTCAAGGAAGTATTCACGATCAGAGCGTGATTGGCCAATGTTATCGGCATTTGTACCCGTGACAATAACACCATTGGAATCGATAACCAGAAATGACTCATTGCCCTTCGTGCCTTTAAAGCCTTGTAAAATGGTTTTGTTAGCTTTCGTAAATAAAACATTCAATGGGGAGAAAAACTGAGCATCAGGCATCGTTCCTGCTTTGCGTAGCTTTAGCAGCTCTCGATAGGTATTGTCATTTGAGGCTAAAAACGTGGACTGCTCCTGCAACTGAATGGCCGTCATTAGTCCTTCGCCGATTCGGTCAGCATTCGCATTTATTTCATCCTTGCTTTTTGTCAGCAATAATTCCGATGAGAATAGGTACATCGTGAACGCAGTAGCAAACAAGATAATAATCACCAATAAACTTATTAATACAGGAAGCTTAATTTGCAATGAAGTGTTTTTTGCTTTATTTAAAACTTTATTTTGCCATCCCATTATGTATAATCTCCTCTGTGTTATGTCCCCGTATTATGTAAGTTTTTAATAAAAAATAGTTCCTCCTTCCATCATGTAAATAGTGATTCTTTCATGAAAACACATGAATTTCCTATCACTAAAGCAGGAAATTGACCAAATCGTAGCATCGGCCCTCTTTAATGTCAATGACTTCCTTAATTCAACACAAAATGTTAATATTACGTATTAATTCTCTTTGTCTCTCCATCAGTACTTTATAAAAGTGGAAACGAATCGCCTAGCTTTGAATACAATGTTAAAATACAAATTAGTAAAATGATGGGATGGAGTCAGATGAATGGATTAGGATCTTCAATCGGCGGCGGCTTCAGCTTGATGTTTACGATCGTCCCGGTATTTATTGGCATCATATTTATCCTTGTCATAGGCGGGATCTTGTATTCTATTGTCAACCATGCCAAAAATGCTAGAGCTCCACAGGAATCAAGCTACGCCCGCATCGTATCCAAGCGGATGGATATCGGCCATCATACGAATCACCATAACCATAACGGTATCGGGCACTCGACGAACTCATCGCGAACCTACTACTATATCACCTTGGAATTCGATCCTCCGTTTCCTGCGGCGTGTAGCAAATGTTGTCGTACACCACATCAAACCTAGGGACCCAATCGCTTGACCGAGCGCAGCAGAATCGGTTCGATCCAACTGTAGCCATCGACGCACCATTATCGTTAAATTGTAAATTTTTTACTTAAATATTTGTTTCAAAAAGACGGTATCCGTTTATATATAACTAAGTTGAACAAACGTTGGTCAACATGATCAACAAATAACCAAACGAGGAGAGATGACAAATGTCACGAGAAAACTCTAGTAACGGCGTATTGTTAGGCGCAATTGTAGGAGGTGCCATCGGTGCCATTTCGGCTCTGCTGTTTGCTCCAAAATCAGGCGCAAACCTTCGGGAGGATCTCTCGAACAAGTTCAAGACGATCAGCGAGAAAACAAAGGATATCGCCACTGCGGTGGGACAAAATACGAAAGAGCTCGCCACTACTGTCGGGCAGAACACAAAGGAACTAGCCAGCAACATCAAAGATGAAGCCGGCGATCTGGTCGATCATGCTAAAAAATCAAACCAGACGATTATGGATTCCTTTTCCTCCGCTAAGGATGACGTCAAGGATGGACTTGCTGCCTCTGGGAGGTAACACGATGAAAACCGAACTTGAAGAAACAACAAACTCCATGGCCCCAAACGAGGAAGAAATGATCAAGCTGGGCGAGGATATGGAGCAGATGGAAACCAATGCAGAGGTTATTGAGCGGGGTCTGATTCCAGACCCCGCTCAATAAAATGCAATTATTATCAAAAAACACCCTATCCATATCGAATATGGATAGGGTGTTTTTATGATTAATGTCAAAGGATAAAATCCGGACGCTGATCCACGAGCAATACCTTGAGTTTCTCGATCGCCCGTTTCTGAATGCGTGATACGCTCATCTGCGATACGCCTAGCTCTTCGGCGATATCCCGCTGCGATTTGCCGCTATGATAAGCTAGCAGAAGCACTTTCTTCTCCTCTGCCTTCAGTTGATCCAGCGCCTCCTCCAGATCCAGACGATTATCGACATGCTGATAATCGTCCTTGTCCGAACCGATGAGATCGCCAATCGTTGCGGCGCTATCCCCTTCGCTAGATAAAGGCGTATCAAGCGATACATAATGATAAGATTCGCGGCAGGACAGCACCTCAATTGTTTCCTCTACCGAGAGGTCAAGATGGACTGCGATTTCCTCCATTTTAGGCGAATGTCCAAGCTCCACCGTCAAGTGATCGATAGCCTGCTGGATAAGCAGGCCCTTCTCTTTAATTCGTCTTGGCACTTGGATATACCATGATTTATCACGCAAGTAGTTTTTCAGGTGGCCGATGATGCTTTTCATCGCGTAGCCTTCAAACGGAATTTCCCGCGAGCTGTCATACTGCTTGAATAAGCGAAGCATAGAAAGCTGGCCAACCTGATACAAATCCTCATAGAGGTCAGGCCGACTGCGGGACATTTTGGCGGCTGCCATCCTCACGATCGGTTCAAAATGCTGCAGCAATACCGTCGCGGTATCGTTGCAGCCTGTCTCCTGATAAAATTTCATTTTTTCTATCGTTTCTTTTGGATCCAGGCAGGATGAATTCACGCTCATGCCATCTCCTCTTTCCTACCAAATAGCTTGGTGAGAATCACCTCTGTACCTCTTTCGGAAAAGATCTCCACCTTATCCATTAACGCATGCATCATGAATAGGCCAAGCCCGCCAGCCGTCACTTCTTCCAGCTTCTTATCGTGCAGGGAGACGGACTTGCTCAGCGCAGGTTCGTATTTGAAGCTTTCGCCCTCATCTTTAATCCGAATGGACAACCCTTCTTGCTCAAGCTCGAAGCTGATGTCTACTACACCAGGCTGCGCATTGCTGTAAGCATGAAGCACAACGTTTGTGCAGGCCTCCGTAACCGCTACCTTCATATCTTCAATTTCCTCATACGAGAAACCTGCTTTATTCGCAATGCCAAACAATGTCAATCTTACAATATCGATATATTCCGCCCGCGCCGGAATCGTCAACCGAATGAATGAGTTCATAGTTTCTTCTGTCCTCTCTTGTATGTTCCTATTATAGCTCATATGTTTTTGACTTTATTCCAAACTCTTATCGTGGATATAACACCGTCATAAACCGTACTTATTAATCCAGGCTCTCCTGCCGGCTTTGCTTTCTTGCCCTCGCCTTTTATGGAGGCAACCACGCTTGCGGCTGACTCCTTGGCTGCTCCGGTAAACGAATGCAGGGCATGGCCAAGATCATTGACGGAAGCAAATAGCACGTCCAACGAGCTAAGCTTCGATCTTACATCACGAGTCATCGCATTCGTATGATGAACGGCCTCTTTCACTTCAACACTGATCTGCGTTACCTCTGTTCGCAATGATCCGATCGTGACTCGCATCTCTTCCAACGTGCCTCGTAAAATTTTCAACGTTTGAATGAGCGAATACAAGAGAACAAGAAACGCAATTGCTATAACAGCAATACTGATCTGCATTAACATATCCATCGTTGTCACCACTTTCTTTTCTTTTTTTCATAAGTTACCCGCTATTGCCTTATTTGAATCAGCTGGCATGCTTAAGTTGTTAATAGCAGGAAGAAAATTGTCAATTGCCTTATTCATGATATAATTGAAGGATTCTATTAAATCGATCATTGAAATCAAAGGAGCTTATCATGCTTAGTAATCTACGATTAAATATTCGCTCGAAAATTTTAATCGGCTATTTTCTTATCATTTGTTGTTTAGGAGCATCCATTATTGTAGTAAGCGACAGAATATCGTCCTTGCAAAGTGAAATTGAGTCGATTACAAGCCGTGATATCGAAGTCCATAATTTGATTACGACCATTCGCTATAATGCCGTCAGCATGGAGACTAGCCAGCGAGGGTATGTCATTACCGGCAATGAGTCTTATTTAGAGCCGTATACGGAAGGGAAATCGGAATGGGAGGCTAACTACAATGCCTTGTACCAATACATCGCTGATGACCCGACTACACGCAAAAGTCTTGAGGAGATCAAGCTTACGATCCAAAATTGGATCAATGTAGCGGGCGAGCCTACCGTCGCTCTTCGCAAGGCGAACGACACGCAAGGGATCATCGATTTCTTTAATGAAGACATAGGTAAAAAAGATATTGATGCCCTTCGCACGCAATTAGAGACACTGCGCCAAAAAGAGATTGCATCCACTAAAAATCATATTATGCAGCTTGAAAACCGGAACGATATGCTCGTTATCAGCCTGTATGTCATGCTGCTCGTCGTTTCCGTTGTCGCTCTCATAATCGTTTCATTTGTATCTGGGACTATCGTAAAGACGATTAAAGATGTCGTAAAATCGATAACCGACATCGCCTCTGCAGGAGGGGACCTCTCCACACGAATTAAAGTAAACACACGAGATGAGATCAGAGATCTCGCTCATGCAACCAATGCGCTGCTCGACAACGTAAACGATCAAAACTGGATTCAAACAAAGGTCGCCGAGGTGGCAACTATGAATCAGGGAATTAACGATATGACGACGTTAGCAGAATCCTTTCTTTCAAAGATTGCTCCCATGCTTAACGCAACCTATGGATTATTTTATATGAAGCAAGGAACCGGCGATCAGCAGAAGCTGATCAAAATCGCCTCATATGCCGTATCAGGAGAAAGTGCTGGACATGCCAGCTTCCGTATGGGCGAAGGCCTCATCGGTCAAGCAGCGCAAGAGAAACGCAATTTTCTGCTCAATTCGGCACCTGACCATCCCATCAGCATTACATCAGGACTTGTATCGGTGCAGCCGAAGAGCATTCTAATCGTTCCGATCGAATTTGAAGGAAAGGTAGCCGCTGTCGTGGAATTCGCATCCGTTGAATCGTTTACTTCACAGCATTTGAAGCTATTGGAGCAAATCGAAAATTCATTTGGCGTTGCAATCAATAATGTTATTGGCCGCATGGAGGTCGAGCGTCTGCTCAGCGAATCGCAGGTGTTGACGGAGGAGCTGCAAACGCAAACCGAGGAGCTTCAGACGCAGTCGGAGGAGCTGCAGATGCAGCAGGAAGAAATGCGCATGACCACCGAGCATCTCGAGGAGCAAAACCTGTTCGCCGAGCAGAAAACGAAGGAATTGGAAAAGGCGAAGGAAGAGCTCGAAACGTATTCCGAGCAGCTTAAGAAAAGCTCGCAGTACAAATCCAACTTCCTTGCCAATATGTCGCATGAGCTTCGCACTCCGCTCAACAGCATATTGATTTTGTCACAGCTTCTTTCAGAAAATGAGAATGAAACGTTGAATCCAGAGGAAGAAGGGTATGCTAAAGTCATCCATACGTCCGGCAATGATCTGCTTACGCTTATTGATGACATTCTCGATTTATCCAAGATCGAGGCTGGAAAGGTCATTTTGATGATGGATGAAGTAAACGTCAGCGAAATACCAGAGCATATGAAGCTTCTATTTAACCCTGTAGCTGAAAACAAAGAAATTGCTTTCCATATCAACGTAGATGAAAATGTCCCTCCTGTGCTCTATACAGACGGACAGAGATTGCAGCAAATTTTGAAAAATGTATTGTCTAACGCTTTTAAATTTACGGAGCAAGGGAACGTTTCTCTGAATATTCAAATCGCCGATCCGCAAAGCGTGATGCAGCATCTTCCTAACCACGCCGACAAAGAGGTATTTGCTATATCTGTAACCGATACGGGCATAGGCATACCGCTTAACAAGCAGAAGTTAATCTTTGAAGCGTTCCAGCAGGTTGACGGTGAAACCAATCGTCAATATGGCGGTACTGGGCTTGGCTTATCGATCTGCAATGAATTCAGCAGACTTCTCGGCGGACGCATTACACTCGAAAGCCAGCCGGATATGGGCAGCACCTTTACACTCTTTATACCAAGCTTGCCGGATATGGAAAAAGAGCAGCTTTTCTCGTTTCATCAGGAGATAGCAGCAGCCTCTGAGCCTTCGATCGTCGTACAAGCACCCGGCATCATCGAACAGACCGATAATGATCTTGTTCTAGCGGACAATGAGTCCTCGCTTTTTGAAGGAAAAAGAGTTCTGCTCGTAGAGGATGATTCACGCAACGTATATGCGTTGGTCAAATCGCTGGAGAATAAGAAGTTTAAAGTGACAGTAGCCAGCAACGGAAAACAATGCATGGACATTATCAACAAAAACACTGACTTCGATCTGGTGCTCATGGACATTATGATGCCCATCATGGACGGTTTTGAAACGATGAAAGCGATGCGGCTTGTTCCCGCAATGCAGGATACGCCAATCATTGCGCTCACAGCGAAAGCGATGAAGAGTGACCGCGATAAATGCTTGGAGGCAGGTGCCTCCGATTATATTAGCAAGCCTCTCAATATGGAGCAGTTATTTTCGCTTATGCGGGTATGGCTAACAAAGCAGGTGGGTAATTGAGCAAGGAATGGAATGAGGAAGACTTCATTAATGAAGATGCGTTAACGCAAGACGAGCTGGAGCGCATAGAAATCAATTTGCTGCTTGAAGGCATTTACAGCATTTACGGCTTCGATTTTCGAAACTACTTGCGCTCATCGCTGCGTCGGCGTATTTATCATCGGATAAATCTTGAAGGCTTGCCGACGATAACGTCGCTTCTTGAGAAGGTGCTTCATGAGCCTAAATTTTTCGATAAGCTGCTGAATGATTTCTCGATAAAAGTAACGGAAATGTTTCGTGATCCCAGCTTTTTTGCATCTTTTCGCAAGGACGTCATTCCGCTGCTTCGCGAGCTTCCCGAAATTCGGATATGGCATGCAGGCTGCGCGACTGGGGAAGAGGTTTACTCGATGGCTATCCTACTGCATGAGGAAGGTCTGCTGGATAAAGCTAAGATCTATGCAACGGACATGAATGAGCATGTCATCGAGAGTGCAAAAAAAGGTAAATTTCCGCTTAAGCGCATGCAGTCCTTTACGAAAAATTATTTGCAGGCTGGCGGGACCAAGGAGTTCTCCTCCTACTATACAACCAATCACGAGCATGCAATGTTCCATTCTTATATCAAGGAAAACATGATGTTTGCGCAGCATAATCTTGCAACGGATCGTTCATTCAATGAATTTCACGTCATTTTATGCCGGAACGTTCTGATCTATTTTGACTCTGAGCTTCAAAAAAATGTGCATCAGCTGTTTTTCGAAAGCCTTGCATTGGAAGGCTTCCTGGCCTTAGGCAATATGGAATCGCTCTTAACCCCACATAAAAACAAATACGCGGACTTTAATGCGCCAGAGCGAATTTTCCGCAAGATGAGCAGTTAAGTTTAATAAAAATAGAGCCAGATTCCTTAACCAAGGAATCTGGCTCTTATTGTTATAAGGCCGCTGTTTGGTTAGCAATAGAAGCCGTGCGGGCTATCTTGATCGAAGCACTCATCGTCACCTTTTTCGCATGGCTGCGCAGCTCTTCCTCCGAACCCGCTAACGGCTTCTCCATCCGGCTTAATTCTAGCAATGCCGCTTTTGCCGCCTCAGCTGCGAGAACCTCATCTTGCAGGATGAAATGGGCAACCTGATAGGTGAACTGCTCAAGTCCTCTTAATCGTTGAAGCTTATGATCCCTTAGTAATGCTGCGCTCATAACGTTCATAAGTATTCCTCGTCAAATCAATTTTTTATCGTTTCGTTGATTTCAAAATTTAACAAATGAAGCCTCTTTAACTCATCTTCAGCCTGCTGTTTGTCGCCAACAAAAGCTGCACGACCTGTGAACAGCAGCTTCCCGTTTGAAATATCAATTACGGCTGCTCCAGGAACGCCCGCTTGATTAAATAGAATGTACAAACGGTTTAATCCAAACTGCACCTTTTTAATCTCGTCCACACCTAGCTGCTCAGCCGATACCGTTGCATACGCGTTTTCATATTTCTTAGTCTGAGGGTTATAACGCGTTAAGGTAAGATGCTGAGGATCGTATTCTGCAAAATATAAATATTCGTTTTGCTCGCTTTGTACCCTTTCAGTGTCAGCAACCGATTCCCAAATCATTTCGGGTAATTCAGTCAATAAACCAGTAAGATACGAATAGGAGTAATACTTCTCGCTGAGCTTTTCTGCGTATCGAGTTGCTTCATCCTGCTCGTTGACCGTCACTTTTTTAAAGATAAAATAAACGTTTTCGGTCGGAGTCAAATATCCATCGGTTGTTATGGTTGAAACTTGTATTCGTTCATCTTTTTGATTGCTTTCGGTGCTTCCCCAAGACTCAAGCTTTTTATTTCGCATCAGCTTCCCACTCGTCATATTCATCACGAATACTTCGTATTCACCACTTTGCTCATTGTCTGAATAATATGTACCAACCAGAATATGAACCTCTTCATCCACTCGCTGTACATCTAATATACTAACATGTCTTAGCTTCCTAGCCCGCTCAAAGGACAGCTCGAATTCCGATATTTTGTCTGTTGTTTCATTAAGAAGACTTAGCTGAAGTGCAGCAAATGGTTCCTTAATTCCCACTTTTTCTAAGGCTATGTCTGCATAAATCACCCACTCCATATCACGGTAAAAGCCCTCCGAATTCTGTTTTCCGCGCATAAAGTTCTTATGATCAATGATCAACTGCTGGAATCCAGACCGGCTATAAAACCATGAATCTGCTTCAGTTAATCCTAAACGAAAGTTATTCGTGTTCAGGACGCTATACTCGCCTCCAGCTGTAGCTACTTTTAAAGGTTCGGAACTCATGTCCCCATAATAAGAGCCCGATAAGCTAACAGCTTCAGCTTCCCTTGGGTCACCTTGTATAATTTCTAGTGTGTATTCCGGTAGATGATTTTGTTTGCCGTACGAATAATAAGTGCCAATTCCGCTTACAGCGAGCACTGCAATAATGATGGATAACCAATAACGTCTCATTTACATTCTCCTTACACCGTAATCTTTTTGGCAAGCAGCCTCATTCCAAGCCATACCGATAAACAGAGCACAAGAGCGCACATGGTCATTTCTATGGCGTATATTTCTTTTGGATATACATAGGTGTAACGCTTACCATAACCAAGAAATAAGATAGGGGAAATAACTGCTAACACACAGCCCGCCAAATACAGCACGCCATATAAAATCCCCAAACGGCGATAGCTTCTTTCCAGCAATATAGCAGTGAAGATAGCTAATACCGCAATCGTCCCTATTCCGTAATAGTAGAGAAACTGTTCAAACTGCCTTGGTATAAGCTCAACAAGCGCTTGATTGCGGCTTATGGCGTCCACGATATGAGAATCTGCTCTCTGATCCGCTGGCACAACGAGCTTGAATATCATTTTTTCGACAGGCAGCAGCGCCAATTGAAAGGAAACAAAGCCGAAAACGAATAGGAGAAAGGCAGATATTTTGGCTAAATAAATGTTGCGCCTTGCAGTTGGCAGTACAAGCAAACGATAAATAAACGTATGACGCCCAAACCACTCACGGTACCAGATGAAGAAGACATATAAGGCAAGTACACCTATACATGCGAGTATGGGCAAAATAAACCACATCTGCGTATTAAACATCGCCCACTCAAAAGTAAGCAGATTCGGTGCGGGTGCTTGATAGCTGTCTCCCATGTTCAGCGGCAGCTCTTCTTTCCGTCGAGACAGTTCTTTGGTAAGTGTTAAGATTAGAGCGCTAATCTGGGAGATAGCCGTGATTCCCATTAAGACGGCAAGCACCCAGCGAAAGCGATGCACTTCCATATGGACCAGCTTCAAATATCGGTTCATGCTCTGTACACCTCTCTCATGACATCAATGACGGATTTGCCTTCCTCGCTTCGCATTTCTTCGCAGTTGAACGAACGGCTAACCTTGCCATCCTGCAATAAAACAGCTTTATCGATCAAATGCTCCATCTCTCCGATTTCATGCGTCGTGAGCAGCACGCCCCTGCCCTCGATCAAGTCGCTCGTAAATACTTCCGTAATCGATTCGCGGCTGAATAAGTCGATGCCGGAAAACGGCTCGTCCATTAATAAATAATCGGAATCTTGTCCGAGACCGAGCAGCAGGTTGAATTTAGCAGCGGTTCCTTTCGATAAGTTGCCGATTCTCTCCGAGTACTCGAGCCGAAAAAATTGCATAAGCTCGCCTGCACGTTCCTTATTCCAGCTGTCATAGAAGTCTGCCATAAACCGGAGTGCTTCAGATAGCTTCATACCGGGCATCATCGCCAGATGGTCAGGAACGAAAGCTATCCTCTCATAGAGGCTTGGGCTTAGCGATTGTCCATCAATTAGGATAGTGCCTCCCGATATCGGAGTCAGTCCCATGATCGCCTTCAATATCGTCGACTTGCCTGCTCCATTCACACCAATCAGGCAAGTTATTTCTCCCTTATTCGCAGTAAAGGACACGCCGCTCAGCACATCGCGGCGGCGATAACGCTTGCGGATATCTTTGACCTCAATCATGCTCCGGCCCTCCTTCCTCATATTTGCTTTTGACTAGCTGCAGCAGCTCATTAATTGGAACATCAATTTTCCTTACCGACGCCACAAAGGAGCTAACCGCTTCACCGATTAATTCCTCCCTTATTTGATTAAGCAACTTTGTCTCCGTTGTAATTCTGCTAGGAGAGTTTCCTTCCGTTATAATCAACTGCTGCTCCTCCATTTCCTTATACGCTTTCTGTACCGTGTTCGGATTAATCTTCATGACGCTGCCTAGCTCCCTCCGTGAGGGAATAATCTGACCCGCCGCAAGGTGACCCATTGCAATTCGTTCTTTAAAATACCTCACTACTTGCAAATAGACAGGATCCCTCGTATTAAACGCAACTTCTGTCCACCCGTCGTATATGTCCATCGTGATCACACCTCACATTCCTAACAAGCATGTGTATTACGTGCATAATACACTTCATAAACGTATTATGCACGTAATACACTTAAAAGTCAAATGATGGAATCTTTTCCTGATGACGCCTCCAGCACATCATAAAAAAAGAAGAGGAAATGACGCCAAGCGTCGTTTCCTCTTCATCTATCACATTTAACTGCTGTAAATGCTAATGCTCTGCAGCCGCGTTCAAATATTTGGTCAGAACAACTTCCGTTCCATCCTCTAACTTGTTAACCTCTACCTCGTCCATCAGCGCCTGCATCAGATAGATGCCCAAGCCGCCAACGCGGAGCCCGCTAACCTCTGCCTCCGGCAGAGGCGCAGCCTTATCAAGTGCATCAGGCACAATGAAGGCTGAGCCGTTATTTTTCACTTTTATCGTTAGTACCGTATCATCATGCTCAAAGGTAATGTCGATGATACCCTTATTTGCCTTCTGATCGCCATGGATCACTGCGTTATTACATGCTTCAGAGACGGCTACCTTCATATCCTCGATTTCTTCAAAGGCGTAGCTCATTTTCGAAGCGATTCCAAATAGACAGATTCTGACCATATCGATATAGTCTGCATGGGCTGGTATTTGTAATCGAATGGCGTTCATGCTTGGGCCTCTGTCCCTTCTATTAAATATCGGGAAATGCCTGTTAAATCAAATAAACGTCTAATCGCAGCCGGAATATCGCGTACAAAAAACGGCGCGTTTAGCTCATCACGTAGTTTAAGCACCGAAACGATAATGCCAATTCCGGTACTGTCGATATATTTTAATTGCTTAAGATTAAGCACCAATGCTTTATCCGTTTTGTTCATGACCAGCTCCAAGGCTGATCGAAGCTGCGGCACCACCGATAAATCCAGTTCTCCGTTTACATGAAGGATATATTGATCCTTCGTTTCTTCCTGTACAACTTCAAATTGCTCAGCTTTCATTCTATTCACTCCGCTCGCGTTTGTTTAATAAATAGTAGCAATATAGTTCTCCTAGTACAAGATGACAAGCACCTCTTACATCGAAAAGCTGTAGAAGTAATGAATGGACGTTAGCTTCTGTGTATCCGAATTGACAAACAGCTTTAATATCGCTTCATTTCGCTCGAATGCAATACCATCCTCCGTCACATAATCGGGCTCTCCCAGCGCTTCCTTAATCGCTTCAATCGTTGCTGGAATCTCTACGCCATCCATTTGGAGCGTTTTGGAGCCCTCCGTAATTTCCACGAAATTAACCATTCCGTCACTGAATACAACATTCATATTCGGGTACTCATAAATCTTTAATTCCTTTAAATGCGGATCTTCCGAGATGCTTTTAGGCTCGCCAAGCTTCTTCACAACACTGCTGGGATCATCATAAAGGGTGATGCCGTTGATCGCTTGAAGTGTAAAACGCTGCTTCGCCACCTCTGGATTGTTAGCTTCCGCTTCGGCTCCATTTGATGCATAGGTAACTTTCGTTACGGTTGAGGGAGGCATAGAAGCTTGCATCATTTCATCGGCTGCTTCAGCAGATGCCTCAGCCATCACCTTGCTTGCACTCATTGATAAGGAATAGGTATTCGTCACCTTTCCGTAATCACTCGAGAAGGCGAATATGCCTCCGATCAAGCAGCCGATAATAATAATATTCTTCATATGAACTCCCTCCTTTTGCGGGATTGTCATTCATCTTTTTGCTTATACGTACATATAAACCATATCCGATGCCTTGAAACAGAAACAAGCGATTTATTTTATAAAAATATCATTTTCAACGTTTAATGCCCGAAGCCTTACTTCGTTGCGATCATAACCAAGCAAATATCATCCTTCTGGCTTTCATTGCTATGCTCAGCGATAAAATCGCCAACCATCGCCGCATGCTCATCGGCTTCTGTTTCAATTAACTGTTTCACCAAATTATCGATCTTATCCGCTTCGTTATCGCCTAATGATTCGCTTAACCCATCAGTGTAAAGGACAAGCTTCATATGATCCATGTAGGTTAGGCTTCCTTTTTGAATATCTATGCTTGGAAACAATCCAATCGCACAGCAGCCCTCCGTCAGAAGCTTCTCCTGATCACCAATCAGCAGCTTGCCAGGAGGATGTCCGGCGTTTACGTAATCGATCGTCCGCTTATTTGTATCAAGCACTAAATAAATTGCCGTAAAATAGTAGTTAAGCAGCTCTTCCTTCTTATATAGCTGGTTCATATATCGGTTCAGCTCGTGCATGACTAGATCAGGCTCTGTTATACGTGTAATTGTATCCTTGAGTACCGAGGATATATACATGCAGACGAGCGAAGATGCAATGCCGTGGCCCATCATATCGAGTAAAATAACGCCATAACGGTTTTCGTCAATGCGGTGCCATGCGTAAAAATCGCCAGCAAGCTCCGTTGAGGGCTGATAAATCGCGCTTATGCCAACATTCTCATCATTAATCGGCTGGCTTAACACGTTTCTTTGCACTTTTTTGGCAAGCTCCAGCTTAAACTTCACCTGCTTGTCCCTTTCTTTATGCCAATCGATTTCCCGCTTCAGCCTGAGTGCTGATCTTATCCGTGCCAGCAGCTCCATCTTATTAATAGGCTTCATCACATAATCACTGGCGCCGGCATCAAGCGCCTCCGCCATTTTATTCGAATCCCCAAGCGCCGTAACAAATATAATCGGAACATCCTTATAGCGCTCCACCTGTAAAATTCTTTTGCACGCTTCTAAGCCATCGATCTCAGGCATCATCATATCCATCAAGATCAAATCCACATTCGTTTTAGCCTCTGTGTCGGTATCAATGTCCATGAGTGCGTATAGCTCCATAGCCGATGACGCGATTTTCAAATCCTTATAGCCTGCTTTATTTAAAATGGCTTTAATAATAATCTGATTCGTAGCGTTATCATCCACGATTATAATACTCATATGCAAGCTCCCTTTTACTCCAGTTTCTACACTTCATATTCTGAGCCTAACGTTACAGAGAGTCAACTTTTAAAGCATATAGTTGAACAAAGACCTATCCTCCCGGATAGGCCTTAGTTCGCTTCGTTTCAATCAATGGAGCACTCGCTCGCTTAAACGACGTAGTGCGGATAGTAATAAACGGCTGGGTCAAATTCTTCGCCCGTATACTCCTTGCCGCCCCAAGCGATTACCAAAATTTTATCCTGATCCATCTCGCGTTCTAGACGCTGAGAGTCCTGCTCGGAAATGCCGAGCGATCTCATCTTAGCCCGCAGCTCATCTCCGTTCGAGCGGAAAATGTTCGCGATGGCCGTTCCGAGGCCTTCCTCGGCAATGCCGATTTTCTCAGCATCGGTGTTGTCGACGATCCGTTTCGTCCGGTCCTTATCATGCGTCAGCACAAAAATCTTGTCCTTCGCATAACCTTCCGTTTGGAATTTATACACCTGCTCTTGAACCTCGACAGCATTATTGACCGTGTGCACCTTCGTACTTGTTAGATTATTCATTGTAACTCCTCCTATTATTCATTTTATTTTTGATATTGGTTTGTTTCTCTTGAACGAAAGAGGTTAACTAATCCGTCTTCGTCCTACAATGAGAGATACGATAAAGAGAATGACAAATACGACGAATAGTATTTTTGCTATCCCAGCTAAAGCGGAAGCAATTCCTAAGAAGCCGAATATGCCTGCGACGATTGCAAAGATTAAAAATAATAATGCCCATCCTAACATTGGAATCACCCTTCCTTCGAAATTGTTTTTGTTTAACTTGTCATGTTATTAACCAGCCCTGCGCCCTTTGAAACAGTATAATTTTAGGTTTCCAGCATCCAAATAACGCTATTAATGAAGAAATAAAAAGTGTCGTTTTTAAATGTTTCAGAAGCGGTTGTTGAGGTTAAGAGACTTCACCAAATAAATCAAATCGATAATAGAAAAGGCTGGTGAGATCGATGGAAAAACAGCGTATACACGTTAATGGCATCGATTTAGTCTATGAAGAATGTGGAAGTAGTAATGGAAACGTAATCGTATTGCTCCACGGCTTTTGCGGCTCATCCCAATACTGGCAAAAAATTTGTCCGATGCTGAGCGATCAGTATCGTGTCATCATCCCGGATCTCCGCGGTCACGGCGAGTCCTCGTCACCTGAGGGGACCTATACAATGGAAGCGATGGCAGAGGATATCTCAGCCCTCCTCCAGGCACTGCGAATCGAGAAGGTCGTCATGTTCGGCCATTCCTTGGGCGGCTATGTAACGGCTGCATTCGCGGATAAATATCCAGAGAAGCTGGCTGGCTTCGGGCTCATTCATTCGACTGTGCTGCCGGATACTGAGGCGATTAAGGAAAAACGAGCTGCAGATATTGAAGCCATACGCGAAAAAGGCATAAGCAAATACCTTTACAGCATTATCCCCGAATTGTTTACCGATGCGAAGCTCGGGGAAATGCGCAATGAGGTCAATGAGCTGATCGGAGTCGGTCAACAAATGCAAGAACATGCTTTGATCTCCACGCTTTTGGGCATGATGCAGCGTCCTGACCGCAGCCATGTGCTCGCCAAGGCTAAATATCCTGTCCTGCTTGTAGCCGGTGCAGAGGATGCCGTCATTAAGCCTGATGACACCTTCACGGTTACGAGTCTGGAACAGCCTGAAACGACCTACAAATATCCTCATATCCTTGAAACAACGTTTGAGGATGTGGCGCATATGAGTCTTGTGGAGGTATCCGATCAGCTTTCCAGGGTCATGTCTACTTATTTAAAAACACTCTTGGAGCGTGAGAAAACGAGAACCGAGGGAAAAACCGAAATGCCTACCCCGCATTGAATTAGATCGCTTTTTATTCAAAAAAATGATTCAAATCGTGTCCGATTGGGTAAATATGAATAGGCAGATAACCCCTATCATCCGATATCATCTGTCATAAAAATAACTGGAGGTGCTAGTTACTATGAGTAGTACGAATACTTCTTATCGAACGGGAGAAATTGTTAAGCATGATGGCAACTACATTTCACAATCAGGCAAGAAAGATAAGCTGCAAAAGGGAGAAAAATTCCCTGCTTGTCCTGTTAGCGGTAATGAAACAACTTGGAGCAATGCCGATTAGCGCTAAATAACGACGATCATAATAAGCAAGGGCTGTCCTTTAGAAAGTAGATCACCTACTTTCTGGGGCAGCCCTTTTGGCGTTTTTCACCTTCACACCCGCTAACTTGTATGGTAGTATGGTAGTGTGAAACCGAAAGGGATGAGCCTATGGATTATCAAATGCGTCCGATGCCTTTCTCCACTAGAGATGTGGTCTATACGCAGCTAAAGGAACAAATATTGAAGCTTGAGCTTCCGCCCGGAACATCTTTATCAGAAAATGAAACCGCTCTCTTGTTCAAGGTCAGCCGCACGCCTGTTAGGGAAAGCTTTCTCCGCCTTGCGCAAGAGGGGCTAGTCCAAGTGCTTCCGCAGCGCGGCACTTTCGTTTCCTTAATCGATACGATGCTTGTTGAAGAAGCGAGATTTATGCGGGAGCAGCTGGAGAAGGCCGTTATTCTGCTCGCTTGCGACCATTTTCCGGAACCATTCCTTCTGCTGCTCGAAGAGAACCTTCGCCGCCAAGAGGAATGTGTACGACTCGAGGACGATAAAAGCATGCTGGAGCTTGATGATGCTTTCCACCGTATTTTGTTCGATGGCACCAGCAAGAGCCATACTTGGTCGATTATGCAGCAGATGAATGCCCACTTGAATCGCAGCCGCATGCTGAGGCTGGTCGATGACCACAGCTATGCGCATCTCTATGAGCAGCATCGCTCCATGGCTGACGCGATAAAGGCACAGGACGGCAAGACCGCCGAGCGCGTGATGAAGGAGCATCTTTCTTTGAATATTGCCGATCAAGCTTTGCTGAAGGAGAAATACCCTAATTATTATAAATGACAATAGGAGGATCGATTGGCATGCAGATGACGTTCAGATGGTTTGGCGAAGGAAACGATACGGTCCCGCTTAGCTATATTAAGCAAATTCCAGGCACAGAAGGCATCGTCTGGTCGCTTCACGATATGGCGGCAGGCGAGGAATGGCCGATGGAGCGGATTTTGGAGGTTAAGCGGCAAGCAGATCAAGCTGGCCTGCATATTGACGTAGTTGAGAGCGTTAACGTACATGAGGATATTAAGCTGGGTCTCCCCACCCGCGATCTATACATAGACAATTATAAGAAAACAATCGAGAAGCTGGGCAGCGTTGGCGTCAAAGTGATCTGCTACAACTTCATGCCGATTTTCGACTGGCTGCGCACCGACCTGCACAAGAGGATGGATAGCGGAGCTACCGCATTATTTTATGAAAATAACCGGATTGCAGGTGCCGACCCGTTCCAATTAGTTGAAGAAATCAATGCCAACTCTGCATTGACGATGCCTGGCTGGGAGCCGGAGCGGCTTCTGCATTTGACTCAGCTGTTTGAGGCGTACCAAGGCGTGACGGAGGCTCATTTGTGGGAAAATCTCCGTTATTTTCTGAATGAAATTATACCGGTCGCAGCCCGCTGCGGCATTCGAATGGCCATCCACCCGGATGATCCGCCATGGCCGGTGTTCGGGCTGCCGCGCATTATGACCTGTCAGGAAAACTTCCGAACGTTTTTGAAGCTTCATGACAGCCCTTATAACGGCATTACGCTGTGCAGCGGCTCGCTTGGCGCTAATCCGAGCATTGATATTATTGCGATGATCCATGAGTTTGCGGACCGCATTCCGTTTGCGCATATCCGCAACGTTCGCGTTTACGACAACGGAGATTTCATCGAGACCTCCCACCGCACGCAGGACGGCACAGTCGATATCGCTGGAATCGTGCGCGCGTATCATGAAATTGGATTTACCGGCTACGTAAGACCCGATCACGGCCGCCATATTTGGGATGAGCAGTGCAGACATGGATATGGCTTATATGACCGCGCGCTCGGCATCATGTATTTGTGGGGACTTTGGGATGCTTATCAGCTTGCCGCTGCTTCTACTGGAGAGCAGGTGGCATCGGCATGAGTAAGCTTCCCAAGCATGAATCTCTCAGCGGTAAAGTAGTGGTCATTACTGGCGGTGCAGGCGTGCTGTGCCGTGTCATGGCGCTTGAGCTTGCGCGTCAGGGAGCGAAAATTGCGATACTCAATCGTACCACGGAGAAGGGCGCAGCAGCAGCCGAAGAAATTAAAGCTGCAGGCGGTATCGCGATTGCCGCCCCTTGCGACGTGACAAGTCCGGAAAGTACAAGAGCAGCCGGCGCTTCGGTGCTTGAGCAGCTAGGCCCATGCGATATTTTGATCAATGGCGCTGGCGGGAACCATCCGAGCGCGAATACAACAAACGAAACGTTCAAGCCGGAGCATCTGAATGCGGAGAACATGACGACGTTATTCAACTTGAGCGTAGAGGGCTTCCGCAGCGTCATGGATCTCAACTTTGTCGGCACGCTTATACCAACGCAAATTTTTGCTGAGCAAATGCTGGGGCGGCAAGGTGCAACCATTATCAATATTTCGTCGATGAGCGCGCCGTCGCCGATGACGAGAGTTCCTGCCTATAGCGCCGCCAAAGCTGCCATCGTCAACTTCACCCAGTGGCTGGCGGTACACCTAGCGGAGCCTGGGATTAGGGTTAACGCGATAGCCCCCGGCTTTTTCTTAACGGAGCAGAACCGCAAGCTGCTGCTGCACGATGACGGCTCCTTAACGGATCGGTCGGGCAAAATCATCTCGCATACGCCGATGAGGCGCTTTGGCAAGCCGGAAGATCTGCTAGGCGCTTTATTATGGCTCGCTGACGAGACGACTGCCGGCTTTGTTACTGGTGCGACCATACCCGTTGATGGCGGATTTTTAGCTTATTCCGGCGTTTAGCCCGCAGCCTGCAGATTGATTGCCGTCACGCTTTGCTCCTTAATGTCGATTTAATCCTCCGTATGAGATCGGCCATATTATGCCACCCTACAGGAGGAAAGGAGGGGGAATTGCTATGACATCATCCAAAGGCCGCCGTGAAAATGCATGGAACCAGCGTAAGCATACGCAGCATCCGCATGGCAAAGTGAAGTCGCTTGAAGAGCTGAGCCAAGAAGACGACAACGCCAAAGCCAAGCAAGATTCATAAGCAATAACCGCAGCTCCGTTCGATAGACAAAACCTCCGTCCGTAGGCTAAGCCCTGGGTCGGAGGTTTTTCAAGCATTGCCTATATTCATAGAAATATGTGTCGCCAAATCTCCCTTCTCGATTTCCGCCTCTACAAGCTTCATTTGCCCTACTCCTTTGCTCCATCATATAACGCTGCCAGACTAACCCACAAGAAAGGAGCCCCGACAGTTTTTACGCTGCAGGGACTCCTTCTTCACGTCAATCGCCGCAGCTCATAGAGATCGCGCACATTGCATTCAACAATGTCTGCTATTGCGATCGCGGCTTTGAGCGGCATCATTCGTTTATTGTCGATATAATCGACTATCCGTTCGGGTCTAATCCGCAGCTCTGCCGCAAGCTTTTCCTTCGACATGCTGCGTTCGGCCAAGCGCTGCTCGAGCAGGCAAGGGCCAAGCTCTATTTTCATCGTGCTGCTACCTCCATTAATGGAACGTACAACACCAGTTTAACCAAACAGCTCTTTCTCTAATACTGCTGTTAAGCTGCTTACGCCCTAAGCGAGTAATTGCGCATCTGCCACAAGCTGCACATGCAGCTTGGCTCCCAGTACGAGCGCGCGCTCATCCAGATCGAATTGCGGATGATGCAGAGGATTGATGATTCCTTTATCCTTATTGCCGATGCCGATTAGAACCATCGCACCCGGAGCCTTGTCCAAATAATAGCTGAAGTCCTCACCGGCAAGGCTTGGCTTGTCTAGCACGCTAGACTTTCCATGGCCAAACACTTTCTCGCCTGCTCGCTGCACCAGCTCTACAGCGGAAGCATCATTAAGCAGCGCCTTTCCCATGCGGAACTGGGTCTCATATTCGCCGCCAAACCGATCCGCACATGCGGCTGCACATCGTTCGATCAGGCTGCGAATGCGATCTACCGTGTGCTGCTCGAAGGCGCGATACGTACCTTCTACCTCGCCTGACTCTGCAATGGCGTTAATGACCGTCCCTGCTTGGAGCCTGCCAAAAGCGAAGGCTACCGGCTCGTGAGGGTCTACGGCGCTAGCTACTGCAGCACGCGATTCGGTTACAAAATGCGCGGCCATCAGAAGCGCGTCAGCCGCTAAATGCTGAGCGCCGTGATGGCCTGATCGTCCTCGGAATGAAACTCGGAAATGCGAGGATGCCGCCATCGCATATTTGCGGTGAACAGCGACTTGCAGAGCAGGCAGCTCCGGCCATACGTGGAAAGCAAAAGCGGCGGATACCTCGTCCGCCGCCCCGCTCTCGACCAAATCGCGCCCGCCGCTCAGCAACCTGCCGTCAAGCGGACTTACAGCAGCTCCTTCTTCCGCAGGCTGGAACACGAACCTTACTGCTCCTGCCAGCTGCTCCCGGAACCTGCTTAAGCCAAAGGCTGCTGCAAGCAGCATCGTCATATGTGCATCATGCCCACAGGCGTGCATGGCTCCATCGATAGTTGACCGGTAGTCGACGTCATTTCGCTCATGAATCGGCAGCGCGTCCATATCGGCTCGCAGCAGAATCGTCTTCCCAGGCTTGCCGCCGCGCAGCAAGCCAATGACGCCTTTTCCAAAATGGTTCCCGACACCCCGCTGAACCTCAAGGCCATAGCTCTCCAGCAGCTCGGCAATTCGCTCCGAGGTCCGATCTACGTCATACATCAGCTCGGGCTGGCGATGGAAATCCCGTCTCAGCGATATCCATTCCTGCTCCCGTTCCTCCAGCAGCGTAAAAATCGGAGCCGTATTCATCTCGTTAGCTGTTCACTTTCTCTTTGGTATAGCGATTAACCGGTACCTGCAAGCCTAAGTTGCCGCGAAGGGTATCGGATTCGTATTCCGTACGATAAATGCCGCGCTCTTGAAGTATCGGCACAACGAGTTCAACAAAATCTTTCAAACCGCTCGGAATGGAGGAATGAATAATGAATCCGTCAGCTGCGTATTCCTCATGCCACTGCTGAATGAGATCGGCAACCTTCTCCGCCGTACCGACGAACAGGCCGCGCGGCGTAGCCGATTGCAGCGCAACCTGACGTAGCGTCAGATTTTGCTCCTTCGCTGCTTTCTTGATTTTGTCCGTGCCGCTGCGGAAGCTGTTTTGACCTAGATCGCCAAGGTCAGGGAACTGTTCATCAAGCGGATATTGAGAGAAATCATGATGCTCGAAGAAGCGTCCCAAATAGTTCAATGCGTTCTCGATCGTCACCAGTCCAGCCAGCTCTTGGTACTTGCGCTCAGCCTCTTCCTCCGTGCGTCCAATAATAGGACTGATTCCTGGAAGAATGACGATATCATCCACCGAACGGCCCTCAGCTACCGTGCGGTCTTTTACATCCTTATAGAAGGCTATTGCCTCCTCAATGCTCTCGTGGCCCGTGAATACAGCATCCGCAGCCTTGCCTGCCAGCTTCTTGCCGCTCTCAGAGGAGCCAGCTTGGAAAATAACCGGATGCCCTTGCTTCGAGCGGGCAATATTAAGCGGTCCTTGAACGGAGAAATACTCTCCCTTATGATCCAAACGGTGAAGCTTAGTCGGATCGAAGAATACGCCGGACTCTTTATCTCTTACGAAAGCATCGTCTTCCCATGAATCCCATAGGCCTCGCGTCACTTCCAAGTACTCTTCTGCAATTTTGTAACGCTCGTCATGCGTCGGGTGATCGGTTTTGCTAAAGTTGCTCGCAGAGCCCTCAAGCGGTGAAGTTACCACATTCCAGCCTGCACGGCCGCCGCTAATATGGTCTAGCGAGCCAAACTGTCTAGCTACCGTAAATGGCTCACTGTATGAGCTTGAAAGCGTGCCGACAAGTCCGATTTTCGAAGTGGCTGCCGCAAGTGCGGACAATATCGTAATCGGCTCAAAGCGATTTAAGAAATGAGGGATTGATTTCTCGTTAATGTACAGACCGTCAGCGATAAAGACGAGGTCGAACTTGCCCGCTTCAGCCGTTTGTGCTTGCTGCTTATAAAATTGAAAGTTTACGCTCGCATCAGCCGGAACCTCTGGATGCCGCCATGCCGACACGTTGCCTCCTACACCATGAATCAACGCGCCAAACTTAATTTGCTTGCGATTCGCCATTTTAAACAGCCTCCTCAATCAATTGTAAGTATATTTGAGTTAGTCCGTAGTTATCATCTCAACGATGTGTAATTTGCTTCTATTAGGTTTGCAATAAAGCTGCTTCCTTTAATGGAAGCCAGTAGCTCTTGACAAGCGTTTCCCCGTTCATAATATCTTTGTCGTACGCTCTCTCAAAGCCCAGCCGCTCATACAGCCTTACGGCTGAATCCATCATATCGGAAGTATGGAGATGCAGCGTCTCTGCGCCTGAATCCCGTGCAAGCTGAGCGCTGGCGCGTATTAAATCCGTCGCAACGCCATAGCCGCGTGCTTTCTTCGATACGGCGAGCAGGCGTATAATCGGGGATTGGATATTAAGGTCAGGACGTCCGTATGCTTCTTCAGAGGAATCGAATAGGAATACACTTCCAACAACCTCGCCATCCAGTTCCGCAACCAAACGAGCCTTTGTAGCCGCGCTGTCAACGGATGCCAGAATGCTTTCCTTATATTCAATCCAGCGCGGCTCCGGCAGCACTTGCTCATATTGACCATACGCATCGAGCAGCACTGCAAGGGTCGCATCGCGATCCGACAGCTCGGCATAGCGAATGATTACTGCTTTAGCTGACATGTTCCTCCACCCGCTCTCCACAAATTTAATGATCAAACTTTAAATGGTATGGTTAAATGGTGCAGCTAGAGCCCTGAAAATCTGTCTCTCCCTGCTTGATCCGGCGAATTTGCGCTAAGTGACCTTGAATGTGCTTAACAAAAGCAGGCACGATAGCAGCAATCGTTACCGGCTCGCCTTTAAAGTTAATGCCGGTCTTGTTCCATTCTTCCTCTGTCAAGCGATTAAACAATAGGCTGTTATATTGAACAAATGCGCGAGCGGCAGTAAGGATTTCCTGTACATCTCCCTCGTTTGCCTTCTGGCCGGATACCCAAGCATCTTGGTTAAAGGCTGGAAGTCTTGCTTCAGAGCCAGACAAAATCTCGCGGATTCGAAACGATACGATAATGCTATGATCGACAAGATGGGTAAGCACTTCTGTTACGCTCCATGATGCCGGCGCAGCCTTCCATTTCAGCTGTTCCTCCGACAACCCCTTGATTTCTTCCTCAATTTGATCATACGCCTGTAAATATGCTTGAACATCGACAGTTGACTGGCTCATGTAAGCTCCCCCTTATAAATAGCAAAAATGATCAACATGTTACTTAGTGAAACGGCTAATCTCGAATATGCCAAGATCAAAGCCCGTATCTTTCTTTTCCAATATATTCGCCAAAATCTCACCAACAACGCTTGCGAATTTAAAGCCATGACCGGAGAAGCCTCCGGCGAGCAGCACATTGGCATGCTCGGGATGCGCATCGATAATGAAGTCTTCGTCGGGCGTAAACTCATATTTGCATACTGCGCTTTGCAGCAGCTTGCCTGCTGCGCCCGGCACAAAGGCATCAAGCGCGCGGCGAAGGTCTTCCTCGTCTTCCGGGTAAGCGCCAAACGGCGCTAGCGGCTCGCCGGGCGACCATTCCACTCCCGTATCATGACGGCCGATCTTAATGCCAGCGCCTCCGATGCTCGGAAAGCCATAATAGCCGCCAGCCGCGCCGCCCCAAGTAAAGCCTGGGAAGACGCCTGCGTCAAAAGCGGGCGAGCTCGTTTCGAACCAGCCGACCACCTTGCGAACCGCGCGAATCGGCAGATTAACGTGAGCCGACAGCATTTTGAACCAAGCGCCTACGGTAACGATGATTTGCGGAGCAGAGTACGCTGCCTCTTCTGTATGCACGGTTACGCCGGATGGTCTAGCCTCGATATTCGTAACGAAGCTGTTCACAAGCAGCTCCGCGCCAGCTGCGATTGCCTGCTGCTTGTAAGCAGCGACACATTGCTCGCTATATAAGTAGCCTGCATTTGGCTCATATATCCCTTGAAAGGAATCCGGGAGCTGAATGCCTGGAAAGCGGCGGTTGATCTCGGCCGCGCGCAGCAGTTCGACATGAACGCCATTCGCGGCAGCGTCATCAAGCCTGTCTTCGTAATTGTAAAAGCTCGTTTCCGCCATGTTCAGCACGCCTGATCGCTCAAGCAGCTTAAGGCCGGTTGCTTTCTCGAGCTCCAGCCATCGCTCATCAGCGCGAAGCGCCATCTTCACATACGTATCGCCGCCATGGTAAGCATGTCTGATAAGCCTTGGCTCTCCATGATGGCTTCCCATGTTATGCGGCGGATCAAAAGCGTCGATGAGCAGCGTCTTCGCTCCTCGCGATGCCAGCTCATAGCCGGCGCTCAACCCCATCGAGCCTGCTCCTACAACGATTACATCATACGATTTCGGAATGTTGTCGTCCTCCCGGCAAGCCCTCTGCCGCCAGCTTGCGCAAAGCGTCAGAAGCTAGTGTGGCAAAAAACGATGCCGCTATCGGCAATGCCTTCTCATCCAAATCAAATGCCGGATGATGCCATTCCTGCGGACCGGCCGTACCGAGAAACACGAACAGTCCCTCCGTTTCTTTCAAATAGAAGGCGAAGTCCTCGCCTGCCGGAGAAGGCGTCGGACTCACAACAGTTAAACCAATTGCCTCTGCCGTTGCAGCAGCTTGATCGGCCCATTTCTGATCGTTCACGACAGCCGGCGGCCCTTCAATCCACTTCACTTGCGCCTTAGTTGCGAAAGCTGCGGCAACGCCACTTACAACCTGCTCGAAGCGTCCGCGAACCGTCTGGCGGACATGCTCGTCAAACGTTCGCAGCGTGCCGTCGAATACCGCCTTGTCGGAAATGATATTCCATGCGGTTCCCGCATGCAGCCTTGTTACACTGACGACCGCGCTGTCCAGCGCGCTTACGTTCCGGCTTACAATCGATTGCAGCGCCGTAATAATATGAGCCGATGTGACGATCGGATCAAGGCCAGCCTCTGGTACTGCAGCATGGCTGCCTCGTCCTTCAACCTCAACGGCAAAACCATCGGCTGCCGCCATAATCGGACCGCCCTTGATGCCAATCGTGCCAACAGGAAGATCCGGCTTGTTGTGCATGCCGAACACCGCATCCACGCCTTTCAGCGCTCCGCTTGCAATAAGCTGCCCCGCGCCTTTTGCTTTCTCTTCGGCGGGCTGGAACAGAAAACGTACCGTCCCCTGCAGCTCCTGCTCCCGTTCCTTCAACAAGAAAGCTGTTCCGAGAATCGAAGCGGTATGAAAATCATGGCCGCAGGCATGCATCTTGCCTGGTATTTTGGAAGCGAACGGGAGTCCCGTCTCCTCCTGTATCGGAAGTGCATCTATATCTGCCCGAACCGCAACAATTGGGCCGCCCTGCAGCCCCCCAACCTCTGCGATTACGCCAGTTTTGAGCCCATAATCGACAATTCGAATGCCTGCATCCGTCAACCAGCCGAGAATGGAAGCCGTCGTCTCGTATTCCTCATGTGACAGCTCCGGATGCTCATGCAGCTGCCGCCTGATGGCAACTAACTGCTGCTCAATGGATTCCGCCGAGAAACGGCTCATACCAATTCCCCTTCGAATGCTTCCTTCAACAGCTCAAAGGAACGAATCCGTTTGGCAAAATCAGGGATAATCGTCGTAAAGACAAATTCATCCACGCCGTATTGCTCTTGAATTTCAAGCAGCCGCTTTCGAACCGTTTCCTTCGTGCCTCTCGTAATATCCGCATCTCTTTCTTCAGCCGTAAATTCCTCACCCGCTTGTCTAGCGAATTCCTCCGCCTGCTCGAGCGAGCCGACGTTTACCGTCTTGCCGCTTGCGAGCGTAACTCTAACGCTCTTGAAATGTCCCGCTAACGCGTTTGCTTCCTCCTCCGAATCTGAAGCAATGACAGACAATGCAAGAATCGTCTTCGGCTCTGCGCCATTCGAACGATTAAAGTTGTTTCGGTACGTATCAAGCGCTTTGCGAGCTGTGTCTGGATCATTGTTAATGAAGAGAGCGAACGCATACGGATACCCTTTCTCCGCAGCCAGCTCCGCACTCGATACGCTTGTGCCGAGCAAATAGATGTCAGCGGGCTGCTTCGGCAGCGGACTTGCTTCGAGACCTGCAAGCGGATGGTCTTCACCAGCCTTGCCTATAAGCAGTTGCTCGAGCTCGGTCAGCTTCTCCGCCAAGGTTGCGGATTCTGATACGCCCTTCTGCAGAGCCTTTGTCGAACGAGGAAGTCCGCCTGGTGCACGGCCGATTCCAAGCTCAACGCGGCCTGGCGCTAAAGAAGCCAGCACGTTGAAATTTTCTGCTACTTTATAAGGACTGTAATGCTGGAGCATAACGCCGCCTGAACCGATTCGGATCGATGTGGTCTGAGCCAGCAAATAAGCAATAAGCACCTCTGGCGAGGATCCGGCCATGCCTGGTGAGTCATGATGCTCCGATACCCAGAAGCGCTCGAACCCAAGCGTTTCTGCCAACTGCGCCAGCTTGACGGTATTCCCTAATGCTTCAGCCGCTGTTTGCCCGGGGAAAATAATACTTTGATCCAGAATGCCAAATTTCAGTGACATATTGATTCGCTCCTCTATTGGTTAGATGGAATAGACACCTTCAGGTGTGATCCGTTTCAAAAATTGCCTTGTTCTCTCTTCCTTTGGATCATTGAAAATCTCGCTTGGCTTGCCCTCTTCGACGATGACGCCGCCATCCATAAATACAACATGGCTGGCAACATCCTGCGCAAAGCCCATTTCATGCGTGGCGATAATCATCGTGATGCCTTCCTTCGCGATTTTGCGAATAACGCCAAGCACCTCGCCAACGAGCTCCGGATCAAGCGCCGAGGTTGGCTCGTCGAACAAGATGACCTCCGGATTTAGCGCAAGCGCACGAGCGATGCCAACGCGCTGCTGCTGTCCGCCGGAAAGCTCGCTCGGATAGGCATCCAGCTTGTTGCCAAGCCCAACCTTCTCGAGCAGCTCCACGCTTTTTTTGCGTGCCTCGTCCTTCGAGAGCTTCTTCACGATAACGAGACCTTCCATTACATTTTCCACAGCCGTCTTATGCCTGAATAGATTATATTGTTGAAAAACCATAGCCGTCTTCTGACGCAGCGTATGGATGTCTTTTTTGTCTGGACGCTTGCAGTTTACGTTAAAATCGTCAATGGAGATTTGGCCGTCATTTGGCCTCTCCAAGTAGTTGATGCAGCGAAGCAGCGTCGTTTTGCCGGAACCGCTCGGTCCAAGTATTGCAACGACCTCGCCTTTCTCAACGGTAAGGTCAATCCCCTTCAATACCTCATTGCGTCCAAAGCTCTTTCTAATTTGTGTCAGCTTAATCATGAAACACCGCCTCGGTTGTAAAGGTTAAAGCGCTTCTCGGCTAACGCGGTCAGCCGCTCAATAATAAAGGTTAATCCCCAGAAAATAAGGGCTGCTGCGAGGTAAGCCTCAAAAAACTTCCAATTCGTCGTGGCTACGATTTGCGCTTTTGCATTTATATCCACGACCGATACTGTAAATGCCAGCGTCGTCCCATGCAGCATGCCGATAACGGAATTCGATAAGTTAGGCAAGCTTGCTGCGAAGGCTTGCGGCAAAATAATTCTTCGCATAGCCTGTGAGGTCGTCATTCCAATGGAGTAGGCCGCTTCGATCTGTCCGCGATTAACGGCAAGGAGGCCTGATCTCACTACTTCCGACAAATAAGCGCCAGCTGTAATTGAGAATGAAATATAAGCGAACCCGATCATTGGAATAGAGATGGATCGAAACGATAAGCCAAGCGCTTCAGCTATTCCGTCAACAATAATCGGCAATCCGAAGTAGATGAGCAATAAATGGGTTAACATCGGTGTTCCTCGGATAAACGTTACATAGGATGCAGCGATGGGATGAAGGACAGGGACCTTATACAATCTTATGATCGCAATGGATGTTCCAATGATGAGACCGCAAAAAATGGAAACGGCCGTTATCGCCAAAGCTGTAGGCACCGCCGTTAACAGCTGAAGAAATGCCGTCCATATGAATGCAAAATCAAGCTTCATTTTCCCTGCCCCCTCTGCTAAAGCCCTGCCTTATTTCCAGCCACTTCGTTTTCCTTTTTCTCAAGCTGAGCTCCTTGTCATCCGAGGCCAAACGGCGCTCGTGCTTCAACAATTTGCGTTCTAGAAGATGGAACAGCTTCTCAAGTCCGAAGCTAATGACAAAGTAGATAATGGCAAGTGAGATATACGTTTCAATAAAATGTCTGGATATAATGGCGAGCGTCTGCGACTTGCCTGTCAACTCCATAATGCCAAGCGAGAAGGCGAGCGAAGTATCCTTCAAATTGGCAATGACCAGATTGGAGAGTACCGGAATCGAAATAGCGAGCGCTTGCGGAAGTACAATTCTAGTGAATGCTTGAAATCCCGTCATGCCAATCGCGTAGGCTGCTTCAACCTGTCCGCGGTCGACTGCGTTTACGCTGGCTCGGATCATCTCTGCCGCAGACGCTCCGATGTGCAAAGCATATGCCAGAATGACAAAATACAATGCCGGCACTTTAGCAACATCCAAGTTAAATTGCTTCAATATTTCAGGAAGGCCGTAATAAAACAAAAAAAGCTGAATCAATATGGGAGTTCCTCTAAAAAAAGAAAGGTATACTTGCGAAAACCGTCTTAGAACAGGTATCTTGTAAAGCTGGGGAAGGGCGACGATAAATCCGACGCCCAGACCAATTACGATAGAACTCACTACAATTAGAAGAGTGATTTTCAAAGTAGGCAGCAGCTTTACTAGATACTCGAACACATAGCTGATATCAAATGGTTCTCCCACCCTAGCATTCTCACCTTTCACTCGCGTTTATTTTTCTTTGGAAGTAAAGTCGTTGCCGAGCCATTCTGAGCTTAGTTTAGCTAGCGTACCGTCTGCTTTCAGCTCTCTAACTGCCTCATCGACCGCATCAGCAAGCTTCTTCTGTTCAGGATCATCTTTGCGGAACATAAACAAAATATCCGCTTCGCTCAGTGCCGGGCCTGTTGTTTTTAGTTCTTTCTTCGAATCGATGAGCGAGAGCGTGAAGTCAGCAGAAAGGAATGCTTCTACGCGCCCTGAGGCTACTTGCTCTACTTCATCGTTCGCGCCGCCGTTTTGGTACACGATTTCAATCGCGTTGTTGTTTGCTTTGTTATAGTTCTCCAGAATTGTCGAAGCCGCGCTCGTTGCCGTCGTCAATACTTTTTTGCCTTTAAGATCGTCCAGCGTTTGAACGGAATTATTGTCCTTCGCCACTACGATTTTGTTTCTCCAGTGCGCATATGGCTCTGAGCTGAACAAGTATTTCTGTTCGCGTTCTGGATTTTTCTCCATTTCGTGAGCAACCAGATCGATTTTTTTCGTTTCCAAGCTAAGAAGCAGGTTTGTAAATTCAAGTGTCTGGATATCGAACTCGTACGTTGGAAGACGTTTGTCGATTTCTCTTACAAGCTCTACGTCAAAACCAGTCAATTTGCCGCTCTCGTCAATAAAGCAAACTTGAGGAAATTGCGTTCCTGTGCCTACAACGATCTTCGTTACTTTTTCGGAAGCTTCTCCGCTTACTGGTTCTGCATTAGCTCCGGCATTATTTTCTTTGCTGCCGCAGCCTGCAAGCGTTAGTGTAAGGATAAGTGCGATTGATAAAATAAACAGTTTCTTCATTTTGTTCTCCCCCAAAATCAATTAGTTTTTGAATCCTTATAATTCCTACCTGTTAAGTAAGGATTAGCGTTGAACATACTTTACCATCTGATTGAGGACTTCGTCAATGCTATTCCTTATAGAGATCTTCTATAAGTGAATTAATATATCCGATTTCCTCCTACGCAATAAAAAAGCCCGCTGCTTCAGATAGAGCAGCGGACGAATAGGCTTAATTGCATTATTCCAATCGGCTTTACTGACATTACAAATGTATCATGGCAAACCGTCTTTTTGATAATAGAGCTTTTCTATAACAGCGATTAAATTGCCGATAAGCGCAAGCTTGCTTCCGCCATTTTCTTGCCGATTTCCGTAATGGCTTCTAGAAATTCAAGATGCTCCCCATGCTGCGAAATCAGATTGGTTTGCAAAGATATGCCCTCGGTTTCGGGAACGCGAATCGGATGCAGCTTGCCTTCTTGTATTTCCTGCTGGGCGCACAAGCCGGGTAGAAAGCCGATACCTGCCTTCTGAATAACGAGTTTTTTGGCCATTTCAGAATTATCGGTATGGAATTGAATATTGGGCGGTGACTCTAGATGTTCAAAGATGCGATGAATACGAAGCCAGTCTAAGGAGCCGCATTCAAAAAATACGAGCGACTGCTCCGCAATGGCTTCGATCGTCAGGTTTTCCGTCGTTAAAAAAGGATGCCCGTCATAGGCATACAGCCGGATCGGGTCCTCGTAAAATTTTGTTGATTGCAGGCTCGGATGAGTTACGTTGCGCACAAAGCCAATATCTACTTCTTTGCCCAGCACTTTATTCATAATCTCATCCGTTGTGCCGGTGACCAGCTTATAATGCGTATTGGGAAATTTCAGCTTTAAACGCGGCAACAGATCCGGAATAATATAATTGGAAACCGATACGGTGCAGCCGATTCGGAACTCATTCGGAAGCGACTTCTTCTGATTGATATGGTGCTTGCCCTTCTGATAAATAAGGAGCAGCTGCTGCGCGTATGGCAAGAAACGTTTGCCATCCTCTGTAATTTGAATCTGCTTGCCTTGCCGGTCGAACAGCTTGCAATCGAGCTCCTGCTCAAGCGATTTAATCCGGGCCGTTACGGAAGGCTGGGACAAATATAAGGCATCAGCCGCCTTATTGAAGCTCCCGCAATGGATAACGTAGACGAACGCCTCGATATTTTCAATATTGATAGGAAACACCCCTCGCTCACCTAATACCAACTAAACCAATAAGAATATATTAATTAAAAATAACAAACTAACCGTTCGCTGTCAATCAAACAATCGTTTAATCGCATCCCGTTCAGCTATTCCTTCTTTGATTTCAATACAAAAAGCCGTGAATGAACAATGTTCACTCACGGCTTACCTATCTATCGAGGGAATGTCTTATTGCTTGGATTGGTGTTACCGCTTCGGCCTCTGAATTTCTGAAACTGTTTACGCAGATACGGAAGGATAAAGAAATCGCAGCCGAACTTTCCAGCGTTCGCACCAGCCACGAATACGAGCATCCCGATCAGCATAAGCCATGGGTTAGTCGATACGGTGCCTGCGAACATGAACATAAAATTCATCAATATTCCAAAGAATGCTGCAGCTGTCGTAAGCGCGCCTAGAATAAGTCCAAGCCCTACCAGAAATTCGCCAAAAGGAATGAGTATATTAATGATTTTGGCATTCGGCAGTGCAAAATGCTCGAGAAAGGCTGTAAATGTCGGATAAACTAATTCATTGGTGCCCTTATCCACTACAGGATTTCCAATTGCACCCTTCAAAAACCCGCTTGCATCGAAGCCGCCTAGCTTATGCCAGCCCGCGCTCAGCCATTGCCAGCCCAAGTATACGCGCAATATTAGCATTAACGCTGCTGCATATTTATTTTCACTTAGCCATCTGATCACCATGAGGTTCAGCTCCTTTTTTTATGATCTATTTTCACTATAAGCTTTATTCAACTGCCTGTATGTGATTTATTTCACAATAAAAATGGTATTGACGCCCTATAGCTGTGATGTTAGGCTCGCTTGCCCTTGCCACACCTTTAGTTTAGGGTATTCTTTTCCATTTTGTATGTCGGGGAACTCCCTTTACTATGGCTGCATAACACGCTTCCTTATGATGTGAGGATTGGAGATGAATCAGGATTCAGGGGCTGCGGCTTTTTTTTCAGAGGAAAATTTCGAGAAGCTAAACGGATCATGTACACCAAAAAAGTAGAAGTGAACGGGTATCTATTTCAAGAGGGCGAATCGGCAGTCCAAGCCTGAATAACCCCATGGAGTTTTATACCGCGATTGAGACAATGCTCGAACTCCGGTCTAAAGTAAAATTTATCTTCTGGAATGATACGATTCTTCCACAATAGCATTAGAAAGAAACCTCCATCAAAGTGGGTAGTTAATACTTCAACAGAGGTCAACGGAAAGAAAAAAAAGCCGTAGAATGAACAATGTTCACTCACGGCTTAAGATAATTATTGAGGGTATGCTTTATTCCCTAAATTTGTATCATCGTTACGGCCTCTTAATTTCTGAAACAGCGTTCGCAGATACGGAAGTACAAAGAAATCACAGCCAAATTTTCCTGCGTTCGCCCCTGCCACGAATATGATCATTCCGATCAGTATAAACCAAGGGTTAATCGATACGGAGCCTGCGAACATGAACATGAAGTTCATCAATAGTCCAAAGAATGCTGCAGCTGTTGTAAGCGCGCCTAGGATAAGTCCAAGCCCAACCAACAATTCGCCAAAAGGAATGAGTATATTAATGACTTTGATATTCGGCAGTGCAACATGCTCAAGAAACGCGATGTATGTCGGATAAACTAATTCATTAGTGCCCTTATCCACTACGGGATTTCCGATAGCGCCCTTCAAAAATCCGCTTGCGTCAAACCCCCCTAGCTTTCCCCAGCCTCCGCTCAGCCATTTCCAACCCAAGTATACCCTCAGTACAAGCAGTAAACCCGCCGCATACTTGTTTTCATTTAACCATTTAATCACCTTGAATCCGCTCCTTTTTTTACTGTTCTATATTCAATAAACTTGTTGTGCTGCAAATTTGCGACCCATTTTCACCATAAATGGACAGCATATTGCAAGCCTGCTTATAAAGTCGTTTTGTATGCCGAAATCGTTTCAATAAGATTCTTTAGCTTTTTTTGCAAAACGATGGAGCGCGCCTTCCTCGTTAATCGGAATATCGAGTCCTTCTCTCACCCATTGGCGATCGTCGACATATAGGATATTGATAAGCTGAAGGGGAGTGACATACATCTGGAGGTTAAGCAAGCTTCCAATTGATGGGACTATGAAACAGGATACAGGGGTTGCTGATTTTTTCAGAGGAAATTTCGCGAAGCCAAAAGAGGCATGTCTACCAAACAAGCAGCAGCTCACGGGTAACCTAGTATTTCGCTCAATTTCGCTGAATGAGCACCGATTAACGGGAGTTTTTCCAGCTGAATGGTCTATCAGGCTTCTCTGAGGAAAATGAGATGGAGTAATTCCTGTTAAGCTTATGCAGTTGAAAAAATTAGAGGACGCTGCCTAGTTTACGATTTATTCCACAGTCATTTTGATTTCTTCGTACTTCTCGTCAAATGAGATCCGGAGCGACTTATTTTCCAAATACCACAAATTATCTTCTTCTATATAATAAGTAATGCCTTCTACGTCATCGCTTAAACCAATATTCCTTGGTTCATCCTTCGTAACGCCAAGCGAAAGACCCGGGTGAATGCTGCCACAGCCTCCCAAGCGGACATAGATCCGAACCGACTCCCCATCCGTTAAACCCATTTCTGTCTTATACCAGTGTGCCGCCGACTGTTCCACTACCAATTTCATCGCCGCCATCTCCTTTTGCTTCTGTCTCTCTCCATCATCACGAATATGCCCAATGGTGTCAACCCTTCAATGGCAGCTGACACTAATATTCTAGTACGAATGTCATTTAAATCGTAAACTACTTTTGGATAGATTCTTATTAATTATCATATTAATTTCTATCATGAAAGAATCGGGAATAATCAATTTCGTAATCTTTACAGCACCAATCAGGATCACAAAAAAAGCAAACCTGCCACAACTGGATTGCTCTTTTTCACCGTTTTGCTTCATTTTCTTAATCGATTTTCCGCTTCGAGCCGCTGGCATCCATCTCTGACTTGACTTCCTCAGGCAGCTTTTTCGAGGCACTTGGCACTTGTCTGGTCTTCTCGTTAATATCTTCTGATGAGCAGATGACGATGCTCACCTGACCGCCGCTCGCATAGGAGCGAATCAGAATCGGCTGATCGTATTTATTTTGGAATACAAAGTCAGGGCCGTACCAGCTCACGGTCGCATCGCGGCCGGGGGGGACATATTTTACATTTCGGCTGTGGGAATAACGTTTGATAATTTTGAGACCGGCACGGTCCACTGCATTGTATAGCGTGGACGATATTTGGCAAATGCCGCCGCCAACATCCTCCGACATCTCTCCTCTAACGATTACCGGAGCTTGCAAGTACCCCTTTTCCTTCGTTCTTTTTCCAACAACCTCATTAAACGAAAAATTTTCATTAGGAAATACAACATAATTATTGATTGCTCTTGCAGCTAAACTAACATTATGAGACCGATTTTTATTGCTGGCATTGTAATATGTAGCATATTGCCCAATTCTTTTAACCTTTATCGCCGATAAAAGCTCACTATCCACTCTCGGATAAACCGTCAACATGGGAACCTCCAGCTTCGAGAATCCCCCTTCAAATATAAAGCTGTAAAATTGCTCCGTAAACCTTTTCCGGTCGAGCCTGCTTCCCGCATGCTCAGCCACTATTCTTCCGACGCCATCAAGCGTCGCGTTAACCGGCGGCTTCTGCACTTGCTTTTCTAAATCATCCATAAATACATTTAGCTTGTCCTGATCAATCAGCGGTACGCCAGGAAGTGAATCGCTGAACTGAGCCCGATTCATCTCTATAATGGCATTGCCATCTTGCTCGATGATCAAAGGATCGGGATAATGTCCTTGCTGAAGCAACATCAATATGGCTAAAATCCACTGAAGTCCCATTACCGTTGATCCCCCCCATATGGTTAGTATGATTAGTATCCGAGCTAGTATGAATCATTTTGATCATAACCATACACGAATTTGTCTACATAATTAACAGCTGTATAGTTGAAAATAAATAGAGCCGTTAGGATGGAGGGGAGCGCGTGAAACGAACTTGGAGGCAAGGATCTGTCGTTTTTACGATAACGTCAATGCTCATTGCCACACTGTTCTTGCAGTTGTTACAGCCACATTCCGCATCAGCGTATGCGTTGAACCAGAAGCCTAAAAAATCAGATCAGAAGCTTCATCAAGACATGCTAACGATAACCGTTCGATCAAGCCCGCATGCTGCATTTATAAGTGATCTTCAAATAGAAAGCCGCGAAATGAATGCCGCTTTGCTTGAAGCGAAGCAAATAGCTGTTGCAAAAACCGCGGTTTTCCCCGATATTGATATCGCGCTATTGCAGAAGGATGGCGTGAAACATTATCGCTTGGAGCATTCTGGACAGCTTTGGAACGAGTCAACTGCTGTAAGAACGATTTTGCCGAAAAAAATTGCCGATAAGCTTGTGCGATTAGCGAATGGACTTCGCGTCCATCATTATGGACGATTGATTTCATGGCAGGAGTCGCAGCAATTGCTTCCGAACAAAAGTATATTTTCGGTGACTGAGCTCGAAACAGGGTTATCCTTTCAGGTGCAGCGGCGGGCAGGAAGCGACCACGCCGACGTTCAGCCCTTAACAAAGGAAGATACTCGCATTATGAAGCAGATTTATAATGACAGATGGAGCTGGAAGAGAAAGGCGGTGCTGATTCACTCAGGCGACGCTTGGATAGCAGCTTCTATGAACGGCATGCCGCATGGCGGGGACGGCATTCCAGAGAACGGCTTCTCCGGCCACTTCTGCATTCACTTTCAGGGCAGCTCGACGCACAAGTCAGATAACCCGGATCCAGCCCATCAGATGATGGTGCATAAGGCTGCTGGACAAGTACAGTCTTATTTGGACTCCTCCACCCCACTAGTATTAGCGAGAAGCTTCATTGAAATGCTGTATCATCAGGATCATGAAATGCTGATTCTGCTTGGCAAGGACTTGCCCAAGGAGGAGCTCGCTTCCTTCATGCAGCTCACGGAAACGCTGGTTTCGATAAGGGAGCAAACTCCGCCAAAGGCTAAAGGTAAGGAATTGCAGTCAGATGACAGCAATCTTGGCGAAGCATTAACGACTGAAATCAAGCTGCCCGTTTCGATTCATCAGTTAAACATGCCTCGTGATAATGGATATTACACTTTTATTTTCAAAAGAGAGTCAGCTAAGTCGCCTTGGCGGATTCAAGATATAGCCAGCTAATCCATTTGCGAAAAAAAGTCCCCATAGCTCGGTGATCCCACTGTCATGCAGGAGCTCACTCTCTATGGGGATCTTATCTTTCACTATTCCACTGCCACCCGTCAGCTTCATATTAGCGAGCTCAGTTGATCGGTGCCATTACCGCCATATCCTGCCGCGTATTCAACTCATTAACACGAGTAGCCCATGTTTGTGGTCATTAAGAACACATATGCTCTTAAAGCCATGGAGTAGCCAATATTTATGGTCTTTAAGCACACCTGTGTGCTTAAAGTGTGAAATCGGCGTGGATGTACAGTGAAAAAACCACTTTAAGCACACATATGCTCTTAAAGCCATGGAGTAGCCAATATTTATGGTCTTTAAGCACACCTGTGTGCTTAAAACGTGAATGAAAGCATTGTGCTGTGGTGTGCGCACACAGCATGCATGCCAACTGCGTTAATCCCTTCACCTTGCTTAGCAGCAAAACAAATAAACAGCGCCTATTCGTTTTCTTTATGTACATTTCTTTTACACCACATAATTATAAATAAAAAAAGCAGACTCTCCACTGGCCGGCTTGTTTGAACGATGGTCTCCTGTTCGTCTAACCATAAATTTGTAAAAGTATAGTGTATAATAAAAGAAAAACAAGCTGCTCTTGATGAAGAAACGTGGCAGGTTTTTACTAGGAGGCGGTTATTAAATGGACTATCGAAAAGAAACACCTGAAGAACAAAGGGAACGTTTAAGACAAGAGGAATTAAAAAATAACCCTTTTGGTACATATAGTGATGGAGTTAACCGTGCTGAATTTGGAAGTTTAACTGGTTTAGTTGGCGGTTTGCGATGGAAAGGAACCGGAATTATCATTTTATTATTGGTTATAGGGTATATAATCTATAAATTACTGAATGTCTGACCTGCTCCTGCTCGGTAGCCATATGGCTTACCAAACGTGAATCGGCGAGCCATCGTTAAATCGTATACGTTTTCCGATAAGCCGAAGGGTTGATGCTGAACATTCGCTTGAAGCTTTTGCTCAAATGATGCTCATCCGTGAACCCGCACTGCTCCGCGATCTGTGCCAGCGTTAAGGACGAGTTGACAAGGAGAAGCTTCACCTTATCCATTCTGAGATTAGCGGCATACACGTTCGGCGTCATTCGAAACTCCTGCTTAAACAGCCTGGTCAATTGCACTTGGCTAATGCTGAGCTCGATTGCGATCGATTTCAAGGATACACCCGCTTCCGCTTGCTGCTGAAGCAGTTGCACCGCGCGCTGCAGGAGCGGATTCTCGCTGTACAAAAGATTGATTTTGCGATTATAGCTTTCGATCTGATAGACATACAACAAATCCTTCAGCAAATGATTCTTGTAATCCTGCACAAGACTTGCCTTCACATAGCTAGCTTCGCGAAATAGAGAAAGAGTAGAATTCATTCTTTTATTATTCAGCATAACGAGCTTTCCAATAGGAGGCGAAGCGGCATGCTCCTTCTCCTTCTCCTTCTCCTCATGACCATTCAAGGCATCCCTCCACCGGAAGCCGATAAGATGAAAGGACAAGCCGTTTGTTTTGCGGTAAAAGGTCATTTCCGGTGGACAGAGCACCATTTCTCCCTTTACGGCCCTCTCGCTCACATTTCCCATTTTATATTCGAAGCTGCCCTCATCAACAATGAATAATGCCCAGTGATCGTAAGTATCCTCCGTCTTCTGGAAATGCGCAGCATCCTTCACGAACACATGGTAAATGAGCTCAGGCTCACGAAACCGATTGTGGTCCAACTTCGCCACTCCTCTACTGAAATTATATACAAGAGATACGACTATTCCATACATTATACAGTGTTCACTTGTCATATATAATTAAATTAATTACAAGTAGGAGGAGAGGCTAATGCGTACGGCTGCGTTAAATATTCCTGAATTGATGAACCGTTTTAATGAACAAGGTTACTTGGTTTTGCCGGATATATTGTCACAGGAAAAGGTAGCCCGCTTGAATGCGGCTATCGATGAGGTCCTCGCAGAAGAGCAGGATACACTTGCCCATAATATTTATAATAGCGTCGCCCGGCACGCGGAGATTGCCTCCTTGATCGATCAAGCGGAAATTCTTCCCTTAATCGTAAATTTGCTCGGCCACAATATTCAGCTGCATATCTCCCATCTAACGGTAAGAAAACCTAATCCAAATGATATAAAAACCGCATCCCACAGCTTTATCGACTGGCATCAAGACGGTCCTCATCCGCAGTTTCCGGTCATTGCTGGGTTGACGGCTACTTATTATATTAAAGTCTGCTATATTTTGAGCGATATGTCGCAGCCGAGCCGCGGCAATACGAAGGTCATTCCGGGCAGCCATAAGAAACCGTACAATCCGAACCATAAGGATGTACGACAGCAGCTGGATGGAGAGGTACAGGTATGCGGCAAGCCGGGTGATGTGTTTATTTTCGCGCAAAATCTATGGCATGCCGGCTCGATCAATCAATCGGAATTCACAAGAAGACAGCTGTTTCTCGGCTACAGCCCGATCTGGATGCGCCCGATCGACTATCATCAAGCAGACGAGAGTCTCTTGAAGGATGCCGATCCGATTCGCCGCCAGCTGCTTGGACAAATCAGCGACAATAAATTCAAATATTATGTTCCTGATGAGTCGATGGTGCCGCTCAAATCGATGCTGATAGGAAACGTCTAATTACCGGATTCAAACAAGGACCGCTTGCTCGCAAAATGGCGATGCAAACGGTCCTTTTCGATTAGCTCGAGATGTCCGACAGCTCCGACAGCAGCATGAGCACGAGCCCTTGGCCGTAAAGCGTCGGATAACAAGGGATGTCATTGTAAGCCTCGATTGTAGGCATGATCGGCGTGCCGCCTGAAGCGCCCGTAACCTCCCCGCTCGGCGCTACTTTGAGCATAATGGCGTCTGCCGCACGGTATGCCGCATTCAAGCAAGAAGCGTCAAGCAACCCTTGACGCACCGCTTTCACAATACCGCAGGCAATACCGGCGCTGCCAGATGTTTCGGTGTAAAAGTCGGGTCGATCCAGCACTGTAGCCCAAAGGCCATCTGATTGCTGGAAACGAATGAGGCTGCGCATAAGCAATTGATAGCGCTCAAGCGTTTCCTTCGGGACAGCCGCCAAGTCCTCCAGCTCTTCCAGTATCATCGGCACTGCTGCCGCTATCCATCCATTGGCTCTCGTCCACCGAGCGGCCGAAAGATGGTTTCGAGCCTCCGAGTTCCAGCCATGAAACAGCACTCCCGTTTCCTTATCCTGAAGCAGGCTTAAGTGCAACTCCAGCTGGCGAACGGCTTCCTTCGCATAGGCTGCATCTCCAGTGAGCCTTGAGAGCCTAGCCAAAAACATAACTGCCATAAATATCGTATCCGCCCAAACCTGCTCCGGGAATTTCACGTTTTCCGTAACGGTGTGCTCGAAAGCGCCTTCCCTTGTACGGGGCGCTTCCGACAGCATCCATTGTCCGATTCGCTTTGCTGTCTCCAAATAAACAGGGTAATGCGTATGCTCATAAAGCGCCGGAAAAACCGTATAGGGAGCCATTGCATTAATAACCTTCACCTGCTCAGCAAGGTGTAAATTATTTTGCGACCAGCGTATTAGCTCCGGCAGCGCTTCTGCTTCACCCGTTAGCTCATAATAGGATAAAATCGCGATGACGCCAACTCCCGGCACCCAGTCCCAATGGTTGAGATCCATGCCCCAGCTGCCGGAATGATCCTGCAGCATATAGCGATAAACACGATCAGCTGTTTGCTTTACCGTTTCAGACGATAACTTCGTTTGCATGACATCGATCCCTTCTCCGCAAAATGTTAGATCTCAGCTCATTTTCACGACTTCGATGATGCAGCAGGCTTCAGTCCAAGGGATAGCCTGATTGGATCGTCATTCAACAAAGCTTGCTGCTTGCCAGCAAAACTAGCGATCACAGCATCTTCCCGAGACTCTACCGTAATCTCTGGCTCTTCTTCGCCAATAACTAACGAGAATAGCACTGCAGCTTTGCTCATAGCATCGAAATCAAGCGTACATTCCTCACCTGCATGCAAAATAAGATCAAAGCAAATGATGTCGCTGTCCCTCGTGAGCTCCCATTTATAGTCGCCGCTTCGCTTCTTATCCTGATCCAGCCCGGCTTCAAAAGCCGCAAACAAGGTGCGTAAACTCACTTTACAGCCGCCAATCATTGCTGCTGCCCTTTCACCATCTGCTTCCGAGCTTACATGCTCCAAGCAGCCTCCAAGCTCTATGCGAATTCGAAAATCGGATGCTTCGATGCTGCCTTTAATTTGATCGAGACTCGGATGCGTGTCTCCCCCATCCGTTAGAAAACGGATGCCCAGCAGCAGCCGGTTCTCCTCTACTCTGCTGTTCAATACAGCCGAGCAATAATCATAGCCGTCATGCAGGACGCGCAGCTTCAAATAAGCCGCCTCTCCCCCATTGTCGAAATAGACAAGCAGCGGACGCGTTTGATTCCACATAATTTCCTCGCTGGACACACCTATCGCAAAGGCAGATGTCATATACGTCGTTGCCCATTTCTCCTGACCGGTGTGCTCATTTCGGGAATAAAGCTGATGGAGCTGCCTTTCCTCCGATTGGGTGAAATACGGCAAAAACGGCTGCGGACAGCGAATGCCGCTCCCAAACCATTCCGCATCATAAGGCTGCTCCTTCTCAAATGTAAAGCGAGCCGTATGATCCGTAGCAATCTGTAAAAACGACTTCGCGATATCCGTAAGTAGCGTACTGTAGCTGCGGCTGTGCGGGCCGGACCATTGCTTCGTTGCCGGATGAAAATGCTCAGCCACCATGCGCCAAACCCCATTGAGCAAATCCTCCGCCATTTTTTTGGCCTGCGTGCTCGCCGTTAATGTATAAATTTTGGACAGCTCAGTGATGGCGATAACCGAATAAGTAGGGCTGTTGAATTCATGGAACGTGCCAAGCTGACTCGTATAAGCATGAAGCCTCTCCAGCCTTCGAATACCGTAATCGGCGAAACTTGGCTGGCCGTAGGCTTCACCCGCGATAAGCGTGACGAATGCGCTCATTAGCGCGATATTCGTATAGTGAGGACCAACATCCCTCTTGATGATGGCATCGCATGCGCAAAAAACAGACTGACGGATCTGCTCCCGCAGCTCCTTTGGCAGCTTTTCGCCATGCCGGACTTCGATTTGGACGAGCTGTTTGCCGCAAAAGTCTGCCCAGTTCCAGTCTGGCGGAGACATTTTTTCCAGCGGCTCCTCATAAAACCATGACCATATGCCATATGTGTCGTTTGCAGGATTTTGGTCTTGCAGCGAAATCACTTGGCGGATGACAGCAAAGGCACGCACTGTACTGCTTGGCACCTCGCTGTCAAGCAGAGCCAGCGCATAGAGAATAGATGGATAAGTAGGATGAACAAGCGGGAACTCCTCTGCCGTTAGCGTCGTATGGTAGCCGGGACTATGAAAGGGCACCTTCAGCATATTTACTTCCGGGTCAAAACGCTCCTCCCAATTATGGATTTTTCCGAGCAGCAGCGGCTTATGATCGATTGGATTGTCTGTCCTATCCATATTTCCCATCCTCTCTTATTACGATATCCTCGCAGTCGCTGGCAAGCAGTCTTGGGCAGACAGAGAGCAGACCGCTGTAAAAGCGAACTGCTCTCTCCTGACGTTCTACTTGTATCCGTTAACTGTCGTGGTATGGAGCACAATCATCAGGTTATGGAGTCATAAGCTCTGCTCATCTCCTGCCATTCTCCGGTTTGCGGTTACTGGCGCGGAGTCAGTTGGCGCAGGAGTCACTGGATTCGGCGCAGCTTCAGGCACCTCCGGGTCAGACGATGCGCTAGGCGCCGGTGTTGCGCTAGGCGCTGGTGTTGCGCTAGGCCCTGGCTCTACTGCTCCAGTAGGTACAGGCGTCCCCGCCTCCGGTTCAATGACTGGAGCCTCTGCGACCGTAACGACGCAGCTCGCTGTAAACAAACCGTCCGTTGTCGTCGCCGTTATCGTTGCCGTACCCGCTCCTACCGCCGTTACTTCCCCTCCACTTACTGTTGCTACATTCGGATCGCTTGTGGTCCATGTTACCTCTTTATTCGCTGCATTCTCTGGCGTTATCGCTGCAAGCAAAGCAGCCGCTGGATCGCCGACCGCTAATTCAAGTGTGCTCCTGTCAAGCGTGATCCCGTTAATGCCTACCTCTGCCTGCCCGCCGATCAGCATCGGCTTGAATAGTTTAGACTGCTTATTGGACCCAATTCCACCGCCCCATTCCAGCCACCCTTTTCGGCCGTTGCCGTCATTCTCGTTCACAAGCGCGGACAAGCTCAGAATTCCGTCACTCGGAGCGATCGGCGACAATTCCGTCCAAGGCAATGCGAGCTGGTAGATCGTATCCTTGCTTGCTTCATCCCTCGTAATCTCAAGCTGGCGATTCGCAATCGGCCCGGTCAGCACGCCGGTCATCGCCATCCACCGATATAATTCCGGTCCGTTTGGCGTCAGCGCCATTCCATATTCGTACCATTCAGCTGCCTCTCCCGGCGTTCCCAAGGAAATGGCGAATTGCATGCTGTCTCCGCTCCAAATGGCATCTCCTGTTTTGGTTTGAGTGAATTGATCGTCATGAATCTTCGCTGACAGGTACAGGTAATCGTTATCGTAAGTGATCCAAAGATTGCCGCTTAGATCCTCCGGGCCATTATGCGGTACAACTCTTGAATTGCCTTCCTCAAACAGGTCGATGCCAGGCAGATCATTCACATCGTCCAGCGACCCATCCACCTGCACGGTACGGTTAATGATTGGCGTCATGCTGGCTACAGCGACATTTTTCAAATTGCCTGACAAAGACAATACGGTGCCATCCTCCAAATAGACGGTAAGCTGATGAGGCGTTAATGTGCCTGCTGGCAATGACGGTATCGGCAGATCAATCGTGTAATCCGAAAAGCCAGGCAAAACCGTATCATACGTTTCTGATTCGGTTGTCTCGCCCACCTGCCAATCGATCTGCGTCAGTCGCCTATCTATCGGTTTCGTATTGTCGATTCGAACTCTTAGAAAGTCGCTGCCCTCCTTCAGCACATGCTTGGCGAAAAGCTCCTCCGATTGCTTGACCACCACCGTATTTTTTAACTTGCCGACCTTTTTGCCTCCAATAACAAGCTCCGCTGTCGCTGTGTAGCTGCCCGGCTCGCTTATTCCCGGAAATACGGAATTATAGGTGCCGACTGCGGAAGCCTGTATGTTTTGAACCGCTCCCTGCAATTGAATGCGAGCCTTGACCGGCTGCCATGAGGAAGCTTTGTATACGGATAGCGTTACGCTTACGGGATCGTCTGTAAAGTACGGCTCGCTCTTAAGCTCGTATTTACTGCCTTGAACGACTTTATCGATTTTCCCTTGGACAAATAATGGTTCCTTGGAAGCCGTAATATAAATTTCCCCGTCCTTTGGCGTGTAGGTTGACGAGCGTCCCATCATGTCTGTTACGACTAGCGATTCCTTTGTTTTGAGCGTCAGATTAGTTTCCGTATCCGTTCCTGACCAAAGCACATGAATGGTTTTCTCGCCTTTCTTAAATTTATAGCGATAGATGCCGCTCGTAATCTCCTGGCCTGTTAAGCTTGCGCCTGTCAACTGCCGCGCTACCGTCGCCAGCGCAACATAACCCGGCTTTGGCGTATAGGCGCCGAGCGGATCTCCGCCATTATGAATGATGCCGAAATTATGCTCGTTATACTTCTTATCCGTTCCGTCGTCCATCAGATCGTACCAGAAGATTTTCTCCACGCCCGCTGCCATTCCGAGTACATACGTGCGTATCAAATACGCAGCCTGTGTTTTCTCATCCACTCCGCGAGGGTCAAGCTGCGTCGGCCAGCCAATCTCTGAGAACCAGATCGGCTTCGTCTGCCCGTTGTTATACGTCTTCACCAGCTGGTTTAATGAAGCTACCTCACTGAGCAAGCCTTCTGGCTTGTCGGGGTATCGGTAAGGGTGTACGGACAAGGTATCCATATAATTTAATCCGCCCAGCTCAAACAAATCCTCCAGCCACTCGGTCGGAATGCCTGCGGTTGCTCCGCCAAGCACATTCAAATCCGGACGCACCTCCTTGGCAGCCTCGTAGCCTGCTTTCATCAGATTGAAGTATACATCTGGCCTTGAAGCGGCAGGGCCATTCCCGCCAAATCCGGGCAGGTTGAACTCATTCCACATTTCTCCCCATTTGATTTGGCCGCCGAATCGGTTCAGTAACGATTTTGTATAATTTGCATAAGCAGCGTGGGCTTCTGCTGAATAAGGCGTTTGGAAATTATCGTAAAATTGATTGGAAAATGCGAAGGTCATAAGCGGATCGATGCTGTTCTCGAGCAAACCTTCCATGTAGAGGGTGAATTTTGGGTTATAGGTGTAAATGCCTTTTTTGAGCTCGATTTCGGACCAGAACATCGCATCCCGCACGCTTTTGGCGCCTGCATATTTGACGAGCGGAATCATCTCGCGGTTCCAACTATGGGCAAAATGCGTCTGCACGCCAAATGGTGATGCCGTCACCGCCGACAAATCAAAGGCGGGTACTGTCGCGAAGGTCGTCTCTGTTGTTTTGAGCAAAGTCCCCGATTGGTAAGCGGAGAGCTTTAAGCGGTAATAGCCGTCTGACTGAACCGGCACCTCCAGCCGGAGCTTGCCTCCGGTTACCGGAGCGTTTCCGGAAGAGTCAGGCTCTCCCCAAGCATCATAGGTTTGCCATGTGACGGTGTCCCCGGTCGTTAGAACATCAAAGATGCCTTTGTTCTTACCCGGGAAAACGTTGCCGACCTGCGTTTGGGCAATGGCAAGATCAGGTACCGCAACCTTGATTCTGAGATCGTCGAACCATACAGATCCGCTTTTAAGCCCCGTGCGCAAGCCGGCCCGTGCAACCTTGATCGTCATCTTCTTCAGCGACGGATGCCAAGCGCCGTCATTGGCACCTCCCCAGTGCGTATATTCACTGCCGGAATTAAAGGCATTAACGGTAACCTTTTGCCAATCCGTCGTCGGTTGAAGCACTAGCCTTTGCGAATGGTTTTGGTTAGTGCCGTCCATTAGAACAAGATAGATCGATGAAGCATCCGCTGTCTTTACCCAGAAGGATAAGCTCACAGCATCCCCCGGAACGATCCGTTTCGTCAGATACCGCTCCAATGCGACGTAAGAGCCCCCGCCATTGAAATCTCCGGTCACTTTGGCTGAGGAAAGTCCTGTTTGAAACGCGGATGGATCTCTTGTGAAGCTTCCTTGCGCCCCGGGGAATTCGGCTCCAAGCAGAAAGTCCCATACTTCATCGGAGTTTTCGTAGTCACCTGCCTGCAGCTCTGCGAATACCGCTTCCGCAGCCGCTGCCGGTTCATTATCGCCAAGCATACCGGATGCTGTCATGATCAATGCAAAGACGAGGAATAATGAAATTGCTTTTTTCATTATCATCATTTTCCATCCATCCTTTGCTACTCGAATCGGCGATTAACCCTTCCCGCAGAGCCAATATGGAAATACGGGAAGAGCCTTCCCCTCTACTTCAAATGATCTTTGTTCGTCTCATACCATTCCTGCACCAGCTTCTCAACATTTTCCCCGCCCAAGCGCTTCCATTCCTTGCGAATATCGTCCATTCCGGCCTGCGGCGTAAGCGCGCCTCCACCGGTGACGATTTTTGCTTCAATTTGCTGCGCGATCGGAGCGAACGTAGCAATCAGCTGACTCACCTCAGGAATATCAGGATTATAGGCAATGTCCCGCCGATATTTGTTTTTCATCGCTACTTCCAAGCCAGCCGCCTTAAGCTCTGCCTGCTCCTGGGAGATCGGGTCTTGGGCAGCCATGACCGCATACCATTCCGGCTTCGGATCCCATTCGTTCAGGATCGCGTATTCCCTTGCATAGAACACCTCTTTTTTGAACTGATCAGCATCGGTCTTCTGCGGAACTTCGCCTACGAGCTTATAGTGGACGTCCTTCTCCCCGATTCTGAGCGGCTCCCAGCCCTTCTCCAGCATCCAATCCAAAAATTTGACACCTGCTTCGATTTTGTCCTCTTTCATGTTTGTATTAAAAGCAATATACATGTTGGCCGGCACTTCCTGATAAAGACCGTTTTTTCCATACTTCGATGCGACTGGCTCCAGCGGCACGACTTTGGCATCCGGAACGTTTTTCTTCAAATCGACAAACTCCGCGCCCATCGACCATGAGCCGAGAAAGATGCCGGATTTTCCAGTCGTCCACAGCTGAAGCGAGCGCTGAAAATTCGTATCCGTAATATATTCCTTATCAATCAAGCCTTCGTCAAAAAGCTGCTTCTGCAAAGCTAGCGAATCGGTATACCGGTCCTGTATCCGGCCGAACGTGAGCTTGCCATCTTCCAGATACCATTGGTTCTCGTTATTGAAGAAGAGCGCCCTTAAAATTTGCACGCCATTGTAATTGAAGGTGATTGGCACCGTGTCCGCGCTGCCGTTGCCGTCTGGATCGCCTTCCTTGAATTTGCGGGCAACCTCAACTAATTCTTCTACTGTTGTTGGAGCTTTCAAGCCCAGCTTATCCAGCCAGTCCTGACGAATCATAATGCCGTGGTTGGCGATCGTTTCCTGTCCGCGCGCGCTTGCAATCGCATACATTTTTCCGTTGATCGTCAAGAAGGGCTTTAATTCCGGATGCTTCTCCAAATAAGCTTTGTACGTCGTGCTGTACTTTTCAATATACTCGTCAATCGGCTGGATCGCGCCCTGAGCAGCGAGCTGGCTGATGTAGCTGCGGTCATATTCCCATATCAGATCCGGCGCCGTGCCCGATGCGATCAGCGTATTCAATTTCTGCTGCACCTGCGTGCGCGGAACGGGTACCCATTTCACCTCGGCAGGAGCATTCTCATTGATCCACTTCGTCCAGCGGTTGTTTTCGTAGCTGCCTTCCTCGGTTGCCACTTCGCCCCGATCCAGGATGGAGACGCTGATCTCTTTCTTTTGCTCTACGACTGGCGCATCGGTTTCGTTCGGCGCAGCGGAAGGCTTGCTCGGCTCGGAGGTTTTCCCCGTGCAGCCAGCCAGCAGTACAACAACTAAGCTTGCCGTCATGATCAAATTGCGGATTTTGTTCATTTTCATCACACACATCATCCCCTTTTCCCTATCAACCTTTAACCGAACCGATTAATACGCCTTTCACAAAATGCTTCTGAAGAAACGGATATACGCACAGAATCGGCGTAACCGCAATAACGATAGCTGCCGCTTTAATGCCCTCAGGCGTCAGCAAAATTTGCCCAGCGCCCTCGCTGCCACCGGAATTGTTAAGCAGGCTTGCATCCACTTGATTGATCATTTGATACAGCTTCACCATCAAGGACTGCGACGTCGTTTTCGTAATATAGAGAAGAACGCTGAAATAAGAATTCCACCAGCCTACGGCGTAGAACAGCGACAAGGACGCGATGATCGGCTTGCATAATGGAAGCATGATCTGCATTAAGACCCGCCAATCTCCCGCTCCGTCCATAGCAGCCGACTCTTCGATCTCCTCCGGCAGCCCTTCCATGAAAGTCTTCATGACGAACATGTTATACGTGCTGACCAGGCTTGGCAGCCACAATGCCCAGTATGTGTCCATTAAGCCTAACGTTTTAACGAGAATGAAGCTCGGAATGATTCCCGAAACGAATAGCATTGTGAATGTAATGAACAGAAGCAGTCCGCTGCGTCCCATCAGGCGGCGTCTTGAGAGCGGATAGGCGGCAAGTATCGTCATGAGCATGTTGAAGGCGGTGCCCACAATCGTAATCAGGACCGTATTTCGCAAACCGATCAAGATTTGTCCGTCATCAAACAGCCGATCGTAGGCATGCAGGTTGAATTCAATCGGCCACAGCAGCACTTCTCCGGCTGTAATCGCCCGGCTGCTGCTGAAGGAAGCCGCTACCTCGTACCAAAGCGGGAACAGGGCGATTAAGGACGAGAGACCAAGAAACGCATAAAGGATGATTTTGCCGATCGAAGACAGCGCGGCGGCGGCTGAAGCATTCCTTTTCACCGTTACCATAACCCCCTTTCGCCGAATCTGCGGATCAGCCCGTTAACGCCCACGACAAGAATAAAGCCGATTAAAGACTGGAATAAGCCGAGCGCCGTCGTATAGCTGTAATTCATATTTTGCAAGCCGACCCGGTATACGTAGGTGCTGATGACATCCGCTACGTCCAGCACGGATTGATTTTGCAGCACGAGTGTTTGCTCGAGGCCAACATCCATCATATGCCCCATGCGGAGGATCAATAAAATGGCAATCGTGCTGCGAATGCCTGGAAGCGTAATATGCCAAATTTGCTTCAGCTTGTTTGCTCCGTCGATTTTGGCCGCTTCATAAAGTTGGGGATCGATCGAAGCCATCGCTGCCAAATAGAGAATCGTCCCCCAGCCCGCGTCGCGCCAAATACCGGATACCGTATAGACGACAGGCCACCAAGTCGAGTCTGCCATAAAATAAACGGGCTCTATGCCAAATTGTTTTAGAATCAGATTTACGACGCCTGTACTCGGCGATAGAATCGCGATCACAATTCCGCCCAGTACAACCCAAGAGATGAAGTGAGGCAAATACAACAGGTTCTGCACCGTTCTTTTGTACCACTCTCTACGTACCTCATTAAGCAGCAGGGCAAGCAGGATAGGCACCGGAAAGCCAAACACTAGACTGTAAATGTTCAGCAGCAGCGTATTGCGAAGAATTCTCCAAAAATCCAAGCTTGCGAACAGCATTTGAAAATGTTGAAAACCGACCCACTCGCTCCCCCATATGCCATCAATAAAACGGTAATTTTTGAACGCGATGATTTCGCCTGCCATCGGTGCGTATTTAAAGAGCACGTAAAACAAGATGACAGGCAAAAGCATCAAATATAAGTGCCGATCCCGCTTAAGCCGTATCCAAATCGTCCTCCCCCCCTTTATCCTCTTCTGTTTACGATTTGATCGTACACAAAGCGCAGGAGGCTGAATATAGACATGTTCTGTACCTGGTGTCTTTTATTGTTAAAGGGAAGGTCACCTTTCTTGAACTGGTTCATTATTTTGCTGTGACACAAGAGAAACCGCGTCATTACAAGGGAAAGACCGGGGCACCGCTTCCGCATCGGAAGTTAGCCGCCGTTCTTACGCCTCAGTCGATTCTTGCTCCGATAAATTGCTGATGGCATGCTCACGGTACTCTGTCGGTGTCATTCCCGTATATTTCTTGAACGTCCTAAGGAAGCTTCGCGTATTCATATATCCGATCGCCTCGGCGATATCGTTCACCTTCCTATCCTTATCCAGCAGAAGCGCCTTGGACGCGTCGATTCGAATTTCGATCAGATAGTCGATGAAATTTCGTTCGGTGTATTCTTTAAACTGCTTGCTGATATAGGTCGGGCTCAAATGAAACTGTTCGGCCAGCCGATCTAGGGACAAATCATTTTCATGGTAATGGCTTTGTATGTAGGTAAGCATCCGATCAATCGTGTCATTCTTTCCTCTTTGGCTTCGCTTGCTCGAAAGCTTGGCTGCCAGCTCTTCAAGGACGAAGAGAACGAGGCCCTCCGCTTGCTTCCAATCTTCACTGCGTTCGATTTTCTCATAGATGCTGTCCAGGTTGCCCATGGACTCCTCGGGGCCGATCCCGATCGAATCGGCGACCTGCAGCGCCTTCACGATTAAGTCGAACGAAAACTGGCGGATCAAGTCGGGAGGCAGGCCGAGCTCCACCGCCTTCTGAAAGGCTTGATGCACATCCTCCTTCATCTTGTCCGTATCCGCCCTCTTGAGCGCCTCCATAATTCGGCTCGCCTTTCGATTCAAACGGTAATAATCCTGACTGTCCAGCGGCTGTAAGTCCTCGATCGAGATAACGGAATGGCTGCCAAAAAGCATCTTGTAGCGGAGCGCCTTGCGCGATTCGCCGTAGGAGCTCTGAATTTCGCTCAATTCCTTGACGCCTCTTCCGACGCCGACCGTTGCGATTAAACCGAATTGCTTCTTAATGACCTCGAGTATCAGTTCCAAAATAGCGAGCGCGCGCAAATGATTCTGTTCCGCTTCGCCTTCCGCAAAGCTGAAGACCAGCGCGGCTCGTCCCCCTCCCAAATCGATAGCGGCACCCGCATTTTCTTTGCCCATCAGCTCTTCTGCCACATTGCAAAACACATACGTATAAAGCGTTTCATCCCGCGCGCTCAAGCTCCCTTCTGCTTTGCCGATCTCCGCCGTGCAGACAAGGAAGCGCTCCGGGTACAGCGTGATCCCGGTAAATTCAAGATGATGCCGCAAAGCTTGATAGTCCGTCCGGTAGCCGGTCAGCAAATCCATAATCAATCTCCACTTGAGCACCGATTTTGAATCCCGCACATGCTTCTCCAAATGCTCCCGATCCTGCATCATTTTCTCGAACACCGTCTCCAAATAGTTGAACCCGGCCGTATCAAATCGGTTATTCTTATCCGGTTGATAAGTGCCTGACAGCTTGCCGACAAGGCGGTCGAGCGGCTTGAAGGTTAAGCGATTGACATAGAACAATACGATAAGAGCAAGGATGACCATGCCGCCTGCCAAAATAAACAGCAGATTGCGTGTTAGCTGGAGCGGCTCGTAAATTTGAGATTCCGGCATGATGCTGACCATCTTCCAGCCCGTATACGCGGAGGTTCGGTAAAAAACCGTTTGCGGAACGCCGTCCAGCTTGATTGACAAGGAACCACTGCCCTCTTCCGAAAGGACGTTTTTGATGTAAGGGAGCTGTTTAAGATTTTGATAAAGCATCGTTTTATCGTCATGGCTGACGACTTTCCCATCCGCGTCAAAAATAAATAAATGGCCTGCCGTGCTGTACTCATAAACAGATTTGATCATGCTGTACAGCACGTTCTCGCTAATATTGACGGCAACTATGCCGTTGCGGTATCCCGGGCTGCTGAGCGTTGGATAGGAACGCACCAGCGTGACAACGTTTTGAGTCGTCGTTCCGTCCCACACCGGATGGGTCGTTATCCATTTGAAATAGCCTGGCATGTCCATATAGGCAGCCAGCCAATTATCAACTGGAGAAATGTCATTCATATAAGCCTTTTCGGTCAAAATATCGCCGTTTACAGCAGAATAAACGAAGATGGATGAGAAATTAGGGTTCGCATTAATAAAGTTTTTTAATTTGGTCGTTAGACCATAATAGTTGCTGTACTTTTGGGCATCGTCATCATAGCTGTCAAGCATGAAATAAACGAATTCAAGCTCTTCCATGAGAGCTAGCAGATCCTTCTCGGTCTGACGAAATGCCACTTCGATCTTTTGATCCACCTGCTTGAGAAGAGCGAGATTCGTATTAGTCAGATCATCCTTGAGCGGGCCTACCGTGCCCTGATAGGACATCCAGAAGGTCAAAGCAATAATGAGCAGGAAAATGCTTCCGTAAATGATCATTACTTTTCCCGAAATGCTTGATTTCATCTTCAACCTCCTCACCGGATGCAGCCTGTTCATTCAAATATATGCATCAAAGGAGTTCGAGATTATCCTTTCACTATCTTTTTAATGCAAGAATAGAAAAACAAATAAGAACCTTGCAGGTCTGCGGCAGACCTGCAAGGTTCTTTGGTACATACTTATATTTGTAATTCGTAATTCTGACATTCTATCTTGTACATATAAATGGTAAACATGATATAATTATGTGGGCATTTAGCCGGCCAGGAATGAGAAACAGAGAGACGTTAGAGAGAGGGGGATTGCGATGTTCGCGAAGCGCCTAAAGCAGCTGCGTAAAACGAGGAAATTGACCATGCAGGAAGTGGCCGATTACTTAGGGGTTGCAAAAAGCACGTATGCGGGATACGAATCCGGATACCGCCAGCCGACCATCGAATCCATTCAGACGATCTCGCGTAAGCTGCGCACATCGGCGGACTATTTGCTTGGGCTGACTGATTATACAGAGCCAACAATTGAGCTTAACCATAATGCGAAGGAATACTTGAATTATGAACAGCTTCACTGGGACGGCGTACCTCTGGAAAGGGACGATCTTGAGCTCATTCGCAGCTTGCTTGAACGAGTGCTCCGCGACCGCACCTTGCCAAAGGATGAGTAACGTGCCGTCACTTTAAAATAGCATTTCAACCGTTATTCGGTTGATGAAACCATTTGCGATTGGTTGAGGGCATTCAACCGCCTAGATGAAATCATCCGCCAATAGGTTAATGAAGTTAACCGCCCATCAGCTTCAGCATCTTCGCCTCGAACTCACCTTGGAGCTGAAGCATCAATGCGCTGAACTTTTGCTGCCATTCCTCTGTAATCGCTGGATCCACATTATCCTTCTCCGCATTGTCGATCTTCGTTTGGAAATTCGTATTGCATGTGTTCTCCACATTCGCAAGGCTATCCATCCACTTCTGATTTAACGCTTGGAAGGCGTATGGATCTGACTGATCCAACTGCTCAATGCTCGCTTCAGCCCCTACCAGCACCTCATTCATATCCTGTGTACATTTCGCTTGAAGCTGAATGATCTCTTGCTCGTATTTCTCGGACATGCTTACCGGCGGCTTTGTTGCTGGCGTTTCCGGATTTGTTCCAGGCTTTGTCGTTCCAGGTTTTGTCGTTCCTGGCTTTGTCGTTGCCGGTTTTGTCGTTGCTGGTTTTGTCGTTCCTGGTTTTGCCGAACCACCTGCATTCGGCTTCGATGCTGCCTCTTGATTAGGCTTCGCCGTTTGCGCAGGCTTCGTCGTTTCGACTGCTCCCGAGCCCATATCTGGCTGACTATCCTTAGTCGTCTCCTCTGGCAAAGCCGTGCCATCTCCGCCCACAGCCGGTTTATCGGTTGCTTGCCCCGCTGGCTTGTCTGCATCTGACGGCTTCACTTCTCCTACAGGTGCGGTGATAACAGGCTCTGTTACAGGCTCATCCAAATTTATCAGCTCTGCCTGCTCGTTCTGCGCCGCTCCATCCGCATTGACGACAAGCGCTTGCTGAGAGGATTCCTTCCAATAAAGCCCGCCCCATACAAAGAGCAAAACAATCGTTAAAGAGCCTAAAATAATATTAATCGTATCCGGTTTCTGAAAGCGAGGACGCCTTTTCCTTCGTACATGCCGTTGACTCATATGCGGCTACCACCTTTCGTTTGTAATAGAAAGAAGCCAGTCTTCTTTCTCCTATCAGAGAAGGAAGACTGGCTAGAGATTAAGAACGCATGATTTCCATAATAATAGCAGTCAACAGCTTGTTGACCTTGCTTTTTGTTTCATTGATCGCTTTGTTCTTCAGTGCATTCGATGCATTGACCTTGTTGATTTCATTAACGGCTACATTTCTTGCTTGCACAACCTCAAGAACCAATTGTGCTTTTTGCTCGTCATTCGTTGCCGCTTTCAGCTTATTGCTGATAGCCGCAAGCTCAACATCCAGAGCTTGAGCGATCTTCTTCAGCTCCTCCTTCGGATCCGTTTCCACTTCACCGTTAACGAGCGTCACCTCTTGCTGGAAGACCACTTTGGCTGAACCTCCGTAAGGATTGATCAGCGTCGCTTGAATAACTGCAGTGCCAGTAGCAACATTTTTCGGAATCGTTACTTTCCCTTTGGAATCGACAGTAACATCCTTGCTTCCCGATACTTTCTTCCATTTGAGGAAAGAGGATGGCAACGCTTTGTCAAACAGCTTCAGCGTATAATCATGCTGTCTGCCATTTGCCGTTACCTTCACTGCCGAAATAACCTCTGAGCGGATATAGGCGACAGTTAAAGCGTTAATCGCACGCTCATCATGCTTCAGCTTCACTTGGAATTTCAGTACAGCCGAACGAACGTCCGTAGATTTAACGCCTAAGTTGTAAAATGCTTCACTCAAGGCGTAGTCATCTTTTTCCGATAAAATTTCAGCCATAGCTTTCAGTAGCACTTCATTGATCTTATTCTTATTGCCAAGAAGCTGAGCGAGCTCCTTCGAATTCATATCCGAGATGATATCGCGAACTGTGCCTTCAATGCCCAGGCGATCATCGCCATCGCCGAACAGCAGCACAAGGAAATCATCCATCGTCAAATTCGTTACGCCGCCGGCAGCCGCAATCGTCTTCAGCGTAGCACGGAATTCAGGATTCGTTCGAATCGCCTCGATCGCCTTGCCCTCCGGATCATATTGGATGGAGCCTACGGCTTGAATGATTTGGAACAGGCTCTTCTTCAGCTCTTCTTGATTAGCCGTTGCCGGAAGCTTCGCCTTAATTTTGTTCCATACCGGATCTATAAGCGCTTGATCCTTGGCAAAGCTTAGCTTCGAGATCTCATCGCGAAGGTTGCGGACATCCTGAACATCCGCCGGGTCACCCGCTATCAGGGCAGCATGAAGCTTGTTCATTCGCTCAAGGAATTTCTCTGACGAGAAGTGATCACCCTCGCCTTCAACAGCCGTTAAAGCAACCTCTTTCTCGAAAATAACCTTCGCTGTGCCGCCGTAAGGATTGATGAACGTTGCTCTGATAACAGCCGACGCGCTTTCTGCGCCTCGCGATAGGGTAGCCTTACCGTTAGCAGACACGTTCACATTCTCGCTGCCGGATACTTTGCTCCACCGCAGCGCAAGCTGCGGAATAGCTACGCCAAATACTTTTAAACCGTATGCTTGCTCGCGGCCGTCTTCGCTGGTTTTCACCGTCTCTACAGCTGCAGCGCGAATGCCAGCAATAGTCAATGCCTGTTGAGCCGGCTCATCCTTCTTCAGCTTCAGCTGGAAGCTCGCCAATGTCGCATTAACGTCTTTAGTCGTAATCGATAAGCCGCTTAGAAGCGAGCTGACCTTATACGCATCTGTTTCACTCAGAATTTGCTCTGTTGCATTAGACACCAGCTTGGCAACTGCTTGCTTATCTCCAAGCAGGCGCAGCAGCTCCGTTGAGGATAAAGCCGCTATCTGCTTCTTAATCGAACCTTCAATGCCCGGCTTCAAGGCGCCGTCACCGAATAGATACACTAGAAGATCATCAATGACGAAGCTTGGCTCTCCGCCAGCTGCTCCAATCTCCTTAAGCGCAGCTCGGTATTCAGGATTCGAACGAATCGCTTCCAATCCGGATGCCTGAGAATCATATGGAATCGAACTGACCGCTTTGATCATGTCGAACAAGGCTGCCTTTAGCTTTGCTTGATCTGCAGTTGCCGGCAGCTTAGTCGCCAGCTTGTTCCAGATTGGGTCGATTAGAGCTTGGTCCTTCCTAAAATCAAGCCTGGAAATTTCATCCCGCAGGCCGCGAACCGCTTGAATATCAGCTGGATCGCCTGCTGCAAGAGCGCTGTGCAGCTTGTTCAGACGTTCAAGGAAAGGAGCTGCCGGAAATACCGTTTCTTCCTCTTGCGCTGTCGATAATGTAACTTCTTGCTCAAAAATAACTTTCGCAGGGCCGCCGTATGGATTAATCAGCTTGGCCTGGATGACAGCTTTACCGCTTGTCGCAGCTGCTGGTATAGAAACAACACCAGCTGGAGATACGCTTACCCCAGAATCGCCGGATACCTTTGACCATTGCAGCACGAACGGGATAATCGATACGCCAAACACGTTTAAGGTGTAGGTGTGAACGCGTCCGTCAGCGGTTACTTTCACATTTGGCTTCGCTGCCGATCGAATGTACGCTACGGTCATCGCACTAATTGCCGGCTCATCCTTTTGCAGCTTCAGCTGAAAATTCAGCACCGTTGCTCTTACATCCTGCGGCGTTACGCCAAGGTTCTTCAGAATCGAGCTGAACTTATAGGATTCTGTGTGGCCAAGCAGCTTCTCCGTCGCTTGGAGCAGGACGGCCGTAATGCCCTGCTTGCTACCGAGCAGCTGGATCAGCTCTTGTGGCGATTTCTCGGCTAATATGCCGCCAATTGTGCCTTCAACGCCTTTTCTGCTGCTGCCATCGCCAAATAGAAACACAAGAAAATCATCGATCTTAATATTCTCATCGCCGCCTGCGGCTGCAATCGTCTTCAAGGTAGCGCGATATTCCGGGTTCGTGCGAATAGCCTCCAGATCGGTGGCATCGGGATCATAACGGAAGGAGCCGACTGCCTTGACCAGTCGGAACAGGCTCGCCTTCAATTCCGCTTTATCGACGGATTCTGGAAGCTTGTCACTAATCTTATTCCACACCGGATCAATGAGCTGCTGGTTCGTCGCTTCATCAAGCCCGGCGATTTCATCACGCAAATTTCTAACCTCTTGCATATCCGTCTTGTCGCCTGCAGCAAGCGCGGCATAGAGACCTCTCATACGCTCCAGGAACACGCTAGACGGCAATTCGGTTTCCGCGGCATTCACCGTTTGAACAATTCCAAGCTTTTGGTACAATCCTTTCTGGCTTAGCGGCAAACCGCCGAGTGAAGCAGTAAGCATTGAAATCGCAAGCGCGGATAAGGTTACCTTTTTTCTAATCGTCATCTTTCGTTCACCTCTAGTTCATAAGTTTGGACTAAAATTGCAGAACGGGCATTTGCTGCTTTACGCCTTGATTCAAGCTAGGTCTGCCAACGGAATAATAAATAAATTCAGTGCCAATAAGATGCTCTTCCTCGAATACATTGCGACCGTCGATTAAAATCGGATTTTTCAACACGGTCTGCAGCAGCCCAAGGTCAACCCTCGAGAATTCCTCCCACTCGGTCAGCAAGCAAAGCGCGTCCGCATCCTTTGCCGCTTCCATCGCATCAGAGCACCATGTTACACCCTCTAATTGGTATATAGAGCGGAAGTTATCCATCGCGATAGGGTCATAGGCTTTAACCTTGACGCCGTTATCGACCAAATGCTGAATGATTTCGAGTGCCGGAGAATCACGTACATCATCGGTATTCGGCTTGAATGCGAGTCCCCATACCGCGATCGTTTTTCCATGCAGCTGACCTTCAAAAATCGTCTCCAGCTTGCGGATCACATTGAAGCGCTGATCCTGATTCACCTCGACAACCGAGCGGAGCAGCTTGAATTCATAGTCCACATGGCCGGCGATTTGAATCAATGCGCTCGTATCCTTCGGGAAGCAAGAGCCTCCATAGCCGATACCTGCCTTTAGAAACGACGGACCGATCCGCTTGTCATAGCCCATGCCCTCCGCAACCTTCGTCACATCGGCGCCAACCTTCTCGCAGATGTTGGCGATCTCGTTAATAAAGGATATTTTCGTAGCGAGAAAGGCATTGGATGCATACTTGATCATTTCGGCGCTGCGGATATCCGTTACGACGATTTGCTCGGTCAACGGAATATGCAGCAGCGTCATAACGTCTGACGCTCTTTGACATTCGGCTCCGATAATAATCCGGTCAGGATGAAGCGTATCTTGTATCGCCGAGCCCTCGCGCAAAAACTCCGGCAGCGAAATGCTGTCGAAGCGCTCGTTCGTGCGGGAGCGGATGAGCTCCGCCAGCTTCTCGTTTGTTCCGACCGGGACGGTGCTCTTTACCGCTATAATTTTGTAGCCGTTCATCGCCTCTGCAATCTCGATGGCTGCCTGATTAATGTAAGAGAGATTCGCCTCGCCGCTCGGCAGCGGCGGCGTTCCTACCGCTAAAATAATAATGTCCGATTGGCGCACCGCGCTTGGCAAATCGGTCGTGAACGATAGCATTCCTGCCTCGCGATTTGCCGCTGTCAGCTCCTTCAAGCCCGGCTCATAGATCGGAATCCCGCCGGCATTTAATGTATCAATCTTGCGCGGGTCCTTATCCACGCAGATGACTCGGTTGCCTAGCTCGGCATAGCAGACGCCTGATACAAGACCGACGTAGCCTGTTCCAATAACCGTAATGTTCATGCTTATCGCTCCTTCATCAAGTTTTTTATTTATACGGTGCAAAGCATCATAATCTCTTTCCAATCGAAAGCAAGCCGGACGATATCTTCTTCAATAAGCTCCGACCCCGTCTGAATCTCAATAATGTCCATTTCCGTTTCCGCGCGCAGGCTGTGCCGGCTTTCTTTGGAAATCGTCAACACATCGCCGCTCTTCACGCTGAAGCTCTGCCCGTTCAAGACCATCGTTCCATGGCCGGCAACAATCGTCCATACCTCATCTCTAAGCAGATGATACTGGTAGCTTAAGTTCTGTCCCGGCGCTACGCATATCCGCTTAGTCAGCACTTCCTTGCCATCCGGATATTTCAAGTAATCCAGCACTCGGTAGCGTCCCCATCGACGTTCCTCATACATCGGACGCTGATCGGAATGCTTCATGACTTCCTTGATCATAGGGCTTGACGCTTTATCCGATACGAGAATGCCGTCAGGGCTTGCTGCAACAACAACATTGGATACATTCAGCAGCGTAATCGGGATATCCAGCTCATTGATCACATGCGTATTTAGCGAGCCGCTGGTAATGATCCCTTTGCCGATTAGCGGCGTTTCGATTTCCTCGGTCAGCGTATTCCATGTGCCAAGGTCTTTCCAATCGCCCTCGTATGGCAGCGCCACGATATGGTTGGATTTCTCAACAATCTCATAGTCAAAGCTGTTTTTAGGAAGCTTGCCGTACTGCTTGAGCATCTCGTCGTATTGAATCGGAAACTCATTGACGATCAGTATATTAATGAGAAAATCCAGCTTGAATGCAAAAACCCCGCAGTTCCAAAGCGCAGCCTGCTCAATCATCGCTGCCGCTTCTTCTTCGCGGGGTTTTTCTCTAAAGCTGTGTACATCGACATAAGACGCATCCGCCTCTGCCGCAATCTCCGGAACGATATAACCGTATTTCTCGGAAGGATATGTTGGCTTTACACCCATTAGCGCCAAATCTGCACCGGATTCATTGAGTACCGAATCAAGCTCCTTCGTTTTTTGGAAAAACGATTCCTCAACATAAGGATCAACCGGCATAACAACTACCGTCTCGTTCAGGCTCACGCCTTGCACCGAATATAAATAGGTGGCTGCCAGCGCGATTGCAGGGAACGTATCTCTTCTCTCCGGCTCGACGATTACTTCGATTTCGCTGCCAAGCTGGCTATGAATCATGTCAACCTGCGGCTTGCTCGTCGCGATGTATGCATGATCGCGTAGGCCTGCTTTAGAAATTTGTCCCCATACGCGCTGAACCATCGACTCACGCTCGCCATCGGCGTTTTTGAGCACCTTCAAAAACTGCTTGGACCGCGACTCGTTTGACAACGGCCATAGCCGTTTACCGGAGCCTCCTGATAGAAGTACAATTTTCATACTGATTCCTCCTAAAAAGTTTTGTGGAGCTTTTGCTGCTTGAACAACTTCCAACATAACTCGCTTCGAAAATATAAGCTGTGTTTTATCGAGCTGTGCTGCTGTTGAACAGCTTCACATCATAACTCGAATCGAAAACAAGAGCTGCGTTTTGCGGAATACGTGTTACTAGAATGAGCTTGTGCTCCTTGGACAACTTCGCATTAAAACTTACTGTATTAGCATCGTTTTATGGGAAGGTACTTCTGTTGCCCCATAATTTAACAGGAAAAACTCCATCTAATTTGCGCAAATCAAAGCTCTTAGCACACTTAACAGGATTTTCTCCCGCTAATTCACATAAATGACCCAAAAATCGCGATTCTACCAAAATTACATGGAGGATTTCCTGCTAATGCAGCTATAAAGCGAATAAAGGTTAAATTAACAGGAGGTTTTCCTGTTAACTGTGCCGTGAGAGTGCAGGTTACCTTCTATTAGTTCAACAAATAACCAGCCAGCTCAGCTCTTCACTACTAATTGAGCCGATTTTACGCTGCTGGTCCATGTATTATAGTAATTCGAATTTTTGCCGTATGAATTGTCGAGCAGCGTGTTAGGCTTATCCATCAAGCAGGACAAGATATGACCGTGCAGCCTTGAGGTTTGCACGACGCGGTAGCCGCTGAAGCGCTTGACCGCTTTGTCGACCAAATAATCGGAATACTTGCCCCATATCGCCTGCATCGGAAGAGGTACGCCGCCCTTGGTCATCATCTGCCCGATTACCCGAATCGACTTCTTCTCGACTTTGTTGTAGAGGGAAGCCCAGTCCAAATGATCGCCCCGCCCCACCGCTTCAAAGCTCTCCTGCTCGCTCGTCTTCTCGATGTCGGTGCGGAAGAAGCAAAGCAGTTCCTTGCCAGGGCTGCTCTTAGGCAAAATCGGCCAAAGCTGATGCGCCATGTCCGGCGATAAATAAACGCAGCATTTATGAAACTTTTGAACAGCCAAGTCATAGGTTAAGGTGTCCCGCACGAAGAGATGCGTATCCTTATGGCTGTTGAAGAGGCGCGCTGTCCGCTCATACTCCGCATCGCTCTTAAAGTAAATCGTCTGCGGAAGCAATACGATCCGATGGTTTGGATAGCTGGCAACGATCTTCTCACGCAGCTTCTGATGCACCGGATACAGATCGCCGAAGTTCCCTCCGCCCTGCAGCACGATAATCTGATCGTTTGGAATCGTCAGCTTGTCTGGAAAATCAAGAACGCTGTACCGCGCTGCTACGCGGATTTGATTGTCCTTGAAGAACGCCTCTGCCCCTTTCATGATCAGCAGATCCCCGCCGTTGTTGTATACGGGATAGTCGATATAATAAATGCTTGAGCCTGGCGGGATCACCTTCAAGATTTGAAGAAGCTGCCTTTTTAGTTCCTCCATCGGGTGTATGTTCGTTTCCATTAGCATATCAGCGCGCTCCTTTACGTTGTTTTTTCTCATTTAAACGCTTGATCAGAAAACGGAAATCATTTTTATCAAACAGCATATTTCCAAGCCTTACCCTAAAAATCAACCGCATCGACGCCATCGTCACTGCCATGCGAATGACTGCGCCGATCAATAAGGCGAGCGCGATGCCGTTCAGCCCATACAACGGCGTAAACACGAAAAACAAGCCGATCGTTGCCGCCAAGGCAATCAACTGGCGCACAAGCACTAATCCCGGCCTTCCCATTGCATTAAATGCGGAAGCCAATATCCAAGAGCCTCCTCCGAGAATGCATTCGATAGACAGCAGATAGAAGGCATTGCTTGCTTCAAGGAACGGAGCCCCGAACAGGATGCCCATCAAATACCGGCCAATGAACATGCTCGGAATGACGACGATCGTCATAAGCAGCATCGATAGCCGGAATGCCCTGCCCACCGTGGCGATAATGGCTGATTTGTCCATGCCCGTAACCTTCGGGAAGACGACATTCGTAATCGCCATCTGAACTACGTTAAAGACGCGAGACAAAGCATATACGACCGTGTAAAGTCCAAGATCCCTTGCTGTCAGCATCGATAGAATGACGATCTTATCGAACTGCGAGTACAGCGTGCCGAGCAGCTCTACCCCGAACACTCTGCCGCCATAGCCAAACAGCGCCTTAGCTGCCAATCGATTGCCAAGCCCCTTCAGCCAGTTGATGCGGAGCGCATCCCTTATGCTGTATAAGGACCAAGAAACGACCAGCACGCTAGTCACGAGGAAGATGAGAGAAGCGTTCTTAAGACTTAAATCGCCGATCGCCCACAGCACCATTAGGCCTGCTAGATTGAAGAGCGGAACAAATAAGCGTACGCCGTTGTATACGTTGAACTTGCTTGTGCTCTGTGCCAGAGCCGATATTAAATTAATCGCAAGCAGAATCGGCAGCATAAGCACCGTATACCATCTAGCGATTTGAACGATGTCAGCGGGATAATTGCCCAGCCAGACCGGCAGCCAAATCCACGCGACCACGCCAACAATAATGCTGACCGGTATTTGGAAGAGGAAGCCTGCCCTGACAAAATCGCCGCCGCTGCCTTTGTTTTGCTTCATGTTATAAATAAGCGAGGTTGGAAGTCCGAATCCTACCAGTCCGGCGAGCAGTGTTGGCCAAAATAAGATGGCTGAAAACTCGCCCTTTCCGACAACGCCGAACATGCGCGCCGTTACGATCGAGGTCAGCGTGCTGATGACCATCACTAATAAATTAGTCGCGCTCGTCCGCATAATCGTCTGTACGAGTCCGTTTCCCTTCCATACTTTATGAATGGCAAGCTGTGACATCACAAGTCAACCCCTACCGTTATAACGCAGGATGCCGACAAGCGATCCGTTGCGGTAACATATTTTCACAACCTGGCTTATGAATCTCTTGAAATGAAAGATAGACAGCAATGACGTTCCAATCGCTTGAATCATTCGAATTGAATGCTTAACGACCGCAACTAGGCTTCTATCCTGCCGCTTCACCGCATCGCTGACGCCTTGCCAATAAATCCGTTTTAAAAACCACTTTTTCGTCGTTCGCTCTTTGGCGATCTTGTGCTGAACAGGCGCGTAAGGCGTATAGTACACCTTATAGCTTTCTCGAATTCTAGCGATCAGCTCGCTTTCCTCGCTCGACAGCAGGTTATTGCCGACCCGGCCGAGATCCTCGCGGAATGGCTTGTACTGCCCAAAGACGCTCGCCCGGAAAGCGACATTCGCACCATAGGGAATAGCTGGCGCCGGCATTTCCTTAATCTCGCTTGCATAATCGAGGATGGTAAACACCGAGCGGTGCTCTGCCGGAATCCAATCGGGCTCCGCCACTTCCCAAATGGGATCGATTTTGCCGCCGACGCAGCCGATCTTCGGATCGCTCTCGAAGACTTCCACAATTTGCCGCACCCAGTGGCGAGAAGCGATTGCATCGTCATCCAGGAATAGAATGAACTCGCCTTTTGCTTCCCGAATCGCCCGGTTGCGCGCAACCGACAGTCCAAGCTTGTCCTCGAAAATATAACGCACCGCAGGGCCGTGAATCCGCGCAAGCCCGCCAACCACGTCAGCCGTATTGTCCGTCGACCGGTTGTCGATCACGACGATTTCAATCTGTTCCCGCTCAAAGCTTTGAGCTAGGACGCTTTCTATTGCTTCTCCCGTATCCTTTGCCCGGTTATGGGTGCAGATGGCCACCGTTACCTTCATCCTTTATCCCCATCCTTGGTAAACTTTTTTTATCTTTTGCGCAATCGTGCTCCATTCGAGCTCCTTCAGCACTTCTTCGTACTGTGGCGAGCGCTGCTCCCTCTTCACATTCAAGGCTGCTTTCATCGCGTTCTCCAAGCCGTTATAGTCGTTTGGATCGTAGCTCACGACCATGTCCTCCTTGAAATACTCGTCGATAAAATCATTATCAGGCATGACGATCAGCTTTCTGAACGATAAGCCGAGAATCGCGGAGCCTGAGGTCGTAATCTCCTTGTACGGCATGACCATCACATCGACGGCGCTGATGAGATCGGCAACCTCCTCATTCGGAATGAAGCGCAAATCCAAGATGATATTTTCCTTATTCTCTACATGCTTCAAATAGGATTCCATCTGCTTGTCCGCTTTGCCGGCTACAATCAGATAGGATTGCTTCGTCTTCACCGCATTAAAGGCTTCTATTAAATCCTCGACACCCTTATAAGCTTTAATCGCGCCCAAGAACAAATAAATATCCGCATCCTCGCTAATGCCGTAAGCCTGCCTGCAATCCTTGCCTTTCGACTTGTACACGCCCAAATAGTGGCCATGCTTCACCACGAAGAGCTTGCTTGCCGGAACCCCGAATTCCATCATGACCTTTCGTTTGATCGACTCGGAAGCTACCAGCAGCTTGCTGCAAAACTTGCATATCAACCCTCGCATGAAGCGCTCCAGCCTCTTGTATTTCACCTGATGCGGATACAGGTTATGAATCGTCCAAACGAGCTGCACCTTCCGCATCTTCAAATAAAGCATCGTCATGACAAAAATGAACGATTTCACAATGAACAGCAGCAGGTTGCGATTTTGATAGGCATGATGCATCCAGTGGATATGGACAATGTCTCCTGCTCTCGCCCCGCCGACCTTCAGCATCAGCTTGCCATGCTTCAAATCCTTTACTTCCATACCTGCGCCGCTCAGCGAATTTGTCAACAGATCATTGTAAAAGTTCAACTCGCTTGATTTCGGCCACATCCATACTTTCATCGCCATACGCTCCCTAGCCTAACCAGAATCATTGCCGCAGGATATTCCCCAAAGCCTTTCTGCATTCTATCAGTTGTATCTGCGAATCCATTCATTCGTTACCTGGAGCTCGCGAATCACTTTGGCAGGCGTTCCTCCAGCCAGCACATTTGCCGGAATATCCCGCGTTACGACGCTGCCTGCCGCAATGACCGCACCTTGACCAATCGTCACGCCAGGCAAAATAACGGCTCCGCGGCCAATCCAGACATTATCCGAGATGACAATGTCTTTGCTTCCCGAACGGTCCTCCATGTCTACGGGGTGAAAGTTCGTATCGATGATGTTCACCATCGGACCGATTATCGTGTTGCTGCCGATTTGGATCGACTTCGTACAGCCAATGTCGAGGCCATAATTAAAAAACACATTATCGCCTACAAGCAGCTCGGCATGCTTCTCGACCGTAATCGATGAAGGAAACGGCTTCGCTTGAAAAGAAACATTTTTCCCTAAAAAAAATATGCCCTTGTTCTTCACGCTAAGCTTTCCTGAAATTCTGCCAAGCCTGCCTACCGAGCTCGTCTTAATCGGCAGTATCGCCGCTCCTTTTAGAACGGCTAGCAGCTTGCCGAAGCTAATTTGACTGTATCCTGTACTCATCCGTTCCTCCTGCCGCTTCCGACTTCATGTTTGGCGCGAGCAAACGGGTGTAGGTGGACTCCACTTTCTTCGCGATCGAGCTCATATTAAAATCATTCATTACGCTGGTGTAGCCGCGGCTGGACATTTCCTGATGGTCGACTTTTCCGTCATAAACGCGCTGGATCGTCTGATACAGCTCCTCCACATCGCCGTCCTTCACGATAAAGCCGCCATTCGTATGATGAATGATTTCGGGTGCTCCTCCGGAATCCGCTACGATAACAGGCGTCTCTACGAGCATCGACTCGATAATGACTCTGCCAAACGGCTCGTTAAGCGAGAAGTTGATCGTAAGATCACATTCCTTCATAACATCAAGCGGTTTTTTGCTGTAGCCATAGAAAATAACATGATGCTCGAGGCCATAGGAGAGCACCTTCTGGATCATATCGTTGTAATAGCCCTCCGATCCGTCAACGGAAGTGTCCCCGACGATGAGCAGCTTCCAATTGTTTCGGTTGCTGTCAGCCAGCTTTTTGACGGCTTCAATCATGAGATGATATCTTTTCCATTCCACGATTCGGCCGAACGTCCCGATGACAAGCGTGTCATCCTCCATAAACGTTCTTCTCTTCTTCGTCAAAGCGAGCTCAGGATCGACGCCATTGTAAATAATCGTTTTGTTGCTGCCCTGAATCGCGTTCGCTACAAAATGCGAGATGCAGATGACCTGGTCAAAAAAGCGAGGCAGCACGTTGTTGAACATACGCAAATGCGTATAGTCGCGGTGATGCCAGACCAGCTTGCTTTTTGCCAAAAACTTTAGCGGAGCCGTATACCAAGGAGCCCGCCAGCCATTGGCATGGACGACATCAATCTTATTTTTCCGAACGAATGACCTGATCTTAAGCACCGTTTCGATATAGCCTAATCCGAATTTCTGCTTAATGCTGCTCAGCTGCAGCGGGAAATGCACATATTCCGCACGAATCTCATTCAAATACGCCGCATCGCCGGGACTTAATAAGAAAATCCGGTATTTCGACGTATCCAAATAATTGATCAGATGAATGAGGCTTTGCTCAGCGCCGCCTTTCTTATCCGCGTGGGTCACAAACATGACGTTAACTTTTCGCTTGTCCATTCAGAGCACCTGCTTTACTTTATAACTGGCATTTAAGGACTGAATAAATTGCTTCAGCACCTCTTTATGGTTGTAATGCGTGCGCAAGAAGCTTTGCGACGATTCGAGCAGCGCCTTCGCCGCTTCCGGGTTATCGAACAGCTGCTTGATTTTCGCATAAAATTGCTCCGGCCTGTCGGCGACCATAATATGCTCATTATCTACAAGCCCGGTTCCCTCGTACCCGATGGAGGTGGAGATGACAGGCAGGCCGTTCTGAATCGCTTCAATCGTCTTTAGCTTCACGCCTGCGCCGTTTTGCATCGGATTAACGAACAGATACCCGCTTCTGTAGATGTCGTCGAGACTCTTCGGCGTATCATGCACGATCACATTCGTCATATCGTACGCTTCAAGCCAGCTCAGGCTCTGCTTTCGGCTGTTGCCCGCTATGATGAACTTGTACTCCGGCTCCTTCAGCATCAGCGGATGAATATGCTCGAGATACCACTGAATCGCCTCTCGGTTATTCGGCATAAACAAAGATCCGATAAATACCACATGCTTGCTTTGAAAATCGCTCGATTCGAAGCTGGCCTTCGTTACCGGTGGAGGCAAGAACAAGCTTTTTGCCGCTGGATTTTGCTTTTGAAAATTTTCAAATTCTTTGCTTGATATAAACAAATATTTGTCGACCTTCTCGAGCATTTTTTTCTGCAAAATTGCGAACTTGCTGCTCTCCATGTGGTAATACATTTTATGGACGACGTTTTTGGTGCTTCTGGCAAGCGCCTTGAAGTAAACCGCTTCATCGTTATGAACTCTTAAGATCGCCGTGTCTTGCTTGACCTTCGGATTTTGCAGCACCGGGTACACGTAATCGCCCTCGAGCAGCACATAATCGTACCCCCCCGTGAGCTTAACGTTTCTCAGCTCGCTTCTGGACTGCACCTGCATCGGAATGACGTGGAGCAAATCCGCAAGCTTGCTTCTGCGATCGCAGAGCGTAATTTCTTCTACATAGTCATATACCGCGTCCATTTCTTCCTTAGAAGGCGTCTGTTTGCCGCATACAAGCAGATGAAGCTTCCAGCCGAGCTCAGCGAGCACCTTGATTCTGCCCCAAGTGTCGACTCTTCCGCCATGGTCGGCGGGATATGGGAAATCACTGCACACTACAAGCATTTTCATTTGACTACCCCCGACCTTTTTGATGAACTCATTTCGTTCTTGCCAAGAAAGAGGCTAATAAAAGCAAACAGCAGCCAAACCTCGTACTTAATTTCCAAAGTAACGAGGAGCATCGAAAATAAAATAAAGATAAGCGCTAGAAATAAAATGGAGCTGGACTTTACTTTAACGATCAGGTTTTTGGCAAGCAGGTAAAAGAACAGCACTGAAACGATTCCGCCGAACATGACCCACTGGAAAAATCCGGATTTGACGCCTAAGTTTTTATCCGAGCCCGAATATTGCAACAGCTCCCCCGCATTAATTTGGCTTATGCCAAATAGGTTGTAATAGAAATGAGACATCAAGCTGATCGAATCATTCACATACTTATCGAAATACATGAGGTATGCTCCCGTGCCAACCCCCAGCGGATTGTGAAAAACGGTAGCCAGCGAGATAATGATCGTTCCCATTCGCGTGTAAGAAGATGTGTAGTTTTCGATGTCATTGCTAAACGAGCTGACCAGTCCCGCCGAAAAATTGGTAATGAACATGTACATGGCCAGTACGACTGAAATAAGCAATATGAAGTTTTTCTTTTTCCGAAAATCCAAAAATTTGACCATCGTCACGACGAGCGTGAGCAAAATAATAATCATGAACCCTTTCGAGCCGGTAATGAATACATAAAACAGAAAAAAGCTAGAAGCATATACGATGGACAGCGTTCTAGCAAAGCTGCTTAAATATTTGGTCAAATAAACGAGTATCGCAGAGTAGACAACGACAATCGAGCCCGTCGTGCTGCTCTCTGACGTAAGCATCCTAACCCGCCAATAGGGATGGCTCCCTGAATGCAAAGACATAAAGGCGTTTGGCATGCTCATAAGCTCCATAATCATAATGGCCGCAAGCAGCGTAACGACCGCTAGAAAGCAGCCGTACAGCATCTTAAAGCTTTTAATTTTGGAAAAAACGAGCTGCATATGCCGGATATAGAGCAGTATCAGCACAAAATAGATCAGCACCTTTATCGCTTTGCCCAGCAGTCCTTCCGAGCCAAAGCTGTAGCTGCCTTGTATGAATTGAACAAGCAGGTAGACGATGCTGATAAAGCTCAAATAAAGGATAAAGCCGAATAAATACTTTTGCAGCGTCGAGCCGTTCATTACCCGCTTATGCTTGGCGAGCATCGCAATCTCGCAAAATACGAACAACGGAAGCATTAAAATAATAGGCGATCTGCCGATCTCACCGATCATATTGACTAACGGGAAATCCTGATAGACGGTCAGCACCAGCATAAGGCTCAGATAGATCGCCAAAAAAAACTGCTCTTTGCTCTCTTTCTTGGCTAACTTATCATTAGTCGTAAGGTTGCTCTGCAAGCTTAGGCTCATCTTCTCTCCATCCCCGTAAATCTAGACATATTTTTTAACTGCAGCGGAAAATGAGCCTCTTCGTTTTTGCAAGGCATCCTCGTATAACCGCTCGATTTGGTTGTTCATTTGATTCGAATGAAATTTGTCTTGGAAAATATTCAGGCCTGCTTGGCCCATCGCTTCAAGCGTCGGCTTATCCAGCCTATGAACGATGTCTGCCAGCTCCTGCTTATTTTCAAAATCAAAGATATAGCCGTTCAGTCCGTGCCGGATAATTTCCGGAAGCGCGCCCCGATTGCTTGCAATGACCGGCTTCTTGTTCCGCAGCGCTTCAATGGCGACGATGCCGAAGCCTTCCCAGCGCGATGGAATGATAACCGCATCACAGGCTTTCATGTAACGGTCGATTTCGGAATTGTCCACCCAGCCGATCTTGACCGCATTTTCCGGGAAAACATATTCAACATCCTCCAGCACCGTATCGCCGACCAAATAGAGATGGACGTTCGCGAACTTATGCTCGTTGAATACATCAAGCAGCAGATCAAAGCCTTTTTGACGATCGAAGCGACCGACGTATAGCAAATTGATTTTGTCTGGCTGCGTCTCAAAAGGCGGCTTGTTAGAAGCAATCGTATCGGAAACGCCGTTGTACACGACCCCCGATTTCTCGGCTGGCAGCCCGTACTGCATAGCCATCTCATATTCATGCCTGGAGATGTTGATAATGTAGTCGGTACGGTGTGCCAGCACCTTCTCCACAAATGCAAAAATCCGCTTTTTCCACGACTTCGTGTCCATTAGGAAAGCCCATCCGTGCGCGTTGTAAATGACGACTGGCCTGCGGAACTTGAAAAAAAACAACGCTCGCAGGAAGACACCTGCGAACGTTCCGTGGACATGAATGATATCCGGTTTAAACGCCTTTACCTTGTGATGAATAGCTTTTATCGCTTGAAGAAAATATGCCGGCTTCCGCTTGTATGGATACAAGGACAAACGGTCTTGGCTAATCTGCAGCGATTCTGGGCGGGAGTTCTGCTCGGAAGCCATAAGATAAATATCATGTCTGCCCGCTTGGTAACTCAGCACTTCATTCAGGTGGGTTTCGATGCCGCCCTTAGTAAACTCCGATATATGCAGGACTCTTGCCATTTGATCAACTCCTCAAAAGTTTTGCGAAGCAAAAATTACTTCGTAAGCATAGGCCTAGTTTTGCGAAGCAAAACTTACTTCGTAAGCATAGACCTAGTTTTGCGAAGCAACATATTGTTTATTAATAAGCATCGGAGCTGACGACGGTTTTCACCGTTTTCAGCATAATTTTAATATCAAACCAGATGCATCTCTTCTCGATGTAGACCAGGTCCAGCTCAACCATTTGCTTGAAGGAAAGGTTGTTTCTGCCGCTTACCTGCCAAAGCCCGGTGCAGCCCGGCGTTACGGTCAGGCGTTGCTTGTCATACTCGCTGTATTCCGCCACTTCTCTCGAAAGCGGAGGTCTTGGACCAACCAAGGACATTTCGCCTCTAAGCACGTTAAGAAGCTGCGGCAGCTCATCAATGCTTGTTTTGCGGATTAGCTTGCCGATCTTCGTAATGCGCGGATCGTCCTTCATCTTGAACATAGCGCCTTTGATTTCATTCTTTTCCAGCAGATCTTTCAGCTTATCCTCGGCGCCTGTCAGCATCGAGCGGAATTTGAACATCCGAAACTGCTTCTCATTTTTGCCGATCCTTGTTTGATAAAAGAAGACAGACCCTTTCGGATCCTCCCACTTAATAAGGATAGCGATAATGATAAACAGCGGGCTTAACAGCATTAAACCGACTAGCGAACCAACAATGTCAATCGTTCGTTTCATAATCGAATACATCGTAACCGCTTCGCGATCATTACGCCTTGCGATTGCATTCGAATAGTAATCAGAGACGCTGACTACCGCTTCATCCTGTGGAGGTGTCATCTTCTATCACTCCTTCCGGCTAATAATTGCTTGCTGAGCTCCCGCTCCATCAATTCTTCAAGCTCAGTCATAAGCTTATATTTAAGTTCATTGTTCCTTAGGGCAAAATCGAGCGTCGTCATAATAAAGCCTAGCTGTTCGCCGACATCGTACCGAGTGCCTTGGAAGTCAAAGGCATATACACCTTGGTCCATATTGAGCTTTTGAATCGCGTCGGTAAGCTGAATTTCTCCTCCAGCGCCGCGCTCATGCCGCCCCAAATATTCGAATATATCCGGTGTCAGTACATAACGTCCCATAATAGCCAGATTGGAAGGCGCTTGGCCTTGCGGCGGCTTCTCTACGAAGCTGTTAACCTCGTATAGATTGTCCACCCGTTGTCCGGGGTCAACGATACCGTAGCGATGAGTTTGATCGACGCCAACCATCTGAACGCCAATAACTGAACGTCCAGTTCGTTCATACTGCTCTATGAGCTGCTTTGTGCAAGGTGTCTCGGCCTCAACGATGTCATCGCCAAGGAGTACGGCAAACGGCTCGTCGCCAATAAAATTGCGTGCGCACCATACAGCATGTCCAAGTCCTTTTGCTTCTTTTTGCCTTATGTAGTGGAGATTCACATTTGATGATTTTCTAACCTTTTCCAAAATATCGAATTTCCCTTTTTGCTCTAAAATATGCTCTAGTTCAAAAGCGATATCAAAATGATCCTCGATCGCCCGCTTACCTTTACCTGTGACGACGATGATGTCTTCAACGCCTGATTCAATTGCTTCCTCTACGATGTACTGAATGGTCGGCTTGTCGACGATAGGAAGCATTTCTTTAGGCATCGCTTTTGTTGCCGGCAAAAAACGGGTTCCGAGTCCTGCGGCAGGGATAATGGCTTTTCTCACTTTTTTCATTTGATTTCACCCTATCCTATTTATTTTTTTGTATTTACAGGGGCATTGAACCCCTCCTCACGTCACACCCTTGACGATTAACGTCTAAGGTCGGCTGACCCACAGCATGACCGAGTGCCTCCGGTGATAGAGGTGCAGGAGACATTACCTATATCCATTCCACGCTTTTAGCGACCAGGAGATCGACGCCTAAGCGTCCGTTTTTTCCCCGTAGTAGTAGGAATAGACATCCGAATGATTACGATTGATTTTATTGAGCACGACGCCGATAAGCCTCGCCTTCACATGCTCTAGTAAAGCTTTCGCTTTGAGCGCAACTTCCTTTTTCACTTTTCCTGAATCGACAACGAGAACGACGCCATCGCTTTGAGTCGCAACGATCTGAGCGTCTGTGACGGACATAATCGGCGGCGTATCGATAATGATGACATCATAACGTTCCCTAGCCGTCTTCAGCAGATCGGCCATTTGCTCTGAAGAAAGCAGCTCTGAAGGATTCGGAGGCGTTGGCCCCGCCTGAATGATCGATAGATTTTCCGTACCGGTGAACTGTATAATGTCCTCCAGCTTCATCTGGTTAAATAATGCCGTCGTTAAGCCGCTGCGGTTGGACTTTCCAAAGATATGATGCTGTGACGGCTTGCGCAGATCTGCATCAATAAGCAGCACCTTTTTGTTCGCTTGCGCGAAAGCGACTGCCATATTGGCGCATGTTGTGCTCTTGCCCTCGCTCGGCTTGGAGGAGGTGACCATAATGATTTGCAGCTTTTGGCTAATCGTCGAGAACTCGATGTTCGTCCTCAGCATGCGGTAGCCCTCTGATATGGGCGATTTGGGGTTTAACTCGGTAATAAGGTTCCATTTAGGAATCAAGCGAGACATTTTGTTCCCTCCCTGCTATCGTCTTTGTCGGTGTGCTGGTTCTCTCGAGCGAATCTCTCTCTTCGAACTTCGGAATAGACGATAGCACCGGAACCTGAAGGAGCGCCTCTATGTCTTCCTCAGTCTTGATCGTGTCATCCAAATAATCGAGAAGGAAGGTAATGCCTATGCCTACCATCAAAGCCAGCATAAAAGTGACGGCGATATTCATCTTTGGATTCGGCGATACCTGTGCGTGATTCTCCTTCGGATCGGCTTGGTCCAAGACGGATACATTGTCTACCTTCATTAGCTCTGGTACCGATTTTTGAAAAACGATCGCAACCGCGTTGGCGATTTTAGCCGCTTGCGCATAAGAATCATCCCGCACCGAAATGGACATGACCTGTGTTTCATTTACTGAGCTTACGCTTACTTTGCCAATGAGCTCACCGTACGTCACGCCTAGATCCGGATACTGCTTGACGACCTTCTTCATCATCCGCGGCGTCCTCAAAATTTCTTTATAGGTTTTGATAAGTCCAATAGTGGAGTTGATCGAACCAACGTCTATGCTTGGAATCAGCGAGCTGCTGCCCTTATGATCGTTGACGATTAATTTAGCGGATGCTTCATACTGTGGTTCGATGAAGTAATTGGAGTAAATTCCGATGGTCAGACAGCTAGCGGTAATAATTAAAGCAATCATCAATAGCCTTCTTTTCACGATGATCCAATACTGTTTTAATTCCAATTGATTTCCTCCGTTACTAATAAAGTCATCCGTCCTTGCAACTTCATAAAAGTTGTTCTTAACGAATATTAAATTTTTTTAATTATTCAAAACGCGAACTTTTAGACGTCATTTATGGATAGGTGTATCCCGTTTCATGAATACCTGACAACAAGGACGGAACCTATTATTTTGCTGTGTTCAAAAAATCGTCTACCGTTCCGCCATTCATAATGTAATCCATCATTTCGGCGGAGCAGGCTTTCAAGCCCAGCTTGCCGAGTAGCTGCGAGAAAAGCTCGGCCATATCAACAGGCTCATTTTGAAAGCGGCAGCCGGTGGCCATAAGCAGCTCTGGCAAAGATCTAGCTTCCGTTTTCCCGTCTTGCTGTAATAGAGAAGGATCCTCGGATAGTATTTTCAAAAATTGCTTCAGCCTTACTCGCTTCTGCTCCTGATTTGAAATGTTCATCTTTGAAACCTCCATTCATCAGCTCGCTTGTTCCTTTAATTTGAATCGCGGAACGCTTCCTGCAATCTAGTATGACACAGATGATAATAATTCTTGAGGGAATAAAGACATGGTGTAGATTAGCCAATCGTACTCATTTTCATTCGTGTTTTCATAAGTACGGACTCCTAATTGATGAGAATAGTTGGAAATAAACTGGTGCTATTTGGGTGTCAAAAATAAAAATTCTAACAATTGGAAGCGCTTTATGAATTTTCTGAGAGAATCAAACTTGAGACTCATTTTTACTTAACCTTCATTCGCTTCTTTCCCCTATAATACAAAGGTTTTTCCCTATTTTCATGTTGATTTGAAAGCAAAAAACTTGCAAATGAATGCGCTTTATTGACGTTTAAAGGGGGGACTATTGACTAGTATCCTACCAAAGCAGGACAAAAACGAGTTTCGACATTGTTCGCAATCCCCATAAAAGTGCACATTTCCTCACATCATAAAGTCAGATTTACATTAAAAAAAAATCATAATCGAGATTTTTGCTTAAAAATACCAGGACTTGACTGCTATAAACGTACATTCAACTGTTTTCAGTAGACTTTTTCGTCATTTAACCGAGTATGTTGAGCAGCCTTTCAGGATTAACTTCCATGAATCGGGATAATTATAAAGCTTCGAAAGCACTGAAATTGCACCAGATTATCATTATTCCTCATTCCAAAAAGACTACCTCCCTTTCCTCTCCTTACGTCCTACTGATGCCGAATTTGACGAAAGAAAGCGCATTCAGTTGCTAAGAAACGAGACTGCGCGCGGGAAGTCGCGCTTCGCAGCCTATCTGCACATGGCAGACACTGATCTAATAGCGAAAGTCGCGCTCCGCAAACTCTCTTCAAAACACTTAACGGGAATTTCTCCCGTTAATCCGTTCGATTTTACTCAACTAGCTCCCCAACCGCGCTCAACCCAAACTATTCACATAGAGACACAAATACGCGAGCGCTAATGCGCTCCCCCAACCTAGTTACTCTTCTCAGACACAAAGCAACCAGCGCCAAGCGTGCTCACCTTACATATCTACATTTCGCAGACACAAATCAACCCGCGCCAGTCGCGTCCTAGCCTCTTCTTTAACACTTAACGGGAATTTCTCCCGTTAATTAGCTCATAAAAGCTGTTTTTCCACCATTAGATGGAATTTCTCCCGTTAAATCATTCGATTTTACCCGTTAATGGCGTTTTGGATTAAATTAACAGGAATATTTCCAGTTAAGCGCATTTCCAGCTCCATTTAATGAACATTAACAGGAGAATTTCCCGTTAATTCACTTGCAAGCCTACAACTAGAAAAGGCTAGCCGTTCAAGTCATTGTCATCTCACATTCCATGACCCTTCCGACTAACCCCTGCCTAATATTGCGCAAGCTCCTCCTTCCTCATGAGTTGCTCATGAGTTGCTCATGAGCTGATAATGAGCTGCACTTGAGCTGCTAATGAGCTGCTCGTGAGCACAGCATAGAGTGACAAGCACAATCGCTCATCACTCCAAAAAAAAAAGGCCAGCCGAGCAAGTCATTACATGACTTGACCTTTCCGGCTAACCCCTGCCTATCAGGGCGCAAACCCCTGCTGGCTCAAATAAAGCTGATTCTCAGCGAAAACATGACTGAATCGATCGTAAACCATCCGGTACGCGGTAGGCGAATACCACTCCTCTAGGCCAAGCTCCTTGTACAGCCGCTCTATGCCCAGACTTCGCGTTCGTCTTCCTCCGCTCCCATCACCCATGAAATAATCGTCCACGCAGACACGATTGACCAGCGCTTTTAAAATTCCCGGAAAAGCCTCGCTGCTTGGCAGTATCGGCGCGATGGTCGCTTGCACGGGTACTCCCGCTTCCGCTAACAGCTGCAGCGTCTTTAATCTAGCAGCGATAGGAGGCGCAGCCGGCGTAAAATGTTTGCGAATATCCTCAAGATCCGTCTCCACTGTCATGCTTACCCGAACCTTATCTCCCAGTTGAAGCAGCAAATCCATATCTCTGCGAACGAGCGGACTCCTTGTTTGAACGAACAAAAAATCCGGCGGGTCCTCTACCATTACCTCTAGCAGCGATCTCGTAACCATCTCTTTATGTTCAATCGGCTGATAGGGATCCGTGCTTGACGACATAAAGATACTAACCTTTCCTTTGCCCTTCGCGCGCCGAAGCTCTTTCCGAAGCAAAGCTGCCGCTTCAAGCTTAACGTCTACCCATGTGCCCCACTCCTCCTGACGGAACGTGGATACCGGCATCTGACGAACATAACAATACGAGCAGCCAAACGAACAGCCCGTATAAGGATTGAGCGAATGGGTGTAGTCTTCTAGGAAGCCTGTACCTTTATTGAGAAGCGTCTTCGGATTTTTGTAAAATAACGCCGTCTTCATGCTTCCCTTTCCAGCTGCAGAAGCTGCGTCTTCATCTCCAGTCCGCCGCGATAGCCGGTGAGCGAGCCGTTTTTGCCAATTACGCGGTGACACGGCACCGTAATTAAAACCGGGTTTGCCCCTATAGCGGCTCCGACCGCACGTGAGGCTGCCGGCTTTTGAATCTGATTAGCTATATCCGAATAGGACTGGGTCTGTCCATATGGGATCTCGCAAAGCGATTTCCAAACGGCAATCTGAAACGATGTCCCGCGAAAATCGAAGGGGACCGTAAACGCTTTGCGTTGTCCTTCAAGATACTCGATTAATTGCACGGCATACGGCTGCAGCTTCTCTTCATCCTGAACAAGTCTGCTGCCGGGGAACTTAGCCTGCGCCCATTCGGCCAGCTCCTCAAACGGCTTATTTTGGGAACCGACGTAGCATAGCCCCATTGACGTGGCTGCAACGTACATGCTCCATTTTCCATGAACCAGCAATGTCCAATACATGAACGAACTAATTTTCTCTGCCACCATGCGGCACCTCCGGCATCTCGTTATTTTGTTTGGTTTGAAGTTCGGAATGACGTTTGGAATGACGATAATCACTCGGCGTACGCCCTATTTTCCTCTTAAACAGCGTTATGAAGTAGGAGGTATTGGGCATACCGACATTCAAACCAATATCCGAAACGGCTCGATCCGTATGGGCAAGATACTCCTTAGCTTTAACCATTCTCGTCTGCTGAATATATGCAATGGGCGTCATTCCTTTAATTCGCTTAAAGGTACGCTGCAAATGATAAGGGCTTCCGTGGCACATGTCTGCCAGCGTTTCGAGGGTCAACGCTTCTCTATAATGGCTATCGATATATTGCGTGATGACATCGACCCACTCATCATCCGGCAAACGCTCGCCCGTAGGCTTGCACCGCTTGCATGGGCGAAAATATGCCGACCGCGCCTGCTCCGCATTTTCAAATAACCGGACGTTTTCCTTATTCGGCGCTTTGGACTTGCAGGATGGCCTGCAAAAAATACCGGTCGTCTTTACCGCATATATAAACCTGCCGTCATAAGAAGCATCATTGCTTAAAATCGCTTGCCACTTCTCATCCGACATTTGTTCCTCAGCCTTCATTCCTTCCACCTCCATACATCAAAGTATACCCTCGTAAGTGGTGTGATGTACGCTTATTGGAATGTAAAAGCAAGATATTGAAATCGGTTTATGGTGCGATATCGTTTATTGATTCGATTCCATTACATAGGCTAAAAGCAAAGCCGCTGTATTAACGATAGCATCTACATGCGTCCGTTCCATTCCATGCGAAGCTTGAACCCCTGGCCCGATCAAAGCTGCACGAATATTGCTGCCGCCGCGCAGCGCCGCTGATGCGTCGGAGCCGTAATGCGGATAAATATCAACGGCGTAAGCCAGCTTCTCGCGTTTTGCGAGTTCAATCAGCCGGGAGGTCATTGCATAATCATAAGGTCCGGTCGAATCCTTGGTACAAATAGACACATCCATTTCCGTTGCTGAAAGATCATCCCCGAGCGCTCCCATATCGACGGCAATCATTTCGGTAATATCCGCCGGTATGTAGGAGCTTCCGTGCCCGACCTCTTCATAGGTTGATAAAATAAGCTTCAGCGTATGGGACGGCGTCCTTCCTTCCCGCTTCAACCACTCCATGAAGCCGAGCAAAGCCGCAACGCTAGCTTTATCATCCAAATGCCGCGATTTGACAAAGCCGCTTGGCAAGACACGAACTCTAGGCTCCCATGATATGAAGTCGCCAACGGATATGCCTAGCTTCTCTGTATCCTCCTTTGTTTTGACCAGCTCGTCAATGCGAACCTCCATATTCGCTTCCTCGCGCTTAAAGTCCCGGGCATCGGAGTATACATGCACGGAGGCTTTGGTAGACAGCACGGTTCCTTCATATTTTCGGCCGTCGCGCGTATGAATGACCGCATATTCGCCTTCGACTGTTTGCATCGCATAACCGCCGATCGGCGTCATTCGCAGCATGCCGTTAGGCTTAATCGAACGAACCATCGCTCCTAGCGTATCCAGATGCGCGGTGATGCCGATTACATGGTCGGCATTTTCGCCTGGAATCGTAATCATCCCGTTCCCCTTTGGCGTTATCGCAAGCTTATAGCCGAGCCTTTCCGTCTCAGCCTTCACATGCTTGATAATGTCCATGCAGTATCCGCTCGGACTCGGTATGTTTAGCAAAGCTTCTAGCTGATTGACGATATATTGGCGGTCTAGCTGTGGTGCGAGTGGTGTATTCATAAATGGAATCTCCTTATGGATAGGAATTGCTGAATGGACCAAAGAGCGTTCATTCTGCTTGTATGTTCATTTTACCTGATTGAATGTCAGGATCAAACTTCCTGGAGCGCAACCCTATTCGCGATAACACCAAAGTCGTGACAATGGCGAGTGCAACGCCAACGCGCTCCGATCCATGTAATGGCCGATAAAGACACGCCTCCAACGACGACACCTCCAAAACGCCCTCTTACGGCAACCTCTAAATAAAATAAGACTGTTCCGAAAAGTAGAATTTTCTACCTTTGGAACAGTCCGCAATATTTGCTTATTTGGAGTTGGCAGACAGAAGAATAACCAGTCCAGAAGGAGGAACGCTGAGCGACAGCAAGCCTTGCTCGCCATCTATCTCAAATTTGCTGACTTCTAGGCCCATGCAATCGAGTACCTGAACCTCTCTCGCCCCTAAAGCCTTAACCGCCTCTACAATCAACCGATCTCCGCGCGTCCCGTTTACGATGATTATTTTTTGAGTGTCCGTATCTGCTAATGAAACAACGGAATCGTTATAAACGGCTGTAATCGAAACCTCGTTATTGCGTGCGGTCACAAGCGGGAAGAGCAGCTCTGGACGCTGGGGCTCCAATTGGCCATGCATTAACACATCACGGTTCTCGCGCCAGAAGGATAGCCAGAAGGTCAGCATATCCAGATGCTTCTGCGGCAGCGTCTCCAGCCGGACGGAAATTTGCGGTACCGCGAACAGAATGTTGATTAATTGAAGCGCCGCGCTGTCAACCGGCTCGTCCGGATTCCACATGATCATGTCGGCATGCGCTGCCGTATTTCCACACAGCAGCCTGATGTCGAGCGTGCGAATACGGTTTTGCACCGCATCGTTTGGACAATCCCCCGCTCGGAACAGGTTGCCGTATTTCCGCATTAGCGGGCTGATATACGGCTGGCGGAATTCGATCATAATGTCTGGCTTTATTGCGCGTAGACGAGCCATCACATCGCTCAGCAATACGTCCACCGCTTGCGGCACCGAGGCGATATCGCGTCCCGGATCAGAGTTTTCATCTTCCTGCTCCTGCTGCTGGAATACATCAACAAAATCAAGCTTAAAGCCGTCTAAGTCCCAATCCAGCAACGCCTTCTCGTAGATGCCGATCAAATATTCGCGCACCTCGGGATATCGTGGATCGATGACGCCAGCACCCATGCTATCCATTTTGTAGAGCAGCTTATTTTGGAATCGAATCCATGCTTCGCTGTTCTTCCCAATGAACGGAACCGAATACCAGAGCAAATATTTCAAGCCCATTGCATGAACGCGTCCTACATGCGCCTTCATGTCGATCATTTTCTCCTCGCAAACCTGCCAATCCCCGCAAAAAGCGTAGCCTCTGGCATTGTCCGCCGTTTGCCAGCCGTCGTCAACGATGACCGATTTACAGCCGATTTCAAGCGCAAGGCGGCACTGCTCCTCGATTCCTTCCGGCGTGAGCTCCTGATGGAAGCTGTACCACGTTGAATACATAGGCTCCAGCGCTTCCGCAGGCACGCTTGAAGGCGTATTCGTCTTGTATTCGCTCCACCAATGACTCACATCGTCCAGAGATTTAAAATACGGAATTTCGCGCGTGTCGATCCGAAGCTCTGCTTCATAGGAGGCAAGCTCTGGCGTTGGCGTGTCGAACATAGCAATGACACAGTTAAAATGAGAGGTCTCCTCATGGAGGCCTGCATCGTACTTGATAACGTTCAGCACATCGGAAAAAGCGAATGTCAGCTTGTTCGTCCCCTGACCGCTAAATAGACTTACAACTGGAGCGGAATTCGTCGACTTTGAATCCAGCAGCGGATACCAGTCTGCCCGAATCCATCTGTGATATAAAGCCGTTGGATGCCACATGCCCTGCACGTCGATAACGGGGTGGCTCCATTTCAGCTTGAACGTTGGCGGTACTGCCGGAGAATCTGCTGCAATCTTTATACGAACAATATCAATTCCTTCGGATTCACGTTCGACCGAAAGCTCTGCGCGGAATCCGGATTCCACGCTTTCCAGCTTATATTCATATAACCCATTAGCGGTAAGCTGCATGCTGAACTGCCTCCCTAAGCTTCATCTGTTTTTGAGATTATTATATCTCCTGCACGAGTTGAGGCTATAGAGAGATTTGTGTTTAATAGTAGTTATTTTGTGTCATGATTTTAATGGAAACATTGTTTTAATGCTTAATTTACTAGTAACTTTGTGCTATCCTTAGTTATAGACAGCTAACGAAAAGAGGGATTCAGGTTGGAAAATCAATTTACGGAACATTTTCTAATCGGTCGCTTGGACACAGATATTCGTCTGCACTATTGCGGGCTGGAGCATTGTATGCCCTCCCATCAGAATGGTCCGGTCATGCGCGATCATTATTTGCTGCATTTTATCGTAAAAGGCTCCGGCGTCTTCACAATGGAAGGCTGCGATTATAAGCTGAAAGCAGGAGACAGCTTCTGCATGTATCCCAATCAGCCTGCTTCCTATCGTGCAAGCGAAGCGGATCCATGGACTTATTATTGGGTCGGAATTGATGGGCAGCTTGCCGCCAAGCTGTTCCTTTCAGCAGGAGTAACCGTCCAATCTCCCACCCATTCGCATCTCGAGCCTGAGCGAGCAGAGAAATTGCTGGCAGAGCTGCTCCATCATTCTGCAGTCAACGATCTGGCATCCGAAACCTACTGCTATGGCCTATTGCTGCAAATTTTCTCCACCTTCCTGAGCAGGCAGACGGAATTACAACAGCCTGTTCGCAGCGGAGGGCGAAATAGCAACGAGCTGTATGTCGCGCAAGCGGTGAAATTTATAGAAGAGCATTACCATAAGCGCATTTCCATCTCCGTCGTTGCCAGGCATGTGGATTTGGACCGTTCTTATTTCACCAAGCTGTTCCATGCCCAGATGGGCGTGTCTCCACATGAATTTCTAATCCGCTACCGGATGGAAAAAGCTTGCCTCATGCTGAGCCAGACGAGCCTGCCCGTGCAATTAATTGCAAGCAGCGTCGGCTTCGAAGATGCAGCCTATTTTGGCAAAGCTTTTATCCGCCGGTTGGGACTCTCGCCCACTGCATTCCGCAAGCGCGGTACATCTTCGCTATCAAATTAAATATATTCCATAATATGGTCTGCAGTTTCTTCAATGGCCTTATTGGTAACGTTAATGACCGTACATCCTAGCTGCTTCATCAAATCATGCGCATATTCAAGCTCTTCTACAATTCGCAGTATATTCGCATATCTGGAGCCATCAGGCAGCCCAAGTGCTTTAAGTCGTTCTGTACGTATTTTGAGTATGTTTTCGGCATCAATCGTTAGTCCGATAATGCGATGGCTCGGAATTTTGAATAGCTCCGCCGGAGGCTTGACCTCTGGCATAACAGGAAAGTTGGCCACTTTAATGCCCTTATGGGCAAGAAAAATGCTGAGCGGCGTCTTCGAGGTTCGCGAGATGCCGATCAATACAACATCCGCTTGCAGCATCCCTCTGGCGTCACGGCCGTCGTCATATTTTACAGCAAATTCAATGGCTTCCACGCGGCGAAAATAAGCGGCATCCATTTCATGCAGAAGACCTGGCTGCTGCTTAGGAGCATCTCCATAAGTATCTATGAATGCCTGCATCATCGGCCACATAATGTCTACTGCCCTTACGCCCAAACGAATGGATTCGGCTTTGATCATCTCACGCAATTCCGGCTGTACTAGCGTGTAAGCGACAAAGCCTCCTGTCGAAGCGGCTTCTTCCATCATGATTTTAATTTCTTCTTCATGCCGGATATGTCCGTACCGCCTGATCTTTACCTGATCGGCGTTGAACTGGCGAATGGTTGCCTGCGCTACCGACTCTGCCGTTCCGCCAATGGAATCAGAGCAAATATACAAATGCTGCTGTTCAGTCATTCAGATTTCCCTCCGATTCTACAGAATGCGATGCGAACTCGTTACCTGCGGTGAATGAGCTGTGCTTGTGCAGCTGCAATTCTTGCCAAAGGAAGACGGAACGGCGAGCAGCTGACATAATCCAAGCCGGTTTGGTGGCAGAAGAAGATCGATTCTTTTTCTCCGCCATGTTCGCCGCAAATACCAGTCTTAAGGCCTGGCTTTTTGGAGCGGCCGCTCTCGACTGCCCATTCGATCAATAAGCCTACTCCTTCCGTGTCTAACACCTGGAACGGATTTTGAGGCAAAATATTATGCTCCACATAATGAGTGAGAAATTTCCCTTCCGCATCATCTCGGCTGTAGCCAAACGTCATTTGCGTCAGATCGTTTGTTCCGAAGGAAAAGAAGTCTGCATATTCCGCAATTTGGCCTGCGGTTAGAGCGGCTCTTGGCACTTCGATCATCGTTCCTACCTGATAAGGAACCTGCTCCTTTAACACGCCCAACACTTCTTCGGCAGTACGATCCACCAACTCTCGCATAGCTTTCAACTCATTGACATGACCAACGAGCGGGATCATGATTTCTGGAACAACCTGAATCCCCTTCACCTGCAGTGCCAACACAGCGCGGAAAATAGCGATAACTTGCATCTGATAAATTTCTGGAATCAGAATGCCCAGCCGGCATCCCCTCCACCCCAGCATCGGATTCATTTCTTGTAAATTCCGGACCTTTCTTATGAGCTGGTCGAGCGCGCTGCGATCATCAACGGTTTCCGCATCCTTTTTCATCCGTTCCTGCCGAAGCAGCAGCTCCTCCATATTGGGCAGAAACTCATGGAGCGGCGGATCAAGCAAACGAATCGTAACAGGCAAGCCTTCCATTGCGGAAAAAATACCTTCAAAATCATCTTGCTGCATAGGAAGCAATTGATCCAAAGCAGCCTTGCGATCATAGGAGTTATCAGCAAGTATCATTTCCTGTACGACCGGCAGCCTGCTAGCCGACATAAACATATGCTCCGTGCGGCAGAGCCCTATTCCTTCCGCCCCAAACGACCTTGCTTTAGCCGCATCCTCTGGCGAGTCGGCGTTCGTCCGTATCTTTAGTGCTCGAATATCATCCGCCCACTTCAGCAGCTGGCCAAGCTCATCACTCATTTCCGGTTCCTTCAGCGTGACAGTGCCTGCAATGACGCGTCCAGTCGAGCCGTCCAGCGTGATCCAATCTCCTTCGCGAACCTTAACATCGCCTGCGATGAACTGTCCTTCTCCTGTATCAATGCGAACCTCCTCGCAGCCGCATACGCATGGCTTGCCCATTCCTCGCGCGACTACTGCCGCATGGCTAGTCATGCCTCCGCGACTGGTAAGGACACCTTCGGCAGCGATGACACCATGGATATCCTCGGGGCTTGTTTCAGAGCTGACAAGCACGACGCGCTTGCCGGAGCGGCTCCATTCCTCGGCTTTGTCGGCATCAAATACGACTTGTCCTGTAGCTGCGCCGGGCGAGGCAGGCAATCCCACTGCCAATACCTGCAGCTTCTCGTCCTCGTCAATGGCTCTATGAAGAAGCTGATTAAGATGTTCAACATCAATCCGAAGCATCGCTTCTTCTTTGGTCAATATCCCTTCATGAACAAAGTGGACTGCAAGCTTTACTGCTGCTTGCGCCGTTCTCTTGCCATTTCTCGTTTGAAGAATGAAGAGTTTTCCTTTCTCTACAGTAAATTCAATGTCCTGCATATCTTTATAATGTGCTTCAAGCTTGGCAGCAGTTTGTACAAGCTGCTTATAAATTTCAGGCATTTCCTGACTCAGCTTAATGATCGGCAAAGGCGTTCTTATCCCGGCTACGACATCCTCCCCTTGGGCATTGATCAAATATTCACCGTATAATACCTTCTCTCCCGTAGATGGATTGCGTGTGAATAGGACACCGGTTCCGCAATCATCGCCCATATTCCCGAATACCATCGATTGGATATTAACCGCTGTCCCTTGACTATCAGGTATGTTATAAGCCTTTCTGTATACGTTTGCCCTATGGTTGTTCCAAGAGCGGAATACAGCTTCTACTGCAAGATGCAGCTGTTCGAACACATCTTGAGGAAAGTGAACATTCGCTCGCCATTCGATTACACCCTTATATTTCTCGATGATTTCGATCCAAGCTTCTACTGGAACATCTTTATCCTCCATTACATCCAGCTCTTTTTTCTTATGGTGCAGCAGCGTCTCGAAGTGGATTCCTTCTATATCGAATACCACATTTCCGAACATTTGGATCAATCTTCTGTAGCAGTCATAAGCGAAACGGGGATTTCCTGTATGGCTTGCAAGACCCTTTACGGTATTGTCGTTCAAGCCCAGATTCAATATCGTATCCATCATGCCTGGCATCGAATTAACCGAGCCCGAACGGACAGACACAAGCAACGGATTGCCATTGTCGCCAAATTGCTGATTTTTCGTTAATTCCACCTGCACTAAAGCACTGCGGATCTCATCGAACAAGCCTTCCGGCAGCTTGCCGCCAGCACTATAGTACTCCCGGCAAGCATCTGTAGTGATCGTAAAGCCAGGAGGAACAGGCAGTCCCGCATTGGTCATTTCTGCAAGATTGGCACCTTTTCCGCCAAGCAATGTTTTCATTCCAGCATGTCCCTCTTGAAAATGGCGAACTCTCTTTTGTTGATCGTCCTGCGGAGGATGGGGCTGATCCTTTCCTTTAATAGGGTTCACCGAGCATGTGCTGAGTCCGCAGACTCCATATAGGATTTTCACCCTATTCGTATCTACGGTATCAATTAATTCCCCACAGTACTGACATACGATACTTCCCAATTTCACTTCGCTGCTGCTTGATTGCATTGCTTCATGCCTCCCATAAATTGAGTTTTTTGAACAACCATAGCCGCTAAATCGATTACCCTGCAGGAGTAAGCCCATTCGTTGTCATACCATGCCAATATTTTTAATTGATCGCCGGCAACCATTAGAGACGACCCATCAACAACCGCTGAACAATCATTTCCGATATAGTCAGACGAGACAAGCGGAACATCTTGCATATCAACATAAGGAGCCAATCCTCCTGAAATCATGGAACGAATTTTCCGCTTAGCCTCAACAAGCGTCGTATAGCTTCCAAGCTGGACAGTCAAGTCAATTAGAGAAACATTTATTGTTGGAACACGGATCGACAAGCCTTGGATATGCGGAGCTAAATGCGGCAGCACGTCAATTAAAGCTTTGCCTACTCCTGTAGTCGTTGGAATAATAGATTGTGTACATGCTCTCGCACGACGCAAATCCTTATGCGGGTTATCCAAGTGGTTCTGGTCACTGGTAAAGGAATGGATCGTTGTCATCCAACCGCTCTTGACCTCAAAGGCATCATCAAGCAATTTAAGAATGGGAGCGACACAATTCGTCGTACAAGATGCTGCGGATAAAATATGATGCTCATTCGGTTCGTAGCTTTCCTCATTGACACCCATCACCACGGTCAGATCAGCATCTTTGCCTGGTGAAGTGATAATAACGCTATGTGCCCCGGCTGCAAGATGCTTCTCGGCCCCCATACGGTCAGTGAATTTACCTGTAGCATCAATAACGATATCGACGCCGGCCTCTTTCCATGGCAGCCGAGACGGGTCTCTCTCCATAAAATAATGAAGTGCTCTTCCGTTTATTATTAGCTTTCCATCTTCTGTTGAAATGTCTGCATGCCAAGTTCCGTGTACCGTATCATATTTTAATAAATGGGCTATCGTGTCTACAGAATGGGGAGAATTGAGCGCTTTGATCTGCATATCGTTATATTTATCCGAAAACGCTCTTCTTATAAGCAATCTTCCGATTCTTCCCAAACCACTTATGCCAATTCCAACTTCCATTCCTTCAGCCCCTTATCGCATTTTTTATATAGTACATCCTAATTAATATAATATGACACATTAATCGAAATGTACATGTTTAATATGCAACATAATTAGATAATTAACCAACATTTAAATAGTCGATAGTAACAAATAGCAGCCGGATTGCCCGTAAAACGCAAAAAAAGCCGCCGATTGCTTCGGCAGCCTTCATGAAATTAATTTCTAAAAATGAGTTAACGTTTGGAACAGGAGAAAGATATTTAACGAAATGATAACGAGTGCTATCGCCCAAGCCAGTATATTTGTTATTTTATGATTAGCAAGACTGCCCATAATTTTTTTACTGCTTGTAAAAATAATGAGCGGAATTAAAGCAAATGGAATCCCAAATGACAATATGATTTGACTAATAACGAGTGCTGTTGTCGGATTGACCCCGATTGCAATAATGACGATAGGCGGGATAACTGTAATAAATCTTCTTAAATACAGCGGGATTCGCCATTTAATAAATCCTTGCATAATAATATCCCCGGACATAGTGCCCACTGCTGAGCTAGCCAATCCTGATGCCAATAAACCAACGCCAAATAAAATCGCTGAGAAAGGTCCGACTAATTCGCCAAATTGTTCAAAAGCTACATCCAAGTCCTGAACATTTAATCCATTTTTAAAAAATAAAGCTGCCGCTACAATGAGCATGCTCGCATTAACCACACCTGCAATGACCATGGCGATTAAAATATCAATAAATTCAAAACGAAATATCCGTTTTCGTTCACCTTCCGTTCTTCCTACGATCCTTTTTTGAGTCAAGGCGGAGTGAAGATAAATGGCATGAGGCATAACCGTCGCACCTAAAATCCCCGCTGCCAGCATCACGCTGTCTACACCATTAAATTGCGGAGTAAAAAGTCCATTTAGGATGTCTCCCGTATTAGGCTGTGAGTATAAGACCTGGAGGCCAAATGCTAATACTACTATAAATACCATACCCATTATTCCGGCCTCTAATGAACGGAACCCTCTCCGCTGCAGTTCAAGAATCGCAAAGGAGCCAATGCCTGCAATGATCGCAGACGGCAATAATGGAATACCGAACAATAAATATAAGCCTAATGCCGCTCCAATAAATTCGGCAAGGTCTGTCGCAATGACGACTAGCTCCCCTTGTATCCAAAGTCCAAACGAGACTGGTTTAGGAAAGTTCTCCCGAGACACCTCAGGCAGATTTTTTCCCGTAGCAATGCCTAATTTTGCCGATAAAGCTTGAATAAGAATGGCCATTACATTCGAGACAAGCACTACCCAAAGCAGCATATAGCCATATTGCGAGCCGGCAGCGATATTTGTGGCAAAATTGCCAGGATCAATATATGCTACGCCAGCTATAAAGGCTGGGCCTATGAACGGCAGCAACTTCTTTAAGCCTTTCGTACGTCCTGATAACAGCTCATTGGCTGCATGTTCTTTTGTTGCTTCGTCCAATCAGAACAGCTCCATTCCCATTTATGCTTCAACCATTGCACCAGGCAATATTTCTTTGATCAATGACAAAATGTTTCCTTTGGTAAAATTATAGGTGGGCATCGACAAATTAGCAACTTGAAGCAGGTAACGTTTATTGTTTCCTAATTCCAGTGGTACAAAGCATAATTTTTAGGCAATAGACTACAATAGAACAAAAAAACGAGTCTTTAGAATCGCTTCTAAAGCTCGTTTCGTTTTGAAATTCAGTCTACGAAATTTCTGACCACTTACACCAACGTCTCCATACCCTTGCAGTTGAACAGTGAACAGAAATAACAGGAAAAAGTCCATCTAAATTTCCTCTAGTGGCGGTAAATAAAGCAATTAACTGGAAATTCTCCCGCTAAAGTTAACGCTTTTATCCCATTGAGATAAAAAGCAGAAAATTAACGGGAGAAAATCCTTCTAAACTCGAATTTCTCCCGAAAATCAATAAATTAGCTGGAGTTTTTCCTGTTAAGCATGCTTACCGTGAGCTTTCGCAGTTGAGTCCATATAATGTGTAAAATGATGAAGGTTACTTTAACTCTCCAATTTTCCATCCTATTTTAATGCTGCAACAAGAGCTAATTCCTTTCGAAGATGCAGGAGTGAAGAAACGATAAACTTATTCGCGAATATCAATAATTAAACCATCCAGCATTTTAATTTGTCTGTCACATTTTTGGGCTAACGACTCATCATGTGTAATGATAATTAACGTTTTTCCGCTTGCAACTAACGAACGCAAGAGCTCGATGATCTGCATGCCAGACTGTGAATCTAATGCTCCGGTTGGTTCATCTGCTAAAATAATTTGCGGATCATTGACAATAGCTCTTGCGATTGCCACTCTTTGCCTTTGTCCGCCCGATAAGTTTTTTACTTTCTCATTCATTTTTCCAGATAAGCCCACAAGCTCCAAAGCGTCTGCAACCATTCTTTTTCGCGTACTTTTATTCTTTCGATCCGAGGAGTAGATTAGAGGAATCTCAATGTTTTGGAAGGCGGTATCCTCCTCAACAAGGGCGAAGTCCTGTACAATGTATCCAAACGTTTTATTTCGGCAAATCGCCCGTTGTTTCTCTTTGAGCAGCTTCGTATCTTGACCATTGATTACGATTTGACCTGATGTAGGGACCACGATCATGCCAAGCATATTAAGCAATGTTGTTTTTCCACATCCCGATGGTCCCGTAATGGCAATCTGCTCGCACTTGTTAATAGTCAAGGTAACGTCTTGTACGGCTATCGTCTTATTTTTCCCGCTGAAATATTCTTTCTTTAAATTCATGGACTCCAGTACAGGGATCATTATTCGTTTCTCCTTAAGAAAAATGTCATATCATACTTTTTCAACCTAGCAAGCGGGACATAGGATAGAATTGCAACGATTATGACTCCCAGCAACACATGAAAGATGAGAGGAATTTTCACGGGCGAAGCAAATTGAGATGCATATGCTGTAATAATCATAGGTACTGCAATAATAGAGAGGACATATATAATAATTTGAGCATATAACTGGCCTATAGTAGCTCCATATAAACGGTGAACGGCATATTCACGTAAATTTCGTTCGATGAGAAGGAGTAAACTAGCAATTATACCTGCCAATGTAAACAAAATGGCTGCCGAGAAGAAAAATATAAAAAACAAACCGCTTAACAGACTTTCATGAAAAATTTGAGGAGCAGTACTATTAAATCGAACAGGGCTAAAATTTAAGGATTGGCTTTGTGTCATCGTTTGTATATAATCATCAATTTCTTCATCTATCGGATTGATTAATGCCGTATTCGTTATAATGGATTCTAGGTACATGCTATTATAATACTCGTTTAATTTTTTAAACGAGGTGAGAATGATAATGCTCTCATCCAAATCGACGGAAGTTTGTTTCCTCAAATAGGCACTGTTTTCATTGAGCTTATTGTCAATTTCCAATTGCTCCTCATTATTTACTCCGAAAGATATGTTATCTCCCAGCTTTAAGGCATTTACTTTCGAACCAATAAGCACGGTGGTGCCATCATATTTTCCAAGACCAAATACTTCATCAAATCTCCCCAAACCCACTATGACATTTATATTAGGAAAAGCTTCTATACGAACATTATCTACGAAGGAATACCCGCTGTTCTCTTTATCTAAAATGTTTGTCATCTTCTCAATCATACCTTCCGTGTACTTCATTCCTTCTGTACCATAATAAGAATTAAAGTAAACAGGGTTATAGTCGCGAAGTTGATTTATTTGTTTGCCATAATTAAGAATGGTCATCAGTTGCGTTGAACAAATGAAAATAAAGAAAGTGAAAATCGTTAATTGACCAATGAACAAAATAATGGAGAACGCATTCCGATATATATTTTTAGCAGCAAAATACCATATATTCTTCATAATAGAGCTCCGTCGTTCGATCTTATTTTCTGACTATAAAACGCGAATACATAAGCAATAAAACTAAAGAACAGGTTTAATCCAACAATCAAAAGTAAAGTTAATATCGAAAAATCCAACTTCCCAAAGCGATAGAAAAATAAATAAGCAGAAGAGCCTGCTAAAGAACCGATTATAAAATTGACATATGAGTCTTTTAGAAGCTTTCTCATCAATTTTAAGCGGGTAGCTCCGAACCTCAAATGAATACCGAAAATTTTCTTGGATTTTAACAAGTTGACTCGATAATACAAGTAGTAGTTAGCATAAATCATTAGCAATCCAATAGCTGTCGTCAAATACATTTTATTATTCATAAGCTGCAGCAAAATATGGCTGGAAGAGCCCGCGGAATTAGCGACTCTCTTTTCCACAATATATTGATTATTCGTTAACAGTCCAATCAATTCTTGTATAACTTCTTCATCATACGTATCCATATAATAGAAACCTCTAACATCGGATAACTTAGAAAAATGCAGCGCATATTCCGTTTTGTCCGTATAGAATGGATGCTTCGAATCATAGACTCCCATCACTTGATAGGCTTGTCCTTTGATCTCATATATTCCGTCCTTTCTAACACTGGACTCGTGAACGAAAGAATTTTTCTTTACGACTATATAATTATGATGTTGGAGGATGAAATCGTTTGAATTCAAGCGGTGCCCTTCCGTTAAAATATATTTATTGAATAACTCTTTTGGATCGTAAATGCCCAATCCAAGGGAGTCGATATTATTCACAACTAGAGTAATCTTGTGTTTCTCAATGATTTTTTCAATTTGAGTCAAAATCAATTGATTTTCTTTCGTACTTGTTGAGTATGGATTTGTTACTCTCAGTTCCGTATAGGCAGTTCCAAGCTGAAAAGGCGATGCTGTAAGGAGTCCAATCTGAATTAAACTGTAAACAATGAAAATGGAAACTGCAGCCGTGCTAATCGCACTAAGCACTATTAGTAAAGCATCCAGCCTTTTCATTTAATCATCCTCTTCATTGTGTTTGCGGGCTTTTAGTAAATAAAGTATCAAAAAATCGGGTTCCTGAAATGCCACTAAAAGTGGATAAATGAAATCGTATTATAGATTGACGATATTGTAAATAGTTCCATATAACCCAATAGTTTTTTTATATTCATCCCCTCATAATGTCAATGCATCTATTCGCAAAATTTTATGTAGGAATTACTTGTAGATATTGTTTCAGTAAAATATTCACAAAACGAGTACGATGTATGTGAGGAATAAAAAATAACTGTCGAGATATTCTCGACAGCTATCCATAACTACGTTAGTTATCTAAGTTGGGAAGATTATTGCTGAGTATTCCATCGCAATAAGGGATAAGATGATACCTAAGCCGCGAATACAATTTAACAAGCCGCCTGACTAGACGAGCCGTGTACGAAATGGATTATGCCCTACGCCCTTGCCGGACGGCATCGCTCCCGGCACGCCGTCAGCTTCAAGCAGCGGACGGATGACCAGCTTCGACGGCCACGTCTCGCTTTCGAACAACGCACGAAGCAGCGCGTCGCGATCGGCATCCGGAATATCGATATGCGATACGGCCTCCCGCAGCGCCTTCTCCGTGATATCCCACAACCGCTTCTCCGGAACCTTGTAAGCCTCCGACATAGCTTCCATAATCGAAGCCAAATTGACTTGTGTGCCAAGAGATTGAACGTAAAAAATCAATTTCTCGATCGTTTCGTTGTAAAGGCTGTTCGAATAACCCGGCCGAATGTAATATCGAGGATCTTCGATTCCGTGTTTTTCCAGATAAGGCGGGTGCAGACGCACGGAATCGTGATCACGGAACAGCATGCCTGCAACTTTGTCGTCCTTCAGCACGAGGCAGCAATTCTGTCCATGGATTTCCGGCACGATGCCGATCTTGAACAATCGCATTACAATATCATAGAACGTCGCCGCTACGTCCGTGTAGAAGCAAACAGCTTCTTCCAAGGATGGCCTCCCGCCCCGGATTTCCGTCAGGAAATGGCTGTCGTTCCACGTTACTCCCAAAGCTGACATTGGGATGACCTTATATCCCTCTTCCAATATCTCCTTAGGATAGATTCTGACTTGAGCGGCCAGATGGCGCGGATGATCATCGAATAAGCCCATCTCCGGAGGCAAATAGCCCCACCAATGCTTCTCCTCGCATAGGAAGACGCGACCCGCAAGCGTCTCATCAATGGCGACCGCTTGGCGCAGCAAACGCTCTCCGGCAAGCCCGTTCAGCAGCTTCACGACCGGCAAGTACCGCGCGGCCCCTAACGATTTCACGCTGATCGGAAGCTTCAGCATCATCGTCGATTCGGCTGCTGGCGCGAATGAGCGCACCGATGAAGTCGCCAAGAACTCGCCCGCCTGCGTCTCCAGAAGGACGACGGTTCCATCTTCCAGCTCACGGCGGAAATCCGGCAATATTCGGTTGCGGAGCTGCCACGGATGAACGGGAATCAGCGTATACGCCTCCTTCGATAGTCCTTTTCGCGCGAGCTCATCCTCGATGCTCGCACTCGATTGTTCATCGAGTACATCGAGACTATTCACTTCCCCAAGCGCGCATCCGCTAGCAACCGCATCGTTTGCGACAGCAACCCAATGAAGCGCAGTCGCATTTCCAAACTCTGCCATGTACGCCTGATAATCCCGCTCCGCGAACCCGATCTTCGCCTTGGATAGCGGATGAAACGGCCGATCGCGCAAGGAGGAGAGCCGCTCACCTTTGACAAACCACTCGTAAGCCGACTTAGGCGTGAAGTCGAGGTGCTCTCCCGCCTGTTCCAAGCTTAGGCTCAGTTGTTTGACTGCGACGTTTAGCGCTTCCAGAAAATCTGCCACGCCCGGATGAGCGTACGCTTCCTTAGATAAAGCTTGCAGCAGCACAAGACGGCCAATCTCCGCGGGAGAGTTGACGGCGGCCCAGCCCGCCCCCACTTTCTTATAAATAGGCGTATCCATCGCCCACTGAACCCCTTGCCTATAACTGGATTCAACGAGAAAACAGATATCGCCCGCATAGACGGAAGCATGTGGCATGCCTTGGTAAAGGCACCGCACCTCATCGTCCGCCTCCGATAGTTTTTTTGTCGTTTCATCATCGATGACTACAAGCCGCTCCGCCAGAAAAGCGTCCATGAGTTCTTTCCGAATTCTGCGCTCGGCGGCAAGCAGGTTTTGCGACGATAGCGTAATCACTGTGTCCTTCTTCATCTCCGTCCCTCTTCCGTCAGATAATAAAATGCCGGGTGCGGATGACCCAGGAAATCATGGTGGGAAATCGTCCAGCAGTAAGCGCCCGACTTCTCGAAAATGAGAACGTCTCCTGCACGCAGCTGTTCAAGCTCGGCATCGGCATGAAGCCGATCCTTCGGCGTACACAGCTCGCCGACAATCGTTACCCTGCCGCCTTCGGTTTCCGGGCGCGAGAAAGGATAGGCCCATTCGTCCGTTGGCACAACGCGGAACGGATGATTATGCCCCCACGAAGCAGGCAGCCGGTTATGATGCGTACCGCCTCGAATGACAGCGAAAGCTTGATCGTGCGACCGCTTGATATCGATGACTTCGGCCACATAATAGCCGTGATCGGCTACGATGAATCTGCCCGGCTCGAAGATCAATTGCGTATCCCCCAGATTGCGTATTTCCTCGCACTCTGCCAGAAGCGAAGTGAATCGAGCCCAATCGAAGCCCGGTTCGCCGTCGTATGTCACGCCGAACCCGCCTCCCGCATTTACGACCGTAACATCCAGCTCATAGCGCTGCTTCCATGCCTCGACTTTCTGCAAATAGAGACGCACCATATCCACATGCAATTCGGCCAGCAAATTGTTCGAGAGGGAATGGAAGTGGAAGCCGCATAGGCGAGAATGCGTATTGTTCGGTTCCTTCAGCAGCCGAATCGCCTCTTCGATCAGCGGTTCATCGAGCCCGAACGGGCTCGGGCGGCCACCCATCGCGATCTTCGTTTGCGGCAGCGTATTCGTTCTCAAGTTGACCCGCAGCAAAATTTCGGTTGGCCGGTTCAATGCCTTCGCCAGTCCGATGATTTTTTGAAGCTCCAGAAGGCTTTCCACATGGAAATACGTCACATTGCTCTGCATGGCCAGCTCCAGCTCGGTGTCTTTCTTCCCCGGACCGCCGAAGAGAATCGGAACGCTGGTCGATACTTCCCGTACCTTTAACAATTCGCCGATCGACGCCACTTCGAAGCCCTTCACGAGCGGCAGCAGCGCCTCGATAATCCGTTTGTCCGGATTGGCTTTGATTGCATAGAACAAGCTGGTTTGCGCTGGCATCGTCCGCAGCATGCCTTTAACATGCGCTCGAATGCCCGCCAAGTCGTACACGTACGCGCATACCGGCTCTCGGCTCGCCCCCTTCCATTCGGCAATCAAACGATTAATTTCCTTGCTCATTTCCGCTCCTCCATCACCTTTCGATAGTCGTTCCGCTTGTTCATATACGCGCGGAAAGCCGTATTCCGGTCGTCCCCCAGCACGAAAATATTCACGCCCCGCTCCGCCCACCGAAGATGGCCAGCCGTGCTTCGCGATACGGCCGCATACGGCACGCCGAATTTCGTTGCCGTCTCCTGCACGCGCTCCAACTGGCGCTGCACCTCCGGATGCTCGGTCTCCCAAGGCACGGACAGCGATTGCGACAGATCCGCCGCCCCTTCCAAGACGAAACCGACATGCGGTGCTGACAAAATCTCTTCGCGGCGATTTACGCCCTCCACGCTTTCGATCATTGGAACGATCAGAATTTCCCGGTTTGCTTCTGCGATGTAGTCCGACAAGGAATATTTTGCGAAAACACCCGGCCGGCCGCTGTTCAAGCTCCTCATTCCAATCGGGTGGTAATAGGCGCAGCGCACAGCCTCCTCGACTTGCCCCCTGCTCTCCACGTGGGGAATAACGATGCCTTGCGCGCCGCAATCGAGCACCTTTAGAATTTCGCCGCGATCCACCTTGGAGATTCTGACAAGCGGCGTCAGATCGAGCAGCTCCGCCGCACGAATCAACTCTTCGATCGTCTCCATGTTCGTCGAAGCGTGCTCATAATCGATAATGACGAAATCGTAGTCCGCATGGCCGATCAGCTCTACGACGATCGGGTGCGGAATAGAGACGAACAGTCCAAAGACCTGCTCGCCCGCGCCGATTTTTTCCTTCAACCTATTCCGTCTCATCGCAAGGTTTCCTTTGCCCGCTGCAGCGGGTTTTGCGCCTTGCGGAAATACAATTCACCGTCGCCGTAGATTCGGCGCTTTGTCATCTCTTCAATGAGACCGTCTTCGGAGAAGAGATCAAACAGCTCGAACCGTTCCCTATATTCCGGGTGATCGCTCTGATAACCGAGAATTGTCTTCGTGCATTTGCTCCAAAATTCCGTTTCGCTGAGCCCGAATTTCTCGAGCGTGAAGCCGATTTCCGTCATGCAGATGAAGAAGAACGCATCATAGGTGTAATCTCTCACTTCCGAAGCCGATTCCGCCTGGAGGAACGAGTAACGGTTGAATTTGCGATGCGTCACCGGCTCCGGATGAAGCTTCGGTGCCCACTCCGGATGCAGCAGCTTGCCGGGAACGTAACGAACCCCGTCATGCAAGTCTTTTACGATGATTCGAGTCGGCAGCTCGTTCTCAAGGACAAGAATGATGTTCTGTGCATGTGATTCCAGCGCGATGCCATGGGCGTACAGCAGATGAATGATCGGAAGCGTAACCGCCTTGATCAGCGCATCGCTCCACGCTTCCACTCCGTAACGATCTATCGCGGTTTGGATAAAAGACTCTCCGTTTCGCTGCACGAGTGAAACTGCGTTTAACGGCCAGGCTTCTTCCTGGGGCGCAAGGTAAGTGGATATATTCTCCCGATAGATGGCGCCAAGCGTACCGTAGGCCAAACCCTGCGCAAGCGCCGGCAGCGCTTCGTATCGAAGCGAGACGCCCATCACTTCCCTTAAAATTTGAAATCTCTCGCGGCTCAGCAGCGCATCGTTCCGGATAATCCGCTGCAGCCAGTCGCTGATCTTCGGTGCGTTCTGCGTCGTATGATGCGCGAGAATGCGGCTCGTCGACGTGTTGGTGATGCTCAGCGCCAGTTTTATATAAGCGGCGCCTGCATGGTCCCGGCGGGACAACGTCCGAATCGACTGCTGCGCCCGATACGGGCTTTGCGACGCACCCAGCAACACGATTTCTTTGTTCATCAACTGCTTTACATAGAGCGTAGGGATCCGATGCTCAACTTGCCATGGATGCAAGGGAATAAAAACGTATCTCCCGGCATCGCAGCCTTTTGCTTCCAGTAAGCTATTGAAGGTTTGTCTGTCTTCGTCCGTCAAATGATCGAGATGAACCGCATCCGCAGCCGTCTCGCCCGATACTGAAATGTCTGCAAGCCTTTCATGAACCGCTGCCCAATGCAGCGCGACGGCATGATTGAATTCCGGACCATAGGCTTCGTTATCCGCCAGCGAGAACCCTATCCTCGATTTGTAGCTCGGATGATACGGATGCCCGTCCGCCATATGACTCTCCAGTGCTTCATAATGCCGATCCTGCGCCGGAACGCGCTCTGGCTGGAACGTCTTGGCTTGATGATCCTTCGCCAGCGTCTCGAGCAGCTCGCCCACGAACTGCATGACATGCGCTCCATCCAAGCTGTTCGCAACGACTTCTTCGAGAAAGCGGTAAAGATCGGCGCAAGGCTCCCCCTCTCTTCGGATTGAATTTTTGACGAGCTTCACGCGGCCAAAAGACGCTTTCTCCTCCGCCAAGCACGAATAGGAGACCGTCTCCCCGTTCATCTTTCTCCCCGTCAGCATCCACACCTCGCCCTGTCGCTCGACGTCAATAATCTGCTCGAACAGGAAGGCTTCCATCGTCTGACGCATGATTCTCTCCGCGACTTCATCCAAGGCGTTTATCTTCGCATCATTTGACAAGCATCTTGTTGATTCCATTCGCTTCACTCCCTATTGTCTTCATTGCATTGTTTACGGGTGCGTAAGACGGCGTCTCGCTGTTCCCCGCAAGGCAACTGATCAAATTCCTCTTCGCGTAGAACACATCCGCCGTCAGCAGGTGAAGAACGTATTCGTTTCCCGTTTCCGCATAGGCTTCCGCCAAAACCTCCCGCACGACCGCCCACAACCGCACTTCTTGCATCTGGACATCCCTGGCTATCGCGTGTATCAAAGAACCGAGATGGTTAACGATAAAGTAGTAGTCCGTGCGCGCCCAGCATTGTTCTTTCTCATAAAAAAGAGGGCTCGCCGCGTCCTCGCTTGGCAGCGCCTTCTCCCAATTCACGCTAACGCCTTCCAAGTCCCGGATTACGAACGCATGCGGCATGCCGTCCTTGATCGTAAGCAAGGTGTTCTGCAAATGCGCTTCGAAATGAATGCCATGCTCTTCCGCCGCGCGAACGATCGGCAGAAGGGAGATGGCCAAGTAACGGCGGAACCATCGTTCAATGGGAACGCGCCGATCGATCAACTCGAATAACCGGCAAGGCTCGCCCGGCACTGGTGCCTCGATTAGGCTCGACAACACATACGTCGACGTCGCGTCGAATTCAACCCTGCGATACGCGACCGTCAATAATCTGGAGATATTCTCATCATCGAAACGGCAGCCGCATACGCCTTCCTCATAGGCGATCCGTGTCGCCTCTTCGTCCCCGAAGCAGTTCCTCCCCAGCAGATAGTTCGACGCATCCAACGTTCGACGCATCTGCTCACGGCTGTTGTTTCTTCTCAGATTGGTAATTTGAATGTTTAACGGCAGCTTGATGTTGCAGGCCATATCGGGTATATAGACGGTGCGCACCGAGGAAGTCGGATAGACCGTCGGGCCGCAGCTTCCCAGCAGAACGATCTTCTCTTCCCGAATATAAGCCCTCACGGCTTGAACCGTCTGCACGTGTTCATACTGCCAAGGATGAACCGGCAGCACGCGGTATGCGTCCCTCTTCTCCCGAAGCATCAGTCTCGCTTTCGCTTCAACGCTCCTCGGGAGATCGACCCGACTGCTGCCGGATACCCATTCCTCCAAATAGACATCTTCTCTCACAGCCAAAAAACTCAACTGATAAGAAGCACGAAGCTCCGGACTGAATTTTCTCGCTTCCTCTTCGGTGAATCCTAGCGTATTCTTCGGAAAAGGGTGAAAGGGGTGCCCGTAGAGCAAGGATTGTTCGGAGGACAAGTAGTCCCGAACTGGATATTCAGCCGAATGTTGTAAGTAAAAGACCATGTTCCGGCAGCTGTTGCCGACCTTCTCCGCCAAATCATCGGCCAGCCCGGCCGCGATAGACGGATCGCGATGGCGAATCTCCTCGGCGATGTAGCGGACCAAAGCGCCATAGTCCAACTGTTGCCCGCCATTTGTGTAAAAATCCATATATTCGTGCTCGCCCATTGCCGAATAATAAGCAAGCTTGCCCGAAATCGCAGCACTGCTCGCCGGGAACGAGACTGCATACGTCCGGTTAGCCGGGTGAAGCGTAATCCCGCTGGCGGGTTCTTCGCCAAACTCCCTGATATAACAATTCAACAACGTTTTGCATGCATGCGCGTTGGCTTGTTCGCGGATTCCCGTCCGCAATTTATTTTCCATGTCCGATAACCGCACCTGCCCTCTTCTTATTTATCATAAATACAAGCGGCAACGTCAGGACCATCAAGACGCCCAGCGCGATGCACTCCTCTTGTAGCGTTATCCATTTCGCGCGCGCGGCCGTATCCCCCGACCGGGCGATCATCTGCCACCGGAAGTCATAAAAGACAGCCAGCAGCATAACTGCAAATGAAGAAGCCAAACGCTGGATCGTATTGGACAGCGCCGATCCTTCGTGCAGGTCCTCTTCAGGCAACGCTTGAAGTCCGATCGCCGTCATCGTCATATCGGACAATCCGTTGCCAATGCCCCTTAACGCCATCAGACAAATCACGAGAATCAGCGAGACACCCGCTGGCACGAATGCAAAAGACAATACAGACGCCGCAACAAATCCGATGCCATAAGCGATGAATGTCAGGGATTTGCCCGCATCGAGCCAATTGCCGCCCACCCAGACGAACAGGCTCGTGAAAACAGCAGTCGGAATAAACAAGGCCCCCGCTACAAATGGCGACAGATGAAGCACGTCTTGAAAGATCAGCGGCATGACGAAGATGACCCCGAACATGACCGCATCCTGCACCGTCGAGATCAGCAGCGCAACCGTGAACACGGGGCTGCTGCGCAGCAGCCCGTAACGGATCAAAGGTTCTTCCTGGGCTTGCTCATTCCGGATGAAGCCAATCAGCATCAGGACGCCTGCCAGGAACATCAGGCATGTGACCGCCTTTGGAACGGCGGAATTGGATACGAATTGAAGGCTCAGGCTAATTGCAGCAAGACTGGCCACAATCATCACAATGCCCTGAAAGCGGATGGTTTTCCTCTTGGCAGGACGATAGGATTGAATCTGGGTGCAGCACAGCACGAATGAGATCAGTGCGAACGGAACGTTCATCCAGAAAAGCTGCTCCAGCTTGCCGAACTGCATGATGAAGCCGCCGAGCGTCGGACCGATCGCGGGTGCGATCGTCAGCAGCATTCCCCAAATGCCAACTACCCTTCCCCTCGTTTCTTGTCCGTAATAATCAAATAACAGCACGAGGGAAAGCGGAATCATCAACCCTGCGGCCACGCCATGCATGACGCGCACGATCAACACGATCTCCATGTAGCTGTGAAACAGCCCGCCCAGAATGGAGAACAATCCGTATAATCCGATTCCCGCAATATACGTCCACTTGCGGCCGAGTCGATCCACAACAAGCGATGTCAGAGGCATCGTAATCGTCATGGCCAACATATAAAGAATGATGATCCATCCGCTTAACGCGGTCGAAATCCCGTACGTTTGGACAAAGCTCGGCAGCAGCGTATTGAATGCGCTGTTCGTCAGCACCAAGGAGAAGGCGCCGATAAGAATCGCGAGCAGCACGGAATGCTTCTTCGCCTGGGCGAAAATCAGCATGGATATTTCGCCGTCTCTACGGCTTCCAGCACCGATTTCTCGAAAATCGAAAGCACTTCCGCCGTTTCCCGCTCCGTGATTGTCAGCGGCGGCAAGAACCGCATGACGGCAGAGCGGCGACCGCCCACTTCAATGATCAGACCATTCTTAAAGCATCTTTCTTGAATCTTGGAAGCCAGCTCACCACTCGGCGGAAAATGCCCGAGCCAGTCCTTGCGTCCGCTGGGATCGACGATTTCGACGCCGATCATGAGGCCTCTGCCGCGTACGTCGCCTATTTCTTCGACCTTCTCCTGCAAGCGATCAAGCGCGTTGAAAAATTGATCGCTGCGCGCTCTCACATTCGCAAGCACGCCGTATTCCTGTATGTATTTCAATGTCGCGAGCCCCGTTGCCATGCCCAGCTGGTTGCCGCGGAACGTCCCTGTATGAGCCCCCGGCTTCCATTGATCCAATTCTTCCTTGTAAATCACGACCGACATCGGCAAGCTGCCGCCTATCGCTTTCGAGCAGACGATGATGTCAGGCACGATTCCTGCATGCTCGAAAGAGAACATCGTTCCGGTTCGGCCAATGCCTGTCTGCACCTCGTCCACGATCAATGGAATCCCCCTCTCGGCGGTAATTCGGCGCAATTCTCTTAGCCATTCGATATCGGCCGGAATTGCGCCGCCTTCCCCTTGAACAGTCTCTACGATCATGCCGCAGGGAGCCGCGATGCCGCTTTCGCAATCATCCAGCAAATTCTCGATATACTGCGCGCTGATTCGGGCCGTCATACCTTCTCCAACGCCGAACGGGCAACGATATTCGTAGGGAAAAGGCAGAAAGTGAACATCCGGCAGCAAGCTCTGCAAATGCTGCTTCTTGCTCAGATTGCCGCTCATCGCCATCGTCGCCTGGGTCGAACCGTGATAGCCGCCTTGGAATGCCAGAATAGACTTGCCTTTGGTCGCGTTCTTGGCGAGCTTAATAGCTGCTTCCACGCCGTCTGCGCCGGTCGGGCCGCAGAATTGGATTTTGGTTGTATCTCTTAACGGCTCGGGAAGAATCGAGAAAATCTCTTGCATGAACGCCAGCTTCAGCGGTGTGGCCAGATCCAATGTATGCAACGGAATTTGCTTCGCCAGTACATCCTTGATGGCCGCGACAATTGCTTCGTGGTTGTGGCCTAGCGCCAATGTTCCCGCGCCTGCCAAGCAATCGTAATAAGATTTGCCTTCCGTGTCAGTGATCAGGATGCCTTTCGCTTTGTCGATGACAAGCGGAAAGTGCCGCGGATACGACTGGGCATTCGACTCCTTCTCGTTCTGCAGCTCTAGATAGGACTTCCCTACGCTCGCCGATATCATTATCAATCGCTCCTTTATTCCTCGAATAGGTATTGCAAATAGATTTTGACCGGGTCAGAAGAACCTCCCTGAAAGAAAATGTGGGGATCGATCATATCCGGCAAAGCATTGACCTCCAGAATCCCTCCATTCTCATCGTCCAGCGGAAGACCGATATCTTTGCAGCGGATATCTACGCCGGCTACGTCGACCTGCAATGCTTTTGCAGCCTCAATCGCAATATCGATATTCATCCGGCATATTTCCGCGGTTCGGTCTGTCACCACTTCGCTGATGTCATTCGCCGCTATATTCCCTCTTGCGAATAGCTCTACCCGCATCCCTTTCTCAACGATGTCATGAACGTTCATGCCCTGCTCCCGCAGGTGGAGGAGCACGATATCCGATTCCGCATCAATCGGCTGAAACGAACCAACCGTTCCCGCGGCGTTGCGCTTAAGCTGCTGCTCGTTCAATCCGTTAATAAGCTGCCCGACCGTCGAACGGCCGTCGCCTTCGACGAACGCGGGCCGGTATTCCAAGACGCCCACCGCTTTGCCCGCGATGACCAATACCCGATAATCGCAGCCCTCCACGTATCGCTGAATCATGACGCTCTCGCTATGCAGACGCGCTGTTCGAATGGCTTGATCCAAGCCTTCCTGGCAACGAACGCCTAGCGTCACGCCAATGCTTTTGTTCAAGTCCAGCGGCTTCACGGTGACGAGACGATGCTCGCACAAGAAGCGTTCAGCTTCTTCACCCATTCCAAAGACGACGATATGCGCCGGCACCGGCAGCCCTCGTCTTCGCAGGAGAAGATTGGTCGCCTCTTTGTTCTTGGCCAGCAATCCCGCCATTAGCGGCATTTTGTGCGATCTGGTCTTGTTGATAATAATGCTCTTGCCTTCATAAGACAGCTCGAGAAAATCTTCATTTCCCGGAATCAGCGGCTTGCAGGCGATTCCCAATTCTGCTGCCTTGCTCATAATGAGTTTGTTCTGCGGGTTCTGAACCTGAGCTTCAGGTTTCAAAGCCACCCCTCCCAGACGACAAGCGAAACGTGGTGTTATGCTTTTGTCGATTTTATTTGATAATGATAATCAATATCATTATGCATGCCTATCATAAGAGAAAGCATTCCTAATTGTCAATATTTATAAATTGATGAGTTATCTTGTCAGCTTGTAGGTTGTTGTGGAGACGGGGAAATATCCGAAGTGAGAGAGATCAATTGGGGTTAGACATGCCTTCTAAACAACAGTATCGATAGGCGGTTAACCGCCTATCGATGCCAGTTCGTGTTTTATTTTAGGACAGCTAGCACAATAATCGTTAGGGTCATCCGAGGCCTGATAGTATAAACAACAGGTTTTACGAAGGCGAATAGGCGCTTCCGAAGCGCAGGTAATGACCTTGGGGCTATCGAATTTGGCAAGCGGATTCTTCGTTTCACCGAATAGATGCGCAGGCGCCGCGGTACGCAAATAGTGATAGTCAGCTTGAATTCGTGCTTGCTGGACGGGGTCGGCGCCTTCTGCGAATTTGTTCTCGTACAGCCAATATACGTAGATCGCCGTATTCTCCCACAAAACGGAAATGGAGATCGAAGCTGATTTGGACATAGCACGCCAGGCTTTGGCCAGATTGTCAGCGAACACATTGCGGATCACAAGGTCTCGCCATTCGTCGCGACCGCCCTCCTCGGGCCTAACGACATTCCAATCGGCTAAGCGCACCTTTGGCAGCCAGGCTTTGCCTTGATGGTGGGATTCAACATGGCAGTTACCGATAGAATAATCCAGGCTTTTGTCATATCTGCTCATGGCGTAAAGGCTGGATGCAAGAATTAAGAAGCTGTATCTCTTGGCGAACAGCGAGGCGTTCGCCTTGCTGGATGTCGCTTCGAAGATGCTGGAAACCTTCTCTAAATAAGCCAAACTTTTGTCTCGATCCAACAGGTCGATTGCTGGAATAGAGTACCATCTGTCCACCGACGGCTCCAACGCCAAGCGGTGATCCTTTACTAATGCGTCGATTTCTTCAGGCATATATTGAAATAGCATCTCTTTTCCCTCGTTTACTTAGATTGTTCTGCCCTTGCCGTACGGCACGCAAATCGGCGTTCCTGCATCTCTCCTTTATTTACCATAAATCTTAATCGCTTGGTAAGGCGATGTCAATGATATTGATAGTCATTATTAATTAGATGTTGAAATTGGACGATATTTCCACTAGAATACGTTTGAAGTCAGAAGCCGACGAATCATATAAGCATGGGAGGAACTTTAATTGAAACACACTTTTACAATCGCCCTCGTAACAGCGCTGTGCCTCACGACGGCCTGCGGCTCTTCACCGTCATCGAATCGATACATAGAGAAAGGGGCTCAGCCTACGAGCGAGCAGACCGCAAACGAGCAGACCGACCAGAAGGTTCAGCCAGAGCAGACGCCTAGCGAGCAGATCGCCCAGTCCGAGCAGTTGAAGCAAGACACGCCCGACAGTGAAACACAGGCCGAAACGGCGACAACAACCGAGAGCCCGGCAAAGGAACAGCACGCAATACCAACAAGCAAACCTTCAGCTAAGTCGTTTAAGCCTCAAAAGCCGCAGGAAGCCAAGAAGGACAATGCGTCCATCGGCAAAGCCGTCACGGATTCCATCATGGATAAAAGGAATGATACTGCAGTCGCGGAGGACCCAGAAACCTTAAAGCTAAAAACGTCCATACCAAACATCCGCGAGCTCGTCAAAGACCTGAAGCAGCAAGCAGAGAGCGGCGACGTGAAAAAAATCGCAGAAGTCTCCTCTCAAATCTCGCAGGGTTGGAACGGTATGAAATCGGACGTCGAAGCCTCCCATCCGGATATGCTGAAATTTTTGCAAGAAAAAATCGACAAATTAAATGAGCTGCAAGCCGCCGAAACGCTCGACACGAGCGCAATTCTGCAGCTGGACTACGAACTGTATCAAGCATTTCGTCAATTGGCCGACAAAGCAGGCATTTAAAAAGAAAATCATTATTTGGTAAATTATTCTTGACAAACAAGAGAGTAATGATCTACTTTAATTGATAGTGATAATTATTATCATTACTACATATCTCGAAAGGTGGATTTCTGTTTCCCATGATTAAACCAACGCTCCGAATAATCGCTTTATGTCTTTCTTTCCTGCTTGCAATCATCTCCATCCCGTTTGCCGCAACAGCGGCCGCTGCGCCGATCAAAGTCGTGCTCGACGGCAAGCAGCTCAGCTTCGACGTTCAACCGCAGGTCATTAATGGAACCACGATGGTCCCCTACAGTGTGATTACATCCAAATTTGGCGCTGCCTTAAGCCTGAATTCGAAAACAAAACAGCTGAAAGTCACGCGGGGCAAAACGACCGTGGAATTAACGATCAATAGCAATAAAGCAACCGTTAACGGGCAAGCTGTTAAGCTTCCCGTCAATGTCGTCGAGAAGAACGGCCGCACGCTCGTGCCGCTCCGTTTCCTCGGCGAAGCGTTCAGCTTGTGGGTCAACTGGAACGCCAGCACGCGAACGATTGATATCGATACGAAACGCATGATCGATCATGCTTTAGGTCAAACGACACTCACGTCCGTTCCAAAGCGCGTCGTCGTCTTGTTCAACGGCATGGTAGACATCTCGCTCACACTGAGTGTCAAGCCTGTCGGTGCGGTTGAGTCATGGGTTCAAGCTCCTTGGTACCACTACCTGCGCGCGGACATGGTCGGCGTCAAAAATCTTGGCAGCGAGCTGCAGCCTAACATGGAGGCCATCGTCGCCTTGAAGCCGGACTTAATTATCGGAGCGAAGCCTCGCCATGAGAAAATCTACAGCCAATTGTCCAAAATCGCACCAACCATAATGGTCAACCAACTGTTCGAATGGAAAACAAACCTGGATATCGCCTCCAAGGTATTCAACAAAGAAGACAAAGCCGCCGCTTTCATGAACGATTGGAACAAGCGAGTATCGGAATTCAAAGCCAAAGTCAAAGACCGAAACGCCGAGGTATCAATCGTCCGCTTCTACGATGACAATTCCGCTCGTATTTACGTTACCGGATTTGCCGGTTCCGTGTTGGAAGAGCTCGGCTTGAAACGGCCTAAATCACAGCAATCGCCTGACAAAGTGTTCGTCGATCTTGATTCGCAGGAGCAGATCCCGCTCATTAACGGCGATATCATCTTCGACATCACGTCCAGCAACAGCGGAGGGGACGAGTTCAAGACGCAGGCAGAATGGCAGAAGAATCCACTATGGAACAATCTCAAAGCCGTCAAAAATAACAAATACTACAAAGTTAACGACATTACCTGGAACATGTCCGGCGGCGCTACCGCGGCGAAAATGATGCTGGATGATCTGTTCTTCTACTTCGATATCTAAACAATGAAATATAGATTGCGACGCGGGGAAGAATGGGCCGAATAGGTCCGTTCTTCCTCGTGTTGCGGGAATGGAGCGGCGATCATGGAAAGGTTGTTCTCCGGAAACCTCGCTAAGAGCTCCGGTCTTGTGCTTGGCCTTCTCGTCTTGATTGCGTGCTTGTTCAGCAGCTTGGCGTATGGTATCACGATGATCAGTTGGAGCGACGTGTACCATTCTTTCACGCAATATGACGAGGCTTCTGACGCGCAAATCATCGTACAAACTTCACGCGTACCGAGGGCATTTACCGCGGCTGTGATCGGTGCCAGCCTTGCTGTTGCCGGTTCGCTGATTCAAGGATTGACGAGAAACCCGCTCGCCGATCCCAATATTCTTGGAATCAATTACGGCGCATCCTTCGCCATCGTATTCGCCGTCACCCAGCTATCCGTCTCCTCGTTGCCTGTGCTAACGGGCGTTTCCTTCGTAGGCGCTGCAGTAGCCGCCATCGCAGTGTACCTGCTGGGATCGGTCGGCCGCGACGGCTTGACGCCGCTTAAGATCATCTTGGCGGGAGCCGCGCTGAGCGCTCTGTTCTCTTCGTTCACACAGGGGATGCTCGTTCTCGACGAGCAGGGGTTAAGCCAGGTTATGTTCTGGCTGGCCGGATCAGTGGCGGGCAGATCGCTTGCCATGCTGAAGAGCGTGCTGCCGATTATGGCAGCAGGATGGATCGGCGCGCTCTGGATCGCAAGGCATATGAATGTGCTGACGATGGGGGAGGATACGGCGCAAGGCCTCGGACAGCGAACAGTATTCGTCAAGCTGGCCGCCGGCCTGATCATCGTGGCGCTTGCCGGCAGCTCCGTTGCGGTGGCGGGTCCCGTCGGCTTCATCGCGCTCATCGTGCCGACGATAGCCCGCCTGTTCTCCGGCAATGATTACCGCTGGAATATTCCTTACAGCGCGATTCTCGGCGCGATTCTCGTGCTCGCAGCCGACGTCGCGGCGCGCTTCGTCATCCAGCCGGAAGAGCTTCCCGTCGGCATTATGACCGCGATCATCGGCATTCCAGCCTTTATCGCGATCGCTAGAAAGGGGATAGTCAAGAAGTGAAACCCCATATACGCATCCGATTTGAGCGAATCCCTGTTTCTTTTTTCATTCAGAAGAAAACAATAATGCTGACGGTCGTGCTTGCAGCCGCATCCGTTGTCCTCTTCCTGCTGAGCGCTTCGCTCGGGGATATTCGCATCCATCCTTTGGATGCCATCCGCGTGATTCTCGGAAGCGGTACCGAAGAACAGCGGCTTATCGTTCATACGCTTCGTCTCCCCCGAATCGTCGCCGCGTTTCTCGTTGGCGCCGCACTTGCCGTCGCCGGGTCGATTTTGCAAGGCATTATTCGCAACCCGCTCGCTTCCCCCGACATCATCGGCATTACGAGCGGCGCTTCCCTTGCGGCGGTTGCGTTCATCAGCTATTTGGCGGGGACGGTCAGCATCGCCTGGCTGCCGATTGCCGCGATAGCTGGTGCGGGCATTACATCATTACTGATCTATTTGCTCGCATGGAAGAGAGGCGTGACATCGATCCGTCTCGTACTCGTCGGAATCGGCATCAACTTTCTGTTTGGTTCGATCACCAAAGTCATACTGATCAAGAGCCCGGAGTTTACAGCTTCGCAGGCCTACGTGTGGTTGACGGGCACGGTGTACGGCACCGATTGGAGCATTGCCTTGATGATCTTGCCGTGGCTGGTCGTCTTCATCCCGCTCGCATTCGTATTCGCTCGGAACATCAACGTGCTTCAGCTCGGGGACGATGTCGCGGCAAGCGCGGGAAGCGCCGTTCAGCGGCAGCGCTTTACTCTGCTTATGATTAGCGTTGCGTTAGCCGGAGCCGCTGTATCTGTAGGCGGGGCGATTTCGTTCGTCGGACTCATTACGCCTCATATAACCCGCAAGCTGGTCGGTCCATCGTTTGGCGGCATGCTGCCTGTGTCGGCCCTGCTCGGCGGGTTGATCGTCGCCGCGGCGGACACGGTCGCAAGGACGGCATTCTTGCCGTACGACATCCCGGTCGGCGTGTTCACCGCCGGCGTCGGCGCTCCGTTCTTCATTTATTTGCTTTATCGCAATCGAAATTCATAAACGAATCGGCTTCCCTGCACCTGTCTTTCGTTTCCCTCAACGGTTCCGCCAGAGCGGCGCAACTACGACAAAAAGATCACCAAAAGGGGTGATCTTTTTGTTATAGTGACTTCGTTGATTATTAATTGAGACATGTCGTAGAAATTTTCAGAAATAAATCCGTACTAACAGCCGTTAGAAAGTGTATGAATAACCGTTACCCCCTCGGGCGCTTGAATGTTCGCATGGATGATGTCGTTTTCGTCCAGATGCCAATCGACCAAAATGATGCCATTCGGTGTTTGTACAGATCCGTGACATTCACGAATGCCTCCCACCGGCTTCGGGTTAAACCGTACAGTCGCAAATCCGGTATCAACCGGCTCCACGCCAAGCACAGTTTGACATATCCATTGAACGGGAGTACTTGACCATGAGTGGCATAGGCTCATCCGATAAGACTCATAAGCTGTATAAGTGGTCAGCTCGTCATGAAAGTCTGATCCGGAATCCAGCTTGAACGCCTCCCAGAATGTAGTTGCCCCCTTCTCCAACATGCCTCCCCATACGGTCTTAATGATATTGTATGCTTCGTCGTGTCTTCCAAATAATGAATAGCATTACGCCACTGCACCATATGAGATTGTAAGTACGGCAACAATAAGGGTGTTTAACCGATAAAGATAAAAGCGAAACTGATCACAATCTGGAGAGGCATGAATAACCCTCTATCAAAAAAATCAGAAATTAGTTCAGACATTGTTTTTTTCTTTTGGGTAGGGACAGACAATTGGTGATATAGTTTATCTTTAAGCTCCTCCTCATTCCCACCTAGCTCAAGTTAAATGTAATTGGAAAGATATATTTATTTCTCGTGCTATCCTCTTCAAGCGTATTTAAATACATTTCTTTTATAGAACTTTTCCCTACACCCCACGATCCCAATAAACCAATGCTGTAAGGAGCCTCATGTAATTCAATTAAACTTTGAAGTGCTTCAGAGTAATGTCGATGACCAAATTCATCCGATTCAATTGATTGAATCTCCCTATCTATTGCAGATTGCATGGCTGTACTCACACACACCTCCTATAATTAATGACTTTTCTAGTAACGATCCTTGGGATGGTATACTACTTCTTCTTATTAAACATTCCGAATACTTGGATCTCCACAATGCGATCTTCCTTCTTGTCATAAATGACAAAAAACTCTTTGAATAAAAGTCCTTTTCCTAGTAAGACAATTCGATTTCCCTTCTCGGCGTACTCAAATTTCTTTGATTTAGTTGGATTTGGAATAGCCTTTAATATTCGTTGAATTATAGGTGTTATTGAGCTTATGGGAGCTATGGACTTACACAGAGGACATAGGCTGCCTGGATTGCAATTACCGCAATAGAATTGGTTGCAATTTGTGCAAAGATACTGCTCTTCTTCAGCACAAGCCTGTAAGCAGATATGGCAATTGATATGATGAGAGTTACATAATGGAAGCTTTGTTACACTTGATAGCGTCATACACGAAATACAAATGAGATCCGTACAAACCTTGCATTTATTCAACTTTCGATCATCAAAGAGCTTATTGCACGTCGTACATACAAACGTATGTTTTTCTGTAACTAAAACATGATCACTAGAGATTGTAAACGGTCCTTCCGTAGAACCACTAATTGTACATCGAACGGTTAATGGTTTATCACCATGAACCTTGAGAAGAGTATGCCCAGACTTACTATCGATTCGTACAGTCGCATGTTCAACAATATTTCTTGCCACCAATATAGCTACAGGTTCAATCATTACTTCGCTTTCTGACATCGAGAATTTTATTTCTTGCTGATGAATTAGTGCTACACGCTCTTTATGCAGTAAATCAATTTCCGTCTTGGGTTCATTTCCTTTTGATGTTTCTCCACCTTGGTTATCAGCAATGAGGGTATCATAATAGTCGTTTATTCGGTTGATCTCATTTAGTAATTGGTTATTTGTTTGTTTCGTAATTTTGTCAACAAATCGTTCAGCATCTTTAGAAGCCTCAGTTAATACATTAGAAAGAGCTAAATCCAACTTTTCTCTAGTTAGCCCGTCTACCGGAGCAGTTGTACCTTCTATTAAAATCTGTTCCAAACTTTCAAGTAGAGTGGTGACTACTCCTGTCTCGAGATCAACCTGAAAGCCTTTAAGGTACTCCTCTACTAATTGTCCGTGAACTGTTGTTTTACACCAAACATACAGCTTATCCGAATTGATACTTTCCTCATTTAATATTTCAAGTTCACAGCTTGGGAACTTAGTTGTAATTTCATTAACTAATCGCTCAATTGTCTGCTGCAATAGGATATGCCCGACCCCATGATTTTGCTCAGCAACTAATTTGGCTAACTTCTGTGTGAAGAACGATTCAAACGTAATGTATGTTTGCTTTGGGTTTGAAGTCTGAATAAAACTTATCTGATATTCTCCAACACCTGAGAACTCATTCTTAAGATATTGAGGGATCATAATATGCATCAGATGCTCGGAAATCGTTACTACATCAATACCCAAAAATGAACAACTTTCTTTTATAAAATCTTTAAGTTTGAAAAATTCCAATTTAGGCACCTACTCCGATATGATCTAATATTTTTGTTGTCTGATCTATATCCCCTTCCAACTCTTGTTTGGCTTTAAGCATATCCTCACCGATCGCTCTTAATTTATGTTCAATTTCAGATGCATGGGCAGACTCTAATATAATCTTGCCGATTCTAACTTCGAGTGAATCATCCTCTACTTTCATATAGGAGAGGATCGTATCTAGCTCCCCAATGACAATCTCAAATAGATTAACTTTCGAGGTTAAAATATAAAGTAGGTACTCATCAATGGTTCCTTTAGTCGGCATCGTAAATATCTCAACATCATTTACTTGTCCGAAACGGTGTACTCGTCCAATCCGTTGTTCGATTCTCATCGGGTTCCAAGGAAGGTCATAATTGATCAATCGATGACAGAATTGTAGATTGAGGCCCTGTCCACCTGATTCTGTTGATATAAACACTTGGCAATCTCCATCTCGAAATCGTTCGATAGACATTTGCTTTTCGCTGGAGGAGAGACCTCCCTGATAGGTTGTAAAAGTAACGCCATGATCGGTAAACACTGACTTTAACATTTCGATGGTCGCAAGATATTCAGAATACACGATGACCTGAGTGTTATTGGCTTTAATAATTTTCAATAGTTCTAATGTTTTTGTAGGAACAGTGATACTTTCACCGAAACTAATAAGATCTTCACATATTTTTTGATCATCTAATCCTGATAACCGCGGCAGCATTCGATTCTTAAGGGTCCTCAAGGTTGATTGTGGGCTGCTGCAATTTTGCTTAAGAAGCATCATAAGAATGAGAACAATTAAATTGATTTCCGTCTTATCCCAGCCAATAGGAATTTGACCATCGACATATTTACGATAAATATTTCTACAGAAATCTATCACCTGATTATGGAACTCCCTTTCGATATCAGACAACTCGATCTCCATGCTATAAACATGTCGTCTTGGTAACTCCACTAATGTATTAGCTCTTCGATTTCTGATCATCACATTATTTAGAAGATCTTTAAGATTTTGAATATTTTTGGGTGTATAACGGTTAATAATATACTCTTCTCTGAATAGTTTTCGACTACGTAAATACCCTGGTTTTAATATGTTCACGAGATTATATAATTCTCTAATATCATTCTGGATAGGTGTAGCAGACATAAGCAACGTGTTTATCTTACTTATGCTGTAAATGAATTTGTATGTAGCTGTAGTGTGATTTTTAAGACAGTGTGCTTCATCCACGACAAGGAGATCAAAAGTACGTTCACTGATTTTTCGCTTTCTTTCCTCAGAACGCACGAGCCCAGGAATGGATGAAATAATAAAGTTAGATGTCTCCCATCCTGACTCTTTGCTGTCCTTAAGCTCAATATTAAATTTCTCATTTAATTCTTCTTTCCATTGTTCCACAAGTGGGGCAGGTACAAGGATTAATACGGACTTGATGAGCCCTCTAGTGTAAAGTTCCTTAATAATTAATCCTGCTTCTATTGTTTTTCCCAGACCGACCTCGTCAGCTAATATCGCGCTTCCTTGCATATCACGCAATACTTTCAATGCCGCATCAGTTTGCCATTGGCGTGGTTCTATTTCTATTTCCGAAAGACATACTAAACGATCAAATCCTTTTTGGAGACGAATTTCCTGAGATTGGAGTTCCAATCTAACGTTCATGCTCGAAGATCTACCTGATAATAGTGCTTGCATCTGAGCTTCTGTAGGCATAACTACTTTCAACTAGAATACCCCCAAGTACGACTTTAGTAATATTGTACCAGATATTGTATGTTGTTTACTGTCGATAATAGTCGTTAAATATCAAAATTGATAATTTAAAAGTTATCCTTATGGGTGATTGCTATCTAGAATATCAAGCCTCATCCTTTGTTCCTATTCATGAAATATTTCCTTCCATTAACCGTATTTTCGATATACCTGACTTTTTTTAATTCTTCATAACCTTTTATATTAACTCTGTATTTTAAGTTAAAATTGAAAAAACCAGTAAGATCAAGGGTTTTGATCCTACTGGTTCATTTAGTTTGTCTCAAGTAGATGATATACAAATTCTAAGTCTTAATAAAAATTGTCTCACTTATAGGTATTACCCACAGTTTTCAAATAATCCTAAATCTTATAAGCCTTCATAGCTTTGCGAAGCTCTTTAAAGCTGGGACGCTTGCCGTACATCAATACGCCCGTGCGGTAAATTTTGGCCGAGAGCCATACAGCAGCGTAGATGGTGACGAGCAGAATACCGATCGATGCCCACACTTCCCATACTGGAGGATCGGTCAAGCCTAGTCTCAGCAGCATAACAAACGGCGAGAAGAATGGAACGAAGGAGGATACCTTCACTAGAATGCTATCCGGACTTGAAATGCTGAATATGGAAATGTAGAAGCCTGCCAGCGAAAGCATCGTAATCGGCAGCACCGCCTGACCCAAATCCTCTGTACGACTGACAATGGACCCCACCGCAGCGAACAACGTTGCGAACAAGAAGTAACCCGTCAAGTAGAACAGTACCGCATACAACAGCAGCATTGGATCAATTTTTGTTAAATCGATATTGAACTGGCCTAGCATTTTATCGTTATGCGGCAGCGATATGTTTACGATAATTACGAGCACGTAGATCGTAATTTGGATAAGCCCCACCAAAAACATGCCGACGATTTTACCGAACATTTGCTTAAGGGGCGATACGCTCGTAATAAGAAGCTCCATAACGCGCGAGCTTTTCTCTGCTGTAATTTCCGAAGCGATCAATTGACCTGTAATCATAATAGCCATGAACAGAAGGACGACGATGAAGTATACGAGTCCCATATTAACGGCTTGCTCTTCCGGTGTTTTGCCATCGCCGACATTGCCTGCGCCTTCGCTAGCGGAAATTTGTACCGATGCGATTTCGATCGGTGCATTAAGCAGCGCTAGCTGCTTATCTGTTAATCCAGCATCCTGGAGCACGGTAGCTTGACGAATCGCTTGAAGACCATTCTGAATTGAGCTAGTCAGATCAAATGCCAGCAGCTTCTCGGATTTATACGTGATTTCCGGAAAGCCACTGTCTGTCATTTTGCCAAAAGCCAAGTAGCCTTTAATGTCTTTAGCCGTAATCGCCTGCTTCAGCTGCTTCTCGTTCTCTGCATCTGTGCCTTTATCCTCGTAAGGAACAAGCTTTACTCCCGGCTTCTCCTGCAGCTCAAAATATGCTTTAAGCTGGTCACCCGTCGCCGCACCTTCTGCTTGTGTGGATTGAATATAACCAATATTAGTTACTTTGTCGCCGCCGCCGAATTGCGAGAAAATATAAGGTAGATTTATAGCGATTGTCATAATAGCGGCAATAATAAGCGTCGTAACGAGGAATGCTTTGCCTCTGAATTTATTTTTTAACGTAAAGCCAACAACTGTCCAAAAATTACTCATGGCTATCACCGCCTACTGTTTTAATAAAGATTTCGTTTAAGGTAGGTTCCTTAATTTCGAATCTTGAAATGTTCGACTGTTCAAGGGCATGTCGCAAAATCTCTCCGCCTACCGCTTCATTTGCAATGCCAACTTCATAGCCGTACTCATGGCGGTTAACGCTGGTAACCCCGGCAATCCGCTCGATACCCGCAACTTCTTTCTCCGTGCTGAGAATGACGCGCTCCTTCGGAAATTGCTTCTTAATATCCTTTAAACTCCCCTTTAGCACAACATTTGAGCGGTGCAAAATGGTAATGTTCCGGCATAGCTCCTCGACATGCTCCATCCGGTGAGTGGAGAATAGGATGCTCGTGCCTGAGTCTCGCAGCTCCTTCACCGTTGATTTCAATAGCTCGACGTTAACCGGATCAAGTCCGCTGAACGCTTCATCAAGGATGACGATTTTCGGAGAATGAATAACACCAGCGATAAATTGAATTTTTTGTTGATTGCCCTTGGATAGCTCTTCTACCTTCTTGTTGTAATACTCCGGTACCTCGAATCGGTCCAGCCACTTCTTCAAGCTTTGCTCCGCATCCTTCTTCGACATGCCGCGCAGCTGAGCTAGATAAATCAGCTGGTCGCTAACGCGCACCTTCGGATACAAACCTCTCTCCTCCGGCAAATAGCCAAGATTGCGGAGCTGATCATTGCTGTAAGCTTTTCCGTTGTACAAAATTTTTCCTTCATCCGGGTAAATAAGGCCTAACACCATTCGCATCGTCGTTGTCTTGCCTGCACCATTGGCGCCGAGCAGGCCGTAAATTTCACCCTCGCTAACCTCTAAACTAATACCGTTGACAGCTGTTTTATCCCCGTATTGCTTAACAACATTTTCTACTATTAATGGATTCATTTCGTTGCTCCCCTCGATTCATTCGTTCTTGTACTTAATCGATCCTGCATAAGCAGCGCATTCATAATTTCATCGAGCTCAAGTGCCTGCCTGCTGACGATCTGGTAACCTTCCGCAGCACACCATTGTTCAGCTTCAGCTGCTTTATTCGTCGTTATGCGGTACGTTATTCCACCCGTATGCTCCACGCCGCATTGGCCTGGAATCAACGCTGCCTTCTTCGGATTTAGCCCCGTGCCGCTGACAAAGATCGTAAACCAGCTGCTGAACAGCTCATCCTTCTCATAGATGCCAAGCACCCGTCCCTGAGCCATAAATACGATAAAATCGGCAAGACGTTTCACTTCTTCAATAATATGGGAGCTCATGAGAATGGTCCGATCGCCGCGGTCCATATACCGATGAAGCACCTCGATCATCGTTTTCCAAGCAAGCGGATCAAGTCCTGAGGATGGTTCATCGAGCAATAGCAGATCAGGATGATGAGCCAGCGCTAACGCAAATTCGAATTTGCGGCGCATCCCCTTTGACATTTTGCCAAGCACTTGATTATCATCGACCTCAAGAATATGCAGCAGCTCGCGATAGCGATTGACATCCCAGTTGTCATACCAAAACCGGTGAAATGCTGCCTTCTCCGTCCCCATCATGCTATCCTCGTGTGCAGAAGATTGATCATGCAAATACCCGATTCTTTTCTTTAGCTCAGTGCCGAGCCCCTTCTCTACTTGATGACCAAGCAGCTGAATCGAGCCCTCATCCGCTTTATCGAGATCAAGCATCAAGCGGAACGTCGAGCTTTTGCCGCAGCCGTTAGGACCAACAATAGCTGTAATGTAGCCGCTCGGAATACTCATATGAAGCGGTCCTAGCTTGAAATTCGATCGGTTCTGCACAACGCCGTCCAGTTGAATGGCAATCGTATCCTCCATCATGCGTCCCATCCTTTATTCAAAATGTTTTTTCATCGCGTCTTTAAACATCGAATCCAGCTCTTCCTCCGTACACTGAACCCGCTTGCCCGCAACGACTGCCTGCTCAAATGCTTCAATGACAGCGGCGAGCCGATGCCGGTCACGTTCCTGTTCTCCAACCTGCGCCACATAAGTGCCGGTTCCTTGCCTCGTTCGAAGCAGCCCTTCCGCTTCCAAATCGTTATATACCCGCTTTACGGTAATGACACTGCATTTAACCGTTTGCGCAAGCTCGCGAATCGATGGCAGCAACGTCCCTTCTATTAGCTGTCCGCTTACAATTAATGCGCGAAGCTGTACTTCGATCTGATGATATAGCGGCTCTGCGCTTTGCTCGTTAATTTGTATGGGCAGCCGCATGGCCTTCACCTTCTTCCATTCTCTAATGACTAAGCGCTATAGCTGCGTTTCTCAAGACGGTTTTCAATGCGATTCACTCCAATGAAGATGGCTGCAACACTTATTGCGATAGTCACTAAAGCAATCCACCAGTGTCCGTTTGTGATCGCTTGCAGGGATGCGGCAACAATATTGCTATCCATCAATACTGTTAGACAGCTCGAGATAACGAGTAGTACAAAAATATAAACCATGTTAAACAAGAAGTATATTTTGCCTGTATGACCAACTTCCCAGTAGACGTAAGCAATCGCCATCGATAAGGAGTAACCGAACCAGAAAAGCCCATAGATTGCAAAATGCAAGGCAGATATGTCCGCACCCATATCTCGTATGAAGATGAATTGTATGATGAAAAATAACAGCTGCGTTGTTAACAATACAATAGCTAGCTGTATAATACGTCCCAACGCAATTTGCTTGGATGAGATCGGCAGCGTTCGCCAATACGCTAATTTTTTGGTATAGCTATTATCCTTCCAGTAACGCAGCATCGCTTGATTAAGAATAAAACCCATACAAGGGAATAACGTTAGATAAACAAAGTCTGCAGCCCAGTAGAGCGCCTTCTCTTTGTTGCCTTCAATCACATCATTTAATAATGGAACCGTGAATAACAATAAATAGCCGATAAAAAAAATCGATAAGAGACTTTTCCAACGATCCCTAGCCAGTTCATGCTTCGCTAAATACCAAGCGCCTTTCCATAACCCCATTGCAATTGCTCCCTTCGCTCAACCAGTGAATATACTGTATATATCTTTATACACAGTATATTCACTGTGTACACCTTTGTCAACACCTCCCAATAAATAAAAAAAGCCATACTTCCGAAAGAGTTGTCTCTCCCGAATGCATGGCTTTCCCACTGACTATGAATCGTAATCTATCCGAAAATCGCTTTTATCATAGGCTCCGTATGACCGCCCGGATACATCAGATAAAGCAAAACATAAACCATGGTACCGGTAATGGCGGTTACGAACCAAATAACCGAAGTAACCTTTCCCCACTTCCGATGCTTAGCGAATTTCTTCTTGTAGCCAAGCGTAAGCGTCGTAATGCCAAATACGGCAGCAACCGTCGCAAGCACAATATGAAACAATAAGAAAACGAGATAATATGGCTTTAAACCATCCGGCCCGCCCCATGAGGTATTACCTGCAAAAATCGTTCGTGATGCGTATACGATAAAAAAGATTATTGCAGCTACCGCTGCATAGAACATCACCTTCTGATGCTCCTCCAGCCTGCGCTTAATGGCCAGTCTCCAGCCTATGGCTACTAGGACTGCGCTAAGCACGATGAAGAAGGTGCTAATTGTCGGCATAATATTATAAATGTTCAACTCTACCCCACCTATTGTTCTTATAATGATTGGTGCTAAGCCGTACCTTTATTCGTATTTGGCAAATCATCTTCCGTATGCTCTCGTTTGAACCATTGCTTGAAAATATAGGCCAAAATAATGCCGTACATAATCTCCTGCACAAACTTCATCACGATTCCACCAAGCTGCTGATCCTCAACGACATCCATAATATTAAAAAATTGCGGACCGCTGAAGCTTTCCAGCAATCGACTAGGATCGCCCGTTACGCAATAACCCATTGCAGTCACCCATACGTCAGGATCGCTGTAGATGGCATACATGGACGTTTTCGCAAAAATAATTAAGGCGCAGGCTGGTGTAAGCAGCATTCCGTTTGCAAAAACATAAGCCATTCTTTTCAAATCGGTTAGTCTTGCCCACTCTGGTACAGGAACAGCAATTTGCCACCACATCATAAACGATGTAACGAGCAAAATAAAATAATAAAGACGATGCACAGCAAAGTGCGTCATCACATAGTCATGGACAATTGGAATATGATATACCGAAAACAAGACATTAAACAGCACAAGACAAACAATCGGATGCATCATAAAGCTAAGCTTTTTCCAAAACGGCATCGAGAACAGCTTTTTCCATAAAAAGCTTGGTACGCCTAGTAAAACTAGCGGCGGTACAATCAAATAAGACACAGACATATTGATCATATGAAATGTAAACATAAGGTGGCCTAATAGATTAAAAGGCCCTCCGTGCACCAAATAAAACATAATAGCAGCAGAGACGAACATCACCTTTTGCAGCCTAGTTGCAGTCGGTGCTTGAGGATCATTCTTCTCTCGCCATGGACCGATCAGATAGTAATATAGAATGACGATTGCCGCCATCCCGAACGCAAACATGGGGGTCCACAATTCTTCGAAGCGAAAATACTGTAAGCCAAGCATCGTGGAAGCTCCTTTCAATAACACTAGCCTATTTTTACAAAAGAGGAGGGACCCAAGCCTCGGGACCCTCCTCTCCTCCAATCAATCGAACATTACCACCAAGCCCAATACTCGGCCATAATGACACATGTGAATACGATGAATACGCCTGTCAAAATGCCGATAATGGCGAAAGTATGACCGCGGTCCTTCATATGCATCCAGAATGCCATTTGAACGAAAACCTGCAAAACGGCTAATCCGACTAAAATAATGTAAATGAAATCTTTGTTGATTTCTCCGCTGATTACAGTCGCGAATGCGATAAACGTAAGCAGGAGGGAGAAAATAAAGGCAATGATATGCTTCTTCGGTCCTTCGACCTTATGACGCTTGGGGCTTTCCTCTGTGGCTGGATGATTGCTGGCCATGGATTAAACCACCTTTCCCATCAAGTAAACGACGGTGAAAATGAATACCCATACAACGTCGATAAAGTGCCAGTACATACCGGCTACATATACCTTCGGTGCGGTAACAACAGTCAAGCCTTTTCTTGCGAGTTGAATGATAATCAATGTGATCCACGTAATACCGAAAGCAACGTGCGCTCCGTGGAAGCCAACAAGCGTATAGAACGAGGAGCTGAATGCGCTCGTCGTAAAGCCGTGGCCTTCATGTACATAGTGGTAGAACTCATAAATCTCTAGTCCTAGGAAGCCTGCGCCAAGAACAACGGTAATAATCAGCCAATTAATAAGCGCTTTTACCCTATTCGTATGCAGCGCGTGAACAGCGAATACGCTGGTCAAGCTTGATGTAAGCAATAGTGCAGTCGCAAGCGCAACGAGCGGAAGCTGGAACAGCTCATGCGCTGGAGGACCGTCAAGAACTTGATGGCGAAGTGCAAGGAACGCTGAGAACAACGTTCCGAACAATACTGTCTCGCCGCCAAGGAAAAGCCAAAAGCCTAATACTTTATTGCGTCCCTCGAGGGTCGCCTTTTCGGGCTCATGAGGCAATTGCCCCTCTACATGCGAATGCGCACTCATGCTTTACCCCCCAAATCTCTAAGGATTTCGTCTTCTTCAATGTGGAAGCCGTGATCATCGATTGCGGAACGCAGGAACATGCATCCGAACAAGATCAGAAGGCCAAAAATACCAACAGCATAACCAGTTTTGAATGAGCCGAACAGGTTGCCCCAATCATGAGCATACATGAATCCTAGACCTGCGATGAACAAGCCAAGTCCCATAAAGAACGGCAGGATTGATGGAGATGGCATATGAATCGGACCAATTGGCTCAGCAGGCGTCATGCCTTTGTGGCCATCCGATTTTTCTTTCCAGTAAGCATCATAACCGCGAACAAGCGGCGTTTGAGCGAAGTTGTACTCTGGCGGCGGAGATGGAATCGTCCACTCCAGCGTACGACCGTCTTCCCAAGGATCTGCCGGTGCATCTTGTGGTTTGAATGCTGTTATAACGACGTTCAGCAAGAAGAAGATTGTACCGAAGCCCATCAAGAATGCGCCAACCGTACTAATCATGTTCATTTCATTAAAGCCAAGACCGTCAAGATATGTCCAAATACGACGCGGCATACCAAGCAAGCCAAGGAAATGCTGAATGAAGAATGTTAAGTGGAAGCCGATAAAGAAAGTCCAGAACGTCAGCTTGCCAAGTGTTTCGTTTAGTATACGGCCGAACATTTTTGGCCACCAGTAGTGAAGGCCAGAGAAAATACCGAGAATCAATCCGCCTACGATAACGTAGTGGAAATGCGCTACGACAAAGTAAGAATCGTGATATTGAAAGTCAGCTGGCGCTGCTGCCAGCATGACGCCGGTAACGCCGCCCATTACGAAGGTTGGGATAAATCCTACAGCAAACAAATTCGCTGACGTGAATTTAATGGAGCCGCCCCACATCGTAAATAGCCAGTTGAAAATTTTGATACCTGTCGGAACGGCGATAAGCATCGTTGCAATCGAGAACAGCGCATTCGCGACCGGTCCAAGACCAACCGTGAACATGTGATGCGCCCAAACCATGAAGCCCAAGAAGCCGATCAGGATTGTAGCAAATACCATCGAGCTGTAACCGAACAAACGCTTGCGTGAGAATGTACTTATTACCTCGGAAATAACGCCGAAGGCCGGCAGGATGAGGATATAAACCTCAGGATGCCCGAATATCCAGAAAATATGCTCCCATAGTACAGCGTTGCCGCCGCCTGAAGGATCAAAGAAATTTGCGTCAAACAATCTGTCGAACATTAGCGCCGCAAGACCAACTGCAAGAGCAGGGAATGCGAACAAGATAAGCGCTGAAGTAATGAACGCTGTCCATGTGAACATCGGCATACGCATGAACGTCATGCCTGGCGCACGCATGTTGATAATCGTTACGAGGAAGTTAATCCCCCCGATTAGCGTACCGATACCGGCTATTTGCAAGCCGAGAACGTAATAATCTACGCCATGGTCGCCGCTATAGGTCGTACCAGCGAGCGGAGCATACGATGTCCAACCTGCATCCGGTGCTCCTCCTGTAAACCAGCTGACGTTAAGCAGCACGCCGCCGAACAAGAACGTCCAGAAGCCAAGTGAGTTAACGAAAGGAAAGGCTACGTCGCGCGCGCCGATTTGAAGCGGAACGACCGCATTCATAAGAGCGAACAACAGCGGCATGGCCGCTAGGAAGATCATAGTCGTACCGTGCATAGTTAGGAGCTCATTGTATGTATCCGCGCTAACAAAGTCATTAAGCGGCTTCCACAATTGAACCCGAATCAAAATCGCTTCCAAACCGCCGACAAGGAAGAAAAATCCGCCAGCAATCATATACAATATGCCAATTTTTTTATGGTCAACCGTTGTCAGCCAGTCCATCAGACCACTGTAACGTTTGACCTGATGCGAATGCGCATGAGCCAAAGTAGGTACCTCCTTCAATCACCGATAAATTATTGTTGGTAGTTAAGCTTTAGTTCAGATAAATATTTAGCAATACCTTCAATTTCCTGCTCAGTTAGATCATAAGCTCCACTCATTTGATTGCCCGGTTTTACTTCTTCCGGATTTTTGATCCAACGGTGTAAGTTGTCATAAACTGAACCTTCATTGGAATATTGCGGATCATCGGTGTTAACGAGTATACCTCCGACAGTCTCACGGCTTCCGATACCTGTCAAGTTAGGATATGCCGGTCCGCCAAGGTCGCCCACTGCGTGGCAAGATAGACATTTGCTTTCGAATGCTTTCGCAATTGCTGGATCGCTCGGAAGTGCTACAGGCTCTTTAAGAGCTGCTACCCAACGATCAAATGAAGACTCGTCCACTGATTTGACCTTAAAGTCCATCAGGCCGTGCGAAGGTCCGCAAAGCTCGGCGCATTTACCTAAGTAAACGCCTTCTTTTGGAGCTGAGAAGTACATAGCATTTTCATTAGCGCCAGGGTTCGTATCGATTTTACCTGCAAGCGATGGAATCCAGAACGAGTGAAGCACGTCAGCAGATTTCGCTTTAACGGAGATCGTCTTGCCTTTTGGAATGATAAGTTCCTGCGCTGTTTTGATTCCGTAATCCGGGTATTCAAACTCCCACCAGTATTGGTGTGAAGTAACGATTACTTGAACCGCTTCCGGATCTTTGCTGTAGTCTTTAGCTAAGTTAAATACGGATTGTACAGTCGGAACGCCTAAAATGATAAGCATGATGATCGGAATAACTGTCCAAATGATCTCCAGCTTATGATTTCCTTCAACTTGCTTTGGAATCGTATTGTCTCCCTTGCGTCTGCGAAACCGAATGATTACATACAAAGAAATCGCAAAGACGACAACAATCACAATTAACATGATTCCGATTGCCAGCTTCATCAGTCCGAATTGCTCTTCCGCTACAGGTCCCTGAGGATTCAGCGTCGACAAATCGCTCCGCCCGCAAGCCGCTAGCACCAGTACCATCATGGCCATAAGCGGCGCAAGCCGTTTTACAAATCGCCACCGTTTCATCATTAATCAACCCCACTTTTGACGTTTTCGCAGCTGCCTGATTTTAACGTGGCATGCGGCTGGCTGCGTGTTTCACAGATGTTATTACAACTCCTGCAACTTAAATCACTTTATTAAATATAAAGTTGAAGCCCCTATTTGTCAATGTTCCACAGAGAGTTCACAAATTGTTCTCAAAGCTGTCAAAAACGCATTATTCCAACGTTTTTAAGCTATTGCATTTCATTTTGCAGCATGTCTGTTCGACTTGCTCTCTACCCTTCATTGTGCACCAAACCCATGGTCAATTATGTATGCTCGCTGAAACGTATATTTAAGCTGTCAAGGCAAAAACTAAAGCCATTATCGTATGAATGGGGGTCCGTTCTTAATGCTAAAACGAATGGCCGCACTGATGCTCTCCGCTATCGTCTTATCGGCTGCTGCCGGCTGCAATTACGAAGAGCTTGTCCAGAAAAGCGATACCGATTACGGCAGCCGTCAGGCCAACGATCCGAAGATGCTGGGCGGGAAATCTTATGGTCCAATGTCGAATAGCCCGCATCAGCATGACAATGCTTTTTTTGAATACAGCTCCGTTATTTCAAGAAAGGTTACTGATCTAAATGGCATTGCCTCTGCAATCGTCATGCTGACGGACAAAAATGCGTACGTAGGCTTGATGCTGGATTGGACTGCTGTCGGCACTCGCAATCACGGCGGTAAAACAGAGCAAGACAATACCGGAACCAATGAAGGGGTCTACAATCATGATACCGGCAGCCCTTACGGCAACAGCCGCATACTCGTTTCGCCCTACAATTCCTACTTCTCCGTCAATGATATTAATGACTTGTCAGATGAGCTTAAGCAAACCGTCGCCCTAAAAGTTCGCGAGCTTGCGCCTACCGTACAAGAGGTTCATATATCGGCTAATATGGAGTTCGTCAATTATTTCAATGAATTTGCTAAAGAGGCTTGGGGCGGACGCTCCCTCATGCCATGGATTGATCAATTTAATAAGGTAGTCAAATATCACTTTGCCGGTGGTAAAGACATGCCGGCACCTATCACCCAGCCGGGAACCTATAGCCCTTCCGAGGCTCAAATGGATCAATAAAAAAATCTCTTCTATTATATATAGCAAAAAAAGGCTCTCTTTGCAGGAGCCTTTTTTTGCTATTACAATCTGTTCCTTTATTAGCGCCCTGAGCTGTTTCCGCTTCTGAGTGAATGTTTTTTCATTTTATTATCTCCAATATATATACTATACTTATGGTAGTAGCGATGGAGAGGGGATCTTCTAATTGAGCGCACATAATTACATTCCGAAAGAGCCTTTGCATATCGAGTGCAATATCGAGAAGACGCTGGACGTTATTGGCGGTAAATGGGCTTTTCTTGTTTTGCGAGAGTTGTTTTGCGGTACCAAAAGGTTCGGAGAAATACAGAGGCTGATTCCTGCGGTTAGCCCTCGTGCGTTGACAAGCACGCTCCGTCATCTGGAAGAGAAGGGCGTGCTTGAACGCAAAGTATTTCCAACCGTACCGGTAACGGTCGAATATACATTGACGCCAAAGGGCGAGGATCTGCATCAGATATTAAAAGAAATGAAACGCTGGGCTGCTATGTGGACCTAGCTTAAGGCTTCAACAAGTGATCCGGCAGTGATTTGGTGCTCGCTTGAAAGCGATCGATCGCAGTCTGATAGACACGGCGATCACTTTCATTACGGGATAATCGTTCAAGGCGGAGCAGCTCCGCCTCAAACTGCTCGATCAGCATCGAGACGCGCTCTTTCGGTTTTGTTTGATTGTTTTGCGGCTGATTGCCCTCTTGCCCGGTTTGAATTTGCAGCTCGTCATTGCTGTCAAGTTGCGCGAGAAACACATCCGCCTCTGTCATATTCCTCTTTTTCAGCTCATGGAGCAGCCATTGCCGATCATGCCCCAACTTACTGAGCACCTCATCTTGGATGTCCCCATCCATCAGTACGGTCTGCGCTTCCCACTCGTTAGCCACATTCCATCCGAGTACATCAGGCGTTATAGGCTGATACTCCTTCTTCAGCATCACATTGACTTCCCCGCTTGACTCCATAACGGCAAACTCGACATCTGCCACGCGGTAAACGTCTTTTTTCCGCAATTGTTCAAGCATTTCATCCAATGTCAATCGTTCTTTATGCAAATTCTTTCTGAGCAGCTGTCCATCTTTAATGAGAACCGTTCCTTTGCCATCAATAAAATCACGAGCTTTTTTACTTTTCATCGTCAAAAATTCCATAGCGACCGATACGCTGACCCACACCCCTAACGAAACCAAACCCAAAAACCATAAATTATCGAGATCAAGCGAGATATAGGCGGCTATGTTACCTATAGATATGCCTGTTATGTACTCGAATAGAGACAGCTGTGAAATTTGACGTTTCCCTAACACCTTCGTTAACGCAAATAGAATGACAATTGCCGCTAGCGTTCGAAGGACAATTTCAAACCAACTTGGCATTTTGACTTCCCCCTTTCCATCTCTAGAGTATCCAGAAAGGTAAAAGTCATGCGTTTTCCATTTAGATGTTGCATTTCATTCTGCAGTGTAGTATTATAGAAAGAACGTATTATATTTAACCCCAGCAAATCCCCAGTAAGATTCAATGTTTTCCTCGGATTTTGATTTCTTTGCTGTTAATTCTCAAACCTGTTACGTGATGTATTTCTGATTCACACTGGCGCGGTCATCGGAGCCGCGAGGACGGAAGAGAGGTAGGGCTTTCGTTGTTTTAGAATGCGAGTTTTAAACAACTTGGTACACATGCTGTTTGCTGTTAACAAGGGGATTCCATACGGCCTTTCGCTCATGAAGAGGTCCGGTTAAATATAAGATACACACAGGGCTGTCTTGCTAGTGCATTTATGTACTGGCAAGGCAGCCCTATCCAATCTTCAACACCTTTTGCTCTAGCCTAATCTCGTCTCACGAATATCTGCTTTTACGCCCTCTGGCACTCGAATCCTCACTTTCGCATGCACGGGATAACAAACCTCCAGCTTCATTGCCGAACCACCCTGCTCCACTCGCCAAGAAACATCGATTCGCCCTCCGCCTGGATGCGGCACGCTGCCCTTCGCCCATAAGAGACCGCATAGGTTAGGCGCGATTTCCACCTCGGTCCATGCTGCCGTCAGAGCCTTTACCCCTAACAGCTCACGGCCTAAGAAATAGGCAGGCGCCGATGACCAAGCATGACAGTGGCTGCGTGTCAGCATATCCTCATGCGCGCGATTTTCGGAAAAGTTCGGATACATCTCCCAGCAAGTCGTCGCTCCATTATCGATCATAACGCCATAATGATGGCGAATGTCTTCTACGATTTGCTGCGCGTTGCCTGATTTAGCTAAAGCTTCATAATAGAAGAACGACATAAATGGACTTCCGATTTGTATAAAATGCGCTGGCGGCTGCTGCATATATTGCGTTAGCCGCTCATAGCGCTCGCCCTTAGCAACCTCGGTCAAAGTCGCTACAACCTGCGTCTGCATGCTGAGCACCTCTGATCTTCGCCCATCCGCATGAATACAATCGATATAAGCCTGATTCTGTTCATCCCACAAATGCTCGTTGATCGCGCTCGCCAGCTTCTTAGCCTCCTCCTTAAGCCAATCAGCCCCTGTGGAATCATCAGCGATTATGGCTAGCTCGGCTGTCGCTTGCAGCGTTTTGACAAGAAACATGTTCTGATGCGCAACGACTCCATCATTGGGCTGATCGATCGACGACCAATCAAGGAAATTCCAGCCCTTAATGTTGAATAGCCCGTTTCCATCTATTTTGTCTACATAATGCTTCAACGTAAACTTCATATGCGCATACATTTCCTTCGCAAAATCATGGTCTCCCGTCTGCTGGTAGTACTCGTGACAAGCAAGCGCCCAAAAAAAAGTCCAGTTCGGAATGACGCTGTTCCAGCCGCTTGGCACTTGATTGACAAGCAGCGGCGTCTGCTCCTTCGAGCCCGGAACGAGCCGGAGACAACGCTTCACAATATCATTTACACCATACAAATAGTTGCTGATTAATGCTTCGTTGCGGCTGTCCCCTACCCAGAACACCTGCTCATAGGCAGGACAATCAACGAAGGTGTCCTCCATGCAAAGCTTCGCCGTATGCTGGCTAATTTGCCAAATATCATTTAACAACGGGTCTGAGCATTGGAATTTCCCGATCTCGGCAACCGGATAATTGCTCTGCAAGCAGGACAACCCATAAAACTTAACCGGCCTCGCAGCGCCCCGAACCGTCACCATTTGATAGCGGAAGCCGCGTCTTGCCGAGGATACAAATAATTGTCTGCCTTGCCTGCAAACGTACCGGATCGTATTATCTAGTCCGTAAGTGTCTTGCCTGTAATGGCTGTTCATATATTCAAAGCCGTAAAAATCAATAACGGTATCCGCATCCGCATCTACCTCGAACGTCAAATAACCGGAATATTCTTTGCCAAAATCAATAATGAGCTCCGTGTCCGCCCCATGGAAAATCGGAACAGTTCCGGCCTCCGCATTTGGAATGACCATTTGCTGCAACGATGCCGGAATCGCTAGAGCTGTACTCTCCTTTTTATAGACGCATAGCGCGAATACATCGGCTTCGCTTACATATTTATTCGGAACCGGCTTTACCCATTCGGTATATTTCGATAAGTCATCCGACGAGGCAACCGAGCCAATGACTTCCATATAAAGAGGATGATTGCGATTAAACGACTGCCTTCCTTGATGGTCGATTTGAACAGCCGTTTCGAATGGACCAATCGAGCAAAACACCGAATGCTCTTCACCAGCGCCTTCCCAAGGCGAACGGAATGCAAACGGCTTCTCACAGTACAGCCCCAGATGAATAATGCCGGGATGAGACGGACCTGACACATCCACAAGCAGCAAATGCTCGCCCGCGTCAAGCTCCAGCTCCGCATATCGCTCAACGTCATTTCTGCCAAAGGCATCAATCGGCTTTCCGTTCAGCGTAGCGGCAACGATGCCTTCACCAAAAGCGGCACCGAGAATAACGGAAGCCGCTTCTTCGAGATGCAATAGCGTCGCCGCATAACCTATATATTCGAGCTGATTCGAATGATTCTCACTGCCTGCTACCAAATGATTGCGCACATCTATTGCAGCCGACCAGTGAAAGGTTTTTACTTTGTTAAGCGCTTCTACACGCTGCGGAAAAACCTGCTCTTCTGTCAGCAGAGGAATATCGCGAGGAATTAATGTCGTCCATGGGCCTTCCCCTACTGCTGCTATGACGAGCGCTGATGCCCAGCCTATATCGGAATAATCACGTTCCTTCCAGCTGTCATCCCACTCCGAGGCATCCAAATACTCAGAGAAAGCGTGCTGGCAAGCCATGCGTGTAGATCTTGAATGTTGACCGAGATAACGGGACGTCCGCCATGACTGATCGCTGCTCACTGTCTCCAGCACGCTGCCTTCTTCACTCAGAAAATCCAGCTGTGCCAGCAAGCCGCCGCGACCGCGTATATAATAAAAAGTCGTTACGCCAAAATGCATGACCATTGCTGCAATCGTATTCTGCTTGCCACGCTCAAGCAAATGTCCAACCTCATACGTATCATAGGATTGCTCTGTTTGCCAAGAACGAACGGGGCCACGTCCAAGCCGCTTTCCATTGATATACAATACATATCTTGAATCCGCCGTTATGCGAAGCGAGCTTTCGCTCCAGCCTTCCTGCGGTACTATAAAGGTTTTGCGGAAGCAGTGCCACTCATTGCGAGGACTCTCCTCCCCTTCTGTCCAAATCCAATTTGCCTGCCATGAACGATTCATTTATGTACCACTCCTTCGCCTTATTACCTCTGATTGTACAGCAGCGACAGAATGGACTAATAGGTTGATTACGACAAATATATAGGTGTAAAATGACATAAGATCAATCTTGCAAACGTATACGGTTCACTAGTATAGTTTCTTATTTTTATAGATTAGGGGCGCTTCCAGATGAAGAAAAATGTCATGCTCACCAAGGCCGAGCTTTATTTCAATGATGAGCTATCTATATTCGTTAATCGGGTAAGCGAACGATTCGAGCTGCGCGAGCATGCACATGAATTTGTGGAAATTTGTTATGTATGGGAGGGAAGCGGCTTTCATTATATCGGAGATAAGGCGCTGCGCGTAACGAAGGGAGATTTATTTTTGATACCCATCGGCATCTCGCATGTATTTAGACCGTCCTCCTCGTCTGCGGATAGCCGTCTAATCGTGGGCAACTGCATCTTTAAGCAATCGGTCCTTGATTCCCTTACGAGCACGATGCCAAATATGCTAAACTCGTATCGCTTTAAACATATTGGCGCTGATGTCATGACAAGCTGGATATCATTCAGGGAGCAAGCGCATGAATTTGGAGGTTTATTCGACCGCATGCTTCAGGAAACTCAGCAAGCCCGCTTGGGCTTTCATACGATGCTGCTTGCTATGCTGCTTGAGCTGCTTCTGCTGCTGGAACGTCGTTTAGAGATTGGGAGGCATCATAGTCCATCGAATGTCATCGAGCCTGGTAATCGTGTGGACACGATTATCCACTTTATGCGTTCACGGCTGCACGTTCCGATTTCACTGCGTGACGTTTCAAGGCAAGTCCAGCTTGGTGAGCGTCAAGTGCAGCGGCTTATCCAAGCCTCAACGGGGCTTACGTTTACGAGCCTTCTGCGCAAGGAGCGCATCGAACGAAGCTGCATCCTCCTTGAGCAAACGACGAAAACAGCGGTGGAAATTGCTCCCCTCGTCGGCATGCACGACATGAAGCATTTCCACCGCTTATTCAAGCAGCTGATCGGCATGACTCCCATTCAATTTCGTCAAGCGTCACATCATGCAGCAAAATAATAAGGCTATTCCTCATAAATCATTTTTCTCGTCATGCCGCCATCAATCGTAATATGGGTACCCGTTACAAAATCATTGCCAGGGTCAGTTAAGTAAATACACGCACGAGCAATATCCGCTGGCTTGCCCACGCGCTGGGACGGATGCTGGGTATGATCCTCCGGCCGCAGCTTATCGTAATCGCCATTCTCGATCCAGCCCGGACAGATGGCATTGACGGTAATGCGATCCGGACCGAGCGACACCGCCATAGCATGCGTAAGCGACAGAATTCCGCCCTTCGAGGCCGCATAGGCTTCTGAATCCGGCTCCGACATCATCGCTCTCGTGGAGGAAATGTTCACGATGGCTCCGCCTCCGCTTGTCCGCATCAGCTTCGCCGCCTCACGCGAGCAGACGAAAGTGCCGCGAAGGTTGGTGTTCACGACGTCGTCCCATTCTTCAATCGAAAGATCATAGGGTGACTTCCATATGCCAAACCCTGCGTTATTTATGACGATGTCCAGTCTGCCAAGTATGGTCTCGATATCGCGGAACAATCCTACGATCTCATCTGGATTGCTCAAATCAACGACAAAGGATAGAGAGTCATAGCCAGCCTCCTGCAGCAGCTCGCCTGTCTGTTCCAGCCCGGCTTCATTTTTATCCACTAGAACGGGAAGCGCTCCGTGTTCCGCATAGGCGATTGCAAGCGCACGGCCTATTCCTGCTCCTGCACCTGTTATAAGTACTATTTTAACGTCATAGACAGACTCCATCTGAATTCCTCCTTAGCGATTGCTATGCTTTCAGTATGAGTGTAATCGAAAACCGTCAAAAATGAAAACGGCATTAACGCGCAATAAACAGAACTGTTTACGAGCTGATGCACTTTCAAATTTGCTGCCCGACATAAATTGTGGCTAAGTCGTGTCAAATAGTCTGAAAATTCATTCCTTATACCTAAAATGGTTCAAAATCCCTTGTCAATTTTCCTAATAGCGAATATGATATAAGCAAGAAGAGGTTGTGAATGTTTTCACATTGTACAGTAGGTTGTGAAATAATTCACGTTGTAAGGTCGACGGCCGATGCGGCTCACGTCTTTGCACATATAATAGGAGGCGTTTGATATGACGATGAACATTGCTGTTATTGGCTGCACACACGCAGGAACTGCTGCTATTACCCAAATGGCTAAGCTTTACCCCGAGGCTCGCATTACAGTATATGAACGGAACGACAACATCTCGTTTCTATCGTGCGGAATCGCACTTCATGTTAGCGGTGTTGTAAAAGATGCCGAGCACCTATTTTACGCTACGCCAGAGCAGCTCGCTAAGCTTGGCGTTACGACGCATATGCGCCATGATGTGCTGGCAGTAGATACGGATGCCAAAACGATTCAAGTCCGCAACCTTCTAACCGGTGTAGAATTTACTGACACCTTCGATAAGCTCGTCGTTACGACAGGCTCGTGGCCGATTATTCCGCAAATGGACGGAATCGAGCTTGAGAATATCGTGCTATGCAAAAACTATAATCATTCGAAGACGATCATTGAAAAAGCTAAAAATGCGAACCGCATTGCCGTCATCGGTGCCGGCTATATCGGCATAGAGCTTGTTGAGGCCTTTGAGCAGCTTGGCAAGCAGGTTACCTTGATCGACAATATGGAACGCATTTTATATAAATATTTGGACCAAGAATTTACCGATGTTACCGAGCAAGCGCTAATTGATAAAGGAATTACAATCGCCACCGGCGAAACCGTTACTTCGTTTGCAGGCGCTGAAGGCCGCGTTACGACCGTCAATACGACTGCTGGGCAATATGAGGCGGACCTTGTTGTACTCTGCATCGGCTTCCGTCCTAACACGGAGCTGCTGAAGGGCCAAGTCGACATGCTGCCAAACGGAGCAATCATCGTCGATGAATATATGAGAACGAGCAAGCCCGATATATTTGCCGCTGGCGACAGCTGCGCCGTCCACTACAATCCAACCGGCCAAAATGCGTACATCCCGCTTGCAACAAATGCCGTTCGCATGGGTACGCTTGTTGCCAAAAACCTGATGAAGCCAGTCGTCAGATACCTCGGAACACAAGGCACATCGGGAATTAAAATTTACGATTACAACATCGCATCGACTGGTTTAACGGAAACGGCTGCGCTTGCTGCGGGTATAAATGTGAAAAATGTCACAATCATCGACAACTATCGTCCCGAGTTTATGCCTACCTACGAGCAAGTGACACTAAAGGTCGTTTACGAAGCGGAAAGCGGCAGAATTGTTGGCGCGCAGGTGCTATCGAAGGTCGATCTAACGCAATCGATCAATACGCTGTCGGTATGTATCCAAAACGGCATGACGATGGACGAATTAAGCTACGTCGACTTCTTCTTCCAGCCGCATTACAACAAACCGTGGAACCTGCTTAACCAAGCTGGGTTGCAGGCTGTATAGGATAAGAGAGGGGCAACGATGAATCTTATTCGGCATCGTTGCTCCTTTATTTCTTCTTACTATAGGAGAGATTACTCACGTGCTCTTAATCATGACTAGCAAATGTGCCACTCCTATCAAACGTTGCAAGCACATATATGCGATTACAGCTAGCAATCCTAGATACTTTTTCGCTATAAGAGCACATACGTGCTTACAGCCATAATTCGCACGTTCGCACATTCCAATCTCTCACATAAGCACATATATGCGCTTATAATCAACAAACCAAGCTACTTTTGCCGCTGTAAGAACATATACGTGCTTACAGCCACTCTCCACCTGTCCGCACACTCCAATCTCGCCTTGTAAGCACATATATGCGCTTACAGCTAACAAACCAGGCTACTTTTTCGCTGTAAGAACACACAAGCAGTGGAAAAGGTCATATTGGTAAAAGATCGGGGGCTGGGCAGTTCCCTGCTCCAGCAATTCTCTTAAAATCGCGCCGGACGCGATAATGACAGGCAGGAAAAAGATGCCGCGAAATTGGCGATTGAGCAACAATGCGCTGAACATCGCAAATATTAGAATGAGCGGCACCTGCGAGAGAATCCAAAATTTCCCTAACTTAAATGATCTTGTTTTTTCTTTCTGTAGTTGTGCCTAATTAAATCTAACGCAGCACTCAAATCAGCATTAGAACAGATAACAATAAAGGCTTAACTAAGCTTGATTGATCGTAGATAAAGTAAGCTAATACAACGTTTCCTATGAAAACAATGAAGTATAGTTCAACCTGAATTTCGAAAGTGAAATCTTATAAAAACGTAAAAAAGTGCCCTGATCTTTGGTAGAATGGTGTTTGTCTAGAACACATCACCCAAAAGAGAGGAGCACCTTTATGGTGAAGTT